>DATJQP010000058.1:0-109406 GCA_035505655.1 Bacteroidota bacterium
CACGGTACTCCCCCGGTCGGCGATTCGCGGCTCCTCCTTAATCATCTTCCGCCGTCACGCTTGCCACTTCCTCAAGGGTCGTTACTCCCTTCGTAAGAAGCTGCAGCGCGTTAACCCTGAGGGTCCGCATGCCGTTCCTCAGCCCCGCCTGCCGGATGGCCTCCTCATTCACGGACGAACCGGCATCAAGAATAAGCTGACGGATTTCTTTCGTAAAATAGAGCGCCTCGTGGATCGCAATCCGTCCCCGATACCCCTTGATGCACTCGCTGCACCCGATCGGCTGATAAAACTTCGCGTTGCGGATTTCTTCCTCCGTCAAGCCAAGTTTGAGAAGCGTGGGAACATCGGGCTCGTTGAGCGGACTCTTGCATCGCTCGCAAAGTTTCCTCACGAGACGCTGGGCAAGAATAATGTTGATGCTGTACGCGATGAGGAACGGCTCGATCCCCATCTTGTAGAGACGCGAGACGGCGCTCGGCGCATCGTTCGTGTGGAGCGTCGAGAGGGTCAGGTGGCCTGTGTTCGCCAGCTTTACCGCAATCTCGGCCGTGAGCTTGTCGCGAATCTCCCCCACCATGACGATATCCGGGTCGTGACGTAGGATGGCGCGGAGCGCCCCCTCGAAATCAAGCTTCACGTTGAGCTTCACCTGTCGCGCCCCTTCGATGAGGTACTCTACGGGATCTTCGACAGTGAGGATGTTGAGCGAAGCGTCCATCACCGTCCTGAGCGCGGCCACCAGCGTCGTGCTCTTCCCGCTCCCGGTCGGCCCCGTGACGATAATGATCCCAAACGGCTTCTTGATCGCTTTCGCCATCACTCCCGAGCTGTAGGAATCGAACCCGAGGTCGCTGAGGCTTCCCCCAACCACCGGCTCGGTGAGGACGCGGATAACGATCGACTCAAACTTGTTCTTGAGCTCCTTCCCCTGGAGGGGGATGACAGAGAGACGGAAACGGATCGTCCGTTTGTCGATCGTAAGCTGGGCAAAGCCGTCCTGAGCCATGTTCCGCTCAAACCGGTCGAGGTTTTTCGCCCTGTCCTTCACGACCGCGGCGACCGCCTCTGCGCGAGTATCATTGTGGGTGTACCACCGCGAGAGCTTCCCGTCGATACGGAAATGGAATTCCGTCACCTTCTCCCCGCGCGGGATGACGTGAATATCGCTCGCCCCGACCCTTACGGCATCGACAAAAATGCTCTCGACGAGGTCGACGAGTCCGCTCCGGCTGATCTCCTCCTCAAGCGCCTGTTCGTACCCCTCGGAATCCTCCTCCGATTCGTCGACGAACGACTCGCCCCGGAGCATCGATTCCTTGTCGCGGTAGACCGCCTTATCGATGCTCACACGTTTCCAGAGAGCATCCCACTGCGAGAACGGAACGTAGCAGATCTCAAATTTCTGGTAATGGAAGGTCCGGGCGATCTTGTAGACCTCTGGCTTCGTCGGGTCCGGCGTGATGACGAGGAGGCGTCCCGGCCTGTCGGGATCGATCGAGTACGGCAGGACGTTGTTGTCGTGAGCAAGCTCGCGGATCGACTCCGGAAGAGAGCCGATCTCTTTCCGGATGAAGCCGAGCACGCCGTCGTCGACCGTCTCCATGGAGATGTCGAGCGTCCGGAAGGCGTAGTAATCGGCAACTTCCCGGTAGACCAGTTCGCGGTCCATCTTGAACTGTTCGACAAGAATCTGAGGAAGTTTTCGCCGTCCCTTGTTCTCTTCCTTGTCGAGAACGGCGATGGCACGGGCGAGCACATCGGGCTGGATGATTCCCTTGTCGATGAGGATGTCGCCGAGTTCTTTTTTCACTGTTCGCGCTTGCATGCTTTTCGCTGCCTTGTCCTTCGTCCCTCTTCCCGCCTACATCGACCTGATGTTCATCGACGCTGTCTCCGATGAAAGAAGGGTCAGGAAGATCATCGAAGCCATGATGATGACGGAGATCATCACTTCGATGAAGCTGATCATATTCTTCATCGCATAGTGATTTTCCATCTGGTAAAAATCCGCAAGCTGGTTCGCGGTGTCTTTTACGGCGCCGGTCTCGGCCGCCGTTTTGAACCTCGAGATGAACATCTCGGGGAAGAAATTGACCGACTCGAGGGCCTTCGCCAGCTCCGTTCCGTATTTCAGCATCGTCGGGATGGCGACGGTCCGGATCTGAAGGGCCAGCCACCGGTTGCCACTCGACTCGGCGGCGAGCTGGATCGCTTCGATATTCTCTCCCGCCGAGGCATACATGATGCCGAGGACGCGGCAGAAGATCTCGGTGCTCGTGTTCCGGAGGATCTTACCGACGTACGGCACCTTCACGATGAACTTGTGCATCTGAAGCCGCCCCTGGGGCGAAACGATGTAGGCGTAAAAGCCGACGATGACGAGCAGGGACCCGACGATGAGGAGAATGAAATTGTCCTGCACCCACGCGCTGAGGTTCAGCGTAAACTGGGTGATGGGAGGCACCTCGTCGAGGAGCGGTCCCATGAGCTTCATCATTTTCGGAAGAAGGAAGAGAACGTAGAAGGCGATCGCTCCGACCAGCGTCAGCGAGGTGACCGCCGGAAGGATCAATGCGCTCGTCAGTCCCTTTTTGAACTCCGCCTGCCGTTCGACGAGAGCCGCGACACTGCGGAAGATCATCGTCATGTCTCCGCTTTTCGACGCAATGCCGAGCATGAGCGCCGTGTGCTCTCCGAAGATCTTTCCCTGTTTCTGGAACGCCTCGCGAGAGTCGACTCCGTTCTTCAGGTCAAGGATGATGTCGCGAAGGGCGACCTTCATGTTTTTGTCCTTGACGCTGTTCACCATCACCTGGAGCACTTCCGTGTAGGGAAGCTTCTGCTCCAGGAGGCGGGCGCTCGTGCCGACGAAAGAGACGATTTCGTTCGAGGCAGCCTTGAACTTGATCTCGTAGTGGCGTCGCACCCATCGTACGTCGAAGCCGATACGCTCGAGGGCGGCGACAACTTCCTGTCTTGTGTAGGCGCTTTGAAAACCGTCGATCGTCTTCGTGCCATGCCGGACACGATAGGCGTAGTTCTTCTTCTTCCGCACCGTTACGAGCGTCGAATCCTTGAAGCGGGGATGGAGCTTCGCGCGCCTCCTCGCGTCGGAAGAAGAGGTCGCGGTGATGAAACCCTGGACCGGTTTTCCCGAAGCTTCCTTCGCTATGATCTGATATGGTGCGGTGTCTGCCATCGGTGTGCGGCTACGCGTACCTCACCCTTGTCATCCCCGAAGGGGTGCAGGGGGAAGGCCCTTTGAAAAGCGCTTCCATCATGGTACAAACGGCTTGGTGTGCGGACATGGAAATATACGCAAAACAGCCAACCTCCACTATCCCATCAAATACGGATATTTGTTGTCGGGCAATGTACGGATATCAGGCAAGTTTCACAATGCCTTTCGTCAAGGCGTAGCGGGTGAGGCCTGCGACAGTGTGGATATCCAGTTTCTTGATGATTCGCTCCCGGTGCGTTTCGATGGTACGGACGCTCACAAAGAGCCTGGAGGCGATTTCCTTGTTCCCAAGCCCTTCGGCGATGAGGACAAGAACCTCGGTTTCCCGCCGTGAAAGCTCAACGCTCCCCTTCTTCCCCCTTGTCCGGACGGATTTGACGTATTCGCTCATTACCGTCTCCGAGATCTTCGGGCTGAAGAAAGTCCCGCCCCCGTGAACCACCTCAATCGCGGTGACGAGTTCGGAGGGAGGGGAATCTTTCAGCATGTATCCGTGAGCCCCGGTCGAAACCATCCTGTTCACGTATTCCTTGCTGTCGTGCATGGTGAGAATCAAAATCTTGCTTTTGGGGGAGGACTTCATAAGGAGGCGTGCCGCTTCAAGCCCGTTCATTCCCGGCATATTGATGTCGAGAAGGATGATGTCGGGGAGGGTACTCTTTGCCATCCGGATCGCCTCCTGACCGTCGGCCGCCTCGCCGACGATTTCAAGATGCTTTTCCTGCACAAGGCACGACCTGAGCCCCTCGCGAACGAGCGGATGGTCGTCAACAATGAGGAGCCTTATCCTCGACTTCTTCATGGGTGGACCTCTTTCGATTCGTGATGACCGTACGGCAAATGCACGCTGATCTCCATCCCCTTCTTGAGGGCTGAATGGAAGGTCGCAGTCCCTCCGACATAGGCAGCCCGTTCCCGGATATTGAGCAATCCCATCCCTGACTCCTTCCCCGGTTTTGCGCCTGTCTCACGGCCGTCGAAGCCCTTGCCGTTGTCTTTGATCTTCAGGGCGAGCTGCGCATGTTCGCGCGCGCACCTGATTCTGAGGCGGGTGGCCTGCGAATGTTTTGCGACATTCGTCAGCGCTTCCTGGATGATCCGGTAAAGAGTCACCTCCAGCTCGGGGGTCAATTGCCGCGGAAGTTTCGAGAACGAAAGATCCACGTCGATCTTCGTCGTCTTCTGAAAATCTTCGCACATGCTCCGGACGGCAGAGACAACTCCAAGGTCATCGAGCTCGCTTGGCCGGAGGTTCTGGGAAATCCTTCTCACCTCCTGGATGGCTCTGTCGAGGGAGTGTCTTGCTCCGACGACAACGTTCCTCAGCGCCCGTTGCTTCTGGGGAACCCTCTCCTCGATACTCTCCATCCTGAATTTCACCGACGAGAGAATCTGATTGACGCTGTCGTGGAGGTCGCGGGCAACCCGCCGCCGCTCCGATTCCTGTGCGTTGATGATCCGGATCGGCATCTCCCGGAGCAGTTCCTCGGCGGCGCGGCGTTCGGTCACGTCGCGGATGTTGACGACAACGGCCCGGACGGACGGGTCGTCGAGGAGGTTCTTCCTCACCCCCTCGACCCAGCGCCAGGTACCGTTCTTCTGCCGGTAGCGGAATTCCGAGAGGACCGGCCGGGGAGTCTCCGGAGAGGCTCCCAGAAAAAGGCGTTGCGCGATTTCCGCGTCGACAGAATGGACATACTCGATCGCGTTCTGACCGATGAGGTCCTCGGGTTGATAACCGAGCATCCGAGTCACCGACGGGCTCACGTAGAGGTATTTCCCCTCCGCGTCGAGGAGAAAGACGATATCGGAGCTCTCTTCGATGAGAGCCCGGAACCGGCGTTCACGGGAGGCAAGTTCGTCGCGCGCCCGCACCCGTTCCGTGATATCCCGCACCACGTTGCGGTATTCGTGGACGCTCCCCTCCTCGCCCCGGATGATTCTCGTCGACTGCTCCACCCACGTCTCCCGACCGTCTTTCCGTTTTCCCCTGAATTCGCACGTCGTGTCGAGCGTCCCGTCGGTGCTCCGCGCCCGGTAGAAGGCGAGAACCCTCGTCCTGTCTTCCGGGGCCACAAGCCGGAGAAACGACCTGCCGGTGATCTCTTCTGCTTGGTAGCCCGACTCCGAGAAGAAATTCGGACTGCCGTAGACCACCATCCCCTGTGCGTCGCAAACGAAATAGAGCTCGCTGATATTCTCGACGAGATCCCGGTAACGTTTTTCGCTTTCCCTGAGCGCCCGGTCGACAGAGCGGCGTTCAGTCATGTCCACGATCGACACAAGCATTTTCGAGTAATCGATCTCGTGCCCCGGGACGACGGACCACTTCAGAAAGATTTCCTTCCGCTCGCCGGTGATCGATTGGTTGAAATCCTCGCTCTCGAACGAGAGCTGGTTCGCCGCGATAGCCGTGAGTTCCTCGATGAAGGCCTCGTGGATCTCCTCGCCGAACACGACACCGAGGCCCGCAAAGAGCTCCTTCTTCGTCCCGGCGTGGAAGAGCTTCAGCGTGGCCTTGTTGACGTCGAGGATTTTCACCTTCCCCGCGCAGGCGGTCACCTCTCCCGGGTGATTCTCGAAGTAGCGCTTAAAATCCTTCACACCCGATTTTGCAAGTCTGTCGAGGTATCCTTTCACCTCGGAGAAGTCCTCTTCCCAGAGGGAGATCGGGGAGTTGTCAAAGAAGCTCCGGTACCGCGCCTCGCTTCGGCTCAGCTCCAGGTCATACTTCCGCTGTCGGAGCATTGAACTCCACCAGAGGATGAAAAGGCCGATGATAAGCAGCCCGACGGGGAGAAGGAGACTGAATTGCACCATGACCTCAGGGTTGCATGGATCAGCGGCGTGAGCGCCGATGATGGGATGAACTCAAAAACAAAAAACCTCTTGCATACCGGGAGGCGGAGTTCAAGAGGTGCATGACCGCGCGCGGCCGTTCACCGGATCCGTGACGCCGGCCCGACGCTGGCATGGCCCTGCGAAGGCTCCACGCAGCAGGGAGAAGCGATCCGTTCCCGAAATTGTATGGATTATCCCACTGAAAATCAACAAGCTCAACCGGCGCTGCCCGAGACGGGCTCCTTCGACGACGGCTCTGACTCTTCATCCTCCTTGTGCGGATCTTCGAAATATTCTTTGACTTTCGCGGCCACCTTTGCCCCGACAATCTCCGCGAGCTGTTCTTCGGTTGCGAATTTCACACCCTGCACCGAACCGAACGCCTCGAGGAGTTCCGCCGCCCGTTTTTTCCCCACGCCCCCGATCAGGTCGAGCTCGGTCTGCAGGGTACGCTTGGCGCGCAGCGACCGGTGGTATGTGATGGCGAATCGATGTGCCTCGTCCCGGATCTGCTGAAGCAGGCGGAGCGAAGAAGAGGTTTTCGGTATCGAGACCGGGTCGCTGCTGCCGGGAACGAACACCTCTTCGAGTCTCTTGGCGAGGCTCGCGATAGGCTGAGAAGAGAGCTTCAGGGAGTTGAGGACGCCGGACGCGCTCGAGAGCTGGCCCTTTCCCCCATCGACAAGAATGAGATCCGGCAGCGGAGATTGGTCCTGAAGCAGCCGGGTGTACCGTCTTCCGATCACCTCCCTCATACTCGCAAAATCGTCGACGGTGTTGCCGGCGGCGGTAACCCTGATCTTGAATTTCCGGTAGTCCCCCTTTTTGGGCTTCCCGTTTTCAAAGACGACCATCGAAGCGACCGTCTCCGTTCCCTGAAGATGCGATATATCGAAGCACTCGATCCTCTTCGGAGGTGCCGGCAGGCGGAGGTCACGCTGGAGCGATTCAACCGCGTGCGGGACGAAGTCCTCACGCTTCATTTTCTGGATCTTCAGCTCGCCAAGGAGGTACTGGGCATTATTCCTGCTCATCGCCACGAGTGTCGCCAGCTCTCCCCTTTGGGGGATGATGATCTCCACCGGATGTCCGGCTGTGCGTGAAAGCCATTCCTTCGTCGCCTCGATCGACTCGATCGACGCCGAGAGGACAAGCTCGGAAGGAATATCATTCGAGTCCAGATAGTAACGTTCGACGAGCGCCTCGACGATTTCAGGCTCCGATTTCCCCTCAACTTTATTGACGTAATAGTGCTGGCGGCCAAGCACTTTCCCCTCCCGTATCTTGAAGACGACGCCGCATGCGTCGTCCTCTTCCGCGGCGATGGCGACGATGTCCCGGTCGTGCCGTTCGATGTCGACCACTTTCTGCTTCTCCGAGTAGACCTCGAGCTCCCGCATTCGGTTCCGGTAGATCGCCGCCTCCTCGAATTTCAACTCACCAGCCGCTTTCTTCATCTGGGTCTGGAGAGAGGCGATGACCTCAGAGGTCTTTCCGCGGAGCACCTGGGCGACATGGTCGATCATCTCCGCATACCGCTCCCGGGACACGAGCCCCTCGCACGGCCCCTCGCACTTTTTGATATGGTAGTCGAGGCACACCCGTATTTTCTTCTTGTCGATGAACTCCTGGTCGATCCGGTAGTTGCAGCTCCTGATCATAAAGATGTCGCGGACCGTCTTCAGCGCCGAGCGCATCGTGTGGACGTCGGTGTAGGGGCCGAAATACCGCGACCCGTCGCGGTGAATGCGCCTGGTGACGAAGACACGAGGATACGGCTCGTTGGTGATGACGATGTACGGATAGCTCTTGTCGTCCTTGAGGCTGACGTTGTACCGGGGTTTGCGGGATTTGATGAGGTTGGCTTCAAGAATGAGAGCCTCGACCTCCGAGTCGGTCGTGATGATCTCCACATCGGTCGCCTTCTCGACCATACTTGCGATTCGCGGTTCGAGCGCATGGGATCGCTGGAAGTACTGGCGGACCCGATTCCGGAGGTTCTTGGCCTTCCCGACATAGAGGACCGTGGCGTCCCTGTCCTTGAATTGGTAGACGCCCGGCAGTGCCGGAAGGTTGCTGAGTTTCTCCTCGAGCGAAATCTCTTCCTTCGCGAAGGAGATCGTTTGTTCGAGCTGTGGCATCGAAGGTTCTATTGTCGGTGGGGATGGAGACGCTCGCAGAGCTCGACGAGGATGCCGTTGGCGGATGTTGGATGGATGAAGGCGACGATCGTTCCATCGCCTCCCGGCGTCGGGGCCCCGGAGACAAAACGGAAACCTTGCGCTTTCAACCGTTCCATCTCAGCCTGAAGATCGTCCACCTCGAGGCAGATGTGGTGAATCCCTTCACCCCTCTTTTCGATAAACCTGGCCAGCGACGACTCCTTCGGCCCTGCGGGCTCGATGAGCTCCAGCGAGCTTTCCCCGACCTGGTAGAAGGAGAGATCCGCACTTTGTTCTTCCACTCGCTCGGTGCGGTCGGACGGCTTACCGAGAAGCTTCTCGAAGAGCCTCTCCGACTCCTTAAGGCTCTTCACCGCAATCCCGATGTGAGCGATCCTCTTGATCATTGTTGTAGTCCGAGTTCCTGCCTCCGAGCCGGGCTGAAGGATTCCAAGCCTTGCGATGATCCGTCGACCGGAGCCTGCTCCGCGAAGCGCCTTATCTGATGAGGAGCATCTTCCTGGTTTCTGCAACACCCCCTGAAATGATCCGGTAGAAGTAGACCCCGCTCGCCGCTGCGGCTCCGATGCCGGTTCTGCCGTCCCACACCATCCGGTGGGTTCCGGAGTTCATCGTTCCCTCGGCGAGCGTCGCGACCTGTTCGCCGACCGAGTTGAAGATCTTCAGGGAGACCGGGCTGGCCTTTGGCAGATCGAACTCGATCGTTGTCGTCGGGTTGAAGGGATTCGGATAATTCTGCCGGAGGACAAACGTCTTCGGCGCATCAGCCGCGGGCGAAGAGATGCCGGAGGCGGCGCCGGAGAACTCTGCGATCGAGCCGGTCGACGTCGTTATCCAAGCCGTTACCCCGGGTCCGCCGGAGACCGCGCTGATCGCAAGGAGGAGCCCGATGGATCCCGCATACGATTGGCTCCAGCTTGCACCGTGATCTCCGCTCCGATAGACGGATCCACCGAACGTCGCGAAAACGTCGGTCCCGGTGGCGCTGATCGCATACATCGGAGATCCGTTGCCCGCCGTTACCGGTTGCCACGTCACCCCGCCGTCGGTCGTCCGGGCCGTCGAGCCCGAATCCGAGCCTGCGACTCCGTATTGCGTATCGGTGAAGGCAACGCTCACGGCATCCGAAAATTGCACCTTTCCGGAGGTCCATGTCGTCCCGCCGTCGGTGGATCGATAGACTCTGCCGGAGTTCGTTCCGAACCAGATGTTCTGGCTTCCGATGACTGACACTGAATTGTTCCAGCCCGCTTCCGAGCCTACCTGGCTTGGCTGTGTCGACGTCCTTGCCCACGACGCTCCTCCGTCGGTCGTTCGAAGAATGGTCCACTGTCCTCCGACCGGATCTCCGACGGCGATTCCATTCGATTGATCAAACATCTTGATCCCATCGATGAATCCTCCCGCGAGCGTGAAGACATTCGTCCACGTCGATCCCCCGTTCGTGGTCCTGAAGATCTTTGTCGCGGCAGGGGTTGTCGTCACGAAGGCCGTGTTGCCGTCGACAGCTTCGACGGCGAAGATGTCGGATGTCCCGATCGCCCCGCCGCCGACGGAATTCCACTTTGAACCGCCGTTTGTCGTCACCGACACCTGTCCTCCCGCACCGGCCACCCATCCGACCGATGAGCTGACTGCCTTAACGCTGTAGATCGAGGCAGAGATGCCCGAGTTCTCGACGGTCCAACCCGGAGACGTGACTGACGATGGAGAGGTTGAGAAGACCCCCCGGCCGTGAGTGAAGGCGAAGAGGGCCTTCGTGTCGTGCTGGACGACAACCTCGTCGGTGGGAACATACGTCGGCATGCCATCGGCGTACGACTGCCAGCTCGTTCCTCGATCCATGCTCGCGAAGACGCCCGTCTCCGTGCCGACGTAGAGAACCGTGGAGGTCGTCGGGTCGATGGCGAGACTATGCACCGGGACGTTCGGAAGCTGTGTTGAGATATCGTTCCACGTCGAGCCCTGATCGCTGGAGTACCACACATGCCGGGACGACAGGGTGCCGCCGGTGTTGTAGCCTCCGTAACAGGCGTAGACATTGTTCTTGTTACTGAGGTCGATGACGATCCGCCTCACCCAGGCCCCATTGTTGGCGGGAGGGGTGATGGTGTCCCACCCGACGATTCCCGACGATGGATTGAGCGAACTGCACCGAAAGATTTTCCCGTCGGTTGTCCCGGCAAACGCGAGGAAGTTGGCAGAGGCGTTCGCGATTGCAACCGCACTCACGTCGTGCCCCGAGGAGAAGACGCCGCTCACCTGTTTCCATGAGGAGGACGAATTCGTGCTCGCCCAAACCGATGCCGAACCGGCAACGAGCACCGAGGAGTTCTCCGGGTTCATCTGGAACGGAGCTACGAAGAGGCAGTTTGACGAATTGCCGGCATCGGAGAGGCCTGAAACACAATCCTTCCAGGTGGCTCCGCCGTCCGTTGTCTTGCTCAGTTGAAGATAGGTGTATTCTTCATATGAGACCTGGTCCGACGTCTGGTCCTGCGCGGCATATCCGCCGTCCCCTCCGACCGCTTCGGTCCACGTTGAGCCGGTGCCGCTGAATTTCAAATGTCCGTTGTCCTGAGTCCCGCCGTAATAGGTGGCACCAGTTTTGTAGACTGCGCCGCCGTAGAACTGGGTGATGGCAAGACCGTTGTTCAGGTTCGACCAGGACGCACCCCCGTCGGTCGTTTTGTAGATCCCCCCGTCGTTTCCATCGATGATCGTGTTGGGAGAGCTCCGCACGAAGACGATCGCATGATGATCGGCATGAACGTACGGCGATCCGTACCCGCTGTACCAGTAGGTCAGTTGATTCCAGGTTGAGCCTCCGTCGGTCGACTTCATCATGTCGACCCCACCAAGATAAATATTGCTGGAATTGTTCGGGTCGACAGCAATGACGTTGTCGTACCACCCCTGATCGCGGAAGTACGACGTATTCCCCGTCGATGCAATCTTCGGTGGAGTGTTCAGCTGCGTCCAGGTTGCCCCCCCATCGGTCGACTTAAAGATCCCCTTGAGGCCGCCGTCCCCCGCGGGCGTTGTATCGAGCGATTCGAACGCGGCGTAGAGGACGCTCGAGTTGTTCGGATCCTGCGCCAGGGCAATCCTCCCGTAACCGCTTGTCGGCAGGCTCGAACTCACCTTGCTCCAGAAGCCGCCCCCGTTTGTCGTTCGGTAGATTCCACCAAGTGTCGGCCCATTCGCCTCCACGGCATACATGATGATCGTCGAGGTAAGGGCGATGACGTCGCACGGGTTGAAATAGTTGGTCGATGTCGTCGTCGAGCTTATCTTAGTCCACGACGCCCCCTGGTCGCTCGACATGTAAAGACCGCCCGATGTCGTGTATGAGCCTCCGCCATATTCGTACGTATAATTCTTCGTCGCGGCATAGATATTTCCCGATGGATCGGATGTCATCTTCATGACATTCCGGAAGTTCTGGGCCGCGGATCCGCTCGTGCTGGAGAGAAGAGTCCAGCTCTCGCCAAAGTCGGTCGATTTATAGATTCCGCCCCCATAGACCGCGTCAAGGTTCAGCCAGCCTTCCCCCGTCCCGGCGTAAACGGTGTTGTTGTTCGACGGATCAATGAGAAGGCAACCGATCGCCTCAAAATTGAGGGTGTCGGATTTCGATGTCCAACTCGCTCCGCCGTCCGTACTTTTCCAGATTCCTCCGGAAACCGATCCGGCAATAATCTGGTCAGTGTCCGACGGGTTGACGACGATGGCGCGGACCCGCCCTCCGATATTCCCCGGGCCGAGGGGGAACCATGTCGTGGTCTGAGTCTTCATGAGTCGTCCGGCCCGGGCCGTTGTCGCCCTTGGCATGCTCCGCACATACGCTACCGCCTGTTGCCTCAAGAGCGGCAGGTCCGCCTCCGGGTTGCTTCCGGCGAGCATGTCGTGTCTGAATCTCAACGCTGCACCGGGATCGTCCTTATCCCCGATCGCCGATTCGAGTTCTTCGTCTCTCTCGCGCTCTCCGGGCTGCCGCAAGGATCTTTCGAGCACATAGAGGGCTGCAGCCACGAAAAGAACTGAAAGAAAGATGAGAAGCTTTTTCATTCAGCCACCATGAAATGAATGTGAAATGCCATTCGGACGGAGGACAATCCTCTCCGAACATATACTTTTCTCGGAACCTGGGTCATGGCAGAAGTAGCAACGCAGATCCGGCCGGCACGTCACTGATCTCGGGAGGCCCGGGGCGAGTTCCCGTACCTCTCGTCGCCACAAGCGATCCCCTCTCAGCCTCGAGGAACACAGTTGTCCGGAATGGTTCGGATTGCGTTACGAAAATGATAGTTATTTAGTCCGCCAATGTCAATGAAACGGGATGCGGAGCGTGTCGTCGAACACACAGTGCCCGGGAAGTCAGCGGCGCGCGCCGAAGGCTCCCTTGAAGTCGGCATAGTTTGCTATGCCAAGCCCGCCGAGGACAAACGCGGCGCCGGTGAAGGTCCTCATGGAGAACTCCTCCCCCAGAAAGACAATGCCCAGGATGACCGCAATGATCGGAGTGATGAAGGATGTGAGCGACAGGATGACCGGCTCCACCCGTTTGAGGAGCCAGAAATAACTGACGAAGGTGACGATCGATCCAAAGATGGCGAGATAAAGGACCGAGAGAAGGGCGACGGGGGGAAAGCTGTTCAGCGAAAGATTCTCCGAGGCGACGCTGAAGAGGAGCAACATCGCACCGCCGAGCAGCATCGGCACGGAAGTGAGCGCAAATGGATGAAGGGAATGGCCGTACTTCTTTACCGCAACGACCGAGAATCCCTGGAGAACGGCGCTGCAGAGAATCGCCCCCATCCCCCACATCCCTTCCGGATCCGCGAGATGGACGTCGTTCGAAAAGATGACAACGATGCCAACGAAGCCGAGGATGATGCCGGCCACCTTGCCTGGCCCGACGCTCGTCGCAGGGATCAGGAGGAAGGAAAAGAAGGCAACGGTAAACGGGTAAATCGTGAACAGGATGGAGGTCAATCCGGAGGACACGTGTTCTTCACCCCAATAGACAAGGCCATACGGAATGCTGAACGATGTGAGGGAGACCAGAAGATAGAAAAGAACGTCGGATCTTCCCAGCGGGATCGGGACGTTCCGGAGACGAACGAGCACGAAAAGAACAGCGCTCGCCAGGATGAACCGGCAGCCCGCCGCGAAGAACGGGGTGAGGGTTTCCAACCCGACCTTGATGACGAGCCATGTAGAACCCCAGATCGTGCAGACGAGGGCGTACGAGAGGTACGTGCGGAAACGCTCGCTCATCTACTCCGCCATCTTGTTGAGGACAAGACCGGAGAGGAGCTTCGGGTAGAAGAAGGTCGACTTCTGTGGCATGGTGTGGCCGGCCCGCGCCACGGCGCGCACCTGTTCGATCTTCGTCGGGTTCACAATGAACGCGAGCTGCGCGGTCCCGTCCAGAACTTCCCTCTCGCAGTCGGCGACTTCCTGCAGGTAATGGATGTTGAGCTTCTGCTCCTGTGCCTCCGCCGAGATCCCAAGAATACTTCCCAAGACGTACGAATGAAGAAGCACGACGTCCAATTCCCGGACCTCGGGCGGCATCTCTTTCGGGAGGATCTTTGCAAGGTCGGCCCCCTCTCTGAGGGAGGCGAGCCAGTATCGTCTTTTTGCGTTGACAATAATACCGTAGCCGTGACGGTCCTGCCGGGCGAGCGCACGGAGCAACTCTTCGCGGGAATCGCACCCGGTCAGGAAGAGCACCGGCTCGACGGCTTGCTCCACTCCGTGCCAGTCAAACTTCGGCAGGCTGTGGATGACCCGGTGCGTCGGAAAGATAACGAGCCCCTCATCATCGAGGTTCGTGAAGAACATCATGACGTAATTGTAGAGTTCGTTCCCGTTATGCCGCGGGTTCTGTGACTTCATGAGGTCGCGGTACGCGAGGGCCGTTTCATACCTGTGGTGCCCGTCGGCGATGAGAACCTGTTTCGGCTCCATCTCCGCCGCAACGGCCCCAAGCGTCCTCTCGTCCGAGATCGGCCAGAGCTGATTCCGAACCGATTCGAAGGTGACATCGGTCGCCGGACGGGTTGCATGAACGGGCGCGATCATCGTATCGACTTTCTTCCCCGGGTCGGAGTAAAGACCGAATATCTGACTGAAGTTTGAATTCGTCGCCCTGAAGAGCTTGAACCGGTCCTCCTTCGCCTTCGATAACGTCTTTTCGTGCGGAAGAACGATTCCCTTCTCAAACTCTTCAAGATGGCAAAGGGCGATGAAACCCTTTCTCTGAATCGTCGCCCCGCTCCTCGCCTTGAAAGTCTGAACGAGGGCATAGACCGACGGCTTCGCATCGCGGACAAGGACGCCACTCTCCTGCCAGTCCTGGAATGTTTTCGCCGCGGCCGAATACCGGTCGGCCTCCCGGCCGAGGATCAGTCGGACAACATTGTGGGGGTCCCTGGCATAGAGCTCGTTTTGTTGTTCGGGAGAGATGACGTCATACGGAGGTGCCACGACCGTGTCGATGGTGACCTTCGAAAGGTTATAGCGTATTCCGCAGAAGGGTCTGATGATTGGCATGGGTCGTCGGGTTAAAGTTCATGGATGGAGTCCGAAGTCCTGAGCCCAAAGTCGCTGGCCCCAGGTCCGAAGTCCAAGGTCTTTGTCCTTCGGTCTCTTTCTCTTGTTTCTTTTTTTATATCTTTTTCTTCTCTCTTATCTCTTCTCTCTTGTCTCTTGCTCTGCGATCCCATAGCCCAGCCTCCTCAGCCACACATCCTCTCCCCTCCAGTTCTCGCGCACCTTCACATGGAGCTCAAGAAAGACTGGGTGGCCGAGAAAGCCTTCGATATCCCTCCGGGCTTTCTCCCCCAACGATTTAAGAGCCGCTCCCCCTTTTCCGATCAGGATCCCTTTCTGAGATTGACGCTCGACGAAAATCTCGGCACTGATGAAATGCTTCCGTTTCCCCCGCTCTTCGAAGGTCACGACGTCGACGGTGGTGGAGTACGGAATCTCCTTGGAATACTGGTCAAAGATCTTCTCGCGAACAATCTCCGCAACGAAGAACTTCTCCGGTGCGGCGCTGACGATTTCCGCGTCATAATAAGGAGGATGCTCGGGCAGGAGTCGGACGAGGCTCGCAACCAGCTCCTCCAATCCCTCCCCTTTGAGCCCGGAGATAGGAAAAATCTCGTCGAACGGATAAAGGGCGGCAAAACCGGCGATCATCGGCAGGATCTCCCCCTTCTGGAGTTTGTCGATCTTATTAATCGCGAGGAAGGTCTTCTTTCCCGCGGCGCGGATCTTTTCGACCGCCGCATCGTCCCGCTCGAACGACGATCCTTTCACACGCTCACCGTCGACAAGGAGAAGCACAACGTCGGCATCGACGAGGGCGGACGAGGCGCATTGCATCATGACTTCCTGCAAAAGATACTTCGGTCTGATGATCCCCGGCGTGTCAAGAAACACGATCTGGTATCCGGGGGCAGTGAGAATCCCCAGGATCTTGTGCCGGGTCGTTTGAGGCTTGCGGGTGACGATGGAGATCTTTTGCTTCAGGAGGGTATTGAGGAGCGTCGACTTGCCGACGTTCGGTTCCCCGATAAGGGCTACGTAGCCCGCTCTGTGCGGAGTTGTGGTCATCCTCTGTAATGTACTCAATGGTGGACGGAGTATCAACGAAACGGAGTGGAATCCAAATCAAAGCTCAACGGGTAAGGAGGAAAAATACAGAGCAAAAATCAAAAACGTCGATGCATCTGTTGCGGCACAGTTTGCTGCACAAGTCAAGAATTTCTTCTCTTTGCTCTGTCTTTTTGATCTTTGCTATTTGATTTTTCACAGTTGTCCGGTCAGCTCCGACGTCGTGTTCCAGGCTGCCGTGGAAAGTTTGGCTCCACTTGACTTTCAGCCTCAATATCGATACTATCGTACCAGCACTTCGAGAGTTGTTCCCGATCTGCTGATCACCGGCTCCGGCCTTCTCCGTAAAGGAGGGGATATGTCGGTCAGCAGTTCCCACACGATAACCTCTGTCTCCCCCCGGGCGGGGAGGGCAGAGGTTTTTTCGTTTCTTCGCCGGGGCACCACGAGAGGAGGCTCAACACTATGCTCAACGAGAACTCCATACAGTCGCTCCGAAGTCTCCTGGATACACTCACTATTTTGAAATCGACAAACCAGCACCAGAAGGTCCTTCATCACATCGTGGACCAGCTTTTCCGCATCTACCGGTGTCAGACGGCCGCGGTCGTCATCATCGACCCGAAGACGGAATATCTCCATGTGGAGAACAACTACGGGCTATCGCTCACGTTCTGCAAATCGTTCCGTACCCGGCTTGCCACCGGCGCCGTCGGCAAACTGCTGTGGACCGGGAGACCCATCCTGATCTCCGACAGCGCGGTCGACCCTCTGCAGGCTGCCGAGGTAACGCTTGAGTATCCGTTCGGCTCGGCGGTCTGCCTCCAGATTGCCGTCGACCACCGGACCCTCGGTTACCTTCATGTCGACAGCAAGGAGAGCGGGAGGTTCACGGACGAGGACCTGACCACCCTTCAGGGATTTGCCGACATCGCCGGCCTCGCCCTTGTCAAGGCGCAGCTCTACGAGGAGAACCTTCAGCTCGAAGTCATCGACCGGGAAACCGGGCTCGAGAAATATGTCTCTTTCATCGAGAAGCTCAACGCGGGGATGGAGCGGGCGAAGGAGTTCAACGAGAACTTCTCCCTCCTCCTCCTCGACGTCGATAACTTCAAGGATATCGTCCACACCTTCGGACACGATGCTTCGAAGAAGCTCCTGAAAGAAATGGGGGGTGTCGTGAAATCGAAGATACGTCCGATTGATGCGTGCGGGCGGTACGGATTCGACGAATTCATCATCCTCCTATCCAACACGAAACTCGACGAGGCGATCGTGAGGGCAAAAGAACTCTCCGCCGCGATCGCACACACACCGTACACCGAGCAGAAGATCTTGTCCGCGGTGAGCATTGGGGTCTCATCGTATCCGGTCAATGGGCGAAGTTCCAATGAGCTGCTCCTCATCCTCAAGGAGGCGCTCTTCGAAGCCCAGCACGCAGGGCGGAATACCGTCTACTTCTACCCGACGATCAAGCAGGCAAAGGGCGAGCTTGTGAGTTGAACAGAGAGTGTTCGACGGACTTCCGTTCTCCGGGCGGCTTGCAATGTTTCCCAAATCGGGATACATTGACGGCATGGCTCCACATCGCCCTGCCCCTCGATGACGAACAGTCTGTGGGAATTCCTCGGCCTTCGGCGTAACACCTTTGTCCTTCTGACGATGGTCATCCTCATCGGCATGGGGGAGCGGATGGCGGAGCGATTCCTTCCGATTTATCTCCTTGCCCTCGGGGGAGGCCTTCTCTCGATCGGGTATCTCAACGGAGCCAACAACCTCTTCAACGCCCTCTACGCGTATCTGGGGGGATACGTCACGGACGCGGTCGGCTACAAACGCGCGCTCCTTCTCTTCAACCTCATTTCCGTCGCCGGCTATCTCATCGTCATCGTTTTCCCCTATTGGCAGGCGGTGCTCGGCGGGTCGGTCCTGTTCCTTTCTTGGACGGCCATCTCCCTCCCTGCCACAATGGACCTCGTCGCCAGAAACCTCCCTTCATCGAAACGGACCATGGGGGTGTCGATGCATTCGCTCGTTCGCCGGGTTTCAATGGCCCTCGGACCAGTCCTCGGAGGTCTGCTCATCGTTTCGTACGGAGAGCGGACGGGAGTCCGGATAGCGTTCGGATTCGCCTCCCTTTTCGCCCTCATCGCGGTTGCCGTCCAGCAACTTCTTGTCGAAGATCCGGGGAAGCGAACGCAGGGTGAGCGTAGTCCCGTTAAGCTCTGGAAATTGGTTCCGCAACGGCTGAGGAGATTGCTGATCTCCGACATCCTCGTGCGATTCTGCGAGCAGATTCCGTACGCGTTCGTCGTGGTCTGGTGCATGAAGGTTGTCGGGATTTCCGCACTCCAGTTCGGGGTCTTGACCGCGGTCGAGATGGTGACCGCGGCCCTCATCTACATCCCGACGGCGTACTTCGCCGACCGGGGAGGGAGAAAGCCCTTCGTCGTCGCGACCTTCTGGATATTCGCCGCGTTCCCCCTCCTCCTCCTCTTCTCGACGAGCTACGCGCTCCTGTGGCCTGCGTTTATCGTGAGAGGGCTGAAGGAATTCGGCGAGCCGTCGAGAAAGGCATTGATCCTCGACCTGGCACCGGAGGGACGGAAGGCCGGAGTCTTCGGGCTCTATTATCTGGTAAGAGACGTCATCGTCTCGCTCGCTGCCTTCGGCGGCGCTCTGCTCTGGGAGCTTTCCCCTGCAGTGAATCTTTTCGCTGCATTTGCGTTCGGAGCGGTCGGGAGCATTCTCTTCATGCTGTTCGGATCCGATCAATGACCCGGACGGACGACAGGAGTCAGAAGACTATGCCACAACACCGAAATACTTCGCGAGTCATCGCCCTCCTCACAGACTTCGGCGTGAACGATGAATACTCCGGTGTCATAAAGGGCGTGATCCTCTCGATCGCCCCGCTGGCGACGATCGTCGACATCACCCACAATGTCGATCCCCAGAACATTGAGGAAGCAGGCTATCTCCTTTGGGCCGCATACAGGCATTTTCCCGAAGGATCCGTGTTCGTCTCCATCGTGGACCCGGGAGTGGGGACGAGGCGACGGATCCTCGCCGTTCAGGCAGGAGGTCGGATCTTCGTTGCCCCTGATAACGGGATCCTCGACTTTGTTCTTTCCGAAGAAAAAGTCCGGGCAGCCGTCCAACTGAGGACTGAAGGTGCGTTCGCGCACAAAGAAGTCTCACACACATTTCACGGCAGGGACATTTTCGCTCCTGCGGCCGCGTGGCTCGCGGCCGGAATTCCCTTGTCGAAGCTCGGCGTGAGGCGGACGATTTCCCCTGTCCACTCGCCGTTTGTCGATTCGTTTGAGGAAGGGGATGCCGGAACGGTCCTCCATGTGGACCGGTTCGGAAATATCATCACGAACTTTCGCAGGAAGAAGACGGCGGAGGGTAACGGTGTGTTGCTGGGCGGAAGAAAAGTGAAACGATGGATTCGAAATTACGAGGAAGCCCCCGGGACCGAGCCGTGCCTCATCGTCGGGGGGACGGGGCTGGTGGAGATTGTTGTCAGAGGGGATAGCGCATCCCGCGTCCTCGGCATCAGGAAGGGGAGCGCCTTGAGAGTGATTGGCGGGTAGGGGGAATGCCTCCGCCCCCTCTCACTTCGCGACGAGCTTCTTGTACGCTTCGACGTCAAGGAGATTGCCGAGTTCGGCCGGCTTCTCGATCTTCACCTTGATCATCCACCCCTGGTCGTACGGGTCTTTGTTCACGAGCTCGGGAGAGTCGTGAATCTTCTTGTTGACCTCGAGCACCTCACCCGTTACCGGCGCGAAAAGATCCGACACCGCCTTCACCGCCTCGACGGTGCCGAACGATTGTCCGCACTCAACCTTCTTCCCCGCGGCAGGAAGCTCGACAAAGACAATGTCTCCGAGTTCCCCCTGCGCATAATCCGTGATGCCGATATATCCGATCTCCCCTTCCACCCGGATCCACTCGTGATCCTTTGTGTATTTGAGGTTCGCTGGAAAATCCATGCCTGCCTTCCGTCTTAGTCGTCGATCTTGAACGTGTCGATGAATTTTGTGTCGAACACGCCGCTTCTGAATTTTTCGTTCTTCATGACCGCCTTGTGGAAGGGAATCGTCGTATGGATACCTTCGATGATGCATTCCTCAAGGGCGTATTGCATCCTCACGACCGCCTCGTCCCTGGTATTCGCGTGGACGATGAGCTTCGCCACGAGGGAATCGTAGTACGGAGGAATCTGGTAGCCGGCATAAATGTGCGAGTCGATCCTGATCCCGGGCCCGCCGCCGAAATGGAGACTGGTGATCTTCCCCGGTGACGGCCGGAAGTCGTGGTCCGGGTCTTCGGCGTTGATGCGGCATTCGATCGCGTGTCCCTGAAACTTCACCTTCTTCGGGCTCAGCCGTTTTCCCGCGGCAACCTCGATCTGTGCCTTGACGAGGTCGTACCCAGTCACAAACTCGGTCACGGGGTGCTCGACCTGAATACGGGTGTTCATCTCCATAAAATAGAAGTTGCCGTCCTTGTCGAGAAGGAACTCGATCGTTCCGGCTCCAAGGTACTTCACGCTTCTGGCTCCTTTGATCGCCGCGGCGCCCATCTTCTCCCGCAACTCGGCGTTCACCGCCGGGGAGGGAGACTCCTCGATCAGCTTCTGATGGCGCCTCTGGACAGAACAATCCCGCTCCCCGAGGTGGATGACGTTTCCCTGGGAATCGCCGAGGATCTGGATCTCCACGTGGCGGGGTTCTTCCAGGTATTTCTCCATGTAGACATCGGAGTTCCCGAAGGCCGTTTCGGCCTCGTGCCGCGCGGTTTGAAACGAATTCTCGACCTCCGCCTCGGACCGGACGATGCGCATGCCTCTGCCGCCTCCCCCCGCCGACGCTTTGATGATGACAGGGTAGCCGATCTCCAACGCAATTTTTTTTGCCTCGTTGACGTCCTTGATGACCCCGTCGCTCCCCGGGACGACCGGGACTCCCGCCTTCCGCATCGTATCCTTCGCCAGCGACTTGTCCCCCATGGCGGTGATCATTTCCGGTTTGGGACCGATGAACTGGAGTCCCGAGGTGATACAGATCTCGGAAAACTGAGCGTTCTCCGAAAGGAATCCGTATCCGGGATGGATGGCGTCCGCGTTCGTGATTTCGGCGGCGGCGAGAATGCGGGGGATGTTGAGATAGCTCTCTTTGGTCGGTGGAGGACCGATACAAATCGCCTCGTCGGCAAACCGCACGTGGAGGGCGTAGCGATCTGCTTCCGAGAAGACGGCAACGGTGGAAATGCCGAGTTCACGGCAGGCGCGGATCACTCGCAGGGCGATTTCGCCCCTATTGGCGATGAGGATTTTGTTGAACAACCGCTTCTCCGGAAATCATCTACGAGGGCATTCGAGGGGCCGGGCGGGGAACCTCCGGCAGTGCAGCACGGTCACGCTGCTTCGACCAGGAACAGAACCTGATTGTACTCCACGGGCTTCGCGTTCTCAACGCAGACTTTGACGATCTTGCCCGCAATGTCCGACTCGATTTCGTTCATGAGCTTCATCGCCTCGACGATGCAGACAACGCTCCCCGATTCGACATCCTGTCCCACGTCGACATAATTCGCGGCATCGGGCGCCGGGGCCCGATAGAAGGTCCCGACGATCGGCGACTTGATCTCATGATATTTCTTTTCTGCGACGGGTGCCGGAGGAGCTTCGACGGCGGGGGCGAGAGGCTGTTGAGCCGGAGCAGGCTGGGCCGGAGGCGGAACGAAAAATGAGGGGGCGACCTGGTGAAAAGCGCTGACGTTGTTCGAGCTCTTTGCGATCCGGATCCTCACCCCTTTCTCCTCCAGCTCGATCTCGTTCACGCTGCTCTCCTCCACCATCTTCAGCACTTTCTTGACGTATGCTAGGTCCATTGGCACTCCATCGGGATGATGAATCGGCGGATCGAAGCGCTACTGCTTGACGCGTTCGAGGTATGCACCCGTGCGGGTGTCGACCCTGACGACGTCCCCCTCATTAATAAAGAGCGGCACGTTGACCGTGGCACCGGTCTCGACTCTGGCGGGCTTCGTCCCGGGGTTGGCGGTATCGCCCCTGACGCCCGGAACGGTTTCGACGACTTTCAGCTCGACGTTATACGGAAGTTCGGCTCCGACCGGGTCACTGCCGTCGAACATCACCTCGACCACGACCCCCTCTTTCAGGAACGGGGCTCCTTCGCCAAGGACCTTCTCGTCGATGGGGATCTGCTCGTACGTTTCCTGATCCATGAAGTGATAGCTTTGTCCGTCGTGGAAAAGGTACTGATACTGCTTTCGCTCGACCCGGACGATTTCGACTTCTTCTCCCGACCGGAATCTGTTCTCCACGATCCTCCCGTTCCTGACATTGCGCATTTTAGCCTGGTAGAAAGCACGGAGGTTGCCCGGTGTCCGATGCTGGTACTCTTCAAGGAGGTGGAGCTCGCCGTTGAAACGGAGAAAAGTACCTACTTTAAGGTCGGAAGTCGTCGCCATGATATCCCTAACTCGTCGTTCTGCTGAACGTGATCGAAAAATTTGAATAAAAGACGCGTATTGCGTATTTTAGCGGCAAAAATATAGTCAGATTGGCCTAGAAAGTCAAGGAGGAAGGAGCCCGTGCCCCGCCGCTTCCTGTTCGTTTTGATCTGTCTGATCCCGATGTTCGCCGGATGTAACGCTCCTCATCCGCCGCACTACACCCATGCGACAGTCATCACCTATGCGGAGCTCCTCTCTTTTTACGAACGGGAGAAGATGATCGGGTCCGAACAGGATTCGACCTATCGGCGCAAGCTGAAAGAGTTCTTCGCCGAAAGAAAGATCGACGAAGGGGAGTTCAAGGACCGGATTGCCGCGCTCTCGCGCGATTACGGCACATGGAAGGTGTTTCTTGTCGAAGCAACGACCGCAGAGGACAGCATCAGGGTCGTGACCTCATCGCAGGTGCGGCGCTGAGACCTGCACCGGCGGGGTCAGTTCCCTTTTTTGAGCGTGAACATAAAGCGGCTCCCCACTCCCACCTCGCTCTCCACCCAGATCTTCCCCCCGTGAGCCCGGATAATTTCGCGGCTGATCCACAAGCCCAACCCCGATCCTTTGATGTTGCTCACCTCGGCCGACTCAACGCGGGAGAACTTCTGGAAAAGTTTCCCGAGCTGATTTTCGGGTATCCCGATCCCGCTGTCTTTGACGCTCAGAAGAATCTCGTCGTATCCGTGGGTCACGACGGAGATCTCTATCTTCCCCCCTCTCGGAGAGTACTTCACGGCGTTGGAAACAAGGTTCAGGAGCACCTGCCGGAGTTTGCTCTGATCCCCTTTGACGAACGAGGCGTCGAGCTCGATATTATACTGCAGCTCGTGCCTGTTCGAAAACTTCACCATCGACACCGCCTCCTTGACGAGCGACTCGATGTTCACGAGCTTGAAATAGTAGCTGAGCTGGCCGGATTCCATCTTCGTGATCGTCAGCGTATCCTCGGCAAGCTGGCTGAGTTTCGTCGCCTGATCGATGATGATGTTGAGATACTCCCGCATGTGCTGGTTTGTCTCCGCCACGTCCTTCTTCACCAGGGATTTCGCCGCGAGCATGATGCTGGAGAGCGGAGTACGGAAGTCGTGTGAGACGATCCCGACAAAATCGGATTTCAGCTTATCGAGCTCCATGAGCTTCTTGTTCGTCTCTTTCACCTCATTATAGAGGGTGGCGTTGTGAATCGCGCTCCCGAGCTGATCGCAGAGTGTCCCGAGAACGAGGACGTCGGTCTCGTCGAACGCATGGAGCTTCGTATCCTCAACGTTGAGGATGCCGACAACGTCGGTTCCCACCTTGATCGGCAGGGCGAGCTCGGAGTTTGTGTTGTGGTAGGCGAAGGCGAGGTACCGCGGCTCGAGGGAGACGTCGTTCGCGAGGATCTTTTCCCCGTACATCGATACCCATCCAACGATGCCGACGCCCGCTTTCTGCCGGTAACCGTGAGGCAGAAAGTCGACGTAGTTTCCGGAATGGGCGGCGAGGACAGCATCCTGCGTCTCCTTGTCGACCATGAAGATCGTGACGTCGAAGTACGCGAAATTCTTCTGGATGGCGTCGGCCGCGAACTCAAGCATCTTGTCGAGATCGAGGGTTGAGGTCAGGCGCCCGGCGATCCGGTTGACAAGCTCGATCTGCGAAAGCCTCTTCTGCGCATTGTCGAACATCGCCGTGTGGCGGAGCGACATCGCGATATGAAAACTCAGGAGCTGCGCGAGCCACAGATCGGGCTGATTGTAGGCGTTCCGCTTTGAGGAACCGAAGCCGATGGCGCCGATGACTTCCGTGCTTGTCCTCAGCGGAACGATGAGCAGGGACCTCACCCCGACCTCAACGAACTTCCCTTCGAGCTGCGGGTTGAACGCGGGGGCCGACTCGATGTCGACAAAAATGCCGGTCTGGTTTTGAATCGCCCAGCCCGGCATGCCGACGTCGACGGCGAAGAGCTCGTGGTTGATCTCGAGCGAATCGGCGACTCTGCTCAGCGTGTTGATCCCGTAGTGAGTCTTGCTCCTGTTGAGGAGACTGATGAAAATGCACTCACCCTCGATAAGCCAGGAGACCTCCCCGCGAAGGACGTCAAGAATCTCGTCGCGGGATCCCGACTCGTCGATCTTGAGGGAGATCTCATTGAGGGTACTGATTTTCTTTGAAAAGCCTTGGGCTTCGAGGAGTCGATTCCGCAGCTCTTCTTTTGGCAACTCTAAGTTATTAGGAGACTGCCAATCGGAGGCCATTTCTTTAACCATTTATTCTTTCACTTCCACGGTATCGATGATACAATGAATATACCCTAACCTGCGGTGTTCCCCGACACGAGAAGAGCCGGGATCTCCCTTTTCTAGGAGACCCTCTCAACCTCTCCCACAACGACCGGGCGTTCTCCGAGACTACGGAGCCGTCTGGACGTCTCGGCTGCTTTCGACGAAGAAACGATGAAAACCATGCCAATCCCGAGGTTGAAGGTCCGCCGCATATCCTCTTCCGGGACCTTTCCGAGCTCCTGAATCAGGGTGAAAAGGGGAGGCCGTCGCCACGCCCGCCAATCGACGGCGAGACGCAGACCTTCCGGAACTACCCGCATGGTGTTCCCGACTATCCCCCCGCCGGTAACATGAGACATGCCCCGAACAAGCTGCCGGGCAAGGAGAACTCGAATTGGGGTGAGGTACGACCGATGGACGGCAAGAAGCGCTTTGCCGATCGTCGTACGCAATTCAGAGCGGTACTCGTGAAGTGAGAAACGTGGAATAAAGACTTTGCGCGCAAGCGAATAGCCGTTCGTGTGAAGCCCCGTTGAAGGGAGCCCCAACAGAATGTCGCCCGCTCGAATATTCCTTCCATCAATGATTTTTCTTCGTTCCACCACACCGACAATCATTCCCGCCAAATCGAAGTCCCCTCCCCGGTAGATCCCCGGCATTTCCGCCGTCTCTCCACCTATGAGAGAACAGGAATTCTGACGACACGCCTTGACAAACCCGCCGATGATCCGCTTCGCCGTGTTGACCGAGAGTTTTCCCGTCGCGAAATAGTCCATGAAGTAGAGAGGAGTCGCTCCACAGACCGCGATATCGTTGACACAGTGGTTGACAAGATCCTGACCTACCGTGTCGTAGGTCTTAAGGGCGGAGGCGATCATGAGCTTCGTGCCGACTCCGTCCACGCTCGAAACAAGAACCGGATCTTTGATGCCGGGGAAAGAGGCCCTGTAGAAGGCCCCAAACGACCCAATATCCGTTAAGACATTACGGGTGAAGCTGGAGCGAACCTTCCCTTTGATCTTTTGAACTACTTCTTCACCAACAGAGATGTTAACGCCAGCTTTTCGGTATGTTAGTGACAATTCAGTCCTTGGTCTCTGAACGCAGGAAAATGTATGGAGAAATTAACTTATTTGAAAGTGCTTTTTGGGAAAATTTTCCATCGACTCCCCGCCTCGCTTTACGCTGGATCACTTCAACGCTCGCTTGATAAAGTGTCCCCTCTTGACTATATTTTCGATAGCTTAACTTTGCCTCCACTCATCCATGAGTTTTGTTACTCTTCTCCCCTCCGGAAAGAAGTATAACGTCGGCAAAATTCTTTGTCTGGGGCAAAACTATGCCGACCATGCGAAGGAAATGGGGAGCGAGACTCCTTCGACTCCGGTGATCTTCCTTAAGCCGGCGACCGCCATCATCGGGAACAATGAGCCGATCGAGCTCCCTTCCATCTCTTCTGATGTTCACCACGAAGTGGAACTTGCGGTTCTCCTTGGGAAAGGGGGAAAGGATATTCCTCAATCTTCCGCGTATGAACACATAGCAGGGTATGCGGTCGGGTTGGACATGACAATGCGAGACATTCAAAAGGAGGCGAGGCGAGCCGGAAATCCTTGGACTGTCGCGAAAGGCTTTGATACATCAGCTCCGCTCTCTCCCTTCGTCTCCCGGACGAATGTGAACGACCCTCATCGGCTCTCGATTAGCCTGAAGGTCAACGGAGTCGTGCGCCAGCGCTCCTCCACTTCCAAGATGAACTTCAGGATTGATTTCATCATCGCTTACCTCTCCACAATTTTCACCCTCGAAGAGGGGGATGTGATCTACACCGGTACCCCGGAGGGAGTCGGAAAGGTTGTCCCGGGGGACGTCATCGATGCCGAAATCGAGGGGGTCGGAACGCTCCATCATCCTGTCGTTGCGCGCCGGCCAAGCGTCGGGAAGAGCTGATGCAGAAGGGTCGTCGTCATATCGCTTCGGTGGTCGTCACGAACACAGTCGTCGTGCTGTCACTCCTCCTCTCGGTCTCCTTCCGGCCCGCGGGGCATCCGGACGCTTTGACAAATGCCGCAATCGATCGGGCCTACGCGCCATTCGACTCAATCCGCACAGACCTCACCGACTACACCTGGCCGACAAGCGCTCGCCCGAAGATCACTTCTTCGTTTGCCGAATTCCGTTCGTCTCACTTTCATGCCGGAATCGATATCGGCACTGGTAACAGGATCGGCGCCTTGGTTTACGCTTCGCGCGACGGGTATGTTGCACGCATCGAGCTCTCTCCGTACGGATACGGGCGGTATCTGGTTCTGCGACATCCCGACGGATTCTACACGACCTACGCCCATCTCAGCGCGTACATGGACAAGCTGGAGCGTGCAGTCCGCGAGGAGCAGCTTCGGGAAGGGAAGTTTTCTGTCGAGATGAAGTTTCAGCCGGGTGATTTTCCGGTCCACAAAGGGGAAGTTGTGGCATACACCGGGGAGAGCGGCACGGGGGATGCACATCTCCATTTCGAAATAAGGGATGAGAACTTCAACCCGGTCAATCCCCTCCTCTTTCCGAACATCCGCCAGTACCGCGACGACGAGCCTCCGGTGTTCCGGCGCCTTGCCGTCACTCCGATAGATGAGCACTCTTTCGTCGACTATGAGTTCGCGCCGAAAGTCTACCGCGCTCGGTACGGCAGCCGCACCGTTTACACCGTTGCGGAGGTCATCCGCGCCACCGGCTCAGTCGGCTTTTCCGTCGATGCCATGGATCGAGTGAACAACACCGGCTACCATTCGAGCGTGTACAGCTTTGAATTCCGGGTAGACGACACGACGGTCTTCACCAGCCGACGCGACCGTTTTCCGGAGGGGGAAACGCGTCAGGTAGGACTCGACTTTGAGTGGTCTTTGTGGAAGGAGCACCGCGGCCGGTTCCAGAAGCTCTACGTGGACGAAGGAAACTCGCTTCCGTTCTACAACAGGCTCACCGAGCACGACGGGATCATAGCGCCGGGGGTCTACGCCGAGGGCCTTCACAGGTTTGAGATCATCGCCTCCGACTGTTCGGGAAACACGTCGGTCCTCAGGGGGACGTTTGTCCTCAACCATCCTCCGGAGGTCCAGATTCTCAGACTTGAAGACCGGGGGCTTGCGGCATATTTCCGGAACGGCGTCCCCGTTGCAAGCATCGAAGTCGGCACAAAATCGCTCGACTCGAAGTCCTGGCAGGTGCGGGAGTATGATGCCCATGGTCTCAGTTCGAACGGCGACACGTTGTTTCTCCCGCAGTTGCCGCAAGGGACGGATATCGTCAGGGTGACGGCCAAGAATACATGGGGCACGAAATCGTTTCCCGTTTTTCATTTTGTGCGTCCGCCATCGGCTTCCGGTCAGGCCTCCGTCTCAAGCGAGGAGGATGGAACATTCCTCCGCCTTTCCGTAGAAGCCCCTGTTCCGTTCACCGCGATCCCATCGCTTCAGGTAGAGCAGGGTTACGCCGTGACATCGGTGCCGCTTCGAGCGGTCAGCGTGAACGAGTACGAAGGGATCTACAAGCTTTCCGAGACTTTTGGTGGCACATCCCACCTTAAGGCGTTTTGCGAGGTTGCGGGAAAGCGGGGGGAAGTCTTCGATTCGTTTACGATGAACACGATCTCCCCGGCGCATGGCGGGAGCGTCAAGTCCGACGACGGGGTCTTCGTAGTGGAGTTCGGCCCCGGATCCGTTTTCACTCCCCTTCATCCGATCATCGAGCGCCTGGGTCCGTTGAAGTACGACGTGTACCCCCGGGATGTGCTCCTGCGCGGACCCATCCGCGTGACGATGCAGTATCCGGCAGAGAAGGAATCGGACGATAAGTTGGGGCTCTACGTCAACAACGGCGGAGGGTGGAGGTTTGAGGAAACGACGAGAGACCGGGGAGCGCACGTGTTCTCGCTCAGGGACGGATTCACCCTCGGCACGTTCGCTCTTCTTGACGATTCTCAGAAGCCGTCGATCGGCCGTTGGCGGGCTTCGACGCGGAATCTCACACGGGCTCCGATCTTCTCATTCAGTGCGAGAGATAATCTCTCCGGCGTCGACCCGGAACGAATCGTCGCGTATCTCAACGGCGAACGGATCATCCCCGAGTTCGACCCGGAAAAACGGAGAGTGTTTTACGTGCCGCTGGATCCGCTCCCACGCGGTCGCTACACGCTCCAGGCCGATATCAGCGACCGGGCCGGAAACACGACCCATCTCGTAAAAACGCTGACGGTGTACCGATGAGGATGGACATCGCCTCCACGATTGCCCAGACGATGAAGCTGCTCCGGAAGAATCAGATCCTGCAGCTCGCGATCGTCATCGCACTGACGATGACCGTGGCGGCCTTTCTCATGCTCCTCTCGGAGAACCGCGCCAACTCGAGGCAGTTCGAGACGTTCGGGGATGCCCTCTGGTGGTCCATCGTCACCGTCGCAACGGTCGGATACGGCGACAAGGTCCCGATCACTCCCCTCGGAAGGATTGTCGGATCGGTGACGATTATCAGCGGTCTTATTCTCATCTCCCTCTTCACGGCGACGATCTCATCCGTCTTCGTCGCAAGAAAAATCAAGGAGAGCCAAGGATTGCAAGACATCAACGTTACCGGCCACCTGCTCATCTGCGGGTGGAACTCTCATGTCGAAGACATCCTTCGCATTCTTCACCGGAGCGGAGGAGGAAGTCCCGCCATGAAAGTCGTCCTCGCGAGCGAGGCCCAGCCCGAGCTGATGGAGGTCGTCGCGAAAGCATACGCCAACCTCGAGATCGCGTTCGTGAGGGGGGACTATTCGCGTGAGCCGGTCCTTGACCGGGCAAACGTCAGGGCAGCCCAGGCGGCAATCATTGTTCCCGACGCAACGTCTCCCGGGGGGCAGCTGTCGGACGACAAAACCCTCCTTGCGCTCCTGACGATGAAATCGTTGAACCCGAAACTCAAGGTTTTCACGCACATCGTCAACAAGGAGAACTACCAGCATATCCGTCGGGCCAACGCGGACGACATCATCGTCAGCGACCAGCACGTCGGCTTCTTCCTCGCAAACGAGATTCTCTCTCCCGGAGCCCCCCAGGTCGCGTCGGAGATCCTCGATTACGAACGCGGGAACGACATCCACCGCGTGCCCGTTCCGAAGGAGTTCGTCGACAAGCCGTACGGCGATCTCTTTCTCCACTTCAAGAGGACGAGGAACTGGATCCTTCTTGGGATCGTCACCGAGGAGGAGACGGTGGGTCTCAGCGACATTCTCTCGCACGACATGTCGGCGATCGACAGTTTCATCGAACGGAAGTTCAGAGAGGCCGGCATCAACGTCTCCGAGCGAACGGGGATGCGCGTCGAGGTGAATCCCCCGTTTGAGTACCGCATCCAGAAAAAGGACCTTGCGGTCATCATCGGGACGATAGAGTCCGACAAATCGTGAGGGAGAACAGACCATGAAAACCATCGACCTTGCCTTCCTGAAGAATATCCCTCTCTTCACCGACCTCGACGAAGTCCGCCTCGAGAAGATCCGTAAAATCATGAAGGAAAAGAAGGTCGCTGCCGGGAGCGTCATCATCAGGGAGGGAACGAAGGGAACGGAGATGTTCATCCTGCTCGACGGCGAAGTCGAGGTTTCGAAGACGCTCCTCCTCAAAGTGGCGGGCCAGGGGATGGACCAGCGGGACAAGTCACTCATCCGGCTTACGGGAAATGATTTCGCCTTCTTCGGGGAAATGACACTCTTCGATTCCAACGCCGAGCGCTCGGCGAGCGTCATCGCAACGTCGGATTGCGTTGTTGCGGAGATCACTCAGAAAGATTTCATCGGCCTCGCCGAGTCGGACCACGAGATCGGGTACCATGTCCTGAAGAACCTCATCAAGATTATCAGCAGCCGGCTGGAGAAGACGACAAAAGACGTCCTGAAGCTGACGACGGCGCTGAGCCTGGCGCTGGAGAGGTAGAAGGGCACCCCCACACCCGGTATCGTTCACACATTCCATACTAATTCAAAGCAGACGCAGCATGCAGGAACTCCCGAAATCGTACGCTCCGCAGGAGGTCGAAGACAAGTGGTACCAGGTCTGGGAATCGAACGGGCTCTTCCACGCCGATTCTGGCTCCCCGAAGAAACCCTACACCGTCGTCATCCCTCCGCCGAACATCACCGGCATCCTCACGATGGGGCACGTCCTCAATAACACCCTCCAGGACGTCTTCGTCCGTTGGCGGCGCATGCAGGGGTACGAGGCCTGCTGGGTCCCGGGAACGGACCACGCCGGCATCGCCACCCAGCACGTCGTTGAGAAGTCGCTCCAGAAGGAAGGGATAGCGAGGCGCGAGCTCGGGAGGGAGAAATTTGTCGAGCGTGTCTGGCAGTGGAGAGAACTCTACGGCGGGACCATCATCAAACAGTTGAGAAAGCTGGGGACCTCGTGCGACTGGAAGCGCGAACGCTTCACGATGGACGAAGGGCTCTCGAATGCCGTGCAGGAAGTTTTTGTGAGGCTGCACGAGAAAGGGCTCATCTACCGGGGCAAGTACATCGTCAACTGGTGCCCGAAGGATCACACCGCCCTCAGCGACGACGAGGTGAACTATTCCGACAGCAACGGGCATCTCTGGTATATCAGGTATCCGGTCGAAGGGAGCGCGCAAGAGCTCGTCGTTGCGACAACGCGCCCTGAGACCATGCTTGGCGACACCGCGGTAGCCGTCAATCCCGGGGACGAACGATACAAAGAGCTCGTAGGCCGGCGGGTCCGGCTTCCCCTCGCAAACCGGAGCATCCCGATCATTGCGGACGACTTCGTCGACGCGGAATTCGGGACCGGTGCGGTCAAAGTGACGCCCGCCCACGATCCGAACGACTTCCAGATCGGCGAAAGGCACAAGCTCGAGAAACCGATCATCATGGACACCTCCGGGAAAATGAATGAGCAGGTCCCGAACAAATACCGGGGCCTCGACCGGTACGAATGCCGGAAGGAGGTCCTTCGGGACCTCGAGCGGGAACAATTGCTCGTCAAAACGGTCGATCATGTCCACAGCGTCGGCCACTGCTACCGATGCGACACCGTTATCGAGCCGTACCTCTCGGACCAGTGGTTCGTGAAGATGAAACCGCTGTCGGAAAAAGCGCTTGCTGTCGTCCAAAGCGGCGAAGTGAAATTCTACCCGGAGCGGTGGACAAAGGTCTACGAACACTGGATGACGAATATCCGTGACTGGTGCATCTCGCGCCAGCTCTGGTGGGGACACCGCGTGCCCGCATGGTATTGCGACTCGAGCGAGCATCCGGCTCCCCCCTGCCGGGAGCCGGTCGTCTCCCGGACGAGGCCCGTGCGATGTGCTCATTGCGGCGGGACAAAGTTCCGGCAGGATGAAGACGTGCTCGACACCTGGTTTTCGTCGTGGCTCTGGCCCTTCTCCGTTTTCGATTGGCCGAAGGAGAGCAAGGATCTGGAGTACTTCTATCCCACCGATACTCTCGTCACCGCGCCCGACATCATTTTCTTCTGGGTCGCGAGGATGATCATGGCGGGGCTTGAGTTCCGAGGGAAGGTCCCCTTCCACGACGTTTACTTCACAAGCATCATCCGCGATATGCAGGGGCGGAAGATGAGCAAGTCGCTCGGTAATTCGCCGGACCCCCTCGACGTCATCGCGACCTACGGTGCCGATGCCCTCCGGTTCACGGTCCTCTACCTCGCTCCGATCGGGCAGGATGTCCTCTACTCGAACGAGAAGTGCGAGATGGGGAGAAACTTCGCGAACAAGATCTGGAACGCGGGGCGCTTTCTCCTCCTTAACCGCGATGCCCTCGAAGCGGAATCGCCTTCGGCCTTCCCTGTCGTCGGCTCCGCTCCCTCGAACGACCTTTCCGACAAGTGGATCGTTTCCCGTTTCAACGCTACCGTGAAGGCAACGACGGAGTCGCTGGAACACCTGCAGGTGAACGAGGCGGCAAAATTGCTTTACGAGTTCATGTGGCACGACTTCTGCGATTGGTACGTGGAATTCGCCAAAAACAGGATCGCCGAGACGCCCGACCCGAACATGAAAAAGGCGATTGTCCAGCGCGCCATCCGGATCTACGAGGAGACGCTGAAACTTCTTCATCCCTTCATGCCCTTCGTAACCGAGGAAATCTGGCAGCACCTCGCCGAGCGTCGACCGGGCGAGAGCATCATGAAGGCACCGTGGCCTGAGTGTGAGGCCGGACAACTCAATCCCGTTGCGGAAAAAGAGATGGAGCTGGTCCAGGAGATCGTCAGCGGCGTGAGAACAATCCGGAGCGAAATGAATCTCCCTCCCGCGAAGGAGGTCGACGCGATCGTCAACTGTCACGAAGAAGGGAAGAAGTCGATCCTCGAGAACAACCGGAACCTGATCGTTCGCCTCGCCAGAGTCGCGAATCTGACGATCGGGACCGGACTGGCAAAGCCGGGATACTCCGCCAGCTCGGTGATCCAGGGGCAGGAGCTCTTTGTCCCTCTCAAAGGCCTCATCGATATCGACGTCGAGCGCACGCGGCTTGAAAAAGAGATCTCCCGTATCGAAGGACAACTCAGGGGGGTCGAGGCGAAACTCTCGAACCCGAGCTTCGCGGACAAGGCTCCCGCCGAGATCGTCGAGAAGGAACGGGACAAGAAACAGAACTTCGAGCAAACGATCCTCAAGCTGCGAGCGAGTCTCTCTCAGGTCCAGGGATAGCGGCAATGGACCGGCGGATCGATTTCATAGTGCACGGCATCGTGGCGGCGATTCTTGTGGCTCTGCAGACGGCCGTGGCTCAGGCTCCCTCGCCGTTGAGCGACATCCTTCATCGTCTGAACCTTGCATCCCCCGCAAGGAAGAGCTCCCTCGTCGATAGTTTCATCACGGCACATGCCGCAGGCGGATTTCCTCTCGCCTCTGATTCGATTGCCTGCTTTGTCTTCCGCGGAGAAGTCGCGCGTGCGGTCGTCCTGACCGGAGACCAGACACATTGGGCGCCGGGCGACACGCTCAGCAACGTTCCCGGAACGAATCTCTACTATGCCGAAGAGAAGCTCGAACCGGACGCAAGGATCGACTACAAATTCATCAAGGATGGAACGTACATCCTCGATCCGCTCAACCCGCATTCCATACCCGGAGGTTTCGGCTCCAACTCAGAGCTGGCGATGCCGGGTTACATCTACCCCGAAGAGCTACGAGTCGTTCCGGGGATCCCCCACGGGACAATCGACACGCTCAGGCTTGAAGATGTCCCGGGTGAGTCGCTGACGATCGAGGTCTATTGTCCCCCCGGCTATGCCGGCGATCTATCGCGATACCCCACCCTCTATATTCACGACGGCCCGGACTATCTGAGACTCGCATCGATGGCTTCCATCTTCGACAATATGATCGCCGATCGGAAGATCGAGCCACTCATCGGAGTCTTCGTACCATCGGGAAAGGACCGCGCGGAGAAGTACCGCCTTGCCAAGCTCAGTCGTTTCACGGAGTTCTTCGTCCGAAAGCTCGTTCCCCGCATCGATTCTCTTTATCGAACCGATAGACGCGCGTCCAGAAGAGGAACGCTCGGTGCCTCGGACGGCGGGCACTTTGCCCTCTGGCTCGCAATCAGCCACCCGGGGATTTTTGGGATTGCTGCGGGGCAATCGAGCACGATCACTCCGCGATTGCGAAATCCGATCGCTAGAGGGCCGAAACTGCGCGTGCAATTTGCGCTCGACGTGGGAACGTACGACATCGTCGATCCGGAATTCAATCTCCTGAAGCTCAACCGGGAATTCCATACGCTTCTTCTGTCGAAGGACTATCCTGTTGCGTACGCCGAGTACCATGAAGGACATAGCTGGGGAAACTGGCGAGGGCATCTTCCGCGCATCCTCGGCATTCTGTTCCCTCCCTCCCGTTAGAATCAAAAAGAACCGCCGCGGGCCGGTTCCAGAGTCGACTTTGCTGCCGTCAATACGATAGAACCTTTTCCGTCTACATACTTCCAACTTGTGGAAGAGGCTCCGAATTCTGTACTCCTCGAATCTTCGCGCCCTGACGATGAGAACAGAAGGAGTCTCCTCTTCCTCGACCCGGTGAGAACGATTTCGCTCCGAGAGCCCCATGAGATCGAGGAGTTCTTTGAACAGGTGGAGAATGCCGTCGCGGAAGGGTACTACCTTGCCGGATACATCTCCTACGAATGCGGCTGCGTCTTTGAGCCGAGAACCGACCACGCATTCGTCGATCCGGGGATTCCCCTCGCGTGGTTTGGAGTTTACCGGCACCCCATCGAGTTTGATCACGAATCAGGGGAGTTCGTCTCGCCTCCTCCGCGAGGGCCTCGCGGGGAGAGACATCCCTTCCGTATCGGGGACCTGCGGTTCGAGATCCGCGAACAAGAGTATCGGGAGTCGATCCGACGAATTCGACAGTTCATCTCTTCGGGAGAGACATACCAGGTCAACTTCACCGACCGGTATAGCTTCACGCTGGAAGGATCGACCTCCGCATGCTATCGGGTTCTCCGGAACTCGCAGCGGGCAGGATATGCCGCCTTCATCAACACCGGCGATCTGACCGTGCTCTCTTTTTCCCCGGAGCTCTTCTTCCGGATCTCCGGAAACCGGCTTCTCGTGAAACCGATGAAGGGGACTGCGCACGGAGGCGGTTCGACGGAGGAGGAGAACAGGCAAAGCGAACGGCTACAAGCCGACGAAAAGAACCGAAGCGAAAACCTCATGATCGTAGATTTATTGCGAAATGATCTGGGGCGTCTGGCGCGCGTGGGTTCGGTGAAGGTAAGGGAGTTGTTTGCCGTCGAGCGCTTCGAGACCCTTCTGCAGATGACCTCCACTATCGAGTGCGAGTTATCAGGAAAACCGAGTTTCTATGAGATATTCCGGTCTCTTTTTCCCAGCGGATCGGTCACCGGAGCCCCCAAGATCCGGACAATGCAGATCATCCATGAGCTGGAGCGTAACCCGAGAGGGATCTACACGGGAGCGATCGGCTATATAGCGCCGAACCGGGATGCCGCGTTCAACGTTGCCATCCGAACACTCGTCGTCAGGGACGGAAAGGGCACTATGGGGATCGGAAGCGGAATCGTCTTCGACTCCGATCCGGCGGAGGAATACGAAGAGTGTCGTCTCAAGGCAAAGTTCCTCAGCGAGGGAGCCGAGCCGTTTCAACTGATTGAGAGTCTTCGCTGGGATGAAGGATATCCCTTGCTTGACCTTCATCTCAAGAGATTGAAACGGTCCGCACAGGCGTTCGGGTACAGGATTGTGCCGGAGGAGATCGCAGAGGCGTTGAAGGAACACGGCGCCCACCTTGCCCCCGGCGCGGCGTTCAAGGTGCGTCTCCTTCTGGGGAGCGACGGCGGCATTTCAATTTCAAATCAGAAACTCGGAAACTTGCCTTCATCCGGAAAAGTATGCCTCTCCCGGATCCGGACCTCCTCCCCTGATATCTTCCTCCTTCACAAGACTACGAGACGAAGGCTCTACGACGAGGAACATTCGGCAGCGCTGAGGAACGGCTACGACGATGTTCTCTTCCTCAACGAACGGGGAGAGGTGACGGAGGGAGCAATCAGCAATATCTTCCTCGAAGAGAGAGGGCACCTCTGCACTCCCCCCGTCAGCTGCGGGCTTTTGCCGGGCGTTCACCGGGAACATGTTTTGGGCAGTACCGCGGGGGCCGTCGAGCGGATCCTGACCCCCGCCGATCTTCTTGCGGCAGAACGGCTCTTCATCTGCAACGCTGTTCAGGGAATGCGGGAAGTCAAGTTCGTCCGGGAGTGAGCCAGGTCAATCCGGAGACTCTTCAGTATTGACTTTGGCGATAAATTGCCATTTTTTGAGGGAAAATTTGAGCGGGCGGTGATTCGGAGTCCCGGTATTTTGTAACTTCACGTTTTTCTTGTATATTCAGAAGAGGGGGCAACGCTCCCTCGGATCGTCGGACGAGATATCGTCAAGAGGTCCGGCTGCCCAAGGCCGCATACGTTCCGCCACTACGCCCTGATACCACGTTTCGAGTCCCTGACTCTAGCAATTCCGTTGATATGAATCGTCAGCAGCTTATTGCCCAGATTGTCGAGGATGTCCTGAAGTCGAAGGCTTCGCCCCACGACTGCTGCAGAGACGGAATCTGCACGGACGGCATGTGCGTCATCCACAACAAAGAGGGGGTAAAGAACATCGTGACGACGGGTGCATCGCGCATCTCGGCCGGCGTGGGAGTCGAGGCTGCAGGAGGGGTCGAGGCGGACCTCGCGCGACTTATCGATCATACCCTCCTCAAGCCCGAAGCGACCCTCGACCAGATCTCAAAGCTCTGCGAAGAAGCGAAGAAGTATCATTTCGCGAGTGTCTGCATCAATCCTTCCTACGTCTCAACCTGCGCGCGTCTCCTGAAAGAGAGCGACGTGAAGGTCTGCACGGTGATCGGCTTCCCCCTTGGAGCGACATCAACGGAGGCAAAGGCGTTTGAAACAGAGCACGCGATCAGGGACGGCGCGACCGAAGTCGATATGGTGATTAATGTCGGGAGATTGAAATCGGGGGATTACGACTACGTGGAACGGGATATTTTTGCTGTCGTCAGCACCGCCAAGCGATTCCATGTCCTCTCGAAGGTCATTATCGAGACGGGGCTCCTGACGGACGAGGAAAAGATCAAGGCGTGCATGCTCGCGAAGCAGGCTGGAGCGGATTTTGTCAAGACGTCGACCGGCTTCTCGAAGGGAGGCGCTACGACCGGCGATATCGCACTTATGCGTCTCGTCGTCGGCAGTTCGATGGGGGTGAAAGCGTCCGGGGGTGTGCGAAGCAGGGAGGATGCCTTGAAGATGGTCGCAAGCGGCGCGGACAGGATCGGTGCGAGCGCAAGCGTCGCCATCGCAGGGGGTGCTCCCCCATCAGGAGGAACATATTAGGTTTGATACTCTTCAGTAACCTCATACGTTGGCGCCCCTCCATGGGGCTGAAGGTCGCAGGCGTTTCCGGCCTCGTTCTGCTTCTCGGCGGATGTTCATCTTCCAGCTCGATTCAGCAAGGCTCGACATCGCCCGTCGCCGACTCGTCCACCGTCCAGCCTGCCCAAGGGACCGCTCAGACTTCGGCATCTCCATCTTCGCGTGTGCGGAATCAACAGGGTTTTGTGACGCAGGACGACACGATTGAGGCCGAGGTGGTCACACGGAACCATACGGCGGGACACATCAAGGCGCCGGCGAAGGGCTCCACAAGAAAGAAATTCTACAGTGTCCAGATCGGCGCCTTTCGCGAACTCGGAAATGCGAATAGGGCCAGGAAGTTAGCGCAGGATCGTTATAAGAAACCGGTCTTCCATTTTTATGAAAAGGGGATCAAAATGTACCGCGTGACGGTGGGTGATTTCGCCACCCTCAAGGAGGCGGCAAAATTTCTGAAGAAGATTCAGGAGGCCCATCCGAAGGAGTATAAGGAGTCGTGGGTCGCGGAGATGAGACGGTGAAGGGGGCCTCGCGGATGTGGAGCGGAATCGCGTTGCTGGCCGTGGCGGCGACGGTCTTTGCCCAGCCTGTTCCGACCCCGACGGATTCCATCCCGCCGGTCAGAAAGGAAAAGTTGAGCACCTTCGAGAAATCCTTCAAGCCTTCCGAATACGACACCGACCTCGAGCTCATTCACAAGAAGGAAAATCAACCCCGCCCGATCGTCGACGTGCCGGTCGAATCGTTCGACGTGGCCGGTCCGGACACGGTCCAGGGGTTCAGAATACAAGTCTTCGCGTCGAACAGCTACGAAGATGCGGTTGCGGTACGCAACACCCTCAACCTCCAGCTCCCGACGCAATGGGTCTACATGGTGTATGACGCACCGGCCTATAAGGTCCGCGTCGGCGACTACACGAACCGTGCAGACGCAAACCTTGCCGTTGACGGGTTCATCGACAGGGGATACAAGGGCGCGTGGGTCGTCCCCGACCGCGTGCTCGCCTCTCCTCCCCCGAAACCCGTCGCACCCACTCCTCCGGACAGCACTGCCATCGAAAAGAGATAGCTTCCTTACTCTCGCCCCCGTTCGACCTCCGCAAACCACCGGTCATCCGTCTTCAGCGGAAGCGATGGTGCCCTATTCCATTCTGATGACGACCCGGTCGACGGGCCAGCGCGCCCGCACTTTGATTGAATCCGGGAACACCGAGAATCGTTCTGCGGGGACGTAGGGATAAGGTCTCCCGGAGCTGTAAACTCCGTTGAGGTTGAGATCCTGGAATGCCTGGAGACGGTACTCCCCCTCTTTCAACTGCGAAAAAAGAAACTTCGCCCCGCGGTGCGTCACCAGCTGCACCGGCTTTTTCGATTGCTCTCGGCTGTTCTCCGCAACGACGATGTAGCGATCCACCCTGCTCGTGTCGGCATCAAGCACCGTCCCTTCAATGCTGCTCAGCTGATCCGGATCGATCGTCCGCAGGGTAAATCTCTTTGTGCTGTCCCTGAGGTGATTCCCCGAACGGTCGACGAGCGAGTCGAAGAGAATCCGCATCGTATACCTGGCGTTGGGTTGTAGCGGTTGCACAGGCGCGACAACGACGCTGGCCGAAGAGCTCCAAAGGAATTTTGTGGGAAGGGGGACCGAGTCCTGGCCGGCTAAGAGAATGCCGTGTTCTGCGGTCTCCCGCCGAAGGGCATCGCTGAAATCGAATCTGAACGACCCGTCCAGCGAAATCCGTGTGAGGGAATCCGCGACGGATGCCGCGAGGAGGCGCGGCGGGAACGTATCGGGGAGAGCGCTCTTTTCGAACTGTTTCGACATCGCAAGAGGGTTGATCGTATGGCCAGCCAGATCCTTCACGGATGGGGCAGCGACCTTCAGCTCGCTATCCGCGGATGCGGGAGCGATGAGGAGTGTGACGAGTGCACGGTTCTCGCTGTGAAGGAAAAAGTCAACAACCGGGACTTGCCGTGCCCCCCCGGTGTCGGAGACCGAAAAACCGCCGGCGGCAACGCTCGAGGAATCGAGGGCTTCGCTGAATTTCAGTTCAACGTGACGCGCATCGGTGGCAACAGCGTCGAGAAGCCGCGGCGCCGTCGTATCCTCCGAGGTAAGCTGAAAATTGACTCCCTTCCGGAGCGAGTCCGAGGCTTCGAGCGCGATATCCTCGGGGGCCGTGCTCATCGCATCGGTCTCCGGATCGTAGAGGAGGTTCCGGTACTCGTCCCGGACCGCCAGGAGCCGATAACGGCCGAAAGCAAGGTGCGAAAGCGAATATTCGCCCTTGTTCCCGCATTGCGTGATATAATCCGGCTTCTGTTTCATCGGGTTGAGCGTATCCGCCAGGATCCCGTCCAGACGGTAAGCAAAGACCATGACTCCGCTCGGCTTCGCGTCGTAGAGACGGCCGCTGATCTCTCCCCTGTCTATCTGACTGCCGGTCGAAAAAGCGAGCGTGTATGCCTTCGCCATCCGGTTTGGAGGAGACCGTCTGTCGACGACATCGGTTCCTATGGTGACGACGTAGGTGGTATTCTTTTTAAGAGGATGGGGGAAATCTAGCTCAACCTCTTTTCCACTCCAGTCGAACTCGACATCTGGAACGAAGGGGGATATAAAGATTGATTCCTCGACGGAGCGCCTGTCGACGTACTTGCTGAAGCGAAACGACAACTGTTGCCCCTCAAAGTTGGTCGAGTTCGGGGAGGGGTAGACTTCGAGGATTTCAGGAGGAACCGTATCTATCGGCCCTCCCTCCGGGAGGCGCTGGCCCGCACAGCCGGCGAGAAGGAGCGCGGACGCAACGGTAGCGGCCGTCTTCACGACGTGACGGCTGGAATCTAGAAAAAAGCTCATGGGCATTCGATGCGGAAGAGTCAAAAACAAACCCATAATAGAAAGAATTTGAGTGAGATGAAAGCCGGAGCAGAACCGCGGTGAAGGAGTAGGGAAATGAGATGCGAGACAGAAGGTGCGGCAAACGACGGACAGAGGGTTATTCTTTGATTCAACGGATTCGAATCTCCCGTCTCCAGCCTCCAGTATCCCGTATCCAGTATTCTGTCTTCTGCAATTTACATTCTGTCTCTTGCCTTTCCCCTCCCTATTTATTACCTTTTCGTGAAGTCTTCCCACCGACCACAAACAGATTGAGTGCGCTTATCGTCCGTTCCGGTACCGCAGCCGAACAAAGACTCATCGTCAATCTGTTCACTACACGGATGAATTCAAGCATGAAACTGTTAACCTTTGGCCGTCGCCTTCACGGCGCCGCAAGCGTAGTGCTGTTGGCTACGGCGTTTTGTGCCGGCGATGCCGCGGCCCAGAACTCGACGTACAATTTTCTCCTCGGAGATGTCAGCGCGCGTTCTTCTGCGATGGCGGGAAGTTTTGTATCGATGAGGGACGACATCAACACGATCTTCTACAATCCAGCCGGCCTCTCGTCGATCTCTCAGCCTCAGGCATCGTTCGGATTCCTCAAGAACCTCCTCGACATCAATTCCGGGTATGTCTCCGTTGCCCAGGAGATCTCGGGGGTCGGCATGGTGGGTTTCGGTGTTAACTACGTCAACTACGGGACGTTCGATGAAACCGATGAACTCGCCAACAAAATTGGCACCTTCAGTGCCGGGGATCTGGCAATTTCGGCCGGATGGTCGAGTGAGCTTGAGGAGAACCTGAGCTACGGCATCGCGGCAAAATTCATCTACTCATCGATAGCGGAAGCGCGGTCTTCCGCCATTGCTGCCGATCTCGGGCTCCTCTACTATATTCCCGGAGCAAATCCTGTTTCGTTCGGCCTCAGCCTCGTCAACCTGGGGACTCAACTCAACCCCTATCTTTCGACGCGCGAGAACCTCCCTCTCGAGTTGACGCTGGGCGCGACGGTGAAGCCGGAGCATCTCCCTCTTCTGCTCAACCTCGACTTCCATGACCTTAATGACTCTCAGCCCGACTTTGTCTCCCACTTCAGGGCCTTCTCGGTCGGCGGAGAATTCACGATGAGCAGGGAGCTCCGCTTCAGGTTCGGGTATCAGAATGCCCGCCGGCGCGACCTTGAACTCGGTTCCACGTCCGGTCTCGCGGGATTCTCGTTTGGAGGGGGATTGGTCCTGCAGAAGCTGCGCTTCGACTACGCCTTCGTCTCACTTGGGAAGATAGGGAGCCTCAACAGCATCTCAGTTGGGTTGAATCTGTAAAGGGGAAAACCTGTCAGGCCGATCTCATTCCCCGGCGTGAGCTACCGCATGATTGCCGAGACGGCAAGAGTGCTGAGGTAGAAGAGGAGCATTCCAAGAAAGACCACGATCGGCGCCACCCTGTTCCGCGAACGGTTGATTTCCGGGATCAGATCGCTCGCCCCCACGTACATCCCCGCCCCTGCAGAGAACGCAAAGGCATATCCGACAAACTGGGCGTCGGCCCTTCCAAAGAAAAACATCGCAAGAACTCCGCACATCGTTGCAGCCCCCGATCCGGCCGAAGCAAGAAAGGCCCTGCGCCGCGTCCGTTCCGAAGCGACCATAATCGAAGCGATGGTCAGCCCCTCGGGAAATTTATGGAGAAGAATGGCGAGGAAAATCATAACGCCGAGAGTAGCGCTGTACTGCATCCCCGCGGAAATCGAGAGTCCGTCAAAGAATGCGTGGATGAAGAGACCCCAGAATGCGGCCGTCCCGGCGACCTTTGAGACCATGACTTCCGAATGGACTTCCTCACCGAAATGAAGGTGTCCGACGACGGTGTGCTCGACGAAGTGCAAGACGCTGAAACCGACAAGGATGAGCAGGGGCGCCGCGGAGCCGATCCCCGAGATGCTCTCGGGAATCATATCAAGAAGCACGAGCGCAAGGATGAAGCCGGCGCCGAGGGCAAGGAGATATTCCTGGATCCTCTGGGGCCATGCCCGGTTGAGGAAGACAATGCCGCCACCGAGGACCTCCGCACCGGCGGCCAACAAACCGAAGATAATGACAGCTTCGAGCGTGGTCATCTTCCAGGGTACGGTGTTTTGATGAATTCCTCCGCCTGCTCGTAGGAGTTTTCGAACTTCTTCATTCCAAGCACCTTGTTGTACTCCGCCACGGCGAGCGTTCTCCGCTGCTCAATATCGAAAATGAATCCCTTCTTCAGAGTCGCCAGCACCATGAACCCGGACTCGCCGTCTTTGTCAATTGCCCGGCTGATGTCGGCAGTCTTCTGAAAGTCATCCTCCGCCTCGGCAAAACTCCCCTTGTTCATCGCACAGACGCCGAGGTAATAGAGCGCCTCCCGCTCAGCCGACTGGTTGTAGCCGGTCATCTCCCGGGGTTCATGGCACCGGTTGCGGATCTCGTCGAAGCAGCGGTGCACATCCTCCCACCTGCCAAGGCTGACATAACATCTCCCGAGATACCTGTGAAAAACGACATTCCTCGGGTAGCGGGCAAAAAGTTCCTTCGCCACTTCGAGAGCTTTCCCGAACTCATGCTCGTGAGTGTAATAAAGCTGAAGGAGGGTGAAGCTCGCTTCCACCGACGCATACTTCGCGTTGGCCGCGGCGGTGTGGAGCTCTTCAATCCCCTTCTTCTTGTCGCCGCTCGGGAAAAAAATCATCAGCGGTTTGACGATCGGGTACTGCTCGGGAATGGCCTCGGCGTAGTAATTGTAAATGCCCATTCCAAGAAGGATGTCGTAATTATCGGGCGCGATCTTGAAGGCGTGCTGGACGACCGGGAGGGCAAGCCGGCCGTCGTTGGCCGCCTTGATCCAGCTCCCACGGTTTGCCCGGAGCCTCCCCCGGAATCCGAGCGCTCCTCCTTTGAAAAAGAGGGCGGTGACGTTGTCGGGATTGATGTCGAGAAGACTGTCGCACTTGTCGATAACGATGTCGAGCTTCGAGAGGAACTGATCGTCGAGCGATTCGTTATCGAAGTCGAGAACGATCTTCCACCAGTCGACCATCGCCAGGAAGAAATAGCCGGCTGGGTGCTCCGGATGGAGGGCAACGATGGCGTGGAAGTCGCTGTCGGCGGCATCGAACTCGAGATTGTAGACCCGGTCGATCCCCTCCTTTGTCAAGCGGTCGAATTGAGGATCGGAGAGCCATTGTCCGCGGCACTCGGTAAGTCCGGCGAAACTCAGGGCGAAGACGAAAACGGTTCCGGAAAGGATTCGACTCCTCAAAGAGTGTCGGTCGAGTCGGGGGGGCAGCGTGGTCATAGGCAGAGAGTTGTCTCCACTGTCAAAGATGCGCCTCAGTGGTTGGTTCCCCCGGGATTGCGGACTTCTTCGCCTCCCGCCATCCCTCCAGCGTCCAGGCCGAAGGGAGCGGCCGGATCCAGGGCGACCAATAGATGAACGCAGCAGAGACCACAAGCATGAGAGTTGTCAACGCTCCCCCCTCGGGCCCGAAGGTCCCGCCGGTGAGCCACGTCGGCCCGGACTGGACAAGCACCCCAAGCTGATACTTCGTGAAAGAGATCCCGCTCACCGGGAATGAGAAGAGATGGTTTTGGACGAAGTTCCAGGAGCAGTGAAGCCCGATCGGGAACCAGAGCGATTTTGTCTTGAAGTATGCCACCGAGAACCAGACACCGGCAAGCGCGACATTGACGATGGAAAAGAAGGTGACGTTCGGGTTGCCGAGATGAGCAAGGCCGAAAAAGACTGCAAACGCGAGGACCGCAATGAGTTTTCCTGTCCCTTCGATCATTGTCTGGAACAGGTAACCACGGAAGAGGAGTTCTTCTCCGAAGCCTCCAACCGCAAAGATGACGGCGCTGACGGCGAAGAGCCGCCCCTCAACGAGGAGCGTCACCGGTTTGAATGAAAACGTAACCATCCCGAGTGAATACTCGGTGACAAAAATGACCGTCATCATTCCGCCTCCGATGAGGATCCCCTGGCCGAGTTCTCGAAAGAGTCCGGCGTTGAACGGCAACCCTATCGAAGCCAGGGGAGGACGCCGTTCGAGGAGCTTTGCGAAAAGCCACGCGACGACGAGAAGGCATCCGTAGAGGATCACCTCTCCCTTGAAGAACCCGGGAACCAGCGTGTCGCCCGGGAGTAGGAGCTTCAGGGGCCATTGGATGAGGGCGGTGAGGAATCCGAGGCCCAGGACGAACATCCCCATTCTCCACCCAGCCCGGATGCTTCCCTCCTTGTCGTTGTAGAATATGGTTCTCATCATCGTTCGAGCTTCTCCATGAGATAGATTTTTGCGGCGCTCATCGCAATCCGTTCCTGGGTCATTGAGTCGCGCTCACGCACGGTCACGGTCTGATCCTGCAGCGTTTGCGAATCGACGGTAAAACAAAACGGCGTTCCGATCTCATCCTGCCGCCGGTACCTCCTGCCGACCGCACCGCTATCATCATAGAAGACCCGGAAGGATTTTTGAAGGTCGTCGGTCATCCTGTGTGCGATGTCATCCATCCCGTCCCGATTGACGAGGGGAAGCACCGCGGCTTTGAGGGGGGCGAGGCGTGGATGGAAATGGAGCACCGTACGAAGTTCCTCCTTTCCGTCCGCCGTCGGAGCGGTCTCCTCGGCGTAGGCGGCGACGAGAAACGCCATGAACGAGCGGCTCGCTCCGGCCGACGTCTCGATGACAAAGGGGGTGAAGCGCTCTTTCGTCTGGTCGTCGAAGAACTTCATGCTCTTTCCCGAATACTCCTCGTGGCGGCTGAGGTCGAAATCAGTCCGGCTGTGTATCCCTTCGATCTCCCCCCATCCGAACGGGAAGCGGAACTCGATATCGTACGCGGCCTTCGCATAGTGGGCAAGCTTCTCGTGTTTGTGCCACTGGAGCTGATCGCGCCGCATTCCCAGGCCGATGAACCAGTCGAGACGCTGGCCGCGCCAGTACTCAAACCACTTGTCTTCCTCGCCCGGCTTCACGAAATACTGCATTTCCATCTGCTCGAACTCACGCGTCCTGAAAAGAAAGTTCTTCGTGTTGATCTCGTTCCGGAACGCTTTGCCGATCTGCGCGATCCCGAACGGAAGCTTCTGACGCGACGAGCTCTGGATATTGACGAAGTTGACGAAGATTCCCTGCGCCGTCTCAGGACGGAGATAAACGACGTTGTTCGTATCCTCGACCGGCCCGACGAAAGTTTTGAACATGAGGTTGAACTGCCGCGCCTCGGTGAAGGACTCTTTGTTCCCGCAGTTGGGGCAGGTGACGAGATCCCGGATTACCTTCGCGTTGAATTCGTCCGAGGTCATCCGCTTCGCGAACTCCTCGACGATCGTCTGGTCCTGTTGTTGGCCGGCGAAGGATGACGGCTCCAGAGTCCGGAGGATCTCCTTCTTTTTCTTTACCGAGAGCTCTTCAAGGAGCACATCGACCCTGTATCTCGCCTTGCACTGACGACAATCCACCATCGGGTCGGTGAAATTCGCGACGTGCCCCGAGGCTTCCCACACCCGCGGATGCATAAGGATGGCGGCATCGACCCCTTCGACATCCGTCCGGAGTGTCATCGACCTCCACCATGCCTGTTTGAGGTTGTTGAGGAGCTCGACCCCCATCGGGCCGTAATCCCAGCACCCGTTGAGTCCTCCGTAGATCTCACTCGATTGAAAGACGAACCCCCGTCGCTTCGCGAGGGAGACCACCTTGTCCATCAGTGCGCCGTCTTGCGTCCCTTTTCCTTTTTGATCTTGCGTCCCGATGATGATGCTCCTTTCTCTTGTCGTTCTCTTGTGATGACAATGCTTTCGAAGATCCTTTTTTCATACAGGAGATGGATCGACGAAGTCTTTTCTCTGAGATTCTCCGTTGAGACGAGCGCAACGTTGAACCGTCGCAGTGAATCGGTAAGCGCGGTAAGCGCCTTGAGGACCTCGAAACCGGGCGGGGCTGTCACCCGCACTTCCTCACGAACCGCCTTCACATCGCCGACGGAAACCTTGAGGTGCCGCATCTTCTCCGGTGCAATCCCCATCGATCGCAGCGTCGAATCGACGATCGGTGTCACCACGCGAAGCGGCGCCCCCGATTCCACGGCACCCGACGGAGAAGGCGTGCCCGGCGCGATGGGGCGCTCCCGCACAAACGTAAGGACCACCGCCAGCGCTGTGAGGCCGACAAGAAGGAGGATGCCCCGGTCAAGCGATTTTGCCATAGAGAGTCCCTCCTATGCCACTTCAACCCTGCTCTGGTCTCCGATCATAAAACGGTGAACGCGCGGCCTCCCCGATGCCTCAACCACCTCGACGTCATTGCCAAGGATGCTCCCCTCGATCCTGATGCCGACGTTGTTGATCTTGCAGTCCCGAAGGATAATGGAGTATTCCATTTCGCTTTTCCGGATCACGGTATTATTTCCCACCGCGGTAAAAGGTCCGATGTAACTCTCCTCGATGACGCAGTTCCTGCCGATGATCACCGGGCCGCGGATGACGCTGTCGATGATCTTCGCCCCTTCCTCGATGACGACCTTCCCGACGATTGAAGTGGTCTTATCAACCTGTCCCCGGATCGAAGGAGTGATGTTATCGAGGATCAGTCTGTTCGCCTCAAGGAGGTCGAGCGGCTTTCCGGTATCCTTCCACCATCCCGTGATCTCGCTGAAGCCGACGGAGAAACCTTTGTCAATGAGGTACTGGTGCGCATCCGAGATCTCGAGTTCTCCCCGTTTGCTCGGCCGGATCGCCTTGCACGCTTCGAAGATGTGCCGGTCGTAAATATAGATTCCGGCGACCGCGAAGCTGCTTTTCGGCTTCCTCGGCTTCTCGACGATCCCGACAATCCGCTTATTCCGGATTTCGGGAACGCCGAACCTTTCCGGATCCTTCACCTTCGCGAGCGTGAGCCAGCAGTTGCATTTGGCCTTTTCGAACTCCTCTATGTATCGCTTGATCCCGCCGACGACCATGTTGTCGCCGAGATAAAAAACGAAATTGTCCCTGTTCACGAATTTCTCGGCCAGCATCACGACCTGGGCCAGTCCCCCCGGTTCGTTCTGGGGAATGTAGGTGATCGAAACCCCCCACTTCTTTCCATCGCCGACATAGTCCGGGACCTCCCGGCTATCTGCATTGTGAACGATCCCTATCTCCGAGATCCCGGCGTCAACGGCCGCCTCGATCGCATAATAGAGGATCGGCTTATTCGCGATGGGAATGAGGTGCTTGTTCTGGGTATGCGTGATGGGCCGGAGTCTTGTTCCCCGACCTCCCGATGCAATGAGCGCTTTCATTGGCTGCGTCCGTGATAGAAAATTGCTTCTGCGGCATTCTGCCGCACGCATCTACGATGTTATTTTCGCTTCAGACCTCTGGCGCCTTGTAAAGACCGAAATCCTTCCCCGGCCATATTTTTCCACCAGGGCGCGGGCGACATCGAAATCCTTCGCCACGTCTCCCGGAGAGTGGGCATCCGAACCGAGCGTAATCGGGATGTCGTACTCGGCAACGATCCGGAGGATTTGTTCGCTCGGGTAGACTTCTTTCACCGGTTTCCTGAGCCCCGAAGTGTTGATCTCAACCGCCATGTCCGCCGACTTCACCACCTTGAAGACCTCGCGAAGAACCTCCTCCATGTTCTTCGTGGGACGGTGGCCGAATTTCTTCACCAGATCGCAATGGCCGAGGATATCAAAGAGGTTCGAGGCCGCCGATCGTTTGAGATGGTCGTAATACTGATCATAGACCTCGTCGATGTTCCGCTCTTCGTATGTATGGACAAAGATGGGGTTGTCGAAACCCCATTCGCCCAGGAAATGGACCGAACCGATGATGTAATCAAACTCGTTCCGGGCGTTGAATTCTCTCACCCACTCCTCGGTACCGGGGTAGAAGTCTCCCTCAATGGCGAACTTCACCGCGATCGAATTTCTGTACTTCTCCCGAAGCGCAAGGACTTCGGGCCTGTAATTCGCCTCGAACTCATTGAGGGTCATCCTGTGCCGGATGTCGAACTCATTCGGCATCGGAGAATGGTCCGAGCAGCCGATCTCGCTCAGCCCAGCCTGAACCCCCGCTGCAATGTATGCCTCAAGGTCCCCCTCCGCGTGCTTGCAGAGCTTCGTATGGGTATGGTAGTCGACAAGCACTAGCGCCCTCTCTTCTTCGCGAGTTGTGAGGTCTCTCCTGCCAATACGGCGTAGAGGCGATCGATCCCCGAGAGCCCGGCGGATCTCAAAGCCCGTCGATGCCGCCTGATTGTTCGGAGATCTCCGCGTGCAATGGGGCCCGTCAACGCTCGCGCGGCCGGGTGCACCCTCACGTTCATCAATGTTTGGAGAAGGATCGGCTCGAAGATCGATACCAATCTTTTTCTCCGGAGACCGATCCTCTTCCCCAGCTCTTCTACCACGGAGAGAAGGGTCACGACGTAGTTGGAACTGAACACCGCGGCGACGTGATAAAGGCTCTTCTGCCCGGGGGCGAGAGTAAAGCTCCGCGCCCCGAGTCCGCGTGCGATGCGCTCTCCGGTCGCCACGGCGTGCGCATCCCCTTCAAGACCGACCCAGATTCCTTCGAGTGAACCGATGCCCCGTCCGATCCCTGCGAAAGTCTGGAGAGGATGAAAAGATCCTGTCGAAGCCCCCTTCCTTCTTAGCGGCTTTAGAACCCCGGCGGTCAACGCTCCTGAACAGTGGAATACGACGCTCCCTGAAAGGTCAAGATCCAACGACGAGAATGAACTTGCCAACCGGGCGATCTCATCATCGGGGACGGCGAGAAAAATGATGCTCCCCTTCGGAACCCGCCGGAGCATCGTTCGAAGTCCATACTTGGCACCGACCTGCAATGCAAGTTTTCGGGCCGGGCCGATTCTCCTGCTGATAATGAGGGAAAGCGGGAAATGCCGTTGATGAAGGGCGACTGCAAGTGCGGTCCCGACGGCACCGGCTCCGACAATGACGATGGGTGATGTCTTAGACCGGTTCAATGCGTCTTCCACATCGCTGCCGATACATATCCAACCACCCGGTCATAATCGCGCGACGTCGCACCTGAGTTGCACGTATGGAGGACGGTGCAGTCATCGGCACCGAGCGCCTTCGCCGCAAAGAGAACCGAAACCACCGGGCCTCCGCCGCAAGCCTCGGTCTTTTCCTCACCGATGTCGTTCATGAGTTTCCTGTAGTCCATCGAGCGGATCGATTCGACGGCAACGGCATCGAGCCGTGCGGCGGTCTCCGAGTCGTAGTAATGGGAGAGATCGGAACTCGCGACAAGGAGAACCTCGTCCCTCTCCGCGGCGGCGGCAAGTGCCGCCCCCAGCGATTCACAATATTCTTTTGTCTGGTTGCCGATGACGATAGGGACAATCCTAAGGTCCTTGACCGTCCGTTGAAGAAACGGAATCTGTACCTCGATCGAGTGTTCTGTCCTGTGACCATCAAGGGAATTCCGAAGGGATGGCATTTTTTCCACCAGGAGTCCGCGAACTCTGTCATCGACTTCCACGACCCCGAGCGGCGTCGTAAATGCCCTGCCGGGAAAAATGGAGATACCGTCGAAGTACTCGCGATGACTGGGCCCGATGACGACTGCCGTGACCTTTACCTTCCCTTTCAGAAGCCTGTAGGCGTGGGCGGCGGTGAGCCCGGAGTAGGCATACCCGGCGTGGGGAACGATAACTCCCAGCAGCTTTCCTTTGGCAGGAAAAGGCCCGGGCGCCGCGAGGAGATCATCAACCGCCCGTCTGAGCTCGCTTGCCTGCTCAGGGTAAAACATGCCGGCAACGGCTGCAGGACGGGTATATGAATCCTCGTTCATGGGACTGGCTGTTCGATGATATCCGCCGAAAAAATGAAGATCCGGGTCTCAGCGTGTTTCCATTGATCCCTGGGGAGGCCGGCCTTGGCGCAGGTCTCCTCGAGGAAGTTCGTCCGATTCCAGTGGTGCTCAACCGCCACCTGCGGGAGCAGAAGTCCCCGATGCATCCCCGCAATGATGAAAAGCCCATGCGTGCCGACCTGAATTTCCTCGATCGAGGAGACCTCCTTCAACGGCGAAAGGACCGAGACCTCGACTCTGATGTCGTCGAGTTCATCCTCCGACACGGGGGGAAAACGGGGATCCTCGAGCGCCGAGCGCTGCGCCATCAGCGCAACAGTTTCAAAGAGAGGTTCGTCTGAAGTGATCAATCCAAGGCAGCCGCGAAGCTCATCGTGCTTTGTCAGCGTGACAAAAGCCCCCCGGTGTTCCGCAAGGGGGCTGTCTTCACCGAAAGCCGGCCATCCTGCCTCGGAAGGGGCAGCGCTCCCGCCGGCGACTGCGCGCCTGACGGACGCGCGGGCGATATCGATGAGTTCCTTCTCTTCTGCGGGGTTGAGCATCGGACGACCGATAGAAAATCCTCCACAAAGTAGTCAAAATGGGGGTCATTTACAAGGAACGAGGCAGGAAAGAGCGAAGGAGCACTAAAAATGAAAGATCAAACAGCAAAGATCAAAAATACAGATGAAAGATTAGAGATTGCCCGGGTCGATGCCCCCTTTGAGTTTTGCTCTGCATTTTTGCTCTTTCATTTTTCCCCTTTGATCTTCTCCTTATCACGATGGCAGCGGCATCCAAAAAAATGCCCCGGAGCGCGGCTGCGTCCGGGGCACGGAAATCCGAAAATCAGAGCCCTGCTACTTGATCTTGAAACTCTCCACGACCTTGTCGAAGGCAGGCACGTAGTCTGCTGACATCGGCTGGAACCAGGTGATCACGAGCCGGTAGACTTTGTCGTCCTTCACCACGAAGTAGGCTTTTCCGCCGACCTTCGGTTCGGGCGCGTATGAGAGGAACTTCGCCGCGAGCCCGTCGATCTTCGTGTCGCCGGTCGATTTGGGCTTGAAGATGTCCTTGTTTTGCTTGAAGACCTTCTCGACGTCCAGTTTCTTTGCGGGAAGGATGTCGATCTGCACGGCGCAGTCCTGCCGGAGTTTGTGATGGATGTTCATCGAGAACATCGTTTCACCCTTTTTCGGCGGGAAGGAGTATTCGAAATTGTCGGGGTACTGGATCTGGAAGAAATCCCCGGAGTACTTTGACAGCTCTGTCGACGGCTTATCCTCATCGACTTTGTTCACGGCGACTTTCGGCTTCGGCAGCTTGATCGATGCGAGGATGGTGTCGAAGACGGCACCGTAGAGCTGGTAGTCGTCATTGAAGCCGGAGAAGTTCACGTAATAGAAGACGCTGTCACGCACGACGATCGTCCGCCTTCCGTAGATTGTGACCCCTTTTGCGATGTTCGAAGTATACGAGATGAGATGGCCGTTCTCCTTGCCGAGCGTTCCCGGCTGGTCCGAATCGATGGTGCCGATGCCGGAGAGTTTGTCCTTGGTCTGGGCGTCGTAGGCATCGAGCGTCGAGACCCCGCTCGCCGCGAAGTTTTCAAACCCGAAAAGAACTTCGACCCCGTTCTTCCCGCCGCTCGAGGGATCGAAGAAGTAGGTGGCGGCCTCCTGCGAGGAATAGATCTTGATCCGGTTCGCCTCCGCATTCACGAGCCAGCCTTTTGGATACTGCAGCTCGAATCCGTAGAACGGGTCCTGGTACGATTCCCAATCGGCGATCACGGGCGGCTTCGGTTTGCTGCAGGAGCTGAGTGCTGTTGCGAGAATCATGGCCGCAGCGCCCAGGAGAATTGCCGGGGAAAACAACCGCTGGGGAAGATGCTTCATACGTCACCTTTGCTCTAGTTGGTTGTGGTTGAGGATTGCAGTTCGTCGAGCGCCCGACCGCATCAATTCCCTTTGAGCTGGCCGAGCTCTTTCTTCGCAACTTTGTTCTGCGGGTCGATTTTCAGGACCGTCTCGTACTCCTCGATCGCCTTCTGTCGGATCGCATCCGCCTCGTCGACGGTGATCTTCTGGTTGCCGAGGGAGAGGGCGTACGACTGGGCGAGCCACAGGTGCGCTTCGGCATCCCGCTTATCCTTCGACTCGTGCGTGATGGCTTTCTTCAGGTAGTCGATCGCCGTCGGGTATCGTTTTCCGAGGAGTTCGATGAGGCCGATGAATTTGTTCGCTTCAAGGAGCTGCGGCGCATATTTTTCCTCTTTCGTCAGCTTCTCCGTGGGGTCGAGCTTCACGGTGTCGATGATGGCGATGACAAGCTGGTATTCTTTCTCCGCCCGGTCCAGGGAGTCGAGACGGTAGTAGCAGCTTGCGAGGTAGAGGTAGGCCTGGTAGAATTCGGGCCGCAGTTCGATGACCTGTTGCATCAGCGTTTTCGCGGTGTCAAACTTTCCGACGACCATGTAGCAGACTCCGCCGTTGACGAGGGCGCCGACGTTTTTCGGGTCGACAACGAGTTTCCTGGAATACTGGACCGCTGCCTTGTCGTACATTTTCTTCTGCATGTACGCCCCGGCAAGGTCGGTGGCAATCTCCGTGGAGGCGGTGTCGAGCGCGAGGACCTTCTCGAAGCACAGAATGGCGTTGTCGACATCCTTCGCCCTCATATAGGCCCGGCCGAGCTGGATATAGTTCTCGGCACCGAGCGAGTCCTTCGGCAGGGCTTTATAGTTATCGATCGATTTCTGATACTCTCCCGTTTCGTAGAGGGAATAGGCATACATCTTCTTCAGCTCGAAGTGGGTAGGATTGAGCTTCATCGCCTGTTCGATCACCGGGACGGCATCCTTGTAGAACTTCCCTTCGTAGAGCGCTTTTGCGTACTCGTCGTAGGCCGCAGGGTTGTCCTTCTTCAGCGCGGCGTAGCGGACGAAGAACCGTGCCGATTCCCTCCATTGCTTCGCCCGGTAGAAAAGGTCCGCAACGTCGAAGAGATAGAGATCGTTCGTCGGATCGAGATTCACCGCCTGCTCGAACTGAAGAGCGCAATCGTTGTACTGACGTCCTTTGTAGAATGCCTTCGCCAGCCTGTAGTGATTCTGGGCGGACTTGGGGTCGAGGTCGACCGCTTTCTGGAAATTCGATATCGCGAGGATGTTGATGTTTTGCCTCCCGTATGCCTCACCGAGTCCCACGTAGACCTCCGGAAGATTCTCGTTGACCTCCTTCGCCTTCGAAAAGTAGACGATCGCTTTGTCCAGCGAGTCGAGGTCAAGGAAAACGTTCCCGTAGGCGATGGAGACGGCCGTGTTCCGTTTGTCCAGCTTCATGACGGTCGCGTAGGTCTTCATGGCCTTGTCTGACTGGCCGGTCCGGAGATAGAGCGTTCCGAGCGAAAGGAGTGCCGTCGTATCCTCGTCGTTGAGGTCGACCGCCCGCTGAAAGTAGAAGAGGGCCGAATCATTCGCGCCTTTGAGACGGTATGCCTCTCCCAGATACCGGTTGATTTCGGAGTTCCGGGGCGCGATTTTCAGGGCGGAGAGAAGGTGATCGATGGCGGCGCCGTACTGTTTCTGGCTAAGAGCCTCCTTGCCGAGTTTCGCCTCATCCTGAGCGCGAAGTCCGGTGGTGAGGACGACGAGGAGGGCGACTGTCAGCAACGAGCGGCAGGAACGATGCATGGAAGGGTACCTCGATTACTGGGATTGTAGTTGAATGAGCCGGACTGGCATTGTTGCCGGCACAAGTCCGTTGTTGAGAAAAAGCTTTTGTCCCTGGGATCCCGTCACGAAGGCGGTGAACCCCACCGCGACACCCGTCCCTGCATTCTTCGAGAAAATATAGAGCGTCCTCCGAAGAGGATAATAGTCCCGGTAGACGTGAGCCTGGAGCGGCGGAAAGTACTCAAGAGTCTTCGAAGTGGAATCCCTCGTAAACGCCGGGTCCCCGATCGCGAGGATCTTTGTCTTCGCGGGGGTCTCCGCCACCCAGGACTGGCTGACAAACCCGATCGCGTTGCGGTGCTCTGCGACGAAGGCGATCGTTTGCGTCGTCGTCGAGCACGGATAGATCACGTTGGCAAAGGGCTCCCCGCCCGTCACCCTCTTCAGGATATACTCATACATTCCGCTGTTTGGATCTCCGAGAGCGACGATGACCTTCCCCCCGACGTTTCTTTCGCCGAGCTCTCTCCACATCGTCTTCTTGCCAAGCATGATCTCCCGCAGTGCGTCAACGGTAAGATGCTCGAGGGAATTCTTCTCGTTGACGAGGACGAGGGCTGCCTCGTACGCGATGCGAAACGTATCGACCTCGAGCTTGTACTTCTTGATGACCGCCAGCTCGTCTTCGTTGAGGGGTCGCGGGCTCGTCACGAGTTTCACGCTGTCATTGAGGAGCTGGACGACCGCATCCCGCGTTGTCGACTCGAGGTGCGTGATGTGCGCCTGCTCGTACATCGACTCAAATTCCTTCACCTCGCTGTCGATTGCCGGGTAAATATCCTCGGAGGAAATCATGACGAGCTTCCCCCGCGTGGGCAGGTCGCCGGCATCCTTCTGGCAGCCGGTCCACGAGAGTAGCACCGTGAGGAAGAGGAGGGAACAGAAGCTATGAAAGGAAGCGGTCCTCATTTCTCTGCTGCTGTTTCATGCGGATGTTGACAAACCGATAAACGCCGTACAACAGCATGACCACGCCGAACATGATCCTGAACTTCTGTGGCATGTTGGGTGGCATGAACAGCCCCGTCGCGATGACGAGGCCGCACACGAAGAGGATCGCCGACATCACGTACCCGACAATTACCAGCGGCCTTTCGGGGTCCATGGCCGGGTCAATGACCCTGGTTCAACTTGAACTTAAAGGGAATCGAAACCCAGACGGCGACCGGTCCGTTGTTCATGACGGCGGGAGTAAACACCCATTGCATCGCCGCGTCGATGGCGGCCTGGTTGAACAGCTCCGCGTCCGACTTGATGATCTGCGCCTTTTTCGCCTTTCCTTCCTTGTCGACCCAGATCTTCACCCACACCGTTCCCTCGACGCCGGCTCGGCGTGCTATCTCGGGATACAGGGGGGCAGGGTTCTTCACCGGGACCGGCTGTTTCTCGACGGGAACGAAATCCGGAGGCGGGCCGTCGTCCTCGATTTTCACGTCGTTCTGGATCGCCACGGGACCCGATCCCGAGGCGTTCGGATCGCCGACGGGGCCGACCTGCTGGAGCTCGGTCTGGGAGGCGATGGTCGCCTCGGGACTGATCTCAGCGTCGGGGACGGGAACCGGTGTTCCGACGGTCGGCTTTGCTGCCGTGGCGGAAACAGAAACGGAGGGTGCCGCTTGTGAGTTCGTGATCGATGGGGGCGGACCGAGGTCGCTGTATTTCAGAATGCGGACAGTGTAGACGGGCTCGTCTTCCTTTGTCAGGGCCAACGCGCCGTAATAGGTGCCGATGGCGGCAAAATGGAACAGCGCAGCCAAGACCAGCGCACGGATGGCGTACTTCTGGTACAGTCCGCGCAGTTCATACGCACCGTACTTGGCGCCAGCGACTGGTGTTGTTGCAGACATACATCATCACTCCTTCCTTAAACACTTTCCGCGGACAAAAAGCCGCGGGGCACTCTTTAAATCTTCTCGATGAGTTGCTTGTCCTTATCTTCGAACGGCGCGAGACTGAACCGGGTGATATCGGCGAGATTCAACTCATCCATAATGTTGACCATCATCATGTACTTGCCCTTGCGGTCGACCTTGATGAGGGTGATAAGCTTCGGGTTGGAAGCGTTCTTCTCTTTGAGGACCTTCCTCAACTCGGCAAGCGTTGCTTTCTCGGGCTTGTCGATACCGATATTCCAGTAGATCGTTCCGTTTTCCGAGACCCGAAGCGTGAGAAGGTTCGACTGCGGGACTTCGACGTTGGCATCGCCCGGCGGGAGGTTGATTTCCATCGCCTGCGGTTTGTTCATCGTCGTCGTCAGCATGAAGAACGTCAGGAGAAGAAACGCGATATCGACCATCGGGGTCATGTCGATGCGGACACCGACCCGGCGGCGCTTCTTCTTGGAATGCTTCTCCTTCCCGCGTGATTGCTTTACATCTACTTCGGCCATAGCATAATTCCTTACGTATTAATTCTTCGCTAGCTCTGTAACAAGATTAAAGCGCGTGATGTTCACCTTCTGGAGAATCTTCATCACGTCTTCGATGACTCCGTAATCGACGTCTTTATCCGCCCTTATGACGGTCTTCAGCCTTGGATTCTTCGTTCGGGCCTGGATCAGGAGATTCGTGAGATCGCTTGGCTGGACGGCAACCGCACCCTTCAGCTTTGCTCCCTGTCCGAAGAGGGCTTCGCGGAGGAGTTGCGAATCGACGCCAAGGAGGATCTGGCCGTCCTTGCCGACGGAGAGCGTGATGACATCGGCACCGGGGATTTTGAAGAATGAATGGGACGAGGGAAGGGTGATTTCGAGGTCGTCCGAGGGCTTGAATTGCGTCGTGAGCATGAAGAACGTCAGGAGGAGAAAGCCGACGTCCACCATCGGAGTCATGTCGAGCTTGAAACCGATGCGTTTCCTATGAATTTTTGGCATGGGACTACCTTCTTCCTCGCCGGTCAGAGTTTCGATTTCAGGTTCTGGAGGACGTCATAGCTTGCTTCGTCGATCATGTACGTCATGCCGTCAATTTTCGTCGTGAAGAAGTTGTAGCTCACGATCGATGCGATGGCGATGGAGATTCCGCCCGCCGTGTTGATCAACGCTTCGGAGATACCCTGCGACAACTGGACGGCGTCCGCGGATCCGGCGTGAGCAAGTGCCGCGAAGGCGCGGATCATACCGATAACCGTTCCGAGCAGACCGACCATCGTCGCGATCGACGCGATCGTCGAAAGGGCGATGAGGTTCTTTTCCAGAATCGGCATTTCCAACATCGTCGCTTCCTCAATGACCCTCTGGACCTCCGTCATCTTGTCCCGGCTGTCCATCCCCTTCTCCGGCGCAATTTCACGGAACCTCTCGATCCCGGATTTGATGATATTCGCCATCGAGCCCCGCTGGGTGTCGCAGGCCGCGATCGCCGCGTCAAGCTCACCGCTCGAGACATGCTTCACAAGCGTCGTGAGGAACTTCTGGAGGGCCGCTTTTCCCTGGGCCTTCCTCAGAGAAAAAATACGTTCGATGACATACGTGACAACCATGATTGAGAGCGCGATCAACGCAACCACGAGCGGGCCCCCCTTCTGGATGAATTCAGGAAGCAGGAATTCAAAAATGCAGAACCCAATAGCGAAAGCGAGCGCGATCAGGATTGTGTTGAACGTTCCTTGTTTCATAAATGGTGCTCCTTCAAGATAATGATGTGGTGCCTGTGAATATGCTACACTTGCTTCAGCCTACGTCAACGACAGGACAGCCTCGGGACGGGTATCCGTCACCTGAAAGATCATTGAGAGCTTCGTGACAACGAAAATGTTATTGATATTTTTGTTGACGTTGCAGAGGACGATCTTCCCCTTCCTGTTCACGTAGGATGTATGCGCCGAAACGAGGGCGCCGATCGCGGTCGAGTTCATGTAGGTCACTTTCCCGAGATCGATGACGAGTTTCTTGTTTCCTTTCTCAACGGAGTCAGCGACCGCCTTACGCAACTCATCGGTTTCCTCACCGCCTACGAGAGACCCTTTCGGCTCGAGAATAAGAATTTCGCCGTTTTGTTCAGTTGCGGTCTTCAGCTTCATTGATTGAATCCTCCTAAGAGAGATGGTGCCAGGGATAGCTCGGACTTCCGGACTTCTGCACGAAAATGAGGTGTGTCGATACCAGCGCGACGCCGAGGATACTATTTACCCGCGGGTTTGCAGCGGTCGTGCCGCGGTGACAGACCCCACAGGTGCTCAGTAAGATAAAGAGTTACAATTGAATTTGCAATAAGAAATTTCCAATATTTTTCGCGATCCGGGCATTTTCGATCGTTGAGCGCGCGCCAACACCGTCTCTTCGGCATCGGTGAGCGGTCAAGGAAACTGACCGAGCGGTACTCTGGGGAGGACGACCGGTGAACCCGAGGCAACCCGGGTACTCACGGTCAGAAGCGAACGGTAAGAACGATGGCGGGCCCGGATGCGTTGACGCCTGGACCGATACTCACCTGTCCGCTCCCTTTCCTGGCCTCCTCCTCCTGCTGCCTGATGAGGTCAACCGGATTGTGGGTCCAAACGTTGATGATGTCGTAAAGATAGAAGGCTCCGGTGAGACCACCGGCAGCCATGCGCATGTAATTGAAGTTGTTCCTTTTCGTCCTGGCACTCGAAACGCCCGGGAGGAGTGCCGCCGCCACCGCCGGATCCTGCTGTGCGTTGTACGCGGCCAGTTTCTTCCTGTAGGTAGAGTTTGCATCCGTGTATTGAAGCTGTGCCTCGACGGTCCCTCCGGCGAGCGCGAGAAAAAGGACCGAATAGACGATCCCGTGGCGGCCGCTGTACGATTGTCCCCATCCGGGAAAAATGAACGACCGGATCACCGCACCGGTAAGCGTCGGTCTGGACAACGGATGATCGAAAACGACCGATTCGCTGTCGTGCACGACAATCTTCTTCTCGTAGGTGTCATATCCAATCCCCGAAAGCACAACGGTGTGGGTCCCCGGTAGCACCTCCCTCCTCACCATCTGCCGGACACCCTCCTTCTTCCCGTCCAGCGCGATCTCCACAGCCTCGCTCGAGCGCACGGTGACAAAACCGTTACGCGAAATGAGATTCAGATGGACCGTATACTGCCCGGTATCGGTCACCTGTACTCTCGTTGAATCCGGGAAATACCCGTCCAATTCCGCGCGCACGGAGTGGACCCCGGCGGCAATCGGATCGATGGTGAGGCTCTGTTCGGGCGCGCCGATGAATGCACCGTCGACATAGATCTTGGCGTCAGGCTCCGAAATCGTCACCTGGAGCCCGCGGGAAGGGAGCTTTTCAAGCGAGAGATTCACATCGAGCGAAACCAGGCCGTTGACCGAGAACTCCCGCCTGACGCTCCTGTAGCCCTGAGCCTGAACCTGGAAGTGATGAACCCCGACGGTCGGGCCGGGCACTCTCACCGGACCGCTCTTCCAATCGACCTCCTTGTCGTCGACGAAGACGCTCGAGGTGCGAGGGTACACAGTAAACGAAATTCGGGAAGTATCGCGCGGGCTGGGAAGGATAAAAAGGAAATCCCCTTTGCCGCCATCCATGAAACCAAATTGCGGATGCTCTTTCCAATCGGTTGCCTCCGTCACTTTGACGCATGTCTGCGACGCCAACTCCGTCCCCGCGATGATCCCGTCGATATTGACGTCCGTGATCTCGGACGAGAGCGATTCGAGAAGTTTTGACGAGAACCAGCTCATCCCCGCCTTCGGATCGTCGAGCATCGGCTCAAGCCGTGCCCCGGCCATGAATACTTCTTTTGCCGGCTCGGTGACGATCGTGCGGAACCCAAGGCGGGGCGGCGGCGGACCGGAGTACTGGCGGCCGACCCTCAAACCTCCGACCATGCAATCAAGAAGGATCAGCGTCTGCTTTGGGCTGTTCCCGTTGATCGATTCGTTGAGATCGTCAAGCGAGAGACAGGTGGCAAGTGCCTCATCGGCGGAATCAGTCCGTCCGTCCGTGGGGACGAGAAAGCCGTATTCGACGCCGGCCTGGTCCCGCGCGGTGTACCCTTTCCCCGAGAAGAAAATGAGGAGGCGATCGTCGGGTCCGCGTCGGGAGAGTCTCTTGAGAGCTTCCTGAATGACGCTCCGCCTGGCCTGATCGTCGAGAAGAAGAATCGTGTTCTCTTCCCGGAAGCCGAACCTGGTCAATAACAGATCCTTCAGGGCACGGGCCGCCGCGACCGAGGATGTCCGCGACGTCTCACCGGGATACCGGTCAATACCGATGATGAGCGCGTAGCTTTCATCGTAGGCATGGAGGAGCGCTCCCGTCGACGGATCGGCGACAAGGGTCCGCACAGTGCCCTCAGCCTGAGCAAATGCCGATGAGAATGGGAGTGCGAGAAAGAGGGGAAGGAGTCCGTATCGGAGGAACGAACAACTCATGGATTTCCGGAGCGACTCTTGGGAGAAGCAATTCAAACCCGCGCGGAGCATCGCGGAGAATATAGAGAAATGAGACGGCGGAGTCAAGCGCCGCAATGGTCAGAGGTCGCCTCGGAACGCGCCGGCTCCATCCCCCAGTCGGCGACTACGTCTACCTCGATTTTTCCCCGAGGAGGATACGTAGTCGCCCAAGATCGTTAATAGGCAGGTTGCACATCTGTCTTTCGCAAACGTAGGCCGTCGCCCGTCCTTCCATCTGCGACATCGCCCCGATGAAAGGAAGGCGTTCCGAGAGGAACGTCTGACCTTCCCCGCTATCGGCACACATCCTAACGGTAAACGGCATGAAGTGGCTGGCTATTTCGCGGAGAAATTCAGCCGCACTTCCGTTCACTCCGCCGTCGGCGATGACGATTTCCTTCGGCACTTCGCGAAAATACTCGAGCGACGCGATGAGCTGCGGCATCGCCTCCGGCGAACGCCCAATGGTACGGGTGAAGGCGCGAAGTGTTTCCCCGGCCATATCCCTCCACCTGCCGTCGCCCCCCATGGCGGCCAATCGAATGAGGTTCGACACTGCAACCGAATTTCCGCTCGGCTCGGCCCCGTCATAAGCCTCCTTAGTGCGGAGAAAGACGGATGGATCTTTTCCCGCATGATCGAAGAAACCGCCGTCGGCCGCGTCCCAGAACGCCGACTCCTGCTCGCGCTGAAGTTCGATCGCGAACTTCAGCCATCCAATCTCGAAGGTCGCCTCGTAGAGATCGATGAGACCTTGAATATAAAAAGCGTAATCGTCAAGCTGACCGGGGAACCGGGCCTCACCGTCACGGTAACGCCGTTTCAAGATCCTTTTGGAGGGATCATAGAGATTGCTCCGGACAAAGGCGGCGGCTTTCCTGGCTGCGTCAGCGTATTTCGCCTCCCCCAGAATATTCGATGCCCTGGCAAATGCGCTGATCATGAGCCCATTCCACGCCGTGATGATCTTATCGTCGCGGAGCGGCCTCGGACGGTGCGATCGCCGCTCAAAGAGTTTCGCCCTCCCCTCTTTGATCGCCGTTGCAACCTCTTCTTCGGAGAGGGAAAGATGCTCTGCACTTTGAGGAACAGTGAAGGGGACAAAAAGGATGTTTTTGCCCCTGAATTCGCCCTGCGGATCCGAGAGGGCGTTTCCGCTTTCGTCGACTCCGAAGTGATGGCAGAAGATCCCGGCCTGGCGGGGCTCCAGCGCTTCGTCTATTTCCTTCCTGGTCCAAAGATAGAAGGCCCCCTCGGAACTCGTTGAGGGATCGGCCGGATCAGGACTGTCCGCGTCTTCGGCAGAATAGAAACCGCCTCCTGGGTCTGTCATGTCACGTAGCACGTACTCAAGACATTCGCGGGCCACGACCGCGTACGATTCGTCATGCGCAATCTGGTAGGCCTCGAGATATGCGCAGACAAGCTGCGCCTGGTCATAGAGCATCTTTTCGAAGTGGGGAACGCGCCATTGTCCGTCAACGGAGTATCGGTGGAATCCGCCGCCGATGTGATCGTATATCCCTCCACGGGCCATCGCCGTGAGGGTCTCAAGCGTCATTCTCAGAGCGTCAGGGTCGGCGGTCTTGTAGTAGAATCTCAGAAGGAAGTTTAGGACCGATGGCCTCGGAAATTTCGGGCCGCTGCCGAAACCGGCATATCGCGAGTCGAACTGCCCTGCGAATTGTTGGAATGCCTTGAGAGGAGCGGAATCCGCAATCCCGCCTTCGCCGCGCTGTTGCCTGGTCTCGCTGCGCAGAAGGCTGATGAGCTGCTCACCAGAGTCGATCAGCTGTTGACGTTCCGAACTCCAGAGCTCGGCGATTCGCTGGAGCACCACCAGAAAGCCCGGCCTGCCGTGTGCACTTCCCCGAGGGAAGTATGTTCCGCCGTAGAAGGGTTTGAGATCCGGCGTCAGAAATAGCGATAACGGCCAACCGCCGCTCCCCGTCATCGCCTGGACGGCTCCCATGTAGACCCGGTCGACATCCGGACGTTCTTCCCTATCCACCTTGATGCTCACGTAGTGCGCGTTGAGGAATTCCGCGACGGCGGCGTCCTCAAAAGACTCGTGCTCCATCACATGACACCAGTGGCAGGTTGAGTAACCGATCGAAAGGAAAATCGGCCGGTCAAGCTTACGCGCCGTCTCAAAGGCTTCTTCCCCCCAAGGATACCAATCGACAGGGTTGGCGGCATGTTGAAGAAGATACGGGCTCTTCTCCCGTGCGAGACGATTTGTCGCTCGATGAGGAACAGACATAAGGTTCAACCTGTACGGATGGATGGATCTTCCGAGCGGACCGGCATGACCGCTACGGGGTGCGCCTGAAGCCTCATGAAACGGTGAGCCCGGCGTTCACCGCTGGCACGATCGCCCGACGAGAGCGAGCCTGACCTCCCGCGTCGTCGACGGACTCTTAATAATAACCGGAGGCGATGCTCTGCTTCGTCAGCTTGATATCCTGGAGCTGCGGTGCTTTCAATTTCAACTCAAACCTGTACCCCGCGAGAGGACCGATGGGAGTCCAGGTGAAATTCATCGTCCAGCAATGAAGATCCCGGTCGATCGTGATCCGTGGAGCCGCGAATTGGGAACGGATGAGATCGTAGCCTCCCACCGCCGAGAATTTCCAGTTGTCGGTCAGATTGAATCCGAGATTCGCGTTGAGGTTCACCGACCTCGTTTTCACCGCGGGATTTTCCTGGTTCTGGAAGAAGCTGAACGAGAGGCCGAGGTTCCACGGAATGCTGAAATCTGGAGGGACTTCATCGTACACCCCTCGGTAACCGCTCGGGGCAAAGGTCCCGTTCTGCGTCGACGTAATTTCCGTTGAGTCGATCGGATGTGTTTCCGATTCACGCGTCTTCTTGTCTCCCTTGAACGTTGTGGAGAGGTTTACACCGATGCTCGTGAGCTGGGCGATTCCCTTTCCTTCCGAAATAAGAAGCTTGTTGATCCTCTCATTGAGTGCGCGGTCGTAGTCGTAGAACCTGTAACTGCTGTTCCCGCTGATGTTGAGAAATTGGGCGATGTCGGTCCTGTAGTTAAGCGCAAGGTCCGAGAGTTTGAATTCAGACGCCGCGAAGTTGTAGGAGAGCGACGCTCCGAGGTTGAGCAGCTGATATTTCGTCCCCTTGTGAAGCGAATCGGTATCTTCCGTCTTCATCTCGAAGAGGTTCCCGACGTTGAGCCCGATGGCCTGCGACTCACCGGCAGGAGCTCCGCCGTAGACCTCTTTCTGGAATTTATTGTACGATTGGGTTTGCCCGAGTGTATCCACATACGTCCCGTAGTATCCAAAACCCGGCTTCGAAAAATCAGGCTGGTATGTGTACGAAAGGCTCGGAGTGAGCGTGTGGCGGAATCCTGCGATGCCGGGGATCGGCGGCTGGAACATCCCATAGAGCTTTGTCGATGCCGAGAGTCCGGTGTTGAAGTAGCGCACGGCGTTGAACCCGTCCACGTCCCGCAGGACCGGGGCGTTCGTGGACCTGTTGACGCTGTCGACCGTGACACTTTTGTCGTACCACCGCTCGTAATAATTGACGTAGGGGCTGATCGTGAAATATCCCGCCTTGGGAGCGGCATTGATCGTGAAATTATGTTCGATCCCCTGCCGGTCATAGTGCACGAAGCGATCGGGATAATCAATGGAGTCCGCCGTCGCGGTCTTGCTCTCCCGGTGGATATATTCCCCGCCGTATCCGACGCCGATGAGCTCGTACCACGCATAGCTTTCGTCCGACGTCGTGCCAAGTCCTCGGGATTTTTGCGTCCTCCGGAAAGGATAGCTGAGGGTGTGCGAAAAGTCGATCGTAGGGATCGTTGCATCGATGCTGTGGTCGACGAGCTCCTGCCGCCTCGAGATGTTGATGCTCATGCTGTTGTTCGTCCCCTCCCACGATTTCGTGAGGGTCGCGTTGGAGTAGATCTCCTGCTGGAGGTAGTCGCTGTAATTGTTGCTCGTCTGGTAGGAGTTGTTGCTCGCGAAAGTAAAGTTCACGTCGAGGCGCGTCGTCGGGTCGATCGTCTGGTTGTGCGTGAGGTTGACCCGGTAGTTGGCCTCATTCTGGTAGTTCGCGTCGGATTTTTCCCCGATGATGAGGCGCGAATATTCGCCGGTGAGCGACCCGGTGAAATCGTACCGCTTTGCGTAATGGAAGGTCGAGAATCCGCGCCATCCTCCCTCCGTGTACCAGTCTCCCCCGGCGGAAAGATCCATGTAGTCGCTGATCGCGCTGTAATATCCAAGATGGCTGATGTATTTCCCCCTGTTGACGTCTTCGCCGTACGCGGGGGCGATGATGCCGGAGTGCCTTCCACCCTGACTCGGGAAGACGCCGAAAGGAAGGACGAGAACCGGAACGTCTGCCACATAGAGATAGATCGGTTCGGCGACGATTTTGTCGTGGAGCGTCACCCTCATCCGGGGACTGTAGAAGTAGTAATGCGGATCGTCGAGGTCGCACGACGTGAAGATCCCGTTGGCGATAAAGAGCATGTCCTTGTCGACCTTCTTGATCTGTTCACCGTGGTAGTACCCATCCCCCATCGACGTCTCCCCCAGACTGATTCTGCCTTTCTGAGACTTGAAGTTGTAGCCTATTTTCCATCCTTCGTAGGTCTCGCCGCCGTCGACCATGACGGGAGTCCCCGTATAGAGGTGCTTCAGTGAATCGGTTTTGCCGATCCTGGACGAATCGAGGACGCCGTACGCCTCCATCGTATTATCGTTCCAGTCCACGTCTATCCGCTCGGACTTAAGTCCCATAGTCCGATACTTGACGTCTCCCTTGCCGTACATGTGCATCAATCTTTCGGGGTACGAGTAGACGATGGAGTCCACGGAAGCGTAGACGACGGAGGTGTCGATGCCACTCTCTTTCTTCTTCGAGGTATCGGCGAGGGCGGTCGTATCCGCACGTTCGGTGCGGGCACCGCCACGGGTCTGACCGCAAGCGACGGTAGCGGTAAGAAAAGCAAGGAGTGTGAAGAGAAGGAGATCCCTGATCCGGATGAGGGACGTCGCACTACACTGCAGAATAGGTCCTTCGGAACCGATGGTCTTTTGTTGCCTTGTACTCACGCACTCTTGTCTGGTTATCCTGGAAGAAGACCGTTCCTACAGAACAAGTCCGGCGGCGCCCAGGATGCCCGCTGCGTTCCCAAGCTTAGCGGGAATGATCTTCAGGTCTTTCCGCATCGGCTTCATGACATGTTCCTGCGTCGAGGATTTGATGGCGTCGTAGACAAAGTCCCCCGCCGCTGAAATACCTCCTCCAATGATCACGACGCGCAAGTCGAGAGTGTTGAGGACGGATCCCAGGGCAACTCCGAGGAGCGTCCCTGCCTCCGTGAAGAGCTCGCGGGCCAGTCCATCTCCTTCGAGGGCTGCCTGGGAGATATAGACCGGTTCCACCTTGGACGTATCGCCTCCCACGAGGGAAAGGATCCGGGATCCAGGATGATCGCGGAGACGCTCGACTGCCCGCTGGGAGAGCCGCCGTTGACCGATATATGCTTCTACGCAACCCTTTGCGCCGCAGTTACAGAGGGGGCCCTGATAGTCGATTGAAACATGCCCAATCTCGCCTGCGCCGCCGTGAGGACCGCGATAGATCTGGCCGTCGAGAATGATGCCGCCGCCAACGCCGGTTCCCCAGATCACAAAGAGGAAGTCCGGAAAACGCTTCCCGGCTCCGAACTTGGCTTCCGCGATCGCCGCTACATTCGCGTCATTTTCGACCTCGACATGAAGCCGGAATCGCTTTCCGATTTCCTTCCTCAAGTCTACGCGACGCCAGCCGCTGATGTTCGGCGGATCGTACACCACGCCGGCCTTCTGGTCGATAATGCCGGGAGAACCTATACCGATGCCGTTGATTTTCATTTTCTTTGCCTGCTCAAGGACCTCAGCGATCGATTGCTGCATCTGCCGGACCACGGCAGCGGGTCCCTGCTCACCGAGCGTCGGAACTTTGGATTGAGCGACGATTTTTCCCTCGGAGGAGACAACTCCGGTCTTGATTGTCGTGCCGCCGAAATCGACTCCGACGGCGTAGCGTGTGCGGGGCATGTTCTTCTAGTCGTGAATGGTAGATTGTCCGATCATGGGTGCCGGGCATGTGACCGAGATCCGGTCACGCCCTCCTGCGTCGCGGAATTGAGGCTGTTCAATGTTGTCCGCGCTTCTTTTTCCACCAGCCGGCGAGACGCTCCTTGATTTGCCTCTCCGCGCCGTTTTCGCTCGGCCGGTAATAGAGCTTGTCCTTCAGGTTATCCGGGAGGTATTCCTGTTCGACAAAGTTCCCATCGAAGCTGTGCCCGTAACGGTATTCCTCCCCGTAGCCGAGGTCTTTCATCAACTTCGTCGGAGCATTCCGAAGGTGAAGAGGAACGCCGAGGTTCGGTTGTTCGTGGACGTCCTGGAGGGCCTCGGAGATCGCCACGTACGATGCGTTGCTTTTGGGAGCAGACGCCAGATACGTCGCGGCCTGAGAGAGAATGATTCGCGCCTCGGGCATTCCCACGACATCGACGGCGGCGAAACAATTCGTCGCGACGACGGAGGCCATCGGATCCGCGTTCCCGATGTCTTCGGAGGCGAGGACGATCATCCTCCGGGCAATGAACTTCGGGTCTTCTCCCCCGTCGAGCATGCGGGCCATCCAATAGACGGCTCCGTCCGGATCACATCCCCGCAGACTCTTGATGAACGCCGAGATGGTGTCATAATGTTGCTCCCCCTTCTTGTCGTAGACGGTGAATTTCCGCTGGAAGGCCTCCTCGAGGGCCGATTTCGAGATCGATCGTACTCCGTGCGGGTCCGGCTTCGTGAAGAAGAATGCGCTCTCGAGCCCGTTGAGCATCATCCGCGCATCGCCTCCCGAGAGAAGGTAAAGAAATTCCCGGTCCTCGATCTGTACTTTCTCCTTGGAGACGACCTTGTCCCTTCCCAGCGCGAGTTCGAGAATTTTTTCCATCTCCTTCTTTCCAAGGGGCTCGAGCACATAGACTCGGGCGCGCGAAAGAAGAGGCGAGATCACTTCGAACGATGGGTTCTCCGTCGTCGCGCCGATGAGAACGATAATCCCGTCCTCCACGGAATGAAGTAGAGCGTCCTGTTGCGCCTTGTTGAAGCGATGGATCTCGTCGATGAACAGGACTGTCCGGCGATGCGCCTGCTTCTGAAGCTTTTCGGCCTTCGCGATGACTTCCCGGACTTCCTTGACTCCGGAGGAAACGGCGTTGAGGGAAAAGAACTCCGCCTTCGTGTGGTTCGCGATGACGCGGGCCAGCGTTGTCTTCCCGGTTCCCGGCGGTCCCCAGAGAATAATCGATCGGAGCTCGTCGCTCTCGATCATCACACGGAGCGGTTTGTCAGCTCCGAGCAGATGCTCCTGACCCACTAACTCGTCGATGGTGCGGGGCCTCACACGCTCGGCGAGGGGAGCATTGGCGTTAACCTTCGGCTGGACCTTCGTATTCTCGAACAACTCCATAAATCTGCCGGACCTCTCCGATAGACCCGCGTTTTCGGATGCCGTCTACTTCTTCGGAACGACCTTGTACACCTTTTCACCCTCACGAACCATCCCGTATTTCTCGCGCGCCACTTTTTCGATGGCCTTCTTGTCCCCCTCGAGAGCCTTCGACTGCTCCTGCAGCTGCTTCTGCTCATCCTCCGCACGCCGGATCTTCTCTATCATAGCCTTCTTTTCGCGCTCCAACCGCAGACGCGGGAGCACTCCCTGGCTGTTGAACAGCACATAGAGAAGAAGGGCGAAACCGAGAATGAGCACAAGGCTCAATCTTTTGTTCGTCCGCAACTTTGTGAGCAAGGCACGCAGATCGGCCTTTTTTCGAATTGTATCGAGAAATCCGCTCATCAACTCCAAAGGTAGCAAGAATTGGCCTAAGTTGAAAGAGATGGAGAATCGGCCACCGGCACAAAATCGCGGACCGGCGGTGAACGGTATTCTCCCGATCCGCAATGTGGTGACGACTCCAGCTCCCAGAACAGGCGCTTGCGATTGGCAGAGGACGGTTTGATTCTGCATTCACGAATCTCTACTTTGTTTCCATGTCAGATCTCCCGGCCCATATCCCAAAGACGTCCTTCCGGGACCTTTTCCTCAGGGCCGTAGATTCGTTCCCTCGCCGAAGGTTGAAGCAGATGGAGTGCAGAAGTGCCGCCGGAGACCTCTGCCGTTTGTGTTCAGCGCACGCCGTCAATTACGAAGAAGAGCGGACCGCCAAAGAAGGCGCGCTACGGGAATTCTGGAACGCGGGGGCATTCACATGCACGCTCGAACCGCTCATTCCTTCACCGCGCGGCAGGAACTACCGCATCGTTTCAAAGAGAAGGGCATTCCATTCAAATGGAAGAGTGCGTCTCGCTCTGAACGAGCTGGCCGAAGGGGAGGTCGGCTCGAACCCGCTTCAGGTGGGGGTGTGCGTCATCGAGCCCGAGGCTCACGCGATGATCTACCACTCGGTTCAGGGAGCGCTTGAAAAACGAGAGATGGAGGAGTTGCGAAGGGTTCTCAACCACGTCATCGTGAAGGGGAGCTATGATGAATTCGCCGTGATCTTCAACCTCGCGGCATTCAATCCGTCGTTGCGGAAGCTGATCAACCTTGTCTCGAAAGGAATCAGCGGTGCGGTGGACGGCGTGTCCGGTGTTTTCGTGGTGATTGATCCGACCCGGTCGGGCTATTACATGCCACAGCACGCCGGAGGAAGGGGAAATGAAGTTCAGAAGCTGTTCGGCAGGAGCGATATCCTTCACACAGTGAGGGGACGGCGGTACCTCTTTTCCCCATCGTCCTTCTCGCAGACCAATTTGTCGATTCTCGAAAAACTCGTTGAAGGGGTGGAAGCTTTTCTCCGTCCTGAAAAGAGCGACGTGCTTCTCGACCTCTACTCCGGATACGGGATCTTCACACTGGGCCTTTCGAACGGAGTGAAGAGCGCGCTCGGCATAGAGATCTCACGCGAAGCGATCCGGAACGCCGAGGCAAACGCCGTGCGCCAGGGGGTTTCGAACTGTGAGTTCATCCCGGGGGATATCAACGAGCGGAGTTGTTACCGGGTCCTCTCCTCCAACCCTATGACCTCGAAAGCGATCCTTGATCCTCCCCGAAACGGGACAAAGCCGGGGGTGATCGAGACATTTAAAGGGAGCAAAATCTCGCGGATCGTCCATCTTTTCTGCAACATCGACATCGTTGGCAAAGAATTGGAACGATGGAGCTATTCGGGGTATCGAGCCGTGCGCGCGATACCGTTCGACATGTTTCCAGGAACGGGAGAAATAGAGCTGATGGTCCTTCTAGAACAACGCTAAGATGGATAGGCTAGGATCTCCGAGCCTTCGCTCCCCTGAAGCGTATACGCCGATCTCTCAAAACCTGAAAGCGAACTACTGAGGTCTTTTAGGCCACAGATTGACGAGGTCCACCTTCACCTTCCATCCATTTTCCCATTTCCAGATTCTCACGTAGTTGGATGTGTCGGCATTCGTTGAAAGTGCAAGCCCGTAGGTGAACGCAAGATCTCCTGATCGGGCGATGTCGGAGGAGCCTGGAATGCAAGCTTTGAACTTTTCCGACATGAGAAGGTGCACGGCGCTCCTCTTGTCTCGGGCAGGAACGCATCCCTGGCGATAGACCAAGACTCTCTCGGAGGCAAACCTCTTCAAAGCCTCACCACTCGCCTCCTCTACGGCTCTCTGAGAGTATGTGCTGTCAGCCTTCGGCAGCTCCCGACCGAGCGTATCCGGTGACTCTCGATTCACAGCGATCGAAGCTTCAGGTATTTGAAGAGTTTCGGCCTTCATGTCCACGAACGGAGAACGGCTTCCGACATCGAGGATCACTTTCCATCCCCCGCTCTCACTCCTCTTCCAGACAGATAGAAAATGGGCCGTATGCGGCGTTGCGCTGTCGGGTCCGGCAGGAATGAACTCGGAAGGACCGGTTGTGTAGCCAAAATCTCCGGAGGCAGAGACCTCGACTTGTGAAGGATGCCAAATCAGTTTTCCCTTTGTCTCAGGCTCCACCAAGAGGATCTCCCTGGCGTTTGCCGGACGTGGGACAAACATGACCGCCGTGACATCGAAGTATCTGAGGAATGCGTATTTGATTCCGAAGATGGAGGCGCATGCGGCGAACTCGTTCTCCGTCCGCGCGAGCCCGACCGCCGCTGAATCGTCCTGCGCAAACCCGACTGCGCCGGGGAGAAGCGAGAACACCAGCGCGGCAATCTTCGCCCGCCGCGTCACCCGAACGATGAGTTGCCGGAACGCTGCTTCGACTTTTGTTATTTTCATCCCAACACGAACTGGTATCAGCTGATCCTACTTCAAGTAGATCATCTTTCTGGTCTCCGCAAACGTCCCTACCCTCATCCTGCAGAAATAGATCCCCGACGCGAAAGCGGAGCCGTTCCACTGAACCTCGTACATCCCGGGACCTTTCACCTCATCGACGAGCCGCTGTAACTCCCTTCCCAGAAGGTCGTAGACAATGACGCTCACCTTCTCCCTTGAAGATATGTCGAACCTGATGTATGTCGAAGGGTTGAACGGATTCGGATAGTTTTGTTCGAGTGCAAACCTCCGGGGATCCTCCGCGCCATTGATCGAGACCGAGCTGAGGTGATAGGATTTCAGTTCAATAGCCTCCATTCCGGATACACCCATTCCGCCGATAGCCGTGCCATGCCCGCTCGTGGTGTTGATCGAGATGAGGTAGCTCTGGGAGGACGATCCGGAGTCGACGATGCCAAAGAGTCTGCCGTTCTTGTCGAAGGTGATGTCCTTCGTCTGAACCCCGAAGCCGGTTGTGCCGACGAGGGTGGCGGTGCCCGTCGCGAGATCAATGGTATAGACTCCATCCTTCGTCGGGGCGGTGGAGCGGACCGTTCCCCAAAGGATTCCGTCCACTGGGTTGAAGGCAAGGGACGAGAGCGCAACGCCCGTTGAAGCAGCGAGCGTTGCCGCGCCTGTCGCGAGGTTGATCTTGTAAAGAGACCCGAGGAAGGAGCAGGCGTAGAGGGATCCGTCGGATCCAAAGGCCATCCCTTTGGCTCCTGCGAGAGAGATCGGCGCAAGGACGGCAACCCTTGCATTGTCGGCGCTGATCATGACCAACTCGGTGTGCGCAGCGGCCACCATCGCGAAGATGGCCTTTGTCAGTGGATTTGTCCGCGCGCTGAGGACGTCGCTGAACGTTGTCGATCCAACCTTTGTCAAATGTCCGGTCGCCGTATCGACGGTGTACATGTTTCCGCCGTCGGCGGTCCCCGAGAAAGCATACATTACCCCGTCTGTCGGAGGGACGACCTCAAAGGAGGATCCGGTGACGATGATGCTGTAAGGATTCACCTGGTTCGTGTCGTTGTGAAAAACGAGAACCGTGTCGCCGAAGGCGACGTTCGCGGAGAAGCCGGGCGTCCATGTGACGACAATCGAATCGTCGCTATTCACCGCGACGAGCCTCGCGGCGTTGGATGAGACGGCGAAACCTGCAGGAACAGCGCCGTGGACCGCCACGCTGTCGATCCGGAGCGGACTCGTTCCATAGTTCCAGAAATAAACTGTCAGGCTGTGCGGAGTGGTGGATGGAGTCACATAGCCGAAATCGATTGATCCGACCGAGGTGTAGAGGAATGGACGATCGAAGGCCGGAAAGAGTGAAGCGCCTTTCCCGCCATATGCGCCGATATCATTTCGCAGACCTCCCTGTGAGGGCCAGAGCGCATTGCCGGGGGAGGAGCTATTTTCCTGGTCGTTGAATCCTGTCGAAGGATCCCCGCCGTCGATGCATGGAGACCCTGCCGATAGAATGAAGCTCGAATCTGCGAAACCGGGGTCGACATCGACGTTCCCTGTGCCGGAGACTGTCCCCATGATGTCGTTGTAGCTGAAGGTCACCGTGGTTCCCGAGACCGTGATCGGTCCTGTCTGGAGGACGCCTCGGTTGTCCCACATGATGTTGTTTCTCACAGTCGCCGACGCGCTGTTCTCGGCAAGGAACGCTCCCGCCGCGCCGTTGGTGAAGTTCCGAAAGATCGTGTTGTTTTCGATAACGTTCGGTGCCGGGCTTGTCGAGAGTTTGCCGTTGCTCCAGATCCCTCCCCCGTCGTAGGTTGTCTTATTGGCCTGAAACTGATCCACCCGGTTGAGGCAGACGATGTTGTTCTTCACGATCGCGCCGCTGCAGTAGTTCAGGACGATCCCGCCCCCGTACATCCCTCTGTTGGAAACAACGACATTATTGAGGATCCGTGGAGCGCCGTCTCCGCAGCGGAGACCTCCGCCCCCGCCGCTCGAGAGCCCCGTTGCATTGACTCCTTCATTGTTCGTGATAAGGTTGTGCTCGATCGTCGGAGAGGCGAGCGCCGACAGGACTCCTCCGCCTTCGCGGTAGACTCCCGCACCGTGTTCGTCGGTCCAGGCCGTCCCTTCGCCGCCGGTCAACGTGAACCCCCGGAGCACCGACGTGGAATCTTCATGATTGATGAAGAGAACGCAACTCGCCGTGTCCGCAAATTTTGGACGGCTTCCGTTGATGATCGTCGAAGAGATGAAGTTCACGTCGCCGGTTTCATAGTACCGGCTCGTCAGAAGAATTTTCTTCCCTCGGAAGATGACGTTCTCAAAGTATGTTCCGGGAGCAACAACGACGGTATCACCGTTGAGGGATGTATTCACGGCAACCTGAATTGTCGGGTAGTCCGAGGGAACCCGAAGGATTCGGGCGTCCGCCCCGACTCCCAGGATCACCGAGAAGAGGATGACGCGGAGCGTTGATCGTACCATGGAGATTCCTTTCCTAAGCCGCATGATTGTTTGCCGGGTATCGTGTCAAAAAGATACGCGGTAACGGAATCTCACTCTATTAATTTGGGACGAAGGGGGTGTTGGCTGTGATGAACGGCGGGGCGGGGGGTTCAAACGAGGAGAATGGGCTACGAAAGTCGCGAGGTGAGGGAGGCGAGCTTCCTTCGGTAGGACTTCCCCACCGGAAGCTTCTTTCCCCCTTTGAGGATTGCGATACTCTCCCCTTCAAACCAGGGACGAAGCTCTTTCAACCGGTTGAGGTTGACGATCGTCGACCGGTGGATTCGGACGAATCCCGATGGCCCGAGCCGCTCCTCCATGGAGCTCATCGTTTCGCGCACGAGGTGAGTCGCCTCTCCGGCATGGAGAGAAAGGTAGTTCCCCTCGGCTTCCACCCAATCGATCTCCTCGACGTCGAGGAAGAAGATCCGCCCGGCCGAGCGGATGAGAAGCCGGTCCGGGCGTTTACGGTCTGCCCTGAGATCCTTCAGGAGGGAAAGGATCTGGTCCTGGTAGCGATCGGATGAGGATCGTTGCATTGACTTGCGAACACGAGCGAGCGTGTCGTGAAGGCGTTCCCGGTCGAAAGGTTTCAGAAGGTAATCGAGAGCGTGAACCTCGAATGCCTTCACGGCATAGGCGTCGTGAGCGGTGACAAAAACGATGAAGGGGAGATGCGCCGGATCCGACGCCTCGACGACCCCGAATCCGTCGAGCTCCGGCATCTGGATGTCGAGGAAGACGACATCGGCCTGGCGTCTACGGATCGCTGCAACGGCCTCGCGGCCGTTCGAACACTCGCCAATGACCTCGACATCTTTTTCGTCGGCAAGATATCGGCGTAGCTTCTCCCTCGCCAGCGGCTCATCGTCGACGATCATGGCGCGAATATTCATGGGCGGGCCGGATGATCGAGCTCACCGACTCCGGGGAGGTCCAGCGGTAGGCTGAGGATCGCCGAGACACCGTTCTTCTCGCCGTCGGCGATCTCGAGGCGGAAGTCGGAGCCGTACAGCTTCTCGAGCCTCGACCGGGTATTTGAGATTCCCACGCCTTCCCGGTCGCCTTCGCTCGGCTCCTTTGGCATCCCGACGCCATCGTCGGTCACCCGGAGTTCCAGCGTCGTCCCGGCCCGCCTCGCGGAGATGGCGACATGGCCGCCGGCCGCCCGCGGAGCGATGCCGTGCCTGATCGCATTTTCGACGAGGGGCTGAAGAATCAGCGTGGGGAGTTTCGCTTCCAGCACCTCAGGCGCAATGTCGAGGTCGACGCGGAGGCGGTCCTTGAAGCGGATCTGTTCGATCTCGATGTACTTTTTCAGAACGTCGATTTCATCCTTCAGGCGTGCCGTCTGCAAACCCGAACTGTCGAGTGTGAGTCTCAGGAGATCGCCGAGACGCACGATCATCCGATCGGCGGACTCGACATCCGAGTGCATGAGGGAGGAGATGGCGTTGAGCGTATTGAAGAGGAAGTGAGGCTGGAGCTGCATCTTCAGGGCCGAGAGCTCGGCCTTCACAAGCTGGGACTCGAGCTGCAGTGTTTTGATCTCCTTTTCCTTCAACCGCCCATAGTAGTCGACGGCATGGGTGACAAGAACGATGACGGCATAGATCATCAGCATCTTGTCGATATTGAAATAGAAAGAGGGAAGGAGCAACGCGAGAGCGAGCGGCGGTCCGGGATTCATGATCGCTTTGACGATGAGCCCGTGCACGCCGCACTGAAGAAGCGCGAGGGTGATACCCGCAAGGATATGAACGGCAAGAGGACGCGCCCACGCGCCATGATCAAGCCGGTACCGTCGGGCGAGCCAGACGATGAGCGGGGTCGAGAGGGCCCAGACGACGGAGAGTGCAAGCTCCCAGACAAGCTCCCCCTCCGTGTTGAAGTTCCCGGGGATGGGGTGAAAGACCGCCATCTCCAGGAAGATGAAGAGCCCGACCAGCAGCCAGAACAAGGCCGCGGCCGCAATGAAAAGGGTGCGCCGAACCTTCATGCTATCCCTTGTACCAGTCCCTTTTCGGACTGTAGGTCCTCTTGAGTTTGGACTTCGCGGAGTGACGCTCAATGGCGAGCTCGATGAGCCTGTCAAGGAGCTCAGGATAGGAAATCCCGGACGCCTCCCAGAGTTTCGGGAACATACTGATCGATGTGAACCCCGGGATGGTGTTGATCTCGTTGAGGAAAATCTTTGAACCGTTTCCCTGGACGAGAAAATCGACCCGCGCCATTCCGGCGCAATCGAGGATCTTGAACGCTTTGCACGCGATATACTGAATCTTGCGCACGGCCCACTTCGGAAGGTCCGCGGGGATGTTCGCACTGGACTTCCCGTCGACGTACTTCGCGTCGTAGTCGTAGAACTCGTTCGAAGGAATAATTTCACCGAGGGTCGACGCCGCAGGCTTGTCGTTCCCCAACACGGCACATTCTATTTCGCGGGCCTTTTCGACCGACCGCTCGACAAGGACCTTCCGGTCGTACTCGGCAGCGAGAACAATCGCCTCTTCAAGCTCCCTCCTGTCGTGCGCTTTGCTGATGCCGATGCTCGAGCCGGTATTTGCCGGTTTCACAAAACAAGGATACTCAAGCTCCGTCTCGATCCGTTCGATGAGCTTTTGTGAGTCGGTTTCGTACTCGAAGGTCGAGAAGGCCACGAACTGAGCGACACGGATCTTCGCGCTCTCCAGAACCTGCTTCTGGATCACCTTGTCCATCCCCACCGCGGAACCGAGGACGCCGGCTCCCACGTACGGGACGTCTGCAAGCTCCAGCAATCCCTGGACGGTTCCATCCTCGCCGAACGTGCCGTGAAGAATCGGGAAGATCACGTCGATTCCCTGGACGGTTCCCTTTGCGCCATCCCCTATTTCGACGAGTCCCTGCTTGCGGGGGTCGGGGAGAATAAGGTGTTCGGGAAGATCGTCGGAGGCATTCCTCGATTTCAGGAGTCCGACGGCATCCGGGGCGCTCAGCCAGCGCCCTTCGGGGGTGATGCCGATGGGGAGAATTTCGTATTTTTCCTTATTGAGCCCGTTCATGACAGACGCGGCGGAGACCAGGGAGACTTCATGCTCAACCGAACGTCCGCCGAGGAGTATTCCAACCCGAAGCTTTTTCTTCATCGGAAAATGCGCTATTCGATCTGATATTTTTGGAGCCGTCTTTGAACTTCCTGGACGATCGCCGCGATCCGCGGGTCGCTGAGATCGGGCGTTCCTTGTTCGCCGGCCGGTTTGCAGAGGGGCTTTCCGGCCAAATCCTTCCCGTAGCTCGGCCCCGCCACCGCAGCGAGTTTCGAGACCTCTTCGGCGGTCAGCGGTTTCTCGCCTCCGAGGGTTCTCGCGAGGTATTGCACCCGGGCCGCATGCTCCAACTTCTCCATTTTGAAATAGGCGTCCCACAGGTCGGACCCGCACGTCACGGCGCCGTGGTTTGCGAGAAGAATCGCATCGGCCTTCCCGACAAACGGAGCGATCGAGTCGCGGACCTCCCTCGTCGAAGGAGTCGCGTAGGGCGCCAGCGGAACCGCTCCCATCCCCACAATCACTTCGGGAAAAAGACATTCGGAAAGGGGAATCCGGGCAGTCGCGAAGGCCGTCGCATAGACCGGATGGCAATGGACGACGGCGCGGACATCTGGGCGTGAACCGTAGATGAACAGATGCATGTCGATCTCCGAGGAGGGATTCCTCCTACCCGCTACCCGGAAACCGTTCAGATCAAGTTCCACGAGATCACCGGCCGTCACAAATGCCTTGTTCATCGCGGTCGGCGTTGTAAGGACGTTGCCGTTCGGGAGCCTGGCGCTGACGTTCCCGTCAGTCGCCGCGACGAACCCCTTCGATTCGATGCGCCGGCATACTTCCAGAAAGGTCTCTATGAAAGGCTGGAGGTCCTCCATATCATCCATGAGCATCGACCGGCCGGACTGTCACATGAACGCTCCCAGGCCGGTGACCGGCGCCTTGAAGGCTTCCGAACTCCGGACGCCGAGCGTCTCGTAGATTTTCAGAGTCGATCTCGACCTGTTGAGGGTATAGAAGTGAACGCCACGAACATTGTGATCGATGAGGTCTCTCACCTGCTCCGTGGCCCAGTGGCTTCCCACCTTCTCGACGTATTCGTCGTTCTCGGCACGAGAAAGAGCGCGAAGCAATTTCGCCGGGAAGTGGACTCCCAACGCGAGCTCCGCCATCCGCGCGAGCCCTTTGCGCGAGGTCACCGGCATGATGCCTGCCACGATGGGGATCTTGATCCCGGCAAGCTGCGCTCTCTCGCAAAAATCGTAAAAATCGTTGTTGTCAAAGAAGAGCTGGGTGCAGATGAAATCGGCCCCCTGGTCGACTTTTGCCTTCAGGTACTCCATCTCCTTGAGACGGTTCGGAGTGTCGGGATGCCCTTCGGTAAATCCCGCAACGCCGATCCCCATCGAAGGGAAGTTCTTCTTGATGAACGCCACAAGATCGCCGGCGTGGGTGAAACCGTCCTCAACCGGTTCAAATTTCTCGGTTCCCCGTGACGGATCTCCACGCAGCGCCATCACGTTTTCAATTCCGCTCGCATGGTACTTCTCGAGGATTTCGCCCATCTCGCTCCTCGTCGAGCCGATGCAGGTGAGATGGGAGACGATCGTGAGGTTCGTTTCCTTCTGGAGTTTCACGACGAGGTCGTGGGTGAGGAGCCGCGTCGACCCTCCGGCTCCGTACGTCACGCTGACGTAGGAAGGCTTGAGGGGCGTGAGATCCTTAATCGTGTTGAAAAGGTTCGTCGCAGCCTCTTCGCTCTTCGGAGGGAAGAACTCGAAGCTGAGCGATGGATGATTCTCCTCCAACACCCGGGAAATGTGCATGGACTTACCAGCCTTGTGGAATGTGGACGTTCGCCGTCCGTTCACGCTATTATACTCATTATGACTCTCTTATTCAAGAAACAGCGTCATCGGTTCACGGCACAGTCCGGATGCCCAACGAGTCGAGTCTTCGAGGCACACATACAGGAATCAAACCCGGGGGGAAAAAATGGAGGGAGCAGTCCGTGCAGGAACAATCGGCAAGGGCAGGAGGTGGCTATTCTCCGAGGATCCCTTTGACCGTTCGCTCGGTGATACTGAGATCGTTCTCAAACTCGACGAGCTGGATGAGGTCGAAGATGAGAGGCGCAAAGGTCTTGTCGTGGAGCATGACCATGTCGAGGTGTTTGCGGCAGAGGGTCACACCATTTTGGTAGCGTTGACCGTTCTCCTGATTCGTCCCGTTCTCGACGATGAAGAGGACCTCGGGGGACGTATGGACGCCGCATCCGGGCCACTGGCATCGGAGGTGGTCTCTTTCCAGAACGTACGCGCGGAGCAGTTCGTTCTGATGTGCGCTATCGGTGTTCGGTGGAGCCATCATGGTTCACGCACAATGTAAACTTTTTCGGGTCGATGTCAAGAGACAGGAGCCACAATGTTCTCCCTTTGCCACGCTTCAAGGGAGACCGGCACTTCGCGAGGTTTTCTGGGACGTCGGGTACCTACTCGTAGCGAAGGGCATCGATCGGGTTGAGCATGGCAGCTTTTCGCGCCGGATAGAATCCAAAGAAGATGCCCACAGCAGCCGCGAAGAGGAATGCGATTCCTACGGCACTGGGTTCAACGAGGGTCGGCCATCCGGCAAGCTTCGAGATGAGGTTGGAGGAAACCATGCCGATGAGGACGCCGATGAGCCCTCCGGCCATGCTGAGGACGAACGCTTCAACAAGGAACTGGAACAGGATGTCTTTTCCCCTCGCTCCGATCGACATGCGGATCCCGATTTCCCTGGTCCTCTCGGTGACCGAAACAAGCATGATGTTCATGATCCCGATCCCTCCGACGAGGAGGGAGATCGACGCGATCGAGGCGAGAAGAAGCGTCAACACTTTCGTCGTCGCTGACGCGGTGTTCGCGATCTCCGTCTGGCTCCGCACGGTAAAATCGTTGTCCTCCCAGGGTTGAATCTTGTGCCGGACCCGAAGGAGCTGGGTGATCTGATATTGCGCGTCGTCCATCGAGCTCTCGCTGATGGCGGAAGCCATGATGATTCCGAGGAATGTCACCCCCATCATTTTCTTCTGCACGGTGGTGTACGGTGCAACGACGATGTCGTCCTGGTCTTGTCCCTGGGCGGACTGCCCCTTCGGGGAAAGGACGCCGACAACTTTGAACGGCATCCCTTTCACGCGTATCGTGGCGCCGACCGGGTTCGATCCCTTAAAGAGATTATCGACGACGGTCTGCCCGAGAACGCAGACCTTTGTCGCACTCCGGACATCCGCATCCGTAAAGGGCTGACCGTTCGAAAACGGCCAGCTTCGAATCTCGAAGTACTCGGGATTCGAACCGGTAACGCGGGTCCCCCAGTTCTGTTCGCCGTAGACGAGCTGGGCTCCCGTTCCAATGACCGCCGCGGCCAGATGGACGGAGGGACATTGCGTCTGGATCGCGGCGAGGTCGTCCGCATTCAGCGTCGTCATGGAGCCCGTGCCCGTGCGGACACCCCCCTGGTTTAGCGATCCGGGGAAGATCAGAAGAACGTTCGTCCCGAGGGAAGCGATCGTCTGCTGAATGTTGTACTGCGCGCCTTCCCCCACCGCCATCACCGCGATCACCGCGCCAACCCCGATGATGATTCCCAGCATCGTCAGGAACGAACGGAGCTTGTTCCGGTTGAGCGATCGCATCGAAACCTTCATGATATTGAAGATGTTCATGCTGCCTGCTCCTCCTCTTCTTCGTCGGGGATCACAGGCATAAGGTCGAGCTGCTCCTTCGCAACACGACGTTTCGCCACCGGGAAGTCCTTTTTCACTTTTCCGTCCTTGAAGACAACATTTCGCTTCGCATACTCCGCGATATCCTGCTCGTGGGTCACCAGGAGTACGGTGATTCCCCGGTCGTTGAGCTGCTGGAAGATCTCCATCACTTCGACGCTCGTCCGGCTGTCAAGGTTTCCCGTCGGTTCATCCGCAAGGATGATGGAGGGATCGTTGACGAGAGCACGGGCAATCGCAACCCGTTGTTGCTGTCCGCCGGAGAGCTGGTTCGGCATGTGTTCGTGTCGCTCACCCAACCCGACAATGCGAAGAGCTTCCATCGCTTTGTCCCGTCTCGTCTTGCTCGAAACCGAGCGGTAGAACATCGGAAGCTCAACGTTTTCGAGGGCTGATGTCCTTGGAAGGAGGTTGAAACCCTGGAAAACGAATCCGATTTTCGCGTTCCTGATTCCCGCCAGCCTGTCCCTGCTCAATTGCCCGACGTTGACGCTGTCGAGGAAATATTCCCCCTTTGTCGGGACATCAAGACATCCGACGATGTTCATGAACGTCGACTTCCCGGAGCCTGAAGCGCCCATGATGGCGACAAACTCTCCCTTCAGGACGGAGAGGCTCACGCCCCGGAGCGCGTGAACCTCGACGTCGCCCATGACGTACGTCTTCACGACATGACTGACTTGTATGACGCGTTCGTCCTCAGGCATGTCAGAACCTCATCCGTCCGCCGGGACCGAGTGGTGTGTTGCCACCGTTCGGTCGTTGAGATAGAATGCCGACGACAACTTCCTGTCCGTCATCGACTTTGCCGTGAACAATTTCGGTGAATGTCCCATCGGACATTCCGGGGCGGACAAAGATAGGCGACAGTTTCTTGTCCTTCGTAAGAACCCAGAGCCGGCTCGGGCTAAAGCCGGCACGCCCGGCCCAGGGGTTCTGACCTCCCTGACCTCCGGCCGCACCCTGCATGAACTGCCGTCTTCGTTCTGCCCGGACGGAGTCTTCCGGCCCTGCGGCAGAATCCTTGCGAACCTCGATAAGATCCTGCGGGGGTTGGAACCGAAGAGCGATCGTCGGGACTTTCAAAACTCCTTCCTTCTTCGAAATGAGGATCGACACCGTCGCCGTCATGCCCGGCATGAGCTTCATGTCCGGGTTGGGCACGTCAATGATGACCGTATAGTTGACGACATTTTGCACCGTAACGGGGGCGAGGCGGATCTGCGCCACCGATCCGTGAAAAGTCTGTTCGGGATACGCATCGACCGTGAAGCTCACATCCTGACCGACCTGGACTCTGCCGATGTCAGCTTCGTCGACATCAGCCTGGACCTGCATCTTCGTCAGGTCGTTCGCGATCGTGAAAAGCACCGGTGCTGCGAAACTCGCGGCGACAGTCTGACCGACGTCGACGTTTCGGGAGATGACGACCCCTTCGATCGGGGACCTGACCGTTGCGTATTTAAGGTTGATGTTTGCCCGGTCGAGCTCCGACTGAGCCTGCTTCTGTGCCGCGACGTTGGACTCGTAGGTCGTAATTGCGTTATCGTAGTCGGCCTGGGAGGCGAGGTTTTTCGCCATGAGCGCCTTAGTCCTCTCGAACGTCCGCTTCGAGACATTCGTCTGGGCCTTGGCCCGCTGGAGGTTGGCCTCGGCATCCTCAACAGACGATTGAAGGAAGGTCGGATCGATCAACGCGACGACCTGATTCTTCTTCACCTTGCTGTTGAAGTCGACGTAAAGCTTCTGAATCGTGCCGGAGACTTGTGTACCAACCTGCACCGTCGTGTCCGCGTTCAATGTTCCGGTCGCCGTGACGACGACCTGGACGTCTCCGCGCGAAACTTTCTCAAACCGATAGTTCACGTCCCCGGCCGAACCGTTACTAAAGATGAAGAAGCCGCCGGCTCCGATGACAACAATCGCAAGTACGACCAAAAGTACAATCCTGTTTTTCATATTCTCCGCTCTTCAAAGATGTAGGTAGAAATCCCCCGTATTGATTTGACACATAACTATTTACGGGGTTTAAGCCGGGCGAAAAGGCCCTGCCGCGCTTCCACCATCCCCTTATAACGCACCGGCAGAGCCCGGAATTCCTCGCTAGGGGACATCACGCTGAGAAGCAAAGACCGCCATCGCCGCGATATTCACGATGTCGCTCACCTCAACTCCCGGCGTAAGGAGGTAGACTGGCTTGCGGATCCCCAGAAGGATAGGTCCGATCGCCGATGCGCCGCCGACCTTCGAAAGGAGCTTATAGGCGATATTTGCCGAAGTGAGGTCGGGGCAGATCAGAACGTTCGCCGGCTCCTTGAGCGTACTGAACGGATAGAGCTCCGTGAGCATCTCCACGCTCATCGCGGTATCCGCCATCATCTCGCCGTCGACGATGAGGTTGGGAGCCCGCTGTCGGACGATCTCCGTCGCCCTCCGCACCTTGTCGGTGAGCGGGTGCTTTGTGCTGCCGAAATTGCTGAACGAAAGCATCGCGATTCTCGGGACGATGTCGATCCTTTTCACACGCTCCGCCGTCATAATGGCGATCTCCGCCAGCTCCTCCGCGGTGGGGTCGATGTTCACCGTTGCGTCGGCGATGAAGAGGGTCTGGTTCTTGAAGACGAGCATATAAAGCCCGGCGATTTTGTGCACCCCCTCCCGTGTACCGATGATCTGAAGGGCAGGCCTGACCGTCTCCGGATAGTGCTGGGTCAGCCCTGAGATGAGGGCATCGGCGTCCCCGTTCCGCACCATCATCATGCCGAACTCGTTCGTCGTCTTCATATGACGCTCCGCAACATCGAGGGTGATTCCTTTTCTGTTCCGGAGTTCAAAGTACTCTTTGACGTACGGTTCGTAGAGGGGCGACTTCGCCGGGTTGACGATCTCCGCCTGTCCGAGGTCGAAACCGAGGCGCTCGATTGCCTCGCGAACGAGGGTCCGGCTTCCGAGAAGGATCGGAGTCGCAATCCGTTCCTCAATGATGATGTTCGCGGCGCGGAGAATCTTTTCTTCCTGTCCCTCGGGGAAGACGATTCGCTTGGGGGCCTTCTGCGCTTTGTGGATGAAGAACCTCATGATCTCGCGCGTCTTTCCGAGTCTGGCCTCAAGGCAATCCTTGTATGCTTCCATGTCTGCGATCGGATTCCGCGCAACGCCGGTATCCATTGCCGCTTTCGCGACCGCAACGGTCTCCCAGAGCAACACCCGAGGGTCGAAGGGTTTGGGGATGATGTATTCCTGTCCGAACTCTATTCGCCTTCCGCCGTAGGCGCGGATGACCGAATCCGGCACGTCCTCTTTCGCGAGGCGCGCCAGGGCATGCGAGGCGGCAATTTTCATCTCATCGTTGATGGCGCGCGCCCGGACGTCGAGCGCACCCCTGAAGATGAATGGAAAGCCGAGCACGTTGTTGACCTGATTCGGATAGTCGGAGCGTCCCGTTGCCATGATCATGTCGTCGCGGACGCTCGTCGCATCGTCGTAGGTGATCTCGGGGTCCGGGTTCGCCATCGCGAAAACGATCGGTTTGTCGGCCATCGACTTCACCATCTCCTTCGTCACAACCCCCTTTGCCGAGACACCGCAAAAGACATCCGCCCCCTTCATCGCATCGGCCAGGGTCCTTGCATTCGTATCGGAGGCAAAGTACTCCTTGTACTCATTCATCCCTTCGGTTCTTCCCTTATAGACGACCCCTTTGGTGTCGACGAGAAGAACATTCTCTCTACGAACGCCGAGTTTCTCGTAGAGGTGAGCGCAGGCGATTCCTGCTGCGCCGGCACCGCTGAAGACCACCTTGACGTTCGCAATGTCTTTTCCGACGACTTCGAGCGCATTGATGAGGGCGGCACCGCTGATGATCGCGGTGCCATGCTGATCGTCATGGAAGACGGGAATGTTCATAACCTTCTTCAACGCCGCCTCGATGGCGAAGCATTCCGGCGCCTTGATGTCCTCAAGGTTGATCCCTCCGAACGTAGGCTCGAGCATCTGGACGGCTTTGATGATGTCATCGGGGTTGTGGGAATTCAGCTCAATGTCGAACACGTCGATGTCGGCGAAGCGCTTGAAGAGGACTCCCTTTCCCTCCATGACCGGCTTTCCCGCCAACGGGCCGATATCGCCGAGGCCGAGAACGGCGGTGCCGTTCGAAACGACCGCGACAAGGTTTCCTTTCGCAGTGTACTGGTACGCATCGTCCGGCCTCGCAGCGATCTCGAGGCACGGATCGGCGACACCGGGGGTGTAGGCGAGTGAAAGATCGCGCTGGGTCGCGCATGGCTTCGTCGAGACGACCTCGATCTTTCCGCGGCGTCCCTGCGAATGATAGTCTAATGCATCCTGTTTTCGTATCATGGCTATTCTCCTAAGAACATCAAGGTCTCATGAGGAATGAATCCGGTCGGAGCAAGCGGAGCTAGAAGTGAACCTGCAGCGTTGCGCGCAGACCATTCGTGGGCTGAAGATTCGGACTGACCTCAAAATTATACAAGCTCGCGTCGACGTACGCGTCGAGAAGGTTGACAAGGTACGCGATCGCGATGTACCAACCAAACGTGTCGCGCTGTTTTTTGTAGAAATCCCTGATCGTCAGATAGCGGCTCGCGTCGTACTGGAAGACGGCGCTCCCCGTCACCGTGGCGCTGTCGAGCGCCGCCAGGTAGAGCCGGCGGTTCTCGGCATAAAGATTGTTTTGATTCCGGTAGACACTGATGAAGTAGTATTCCAGCCCCCAGATGAGGGGGACTTTCCAGTACGAACCGTTGTAGATCTGTCCCGCACCCGGAACCACCATCGAGGCAAGAAGCGCAGTGGTGGTCGACTTTCCGCCGCGGATGACTGTGTCCGGAGTCGATAGCGCTTTTGCGACGGCAGAATCTTCATTAAAGGTGCGGCGGACAGAATCCGGAAGCAAAGCGATGTGAAGGGGTGTCGGAATGGGCTCTGCCGCCCGCCCCGAAAATTGGGCGACAGCCGCCGGAACGGCGACAAGCCAAAGAAGTGTGTAAGTGAGAATAAATTTCAATAATGACTCAACGCTCAATGTGCCTTCTCCCCCTCAGGGAAAGGTCCTAGTAGACCTCCGCGACAAGCTCGATCTCCACCAGGACATCTTTCGGCAGGCGGGAGACTTCCACTGTGCTTCTCGCCGGCGAGGCCTCGCCAAAATATGTTCCGTAGACCTCGTTCATCGCGGCGAAGTCGTTCATGTTCTTCAGAAAGACCGTCGTCTTGATCACATGTGCGAAATCCGAATGGGCCGAGACCAGGATTGCTTTGAGGTTCTCGCAAACCCGGCGAGTCTGCTCGGCCGCCGATGTTCCGACGACGGCGCCCGTCCTGGGATCGAGGGCGATCTGACCGGCGGTGAAGAGCAGCTCCCCTCGCACGGCTACTGCCTGATTATACGGCCCGATCGGTGCCGGCGCATCGGGAACTTTCAGGATGGTCTTCATGGTACGAATGCCTTTTGTGGTCAATCACACGGCGTTAATTATTTGCCGCTTCGGAAAGCGCTATTTCTCCAGAAGTTCGAGGAGCCGGTCGAGATCCCCCGAGTTGTAATATTCGATGACGATTTCACCCCCCCCTGCGGGTTGTTTCCGAATCGTCACTTTGGTCCCGAGTGCCTGCCGCAGTTTCGTCTCTATCGACTGAAAGGCCGCATCGGTGCGCCCCCTTGAGATGCCTGAAGACTTCTTCCCGCTTTTCGTCCCGAAGTCTTTGGCCAGCGTTTCCACTTTCCGAACAGAGAGGCCCTGTTTCACGATTCGACCGTGGAGGCGGAGCTGGCTCTTTTCGTCCGGAAGGGAGAGAAGAGCGCGTGCGTGCCCCATCGTAATCTCATCGCGACGGAGCGAATCCTTGACGAGATCCGGAAGGCGGAGCAGCCGCAGGAAATTCGTCACGGTCGTCCGGTCTTTGCCGATCTTCTGGGCAACTTCCTCCTGAGTGAGCCTGCATTCGTCGATGAGTCTTTCGTAGGATACGGCAATCTCAATCGGATTAAGGTGCTCACGCTGGAGATTCTCCACGAGCGCGAGTTCCAGCATCTCCTCATCCGATGAGACCTTGATGATATAGGCCGGTATCGTCGTGAGACCCGCATTCTGCGAGGCGCGAACCCGGCGTTCGCCCGAAATGAGTTCGTACGCGCCGTCGGCAGCCCTCCGGACCGTGATCGGCTGGATCACCCCCTTCTCGACGATCGAGCGGGTCAGCTCGTCGAGGGCTCCCGAATCGAAATCAAGGCGGGGCTGGTACGGGTTGGGCCGGACTTTGGAGAGATCGAGGGCGACGATGACGTTATCCTCCCCCGTATCCCGGGGGAGCGCGGCTGGAGAAATCGGCTCGTTATCGACCGGCAGGCGCGGAATGAGGGCGCTGAGACCCTTACCGAGTACAGACTTTGTTCTGTGAGCGTCAGCCATTGTGTCTCGCGGAGTTACGATGCCGACGACGCACGGGTTCCGACCTCCGTGTGGGGTGTCATCGCGGATGCGTGCTGAGCTGAAGGGGGAGCATCGGCTGCCGCAGGACGTGAAGTCGGAACCGCATGAACCGGATTCCGCTTCAGGACCTCCTGGGCCAGGTCGATGTAGTTTCTCGTCCCGGAAGAGAGTGCATCGTATAGCAGGATCGGCTTACCGAAGCTCGGGGCCTCGCTCAACCTCACGTTCCGGGAGATCACTGTCGAAAATACTTTGTCGCCGAAATACTTCTTCACTTCCTCGACGATCTGGTTGGAGAGCCGCAACCGCGAATCGAACATCGTCATGAGGACCCCCTCGATTTCAAGCCGCGGGTTGAGATTCTTCTTCACCATGCTGATCGTATTAAGGAGCTGGCCGAGGCCCTCAAGGGCATAGTACTCGCATTGAACGGGAATCAGGACCGCATCGGCGGCGGTGAGGGCGTTCAAGGTGATGAGGCCGAGCGAAGGGGGACAATCGATAAAGACGAAATCGTAGGTGGACTTGATCGAATCAAGGGCCCCCCGCATTTTCTTCTCGCGGTTGACGACATTGACCATCTCGATTTCGGCTCCCACAAGGTTGATGTGGGACGGGAGTAGCGAAAGAAACGGCATGGAGGTCTTCATGATCGCGCTCCCCGCCTCCGCATCGCCGATGAGGACCTCGTACATCGTCGTCGCGAGGCTCTTGCTCTCGACACCGACGCCGCTCGTTGCGTTGGCCTGGGGATCCGTGTCGACAAGGAGGGTCTCCCGCTCGGCCGCCGCGACCGATGCTGCAAGATTCACCGCGGTCGTGGTCTTCCCCACGCCTCCTTTTTGGTTCGCGATTGCGATGATTTTTCCCATCACTGCGCCGCCAGCCTCGTAGAAAGTAACAAAACGATTATTCCGAGAGCAAGGTTTACCTTCCGCCGATTCACCATCTTGTGATACTGGGCCAGGAGGCGGACTTCCAACTCGTCGGGGGACGCCGATCTCAGTATTCCTTCCATCTTTCTGACCCCGATCGTCCCCCTGGTCGCTACGACAATCATCACCCCATACAGCGCTTCCTTCACGACAAGAAGATAATCCCATTCGCTCCGATACCTGCCGAAAACGAAGTGAGGGCTGAACAATGCGAGAAATACTCCCGTGATGGCAATCGTCCAGACACACATCCACACAAAACCGATAAACCTGCGCTCAAGTCGGACGTAGTGCTCGGATGCGGCCAGCTTCTCGTGGCTGAGGACAGGGTACAGAACCCCTCCCATATAGAGAAGTCCCCCCAACCAGACCACCGCCGCGAATACGTGCAGACTTCGCGTGGCCCACATCATAAAATCCATACATTCCCTGAGAAAGAGATGCGCACTCCCTCGCCAGCTCTTCTGGCTGCATCAAGTAAAATAATATAGAGCTTTTTGATACCTGATGCAATTCGATTGCTTGGGGCTGATTCTTTCACTATCTCGTTGTGAAAACGTCGCAACTCATCATCAACAATATCGTTGCCGGAATCCACGGTCTGCTGTGGACCAAACGACAGGATCCACGCAGCGGCGATTCAGGATCTCCCTGGGGATCCGCCGAACTGAAGAATGAACCGTTCACGCCTGAGAAGGATGAGTTGAGCGAAGAGGCAGGTTGTGGTGTGATGGTGATAATGAAGAGTGTCGACGTGAGGAAGTCCGTTCCGCGAGGTAAATGGCTACACCAAAAAATCTCCTTCTTCCAACCGGTAACCCCTGAGAAACTCTTCCGAGCCCAGGCGCTTCTTCCCTTCCTGCTGGATTTCCGTGATCTCGATCGTTCCGCCTCCGGCTGAAACTTCGAGACGACCGTCGTGCACGTGAACGCACCCCGGCTTTCCCTCCCCTTGTCCCGCGCCGGAAATGCGGCTCCGGTAAATCTTCAGGATCGTCTCCCCATGCATGGTCCATGCCGTCGGCAAGGGGGAAAGTCCGCGGATGAAATTGTGGATTCGTCCCGGAGGGTTCTCCCACCTGATGCGGCAATCGTCCCGAAAAATCTTGGGAGCCGGTGTCGCCTCGGCATGCTCCTGAGGGATCGGCTTCGCTTTTCCCTGCTCGATGAGGCGAACCGTTTGAAGGACTATTTCGGCACCAACCTCGGCAAGGATGTCGTGCAATTCACCCGCCGTCATCGTCTCGGTGATGGCCACGCGGGCCTGGAGAATGACGTCCCCGGTGTCGACCTTTTCTTTGAGGAAAAAGGTCGTGACCCCCGATTCATATTCGCCGTTGATGATCGCCCAATTGATCGGAGCCGCACCCCGGTATCGTGGTAGGAGCGAGGCGTGAAGGTTGAATGTCCCTTGCAGGGGAACCTTGAAAACTTCTGAAGGAAGGATGCGAAAGGCGACAACGACGATGAGGTCCGGCGAAGATCTTTGGAGGGATTCGATGAAGGCGGGATCGTCCAACCTCTCCGGTTGAAGGATCGTGAGATGATGCCGAAGAGCGCACTCTTTCACGGGAGTGGACGATATCCGCTGTCCCCGCCCGCGCGGCTTATCAGGAGCCGTGACGACCGCCGGGAGCGCGTAGCCCTCCCGGATGAGGAGTTCGAGACTCGGAACCGCAAACTCCGGAGTCCCCATGAAGACGATCTTCATCTCTTTTTTTTCGGTTTTTCATCCGACTGGAGGACGACCTCATATTTCCGCTCAAAATCTCCCTTCGAGATCTTCTTGAGCTTACTCTTCAGAAGAGCCCGTTTCGTTGCGCTGAGGTGGTCGGTGATGAGCACTCCGTCGAGGTGATCCATCTCGTGTTGGAGAACGCGGCCGAGCATGCCCGTCGCCTCGATCCTCTGTTCGCGCAGGTTCGCGTCGAAGAATTTGATGGTGACGGTCTCCGGTCTCGTCACAACGTCACGGATCTCGGGCAGACTGAGACACCCCTCCTCGAGTTCCCACTCCCCTTCCTGTTTCACGATCTCAGGGTTGATGACGGTGAGCGGCTTGGTGTCCCTGTATTCCTCCATCTCCGTCAGGTCGATCACGAGAAGACGCTCGAGCACGCCGACCTGGTTCGCGGCGAGGCCGATGCCGTTCGAGGAGCGCATCGTCTCGAACATGTCCTGAATGAGCCGGATCGTCTCATTCGTGACCTCCCTGATCGGTTTCGCCTTCTTCTTCAGAACCTCCGTGCCGTAGATGTAGATGGGTAGTAACGCCATAATGTTCTGCCGCAAAGAGTGGGACGATCAATGCACGCTGCCCGTCCCTTCAGCTGCACCTGCTAGTCGAGGATCCGCCTCGCCTCGGTGTACCGCTTCTTGTAATACGAGCTTTCGATCGAGGAGATCGTCACGCCAAACGCTTCGCTGGCATGGGCAAAAAGATCATCCCCGATGTAGATACCGACGTGCGAGGGATTCGTCCCCGTTGTGTTGAAAAACATAAGATCCCCGAACTTGAGATCCTCACGGGAGACCGGTTGCCCGAGCCTTACTTGCTCCGCCGTGGTCCTCGGGAGCGTGACGCTCGTCGACTGTGCGTAGACTGCCTCCGTGAATGCCGAACAATCGATGCCGGACTTTGAATCTCCGCCGTAGACGTACGGCGTTCCCAGGTAGCTGAGAATAACATCCATCATCTTTTGGTCGCTCTTCGCACCGGGGGCCGCCTCGTGATTGGCCGCCGCCTTCTCCGGATGTCCCTGGGACATCGGCGGTTTCGGCGCGGGAGGATGCTGGGACCATCCTGCGCTCGAAAAGCGGGCAACGAAACCCTTCACATCCACTTTCCGATCGTCCTCCGCCCGCTCCTCCTCCACGTGCTTCGATGAGAACCTGGGCCCGGCGGTCTTCTTCTCTGTCGGCTCTCCCTTCGACGACGATTCCTTTCCCGCAAAACGCGGGGACGACGTCCCGCAACCGGCGATGACGAGAAGACAGGAGGCGAAGAGAATGGCCTTCATGACCGTACTAATGTACGCGATTCATGCTGAGTTGCAAGACAGGAGGGCGTCCGATAACAAAAAAGCTCCAGTGCCGGAGCTTTCTTGCGCGACTTCCTCTCACGACTTCGTCGGCGTCATCCGAGATATGCGCGGAGGTTTTTGCTCCGCGACGCATGCCGGAGTCTCCGGATCGCCTTCTCCTTGATCTGCCGCACTCTTTCGCGCGTGAGGTTGAACTTTTCTCCGATCTCTTCGAGCGTGAGCGAATGCTCCCGCTGGAGTCCGAAGTAGAGCCTGATCACTTCGGCCTCGCGATCGCTGAGCGTCGCGAGGGCACGCTGGACTTCCTCTCTGAGGGATTCGTCCATGAGGATGCTGTCCGGCGCGGGCTGGCGCTCATCCTGGATAACGTCGAGGAGCCGGTTATCCTCCCCCTGGGCGAACGGAGCGTCCATCGAGAGATGCCGTCCCGAGATTTTCAGCGTATCGGCGACTTCGAAGAGCGACATGTCGAGTTCTTCCGCCAGCTCGCTCGCACTCGGTTCCCGTTCGAACTCCTGTTCGAGGCTGCTGAACGCCTTGCCGATCTTGTTGAGAGCGCCGACCCGGTTGAGGGGGAGGCGGACGATACGCGACTGCTCGGCGAGCGCCTGGAGAATCGATTGACGAATCCACCACACGGCGTACGAAATGAATTTAAACCCGCGCGTCTCGTCGAACCGTTTCGCCGCCTTGATGAGCCCCAGGTTCCCTTCGTTGATAAGATCCCCGAGGGAGAGTCCCTGATTCTGGTACTGCTTCGCGACGCTGACGACAAACCTCAGGTTGGCCTTCGTCAGTTTCTCGAGGGACTTCTGATCCCCTTTCTTGATCCTCTGCGCGAGGTCGATCTCCTGCTCCGGGGTGAGAAGGTCGACTTTCCCGATTTCCTGGAGATACTTATCGAGGGATTGGCTTTCGCGGTTAGTGTACTGTTTCGTGATCTTCACCATTCTGACTTCACCTTTTGATCAATGTCTATTGAGCAACGTCGATGCGATCGACGATACCAACGATGCTGGCATCGACGGGGGCCATATCGACAGGGAGGGGAATGACCGCCTCCGCCGCCGTAATATAGAACACCGTTTCGCCTGCCCCCGCTCCCACCGTATCGACGGCAACGATGGGGGAACCGGCGTTCTTTCGCTCCGCATCGATCGGCTGGATGAACTGCAGCTTGAAGCCCTTCAGGTGTTCATCCTTCCGGGTCGCCCAGATTGTTCCTATGACTTTTGCCAGAAACACAGGCTCTGCCTACCGTTCCGTCACATCGAGTTTGTCGACAACCGCCATGATGACGGCGTCGACCGGTTTGTTCTTCGTCGCCGCGGTCTGCCGGGCCGAACTTCCCGTCGCCACAAGAACGACATCCCCGACCCCGGCCTGGACCGTATCGACCGCCACCACGAACGTCTCCTTGAGGGAATAATCGAGTCCCACGTGTCTCACGATCTGGAGCGAGGTCCCGACGAGTGACTCATCCTTCCGGGTCGCCCACACCGTCCCGACAACTTTTCCGAGAACCATAATGCACCTCTCCGAGGTGAAATAATGCGACTGCGCCGGCTCAGACGAGACCGGCTGCGAGCATCTTCCAGGGAACAATCCGCAGTCCTTTGATGCCCGAGAACCGTTTTGGATTCATCGTCGCGATCGGGAGCCCGCTTTCGATGCAGGCTCCGGCGACGAGAAGAGGAATTGCGTTCCCGTCGCCCCACGACCGACGCGCAAACAACCTGCCGTATGCTTTGGCGCTCTTCGAATTCAGTCCGAGGATCTTCATGGCGCCCATCGCCGATTCGACGGCACGGATCTCCCGTTCAGTCCGCGCGACGGAAAACGCTTCGATGGCGTTAAACGCCGTCGTGTAGCAGAAGTATGATCGCATGATCCTCCTCAGCGGGGAGGGGCTCTCGCCGCCGGCAAGATGGTCGAGGATCAGATCCGTGTCGACCACCAGTTTTCGTCCGATCATGCCGTCCGCCTCGCTGCTCTCCGCCTGAAGTCGCGGTTCCGGAAGAGAATTCCCTCGCTCTCGAGGAACGTAGAAACTTGTTCTCTCTCCTCAAGCTGAACAGTCCCGATCCGCTCGACCTCGTCATCGGTGACGCCCCTGCTCGTCAGCGCTGGCGAAAGAACGCCGCCGATGATCCGCACCGTCACTCTCGCCCCCTTCTTTAGATGAAGGTCGACGGCGACGGGGCGCGAGAAACGGACATTTCCTTCCCCATCCACCTCTGATTCAAAAACCATGCTGTGCTTTGCTTTCTCCATCACGCCCGCGCCACGAGTCGTAAAAAGCTGGAACCCCCGATAACCTCTTCATCAGCCCCGAAGTAGTCGACCACCGTCTTCCCCGCATCCGCGAACGTCTTCCGGACGCCCAGGTTGACCCCCTTCCTGCCGTCCGGCGAGTGGACAAGAAGAGGAACATATTCGCGCGAATGGTCGGTGCTCGCGTCCGTCGGGTCGTTTCCGTGGTCCGCGGTGATGAGAAGCAGATCGTTGCCGCGGAGCGCTTCGAGAATCCGGGGGAGCTGCCGGTCAAAATACTCGAGCGCTGCAGCCATCCCTTTCGCATCCTGACGATGCCCGTAGAGCATATCGAAATCGACGAGGTTCGTCATGATGAGGCCCCGATCGAGGCTCTTCGCCCGCCGGATGATCTCCTCGATCCCCTCTTCGTTCGACTTTGTGTGGATCTTTTCGCTCAGCCCTTTTCCCGCAAAGAGATCGTCGATCTTCCCGATCGCAACGGTCGGGATTCCGCGCCGCTGAAGAAGGTCAAGCATGGTGGTGCCCGGCGGCTGAAGCGAGAAATCGCGTCTGTTCGGTGTGCGCTGATACTTTCCGCTTGCACCGATAAACGGCCGGGCGATCACTCTCCCGACGGAGTGCTCGCCGGTCATCACGACATCCCTCGCCAACTGGCAGATACGGTAAAGCTCCTGAAGAGGAATCACCTCCTCGTGGGCGGCAATCTGAAAAACCGAATCGCCGGAGGTATAGACGATGGGAAACCCGGTCCGGGCATGCTCGTCTCCGAGCTCCGCGATGATCTGGGTTCCGGAGGCGGGCCGGTTTCCGAGGACACCGCGTACGCCGGTCGCCGCGAGAAAGCGGTCGATGACCTGTGGGGGGAATCCTTTCGGGTAATAGGGAAAATCTTTCTCGACGATGATTCCGGCGAGTTCCCAATGACCCGTCGTGCTGTCCTTCCCTTTCGAGACTTCCTGCATCTTGCCGAAACAACCGATGGGATGCTCTTCGGGTGAGACGCCGAGAAGGGGTGCGATGTTCCCGATGCCGAGAGACTTCAGGGTCGAAAGATGGAGACCGCCCACTGCGATCGCCGTGTTGCCCAGCGTATTCGCGCCGACATCGCCGTACTTGCCGGCATCCGGCGCCTCACCGATCCCGAGGCTGTCGAGAACGATAAAGACGATTTTACCGGGCAGAACCAATTACGCGTACACTTCTTTTTCGTTGCACTTACAGACTTGCACGAGTGAGCGGTTGAAGCGATACGTGCCGAGCTCCGTTTTGACCGAATTGATGTACGCCGTTGGAACTTTCAACGCTCCGCATTTCGGGCATTTGGTTCCTTTTTCCTGCCCGGCTTTCTTCACCTTTTCAGCAAAATCCTGCTGTTTAGCCATGATCTCCTCTATGATAGATTATGAAACTTAAAACTGCTCATCATCACTCCCTGCATCCCCGGCCCCGACCGGACACGCCGGTCAGTACACTCTGACGATATTCCCCCCGTCCTGCTTCGCTTTTTCGAGCACCTGCGAAACGGCCGATACGCACTCTTCAGCCGTCATCCCCTCTGTTGCGCCGCAGATTCCCACTGTGACGGAGACCGAAAAGGTCTTCTGTTCAAACGAGATCACGGCGCTCGCAATCGCGGAACGGAGTTTTTCCGCCCAGAGGTACGCATCCTTCGACGGGGTCTTCACGAGGATCACGCCGAACATCGACTGATCGAAACGCCCGATAATGTCGTAAGACCTGATGCTCGACCTCAGAATCGCGGCAACGCGCGCAACGGCGGCATCGGCTCCGGCCTTTCCGTATCGCGCTGTGATGTCCGCCAGCGATGAAATCGCGAAGAGAACGAAAGAGATGTCGGAACCGTCATCGTCCGCGCGCCGGAGCTCGTTGGAGAGGCATTCCATCAGGTGCTTCTTTGAAACCGTCCCGGTGCTCTCATCGAGAATGACAAACTCCTTGATGATGTCGTTTGCCTCGCGAAGCTCAAGGGCAACGCCGGCCATGGAGGCGAGGTCGGAAATGGCCGCGATCTCTTTTGCACCGTACATACTTTTCTCTCTGCACTCGAGAGCCAGGGCGCCATAGCTCTTTCCCGGGGAAGCGATCGGGACGGCCAGAAATGATCCGACCCGCGCGATGCCGAGCGAAGCTTCGTTGACAAGAAATCTCGCTTCGGAAGTCTTCGAGAGGTCAGGAATGTGCTGGGCCGCGTTGTTCCGGATCGCCTTTCCCACTATGCAGGAATGGAAATCGATCACCTGCTTCGCCACAACGTACCGGTGGTTATGCCGCGTGCGGACATTCGCGACAACCCACTGTTTCTGCGACTCATCGAAGAGCGTCAGCGTGAGCGCATCCCACGGGACAAGGCCGGACGCTTCTTCGGCCAATGCGTTGCCGATCTCGGAAATCTCCGACGCACCGAAGGCACGCCCGTGAAAGCGATGCTCCGCGCTGAGGACTCCGCTGTCGCTCACGAGGTCATATTTCTCGGTGGAGCTCCTGAGAAGCGCCGAGAGCATCTTGGTGAACTTCGCCAGAAGCAGAATCGATTCGGGACCGTACGCATCTTCAGCCTTGCTGTCGACGGCAAGCACAGCGACCGGCAAACCTCCGTCCTCCGCCATCGGATAAAAAACGGGGACGCTGACGAACGACCGGATTTCCTGCAAACTCGTATAGTAAGGGACGATATCCCGTTCCGCCCCCGTTGCGATCTGGGCAACGACCTCCGGGACGCCCGAGAGCGCCACCCGGCTCGCGATGTCAATTCCCAGGGGGAGTTTTCGCGATCCCGAAAACGCCTCACTCTCGGAGAGCTTCGACTCCAGCACAAGTTGTCGCGATTCCCGGTTGATCCAGTAGAACGCAACCGTGTGTGCGAAGAGGACCTCTTTTACGACGGCAAGGACTTTTTGAAGAAGAAAGTTGAACTCCGTCTTCGTCTCAAGCTGGCCTCCCGCCGTTGTGCCCGGAACATCATCGACGAAATCGACGCGCGAGTAAGTCCGGATTTCTTCCCGCCTCTCGGCAGGTTCGTCGAACTGAACTGTCCGCCCGGCCGCAGGGGGCTCTTCAGCGGAAAGCGGAACAAACGGTTCTGGTTCAGTCTCAGTCGGCTCCCTTCGCTCCTCGTCAACCCGAAAGGGGGCAATTGGCTCTGGTCGCGTGGCTTCCCGCTCCTCATCCTCAGGTGCACCTTCTTCCTCTTCGGCCTCTTGATCGGAGATGGCCCGGAAAGCGTCAACAATATAGTACGCGGCTACTCCCGCGATCGCGAAGCAGAATATCTTCGTAAGAAGGGAGTTTGACCACAGTCCCAGAAAAAACAACAGGACCCCTATGCCCGCAATTACGCCTTCATGAATCGACAACCTGGAAAAGAATCTCTTGAAGGCGATTCCCTGCGATTTTTGCGGCATTATGAGTCCTGGATTAGGAGAAATCGCGTAAAGTGTCACAATTTATTGATTTTTGCCGCTAAAGTCAAGAAAATTAGGAAGATACGACCACTCTTCGGGCCGATACCATCCCGGTTCTTCCGGCCACTCCGGCCCTGTTGTGCCCAATATTGATCGTGCAGACAAAGTGATCTTGCAGCCTGCATCGCCGGCGTCGCCAGAACTGGAATGGAGAAATGCTTCTGCCGCCCAGCGGGAGTGCGTGCGGCCTGTTCTTCTCATCTGAGCGGCCCCCGCATCCGGGCCTAACGCCGGGAATATATCTACCGGGTGATGTCAGAAATCTCCGGAGACACTCGCCTGTGGATCGCCTCCTCCCACCTTCCCGAAGGCATCTGTGTCTAGGCCGATTGCTGGTTGATGCGATCTGTTTTTTTTTGTACTATGGCTTTAGAATGCGTTGTTCCCTCTTCACCAAACCTTGCTCTCGCCAATGAAAGCAGTCATCATGTCAGGGGGATTCGGCACACGGTTGCGGCCTCTCACCTGCAATATCCCGAAGCCGATGGTTCCGATGATGAACAAACCGATGATGCAACATATCGTGAGCCTCCTCAAGGATCACGGCATCAAGGATATCGTCTCCACCCTTTTCTACCAGCCGGAGATCATTACGTCGTACTTCGGGGACGGCAGTCGGTTCGGAGTAACGATGCAGTACCGAAAGGCGGAGGCGGACTACGGCACCGCCGGGAGCGTCCGGAACGCCTCCGATTTTCTTGACGAGCGCTTCATCATCATCAGCGGAGATGTGCTGACCGATTTCGACCTCACGAAGGCAATCGAGTTCCACGAGAGGAAGAAAGCGAAAGCCACGCTGGTTCTCACCCACTCGAAGAATCCGCTCCAGTTCGGCGTCGTCATCTCGAACAACGAAGGGAAGATTACGCGCTTTCTGGAGAAGCCGTCGTGGGGAGAAGTCTTCAGCGACACGATCAACACCGGAATCTACATCCTCGAGCCTGAAGTCCTCGAGCTCATCCCGTTCCAGCAGGAGTTCGATTTCAGCAAGAATCTCTTCCCTCTCCTTCTCGAGCGCGATGCGGGACTCTTCGGCTACATTTCAGACGGGTACTGGCGCGACGTTGGGAACCTGAACGAGTACCAGGAGGCTCATCTCGATGCCCTCGACGGTCAGGTTCACGTGGAGTATGAAGGGACGAAAAGCGGGAGATGCTACACCGGTGAGAACACGAAGATCCTCACCAACCCGGAGAAAATTCAGGGGAACGTGCTGATCGGGAAGGGATGCACGATCGGCAAGGACGTGACGCTCATCAAGTCGGTGATCGGGGACGAATGCGTCGTGGAGGATGGTGCGGTGATCCGGAATTCCATCATCTGGTCGAAGAGCCGGATCGGAAGGTATGCCGAGCTCTCCTCGTGCGTCCTGGGCAACCAAACCTACGTCGGCGATTATGCAAGGATCGAGGACAATGTCTTTGTCGGCGACAAGTGCCTGGTGGGCAAAGAGAGCAGGCTCGCTTCGAACATCAAATTGTGGCCAGAGAAAGTCGTCGAAGAAGGAGCCGTTCTCACACGGAGTCTCGTCTGGGAGGACAAATGGCTCCGCGAGCTCTTCAGCGATTCCCGCGTGACCGGGATCTCGAACATCGAGATGAACCCCGAGTTCGGCGCGAAGCTCGGCGCCGCGTTCGGCGCATTCGTCGGAAAAGGGAAAACGGTACTGACGAGCCGCGATTCCGACAATGTCTCGCGGATGATCAATCGTTCGTTCATGTGCGGGTTGATGTCGGCGGGGGTCAACACGAGCGACCTCCGGGCGACCTCCATCCCGATCCTTCGCCACGAGCTTCGGGGCGGAAAGGACGCGGGAGGGATCCATGTCCGAAAGTCTCCATACGACAAGAACCTTACCGACATCATCTTCTTCGATCACACCGGAAAGGATCTCCCGGCGAGTAAGACAAAGTCGGTCGAGAGACTCTTTTTCGGGGAGGATTTTCCCCGGGCAAGTTACAAAAACGTCGGGGGGATCAGCTTCCCTGAACGTGCCCAGGAGAGCTACATTGAGGGGTTCCTCTCGAGCCTGAACACCGAAGCGATTTCCCAGGCCAAGTTCAAGCTTGTCGTCGACTATTCGAACGGCATTGCATCGACGATTTTCCCGAACATTCTCGGGTCTCTCCAGTGTCAGGTTCTCGCCCTCAATGCCTACCTTGACAGGAAAAGGTTGACGAGGAATTCAGTCGAGTTCGACGCGGCGGTCGTCCAGTTGAGCCACATCGTCACTTCGCTCGGGTACGATGTCGGGTTCCTCGTCGACGCAGGGGCGGAGCGTATTTTCGTCGTCGACGAGAGCGGCAATTTCATCCAGAATGACAGGCTCCTGACGCTTGTGACCCACCTCTTCCTCTCGGTGAACCCGAACACCACGAAGATCGCGGTACCGATCACCGCCTCCGCGGAGATCGACATGATCACCCGCGGGTTCGGCGTCGAGACGTTGAAGACCCGGGACAGCCACCTCGCCCTCATGGAGGCCTCCGCTGCGAAGGACGTACGGTTCATCGGCGGGACAAAAGGAGGCTTTATTTTCCCGGAATTCCTGTTCGCCAGCGACGGCATGTACAGCGTCGCCAAGATTCTCGAGATGATGGCCGTGACCGGGAAAAGGTTCGGCGCTCTCGACAAGGAGGTCCCCCGTCTGCATCTTTTGAAGCGAAGCGTCCACTGTCCATGGGAACGCAAAGGAAGAGTCATGCGCTTCATGATGCACGAGACGGAGGGAATGGAGCGAACGCTTGTGGACGGCATCAAAGTCTTCGTCGACAAAAACTCTCCCTCGACGTCGGTGCTCATGTGGCCGGACAAGGCAAAACCGTTGTTTCACATTCATGCCGAGTCCGATCGCAAGGAAACGGCGGCGGCTCTTCTTGCCCAGTTCGAGGAAAAGATCCTTGGGTGGAGAGATTCGGACGGCGCGTGACAAGAACGCGCGATTCGATGACGCAAGGGTACCCCCTGAGCCGAGACGACCGGGGTACCCTTTCTATTTACATTTCAACCTCAAAACCGTATATTAGCTGGCACGTTTGACGAACTAGGAGAATGGCTGGAACATGAAAATCAGCGATATCCTCGACGAATCGTTAGTGAAAACGGATCTCCCCGGGAAGACCAAGGACGAGGTACTATCGCAGATGGTCGACCTCGTAAGCACATCCAAAAAGGTGATCGACAAAGAGAAGGTGAAGGAAGCGATCTTCGACCGCGAGAAGATCATGTCGACCGGGGTTGGAAACGGATTCGCCATCCCGCACGGAAAAACCGAGGCCGTCTCGGATATCGTCGCTGCATTCGCCATCACCGCCGAACCGATCGATTACCAATCGCTCGACGAGCAACCTGTCCGGCTCGTCTTCCTCCTCGTCGGCAAAGACAGCATGGTGGGACCTCACATCAAGCTCCTCAGCCGCATCTCGCGCCTGATGAACAAGGAGGAGTTCAGAAAGAAACTTCTCACTTCCGGATCCTCGAAGGAAGTCCTCGAGATTTTCCGCGCCGAAGAGGCGACGTATTTCGACAATTGATACGACCGAGGCTCCCATCATATCCCCCGTCAGATATCCGTCGGGCCTTCGATTTTTGCCGCGACCAGCAGACGCGGTCAGCCTGAGACACTTCCCCATCCAAGCAACGCTCGCGATCCCTCAAAGGGAGAACCATGGTCTTTAAGTCCATCCGTGGAACGAAGGACATTCTTCCGGGAGAATCGGATCGCTGGCTTGAAGTCGAGTCGACGGTACGCAGGGTCTTCCGCCGCTTCAACTACAAGGAAATACGGACCCCCCTCTTCGAACAGACCGCACTCTTCTCCCGCAGCATCGGAGCGCTGACGGACATTGTCGGGAAGGAAATGTACACCTTCACCGACCGGGGCGAGGAGAGTCTGACTCTCCGGCCCGAAGGGACGGCATCGGTCATCCGCTCATACATCCAGAACAACCTCGGCGAAGCACAGCCACTCGTCAAAGTCTATTATCTCGGGCCCATGTTCCGGCAGGAGCGGCCCCAGGCGGGACGGCTGCGGCAATTTCACCAATTTGGAGCCGAGGCGATCGGATCGCCCAGACCGGAGACCGACGCGGAGATCATCGCTTTGACGATCCAGATCTACCGTGAACTGTCGATCACCCGCTACGATCTGAAGATCAATTCGGTCGGGTGCGAGCGCTGCCGCCCCCGGTACAGGGAAGTCCTCACGAGTGAACTCCGGAAGATCGCCGGGTCGCTTTCACCCGACAGCCAGCGCCGGATCGCCGAGAATCCGATGCGCGTCCTCGACTCAAAGGATGAAAAGGATCAGAGTCTCACGGCCCAGCTCCCCCTCATCACAGACTACCTGTGCGAGGAATGCCGGAGCCACTTTGAAGGGCTGAAATCGGCCCTCGCCGCTCTCCGGATTCCCTTCCGGATTGACGGCAGGCTCGTCCGCGGACTCGACTATTACACAAAAACCGCCTTCGAGCTGACAAGTACGGAACTCGGTTCGCAGGATGCCCTTGCCGGCGGCGGCCGATACGACCTGCTCACGGCCGAGTTGGGAGGGAAACAAACCCCGGCCGTCGGATTCGCCGCAGGGATTGAACGGCTTCTCATGGTTCTCGAAAAGATCAAGGGGGCGGGGGATACCGGCGGACAACCGGCCCTCTATCTTGCCGCCGCCGACGCCGAGTCGCGTGAATGGGTCCTCGCCCAGACAATGGAACTACGAGGGGAAGGCGTTTGGGTGGAATCCGACCTGCTCGGGCGAAGCCTGAAAGCGCAAATGCGCGATGCGGACCGACAGGGAGTCCGGGCCGTTCTTGTCGTCGGTCAGAAGGAACTTCAATCGGGAAAAGGGAGTCTCAAAAACATGATGAACGGCGAATCGAAAGAGGTTCAACTCTCGGCCCTCCAGCAGCTTTTCGCGAAGGCCCTCTGATGGCGAAGAAAAAATATAAGGGAATCGAATACCGGATGCTTATTCTGCCTTTCTACGACGAAACGCTGAAGAAGCACGGGACGGCCTTTCTCATCGAAACGGTGAAGCAGTTCAGCAACTTCAGCTACGAAATCGTCGTCGAGGAGAGCCGGTCGGAAGGGCACCTCACATGGGCTCTTCACGGTCTCAGAGCGCCCGAGCTCCTCATGCCCTCGTTCGGAGGAGCCCAATACCGCAAAGTCTATTTCGACTTGAAGGGGACCGTCGGCTTCACGTTGAAAAAGATCGACGGTGAGCTCAACGAATTCAAGCTGAAAGTTCTTCCGACCTCCGTCGTGACGAAAGATTTCGCCGGCATCCCGTTCGTCTCAGTCTATACCTCCGAAGCGCTCTTCGAAGAAAAACGGCCGGAGGAGATGGAGATACCCGTTCACAAGCCCGACATCAAACGCTCGGCGGACCAGTCTCCGAGGCCCAAGAAATAACAATGTGCCCACGTCTCTTCTATATCGGACCGTTCCCGGTCTACAGTTTCGGATTGATGCTCGGCATTTCGTTCATCGTCGCGAGCCTGTTGCTGACCAGTGAGCTGAAACGGAAAAAACTTGACCCGGAACTCGGAAGCACGATCACGCTCATCGCTCTCTTCGGGGGCGTGGCGGGCTCGAAGATTCTCTTCCTTATCGAAGAGTGGCGGTATTTCCTCAGCGACCCGATCGGCATGGCGTTTTCGCCGGGAGGGCTGACATGGTACGGGGGATTTCTTCTCGTGGCAGTCCTTCTTCTCTATCTCGCGAAGAAAAAGAAGATTGCCTTCCTGACCATCGCCGACGCAACCTCACCCGGCCTTCTCTGGGCGTACGGCATCGCGCGGATCGGCTGCCACCTCTCCGGCGACGGGGACTACGGTTTCCCGACGACGCTCCCCTGGGGAACAAACTATTCGAACGGAACCTATCCTCCGTCTCTCGCCTTACGCGGCTTCCCCGAAATTACGTCGAAGTTTCCGAACGGGATCGTCCCGGACACCACGCCGTGCCATCCGACGCCGATCTACGAGTTCATCATCTGCACCATCCTCTTTTTTATTCTCTGGAAGAATCGGAGGCGCATCATAGGCACGGGACGGATGTTTTTGTGGTACCTCGTCGCCGCGGGATCGGAGCGCTTCGCCATCGAATTCCTCCGACTCAATCCGAGACTTCTTCTCGGTCTTTCGGAGGCCCAGCTCATTGCCATCGTCCTCATCGTCTCAGGAATCGTGGGGCTCAGGATTATACCGACGGGGAAAACCGGCGCTTCCTCATGAAGATCGTCACGCTCATCTCCAAGGAGGAGTGCCATCTGTGCGACGCAGCGAAGGAGGTTCTTGCGCGAACCCGGCTCGACATTCCTTTTGAGCTCCGCGAGAAGAAGATCGTTCCAGGCGATGCAGAGTTCGAGCTCTACCGCGAGCGTATCCCGGTCATCCTCATCGACGGAGAATTTGCGTTTCAATTCCGGGTCCCGGAGAGGGAGCTCCGCGACCGGTTGTTGGGAGCTCGTTAGGGTGAAGTCCAGATGAGAATCGTCGCAAAGACCCTCGAGGCAATCGGCATCGCGTCCCTCATGATCGGGCTCGTCGACGGCATGATGGGGAGCATGTGGCTCGAGCTCTACCTTCTTATCATCGGCCTTATCGTCTTCTTCGCAGGCTGGGGGATCGAAAAGTCGCTCAAAAAGAAGCAGAAAGAGTCGTCGCAGTGACCATCATCGGCGGAAGAAAGCCAGTCCTCGAGGCCCTGAACTCGGGGGTGCTCATCGAGAGGATCTACCTCCTTCGGGGTGTTCATGGGGGATCGGTCGACGCCATTCGTCAGCTCGCCCGCTCGAAAAATGTCCTCGTCACGGAGGCCGAGAAAGCGTCATTCGACAAGCTCTCGCACGGGACAAACTCTCAGGGTGTGGTGGCCCTTGTCGGTGAAAAGGAGTACATCGAGATCGACGACCTTCTTGCGATCCCCTCCGGAAAGAACGAGAAGGCCTTCTTCCTCGTCTTCGACGAAATCGAGGACCCTCACAATCTCGGCGCGCTGATCCGCACGGCGGTCTGTTTCGGCGCCCACGGGGGAATCATTCCAAAGCACCACGCGTCGCCGGTCAACGAGACGGTCTCGAAAGCATCGGCGGGAGCCAGCGCCCGCTTCCCACTCGCGAAGGTCACGAACATCGTCGCGGCGGTCGAAGAACTGAAAAAACACGGGATCTGGGTCGTCGGCACCGACGCGGAATCCACGAAGAACTTCACCGACATCGACTACACGCTCCCGGTCGCCATCGTCATGGGGAATGAAGGGAAAGGGATACGAAGACTCGTGAAGGAGAAATGCGATTTTGTCGTTTCGATTCCGATGAGCGGCGCGTTCGAGTCGCTCAATGTGTCGGTCGCTGGGGGCCTGATAATGCATGAAGTCTACCGGAAACGCATGAAGACGTGATGATGAGGCCCCATCGTTCGGAGTCGATCGGACACCACGATTGACCACTACCATCGAAGGAGGATGTCATGTTCATACTCCTGCTCCTTGTCAACCTGCTCGTCGCACTCTCCGTCTGCTACCTCATAGCCCGGATTTTCAGGAAACCCGTCCAAAAGATTCTTGAAAGGCTCGTCGGCGAAGAGATCTACACCGCCTGGAGCAACTATCTTATCTTCGCCGTCTATGTTGTAGGAATTTCGAGCGGCGTGCGCCTGTGGGATCTTGGGAAATACATTGAACCTGGCTCGGCGGGTGCTCCTCCAATGCAGCTCAATGCGGACCGGTGGGTCCTGGAGGTCTACCGGACAATCGTCGGCGCCCTGGAAGGGGACGCCTGGATGCTCCTCGTCTTCTTCATTTTCGCACTCATGGCCTTTGTCATCGTAAAGGGTCTCGAGCTGCGGAGACAGCCCGTCCCATCCCCGGAAGCTCCCAAAAAGAAGGGGAAGCCCTAACAGGGTCAGAGAACGGGGGGAACCGACGAAACCGCGCGGGTGTTTTTGAGTCCAAGGGGGACGGAGGTCTTCAGCATCCTGTGGGGTTCGCAGGCCTTCGGACGGAATATTCCGCGTGTCTCGGGTGTCTATGTTAAGGAGGGCGTTCATCGCCCGCCCCTCGGTGACTTCCCCCTCTTCTTCACGGCGAAAGGAATCACGGACTCGACCTGAATTGATACTGGCTTCCGTCGCGTAACAAACACATTCATCGAGATCCAGGTGGTTTCTTTCCAGACTTCTTGCTCCTCCTTCGTAAGGTCGGTGAAACGCTGCCCGGTCCGGGCAGGGCTCATCCTCTTCCTCTTGATGACAGGAGCCGGCGCTTCATTTGCCCAGACATCCTACACAATCAGCGGATCAATCAAGGACAAAGAGACCGGCGAAGACCTCATCGGCGCTTCCGTCGTCATCGGAGATGTCAGGAACCTCGGCGTGTCCTCTAACTCGTACGGGTTCTATTCTCTGGCGGTCCCGGAGGGAACCCATATCGTGCTCGTCGAATTCATCGGCTACCGGACCACGGTTGACACGCTTCAATTTTCGAAAGACACGACCATCAACTTTGCCCTCTCTTCCGAGGCGGTAAAGATCAAGGAGGTCGTTGTCTCGGGAGAGAGATCCAACAAGAATGTCACCTCAACCGAGATGAGCACGAACAAGCTGGACGTCCACGAGATCAACACCATTCCGGTGCTCCTCGGCGAGAAAGATATCCTCAAGACCATCCAGCTCCTTCCGGGGATTGAAGCCGCCGGAGAAGGAAGCACCGGATTTTATGCCCGGGGTGGCGGCATCGACCAGAATCTCATCATGCTCGACGAGGCCACCGTCTATAACTCTTCCCACCTCCTCGGTTTTCTCTCCGTTTTCAACTCGGATGCCGTGAAAGACGTCAAGATCATGACGGGAGGTATCCCCGCGGAGTACGGAGGGCGCCTTTCTTCGGTGCTCGACATCCGGACGAACGACGGGAACATGAAGGAGTACACCGGCTCCGGCGGCGTCGGCCTTCTTGCCTCGAGGCTCACGTTCGGCGGACCGATCGTCACTGACGAAGGATCATTCAATATCTCGGCGAGAAGGACCTATGCCGACCTCTTCCTGAGACTTTCAACCGATACCACGATCAACAGGGCGAGCCTCTATTTTTACGACCTGAACGCGAAGGCAAACTACACGCTCGGCGTGAGAGACCGGGTCTACATCTCCGGGTACTTCGGAAGGGACAATTTTGCCTACCCGAACTTTTTCGGGTTCAACTGGGGAAACGAGACCGCCACGCTCAGGTGGAACCACATTTTTGCCGACCACCTCTTCTCGAACACCTCGCTCATTTACAGTAACTACGAATACAGCAACAATGTCACCTCGGGGACGAGCCAGTTCAGCATCACCTCAGGCATTCAGGACGTGAATTTCAAGACTGACTTTCAGTACTTTGTCAACGCTCAAAACACCGTGAAATTCGGGGCCAACGCGATCTACCACACCTTTCTTCCCGGAACGGTGACGGCGACCGCCGGGAGCACCTTCAACGGTATCACGATCCCGAATCGGTATGCTTCTGAAAACGCGGCGTACGTCTCGCACGAAGCGGATCTTTCTTCCCGGTTCAGGCTCGACTACGGCCTCCGCTTTTCCGTCTTCAGCCTCCTCGGTCCCGCTCAGGTGAAAACGTACGACTCGGCGGGGGATATCCTTTCGACGGCGTCTTACGGCTCGGGGGAATTCATCAAGACGTACACCGGACTCGAGCCCCGCGTATCATTGAACTTCCTCATCGACGAGACCAGCTCAATGAAGGCTTCCTACACGCGCACCTCGCAGTATCTCCACCTCCTCTCGAATTCGGTCACCTCGAACCCGAGCGATCTCTGGGTACCAAGCAGCAACAACGTCAAGCCGCAGTACGCGGATCAGGTAGCGGTCGGATATTTCCGGAACTTCGCGGACAACGGGTACGAGGCCTCCGTCGAACTCTACTACAAAAACATGCAGAATGAGATCGACTACAAAAACGGGGCAGACCTTCAGCTGAACCCCGATGTCGAGGCGCTTCTGACGTACGGCCGGGGATGGAGCTACGGATCGGAGTGGCTCATCAGGAAAAAGTATGGGAAGATCACGGGCTGGATCGGCTACACACTCTCACGGACGGACGAGCAATTCCCGGACATCAATAACGGCCAGCCCTTTCCCGCGAGGCAGGACCGGACACACGATATTTCGGTCGTCGCAATCTATGAGTACAGCGAGGCATGGACCTTCTCTGCCACCTGGGTCTACAACACCGGCAATGCCGTCACCTTCCCGAGCGGGAACTACCTCCTCGAGGGAGTACGCCTCGTTCCGTACTACACGGAGCGGAACGGCTACAGGATGCCGGCGTACCACAGGCTCGACCTGTCGGCGACGTGGACTCTCGGACCTCATTCTAACATCAACTTTTCGATCTACAACGCTTATGATCGCTGGAATGCCTATTCGATTTACTTCCAACGCGACCCGGTGAATCCGAACCTGACTCAGGCAGTGCAGACGACTTTTTTCCCGCTTATTCCATCGGCGACGTACAACTTTAGTTTCTGAGGCAAGACATGATGATGGCAAAGGGCAGAGGGGTTGGGATGTGGGGAGGGATGATTGCAGCGATCTTCGCGGCGATGGCCGTCACCGGCTGTCAGCAGGTGGTTTCGGTCGACCTCAACACGGCCAACCCGCACATGGTGATCGAAGGGAATGTGACAGACCAGCCCGGCCCGTACACCGTCCTCCTGAGCAAAACGGGCGACTACTTCGAGCAGTCGCTCGTCTTCCCCACGGTGACCGGAGCCCTCGTCACGGTCACCGACGATATGGGGCAGGCGGATACGCTAAAGGAAACGGTTCCCGGAACGTATCAATCGTCGAAGCTCGCCGGTATCCCGGGGAGGACGTACGAGCTGACCGTGTCGACGGGTGGAACGACCTACACCGCGACCTCATCGATGCCTCCGAAAGTGACTATCGACTCGTTGTACGCCCTTCAACGCCCGGCAGGCCGGGGTGAGCCCGGATACGACGTCTACATCACGTTCAAAGATCCGCCTCAACCCGGAAACTACTATCGCATCAACGCAACCGCCAGCAACCTGCCGTTGGCCGACTCCATCGACGGCCGGCGATACCGGCTCTACACGGACAAGCTGACGAACGGAAACGAAATGCAGGAGAGAATCCGGGCAGGGAGAAATATCGCCCAGGGGGACACGATCACGATACAGCTCCTTTCGATCGACAAAGCGTCGTACGATTTCTTCAACACTCTCAGCGACATCCTCCAATCGGACCAGGCGGCGACCTCTCTGGCCCCGGCAAACCCGAACTCGAACATCTCGAACGGATCGCTCGGCTACTTTGCCGCCTATACCGTCGACACGCGGCAGATTATTATACAATAGCCGGCACGACCCGGAGTCGACGATGAACCTCCGCGATGAGCCATAACGACCCGGCTATGAGCAACAAACTATTACTTCCCGCATTTCTCCTGATCGTCCTTACAGGGCCGGCGAGTGCATCGTCGGCCGATTCATCCGCAAGCCCGATCTCCTTCTGGATCATCTTCCGCCATCTGGATTCCAACCTGGGAGGCTCATTCACCCTCGACGATGGGGCATACCATTTCGCCGCTATCCCGGCGACGTACCTTCTCATAAGGAGCAGCGCAGATTGGAAATGGAACACCTATACTAACGAACAGGGGATATCGACTCACGGATTCATCGCCGCCGAAATGGGAACTCTGGTTCCGGTCGCAGTCTCGTTGTCGTTGTATCTGTATGGACGGTCTCAGGACGATGTACGGCTGCAGGTGACGGCGCTCGCCCTCGGTCAAGCGGCACTTCTCAGCGTGGGGATTTCGTCCGTGTACAAGGTTTTCAGCGGCAGGTGGCCACCGGACAATGTGGATGTTCCGAGGGGCCGTGCGGACTACAGCGGAGATTTCCATTTTGGATTCCTCCGGCGTGGTGCATTCGAAGGATGGCCGAGCAGCCACACAATGGATGCGTTCTCCATGGCCACCACGATCGCCGAACTCTATCCGGGCAGGACCACCCTTCAGCTCGTCTCTTACACCTACGCTTCCCTTATCGGCATCGGAGTATCGACGAATATCCACTGGCTTTCCAACGCCGTCGCCGGCGCTCTCATCGGCTATGCAATCGGCAAGACTGTCGGAGATGATTTCTGGGGGATCATGGCCGGTGACGGCCCCACCTCTTCCATAAGCCTCTTTCCGATCCCTGGCGGGATTCAGAATGTCGTACCGCTTCTAGTCGGTGAATTAGGCGGTCCTTGCGCTCTCCTCTCCATCACGGCCCGGGGAACTGCAAGCCTCTCTCCGACGTTTGACTCTCGGGAGGAGAAACTTCGTCACCCTCAAAAACCTCAAGAATCCGTCTATTACGTCAAGGAGTTACCATGCAGATTGGAGTATTCGGAACCGGCGTTGTGGGGAAGACCATTGCGACCAAGCTCGTTCAGCTCGGTCACAAAGTAAAAATGGGATCGCGTACGGCCGCCAACGACAAAGCGGCGGAATGGGTGAAGGCAAACGGGGCGAATGCCTCACAGGGGACATTTGCCGACGCGGCATCGTTCGGCGAGATCCTCTTCAATTGCACTTCAGGGATGGCATCGCTCGAGGCCCTCGGATCCGCCGGCGCCGAACGCATGGAAGGGAAGATCCTCATCGATCTGGCAAACCCTCTCGATTTTTCCAAGGGAATGCCCCCTACCCTCTCAGTCTGCAACACGGATTCGCTCGGAGAACAAATTCAAAGGGCGTTCCCCAAGGTAAAAGTCGTGAAGGCCCTCAACACCATCAATTGCTACCTCATGGTAAACCCAGGACAAATCGGGGGTGTTCACGATGCCTTCGTCTGCGGAAACGATGCGACGGCGAAAGCCAATACGACGGGGATATTGAAAGATTGGTTTGGATGGAAGCAGGTCATCGACGTGGGAGACATCACAGCCGCGCGAGGGCTTGAAATGATCCTTCCGCTCTGGGTTCGGCTCATGGGAGTTTTCCAGGGACCGA
>DATJQP010000059.1:0-18627 GCA_035505655.1 Bacteroidota bacterium
CTTGCGCCTTTTGGAGCCATGACGAATCCGGCGGACGGTGCAGCTACGGACTTCTACATCTCTATAGGAGGTATTGACCGAACTCCTACGACGGGATCAGGGGTCGGTGGTGCGTTGTCTGAGTTCTATCAGAGCCAGACAACAGGTGTCGCTCTTCCCGTCGAGCTCGTCAACCTGACCGCGATGGCCAATGGCCGCACGATCGATCTTACCTGGGCGACCAAGACCGAAGTGAACAACTACGGTTTCGACGTCGAGCGTCAGGCGATCAATGCCGACAAGTCAACCTCGGCCTGGGCCAAGGTTGGGTTTGTTGAAGGAAACGGAACCAGCAACACGCAGCACAACTACAGCTACAACGATGTCGTCTCTGCCGCGGGCTCGTTCAACTACCGCCTGAAGCAGACCGACAAGGACGGAAAGTTCACCTACAGTTCCGTCGTCGAAGCAAATGCGACCCTGACTGCAGCAGACTACCAACTGAGCCAGAACTATCCGAACCCCTTCAACCCGACGACGAAGTTCAACTTCGCGGTGAAAACCTCGGAGAACGTCTCGGTGAGGGTTTACAACGCTCTCGGCCAGGAAGTGGTGAGCTTGTTTGACGGCGTTGTGCCGGCAGACCAGATCCAGTCGGTGACCTTTGACGGCTCGCGCCTCGCATCGGGGATGTACTTCTACGTCCTTCGTGCGAAGGATCGGGTTGAGATCAAGAAGATGTTAATGATCAAGTAAGTCGATATTCCATAAAGCAGCCAACAAAAATCCCGTCTGCCGTCGAGGCAGGCGGGATTTTTGTATTGTCGCCCTCAGTGCGTCTTCCATAGGAACGCGGTGCGCCGTTGCGGTCCAACCGCTCGCGTTCGGGCAAGACGAGCATTTGGGATAAGACCAGTCACGCTTACTGACTTCTCTATCCTCTCTCCGTCTTTCCTGTCTCCTGTCTCCTGTCTCCTGTTTTCTTGTCCAGATCTTTGATCTTCTCAAACATTCCCGCCATCGCGTCCGACTTATTCTCCTGCCTTCCTATTTCTCCCCGCCGAACGGCGATCAACTGGGCAACGACGCTCACTCCGATCTCCTCAGCCGTTGCCGCGCCGATCTCGATACCGATCGGAGCATGAACCCGTTTGAGCAATTCGACCTTCGTCCCGCTGGCGACAAGGTGCTCGTACGTTGTCAAAACTTTCCGCCTGCTGCCGATCATCCCGATGTACTTTGCAGGAGAATCCACAACTCGGGAAAGGATCTCCTCGTCCGACCGATGCCCACGTGTGACGATGACAACGTAGGTCGAAGACTTGATCCCGCATGAGGCAACGGCATCGGCAAAATGCGCCGCGATCGTCTTGTCGGCCTCCGGAAACCGCTTGGCGTTGGCGTACTCAGGGCGGTCGTCCACGACCGTCACCCGGAAGCCGACCATCGCCGCGCTCCGTGAGATATACTTCGAGACATGTCCCCCGCCGAAAATGATCAAACCCGGTCTCCCGCCAACCGGCTCAAGGATAAGCTCTCCACCACGGACTGGAAGGCGCTCCGTTTCCCGCCGTTTATGAGCTTCTTCGATTCTCTCGGTGACAGATTCCACAACGGCATTCTTCGCATCTCCCGGAGCTGAAATCGCAGGCAAAATCCAGTCACGCACCGCGGATCTCCACCCTTCGGAAAGGCCGAAGCACTGTTTGCCCTTCACCGATCCATCCTGATTGATCAACGTCGCAAGGATGCAGTCGTCCCCCTCATCGCGGATCGACTTCAGCTCTTTGAAAAGGGGAATGTCGCGGGATGAAATGGGCTCAAGGAGAACTTCGAGCTTGCCGCCGCAGATAAGACCCTGGTCGAGGTTCGTCTCGTTGAGCTCGAAGGAGAGATGCTTCGACTTCCCCTGGCCGTAGAGGCGTATCGCCTCTTCAAGAACTTCTCCCTCCACGCATCCGCCTCCGATGGTCCCGATCCATTTCTTTCCGCCTTCTTTGATGAGCATTTTCGAAAGGGCGGAGGCAGGGGTCGATCCGTCGGTCGAGAGGATTGTCGCGAGCATGGGCCGCTCGCCTGATTCGAGGGACTGGATGATTTCGTTGATGATGTCCATGCATATAGTGTACAACTTCCCAGGGCAATCTTCAACACAGGGCAAAACAAATCAAAAATCAAAAAGGAAAGAGCAAAAATACAGAGCAAAGATCAGAAATGGCGGGCAATGGCAACGTGCGCCGGGACGCCATCGCGGTGCGGCGGTGCGGCCATTTCGTGGCGCACATTTTAGGAATAGATCCAGAATTTCGAACTTGCACGATATCGAGTTCTTAGTTCTTATGTCCTACATCTTATTTCTTGCTCTTCGCTGCCTCCAGCCTCCTTCATCTGGTGACCCCATCCCTTGCGTCTTCTCAGGAAAATCCCGATCCTTGAACATAAGAAGGGCACCAGTCTATGGTCGACATAATCCGTGCCTCCACGCCCGAAGAGTATGAAACGGCGGGGAAGTTGTTCTTCGAGTACGCAAACTCGATCAATGTCAGCATCTGTTTCGAGAACCTCGACAAGGAGGTAGCAGATCTTCCCGGCGCCTATGCTGAGCCGTCGGGGAGACTGCTCCTTGCGTACTCAGACAATCAGCTCGCCGGATGCTGCGCGCTGAAGCGCGTGGACGACCGGGCGTGCGAGATGAAGCGACTCTTCGTCCGATCCGAATTTCGCGGAAAAGGGATAGGGAAGAGACTTGCGCGCGCACTCGCCGAGGAAGCGAAGAAGATCGGATATGCCGACATCCGGCTCGACACACTCCCGTCCATGACGGAGGCGATCGCTCTCTACCGCTCGATCGGTTTCGTGCCGACGACGCCGTTCCGCCAAATTCCTGTCGAGCAGGCACTCTTCATGCAGGCATCGCTCGATAAGATCCTCGAACTTTCCAAAAAGTCCTCGGTCTCCACCCATTAATTGACCGCACGCTTCCATTCCTCCGCCACTTACGCCACCAATTGCTGAACTAGATAAGGCAACCCCGGCAAAATCCTCGGGGACCGATGCACGTTTTGAGCTTCCCCCTCTTTGAGCCGGTAGAAGGGGAATGCGCTCATTCCCTTTTTGAGCGACTTTCGGCTCAAAACGAGCACCCGCGCTTCCTGCACATGCTATCCGACAAATTAGTATCACATCCGAACCTCTCGGCGGCCATCTCTTTTGATGCTGTTTTTCTTTCTACTCTATTTATTCTCCCTTTCCTGCCTCTTGCCTCCAGTCTCCCGCCTGCCTTTTCCCTCCCTCGCCTCCCGTCATGCACTGCGCGCATCTGACATCATCCCCTTAGCTCCATTCTTCGTTCTTGTTTCCTATCTCTGCTGTCTACAGTATCCTGTCTCCTGTATTCTGGCTTTTCTTGATTCTGGTCCCTATTTTCAGTATCATTTTCTCAGTTCGCGCCTTTGCACAGACGCGAGTGTCCAAACATCCACTCCATGCCTGTCCATCCCAGAATTCATGAGGCCGCGGCGCCCCACATCGAGAACGTCCTCCCGCAAGAAGGATCATGTTCTTCTCGCCGTGAACCGCGATGTCTCATTCCGTGAAAAGCGGAACGGATTTGAGGAGTGGGAATTCGTTCACAACGCTCTGCCGGAACTCAACTTCCAGGAAATTTCGACCGAAACGACATTCCTCTCCCGGCGGCTCTCCTTTCCGTTCATGATTTCGTGTATGACAGGAGGATACGCCGACGCAAAACGCATAAACCGGAATCTTGCCGAGATATGCGAGGAGCGACGGCTCGCCATGGGAGTGGGAAGTCAGCGGCAGGCGATGGAGGATGCGACCTATCGCTCTTCCTTCAGCGTCGTTCGTGAGGTCGCCCGGACGATACCGATCGTCGGCAACATCGGGGCGGCAGAGGTTGCGAAGTTCAAGGATGTCTCGGCGGTTCAGCGTCTGGCTGAGCTTGTCCGCGCCGATGCGTTTGCGGTTCATCTCAACCCGCTCCAGGAATTGCTTCAGCCGGAAGGGACCCCAGGCTTTCGCGGCGTTCTCAAAGGGATTGAGATGCTCGTGCGCGGCCTCCCGATTCCGGTGATCGTGAAAGAAATCGGTGCCGGAATTTCCGGCGCCGTTGCCCGCCGTCTCATCGATGCGGGAGTGAAGATCATCGACGTCGCCGGTGCCGGAGGGACGAGCTGGGCGGGGGTTGAAATCCTTCGCTCGAAGAAGGAGACCCGGAGCGATCAGTTCTGGGACTGGGGGATACCGACGGCCGAGTGCCTGAGGGAAGTTGCCGGGTTGAAGGCCGGCACACCGGACCTTACCGTCGTTGCTTCGGGAGGGCTCTCGAACGGTCTCGAAGGGGCAAAAGCGATCGCCATGGGGGCCGACATGACGGCTTCGGCCAGGCCGATGCTTCAGGCTCTCATGGGAGGAGGGAAAAAAAGCCTCACCGGACTTCTCGACCGGTGGGAGAGGGACTTCCGCAGCGCGATGTTTCTCACCGGAGCTGCGACCCTCGGCGAGCTTCATCATGTTTCCCTGAAACATGTCGGCACATTCTGATTCACCTGACTTCACTATTCCGATGACATCCTACACGATCCGTTATCAGCGCTACAAGCACATCGTCGATCGACGGCTTCAGCAGTGCGTTGAAGAGAAGGAACCAAAGACGCTCTATGGGCCGGTCCGCTATGTCCTTTCCGGCGGCGGAAAACGAATCCGGCCGCTACTCGTCATTCTCTCATGCGAGGCGGTCGGCGGGAAGCGCGAAGATGCGGTCCACGCCGCGGCCGCGATCGAGATCCTCCACAACTTCACCCTCGTCCATGACGACATCATGGACAACGCCGACTCGCGCAGGGGAAGGGCGACCGTCCACACAAAGTGGGACACGAACATCGCGATTCTTGTCGGTGACGAGCTCGTCGCCCTGGCGTACCGCGAGCTCCTGAAGACGCGCTCGCCACGCATCGCACGGGTGGCAGATATTTTCACCGAGGGAGTTGTCGAAGTGTGCGAGGGCCAGATGTACGACAAGGACTTCGAGACACGGAAGGACGTCTCGCTCGATGAATACATGCTTATGATCTCGAAGAAGACGGGGAAGATGGTTTCCGTCTCTTCGGAAATGGGGGCGGTGATCGGCGGGGCATCGCCTGCGGAGGTCAGGGCGCTGAAACAGTACGGCACTTCCATCGGCCGTGCGTTTCAGATACAGGACGACCTCCTCGACGTCGTCGCCGACGCGAAGGAGTTCGGCAAGCCGATCGGCGGGGATATTGTCGAAGGAAAGAAGACCTTCCTCCTTATCGAAGCCTATTCCCGGGCGCGTGGCGCCGACAAGGCGCTCCTGGCGAGGATCATCCGACGCGGAGGGACGTCCAAAAGCGAGATCGGCGCCGTGAGGGAAGTCTACGAGCGGAGCGGCGCGATCGACCTCGCGCGGCGCACCATCGCGAGGAATACGGCCCAGGCCAATTCCCAGCTTTCCCGGCTGAAGAAGAGCCCGGCGAGGGAGATGCTTTTCTGGTTTTCCGACATGCTTCTTAACAGGAATTTCTAGTGCCTACGTTTCTCGTCAATCTTGCCTCCGATAGCGCAAAGTGCGGCTCCAAACTGCAGCTGTGCTATTTCGAGGCACAAGATTCCTTTTTGGAAGCCGCACTAGCCGCCACAGGAGAAGAACGCAGGGCATGATCGAAAAGGAAATTGTGATCAGGAACAGGGCGGGGCTTCATACTCGTCCCGCGGCAACCCTCGTGAAGCTGGCGGCGAAGTATAAATCCGAGTTCACCATCGTGAAAGACGGTCTCGAGATCAACGCAAAGAGCATCATCGGAGTCATGACCCTCGCCGCCGAGCAGGGGGCGAAGCTTCTTCTCCGGTTCGACGGAGAGGACGAGCAGGCGGCCTCCGAGGCGATCGTCGGACTTTTCGAAAGGGGGTTTGACGAGACACCCTGATGACCGGCACGAACGAAATAACACTCCATGGCATCGGCGCTGCGGCGGGCATCGTCATCGGGAAAATCTTTGTCTACGCGAAGCACGTCCCGCACATCGAGGAGAAGACGATCACTCCCGCCGACGTCGAGAAGGAGATCGAGCGTCTGCGGAACGCCGTCGCGCGTTCGGAGAAGGAGCTGCAGAAGATCCTCTCCTTTGCCGAGCAGAAGATCGGGAACAGCAAGGCGAAGATCTTCGAAGCCCAGATCATGATCCTCGGCGACGCCATCCTCTTCGATTCGATCTACAAACGGATCAAGAAGGAGCTGAAGAACGCGGAGTTCATCGTCCACGGCGAGATCGCGAAATATCAGCAGCTCATGATGAACTCGACCGACGAGTATATGCGCGAGCGGGCGCATGACGTCGAGGATGTAAAGAACCGCATCATCAGGAACATCCAGGAGCAGAAACTCATCTCCCGTTTCGAAGGGGGATCGATCGTCGTCGCGCAGTCACTCACGCCCGCCGATACGATCCTTTTCAGCCGGAACGAAATACTCGGGTATGCGACCGATATGGGGGGCGTGACGTCGCATGCCGCTCTCCTTTCCCGTTCGCTGAAGATCCCCGCCGTCGTCGGTCTCAGGGACGTGACGGCACACGTCCATACGGGCGACATGGTCGTCCTCGACGGCTACAGCGGCGTCGTCATCGTCAACCCGACCGAGGAGACGATGTCGACCTACCGACGCCGGGGCAAGGAAATGGCGAGGTTCGAACACCGCCTCGGCGAGCTGAAGGACCTTCCCCCCCAAACCCTGGACGGAAAACTTGTCGAACTTTCGTCGAACATCGAATTCAGCGGGGAGATCCGTTTTGCGAAGGCGCAGGGTTCGCACGGTGTCGGCCTCTACCGTACCGAAGGGCTCCTCATCGGGAGAGATTCCTTCCCCTCGGAGGAGGAGCAGTACCGGGAATACAAGTCGATCGCGGAACGGGTTTTCCCGAACCGGGTCATCATGCGATCGTTCGACATCGGCGGCGACAAACTCTACGCACAGTCGTACTCCGAGGAGAACCCCTTTCTCGGATGGCGTGGCATCCGCGTGGGACTCGATCGTCCCGAGATCTTTCTGGCGCAGATCAGGGCGATGCTTCGGGCGAGCACGAAGAAGAACCTCTGGGTGATGTTCCCGATGATCTCGACGCTGAAGGAGGTTCGCCGTGCAAAGGAGCTCGTTGCGCAGGCAAAGCGGGAGCTGACGCTCGGGAAACATCCGTTCGACGAGCAGATGAAGATCGGCGTCATGATCGAGGTCCCCTCCGCGGCAGTCGTCGCCGGCTCGATCGCGAAAGAGGTCGACTTCCTCAGCATCGGCACCAATGACCTGATTCAGTATCTTCTCGCCGTCGACCGGGGGAACGGGATCGTCTCGCAACTCTACCAGGAGTTCGACCCCTCCGTCATTCAGACGATCCGCCACGTCATCAAAGAAGCGCACAAGAACAAGATCCCTGTGAGCATGTGCGGGGAGATGGCGGGAGATCCCATGGCGACGCTCCTTCTTCTCGGCCTCGGCCTCGACGAATTCAGCGTCATTCCGTACATCCTTCCTGAAATCAAAAAGATCATCCGCTCGGTGACCCTCCGCGAGGCGCAGAAGATTGCCGTCAAGGCTCTCGCCTTCGCGACGTGGGAGGAGGTGAAAGATTTTCTTCTCTCGCACCTGAAGCGCGTGACCCCGGATATCCCGATACCTTCCGCAGAAGCGATCTCCGGAGTTCCGCCGCAGCCTCCGCCCCTCACCTGAGTTCCATTTCCGATTCACGAAAGGCACATCGTCATGACCACGACCCTGAACGGCCAGATCGATCCGTCCAACATGCGCAGCCTCATCCTCGGATTTCCCCGGCAGGTCGAGGAGGCCGTCGCCATCGGCGAGGCATCGACGATCAGACTCCCCGTCTCGCAGGTCCGCAACATCGTCGTCAGCGGACTCGGGGGCTCGGCGATCGGCGGGGACTTGCTCCGGTCGTACCTCGCGGACGACCTCCGGGTCCCACTCGCCGTCAGCCGCCATTACTTTCTGCCGGGGTACGTCGACAAGAACTCCCTCGTTATCGTCTCGAGCTACTCGGGGAATACCGAGGAGACAATCTCGTCCCACAAGGACGCGGTGAGACGCAAGGCAAGGGTTCTATGCATTACTTCCGGGGGAACGATCAAGGCGCTCGCGACGAAGTGGAAACAGCCGGTCATCACGATCCCGGGAGGGCTGCAGCCGCGGGCGGCTCTCGGCTATTCATTCTTCCCGACCCTCATCGCGATCGCGAAGCTCGGATTTATCAAGCCGAGGAAGAAAGAAATTGCCGAGACGATATCGCTTCTCAAATCGAAAGCGGGTATCTACGCCGATGCGGAGGCTCCGGGGAACACGGCGCACCGGATCGCTCGGACGCTCCGAGGGAAGCTGCCGGTCGTTTATTCCTCGGCGGACCGGTTCGACGCCGTCAACGTGCGGTGGCGGGGTCAGATCTCCGAGAATGCCAAGTCGCTCGCCTACGGCAACGTTTTCCCCGAGCTCAATCACAATGAGATTGTCGGGTGGGAAGTGCTCCGGGACGTTATGAAGCAGATCCACGTCATCATCCTCAGGGACGAGGGGGACAACGCGCGTGTGCAGCTGAGGATGAACATCACGAAGGAGATCATCAGAGAATTTGCAGACGGCATCACCGAAGTCCGGAGTGAGGGAAAGAGCCTTCTGGCACGGATCTTCTCGCTCCTCTATCTTGGAGACTGGGTGAGTTACTATCTTGCGGTCGGAAACGGCATCGACCCAACACCCGTGAAGAAGATCGACCTCCTGAAGAACGAGCTCGCGAAGGTTTCCTGAGGGAAGGCCCGTTGGCAGGGGTCCGGGGAAGGCGGTCAGCCGGGTTGCGGTATTCCGCGCAGGCGCCGGTGACAGGCCGAATTGGCAGTTTTCTGCCGCCTTGACTTTCATCACAACACCCTGTATATTCACCAGGTTATTGAACCATTGGCCGTTCACTTCCCGCAGCCCCGAACCTGACTGCCCCTATGCTTGAAGAAGTCAACTTTCTCCGCAACGTCCCCATCTTCAACGAACTGAGCGATCAGGAACTTGAGAAAATCGCCGGGCTCGGCGTGAGGAAGAAGTACAAAAAGGGGAGCATCATCCTTCTTGAGGAGGAGACGGGCGCCGCGCTCTTCGTCATTGTTTCCGGGAAAGTGAAGATCGTCAGGATGGACGACGACGGAAGAGAGGTGATCCTCTCGATCCTCGGCGAGAGCGATTTCTTCGGCGAGATGGCGATCCTCGACGGGCTGACCCGGTCGGCGAGCGTCGTCGCGACCTCGAAGTCCGAGCTCTTCATGATCCATCGCCGGGACTTCCTCAAGCTCCTCAACGACTATCCGATGGTGGCGATCGCACTTCTCCGGGAGCTCACCGGTCGTCTCCGGAAGGCGGATGCTCAGATCAAGAGTCTTTCGCTCAAGGATGCCGCGGGTAGAGTTGCCAACGTCGTCCTCCAGCTGGCGGACGACATCGGCATGTTCCGGAAGGGGCGTGTCGAAATCGACGAGCTTCCGTTGCAACAGGATCTCGCGAACATGGCCGGGACCTCGCGTGAGACCATCTCGAGGATGATTCACAAGTTCATCAAGAAGGGGTATCTCCAGCTTCAAGGGAACAAGCTCATTATCAACGATTACGAAAGCTTCAAGAATCTTCATGTCTGATTGTCCACTCCTCCTCTTTTACCCTCACTGACAGCCGGGCACCCTGAATGCGGCAGGCTTGATGAGCCTTCCAGAGCAGAGAAGAATACGAGAATATGGGCGCTAAAGCCGACCTGCATATGCACACCATTTGTTCCGACGGTGCGCTCTCTCCGTACGAACTTGTGAAGAGGGCTAAGGCCCAGGGGCTCTCCATCATCGGCATCACGGACCATGACAGCGTGGCGGCGATCCCAGACGCGCTCGAGTTCGGGAAAGAGTTCGGGATCGAAGTGATCTCCGGCGTCGAGCTCAGTGCGAACTTCGAAGACAAGGAAGTCCACATCCTCGGGTACTTCGTCGACTACAAGAGCCAGCGGCTCCTCGACTATCTCACCTTCTTCCGTCACGAAAGGATCAAGCGGGCGGAGAGGATCGTCGCGAAACTCAACAGCCTCCGGGTGCCGCTGAAAATCGAGTCGGTGATGGAGCATGCGGGGACAGGGTCGGTGGGCCGGCCGCACATCGCCGCGGCGATGGTGGATGGTGGGCACACGAAGACGTACCAGGAATCGTTTGACCGCTACATCGGCAACGGAGGCCCGGCGTACGAACGGAAATTTCAGTTCTCGCCCTCGGAGGCCGTGCAGCTCATCGCCTCCTCGGGGGGCCTTTCCTTTCTTGCTCATCCCGGCCGCTACACGACGGACGGGATGCTGCAACATCTTATCAAAGCGGGGATCGACGGCATCGAAGTTGTTCATCCGTCCCACTCCCCGGAGCACGTCGCGCACTACCGCGGCGTCGCAAGCGAGTATTACCTCCTTGAAAGCGGGGGCTCCGATTTCCACGGCGGTAAAAAGAACGACGAGGGATCGCTGGGCGCCTTTTTTGTCGACGAAGACAGGGTCGACACGATGAAGCGACGCTTGTTTCTGCACAAGTCGTCGTGAACCAGTCTCACAGGACGAAGGGTTTGTATGCCCAGGGTGTTTGAAGGCGGCGTGACGAGCGAAGGAAATCGGTACGCGGTCATCGTCAGTCAGTTCAACCAGACGGTGACGAAGCGTCTCCTCGCCGGTGCCCTCGATTGTTTCCGGAGTCACGGCGCGGATCCCGACCGCGATGTCGACGTCTACTATTGTCCTGGCGCGTTTGAGATCCCGGCGGTTGCCTCGCGCATCGCCGGAGAGGGAGCATACGACGCGATCGTCTGTCTCGGAGCAATTATTCGCGGCGAGACGCCGCATTTTGAGTACATCGCCGAAGAATGCGCCAGCGGCGTCGGAACGGTGGCGCGGGAAACAAACGTTCCCGTCCTCTTCGGCGTGCTTACCACTGATACGATCGATCAGGCCATGGAACGTTCGGGGGGCTCGGTGGGGAACAAGGGCTGGGATGCGGCACTCGGGGCGATCTCGATGGCGAACCTCTACTCACAACTCGTGACCAAGCCGAAAAGGAACTGAGCGGAGAACACTTGGTACGGCATACCGCGCACGCTCAACGGATCTTTTCGAAGCTTCAGAAAGGGAGTTGTGTATGAAAAAGGAATTCGCATCGGGACTTTCGCTCCTCTGCCTCGCGCTGCTCACCCTCGCGGCGGCTGCCAGGGGGGGAATCGGGGAATGGAAAAACTACACGTACATGAACAATGTCGTTTCGATCGCGGCGACCCGGAACGTCGTCTGGGCGGGGACAACGGGTGGAGTGCTCAGGTTTGCGGTGTCGGATTCGACGTTTCAGAAATTTACGAACTCGGAAGGATTGACCTCGAACGGGATCACCGCCGTCGGCATTGACCGTCAGGGATCGGTCTGGATCGGCGATCAGTCCGGGTCGATCGATATCTATTCGCCGTCGTCGAACACCTGGCGTTATCTGGACGACATTGCCGTCTCCCCGCCTCCGCAAAAAGGGGTGAACGGATTCACGATGCACGGTGACACCGTCTATATCGAAACGCAGTTCGGGGTGTGCGTCTTCACGCTTTCGAAGTTTGAGTTCAAGGATACTTACGGAGGCTTTGGGTCTCTCTCACATCCCAACGTCACGTCGATGGCATTGCTCAACGGGCAGCTCTTCGTCGGCACCTCCGGCGGGATTGCGGTTTCTAAGCCGGGGGCAATCAACCTCTCGGCGCCGGAATCGTGGGATTCCTTCACGGCGCCGGCGTCGGTGACCGGTGTTGCCGTCTACCGCGGTTCGGTCTACGCCGCGTCCGCTTCCGGCGCCTATGTCTACGGCGGCGGAGTGTGGACGTCGGTCGCGGGAGCGTCGCAACCGCTGACGGCGCTCGTCAGCACAGACTCGGCCCTCTACCTGGCGGGTTTAAACGGGTTCCTTGTCGTTTCGCCGTCGGGCTCGGTCTCGGCGTTCGGCGGCACGACGCCGGCCACCATCGCATGCGCCGCCGCCGATTCAACGGGTCGGCTGTTCGCAGGGTTCCAGGACGGAGGGATCGGCCTGCTCGGGAATGTCCCCGGCGCCTGGAGCCGGTTTGTCACGAACGGACCCGTCTCAAATTTCTTCACGTGCGTTGCGGTCGACGATAACGGAACAGTCTGGGCGACATCGGCCGGAGCGGGGGGAAAAACGGGAAACGGGTTCTACTCGTATGACGGGAGGAGCTGGCGAAACTATAACGTTGCCACGACGCCCCAGCTTCCGGAAGATGTCTACTTCTCGGTGAGCATCGGGCCGAATAACTCGAAGTGGGTGGGAACGTGGGGAAAAGGGCTTACCCTCATCGACGGGAACGGGAATTTTGTGAGAAACTTCGACGATACCAATCCGGGGTTCGTGGGGGCCGGGCCTTCAGCGTACGTTGTCATCGGGGCGACGGCCACCGACGCGTCCGGAAACGTCTGGGTTCCGAACTATCTCTCCGAGAACGGGTATGTGCTCTGGGAGATGAAGCCGGACTCCACATGGGTTCAGGTCCGGGCGGCGCAGAGCAACTCGTACGCGAACGTCATCGGCGTGACGGTCGATCGGAACGGCACGAAATGGTGTTCCAACGCTCTCCCAGGGTTTATTCCGAGCGGGGCGCTGATGTACTATAACGAAGCCGGGGGTATCCAGGGGCTCGACGTCGACGGATGGGGCCAGGTGACTCTGTCGACCGGCCTCTCGAGCAACACCGTGACCTCGGTCGTTGAGGACCTCAACGGGAGCATGTGGGTCGGGACCGATGTCGGGGTGACGATCATCAACGACCCGGCGTACCCGCTGTCGCAGAATACGATCATTTATCTGGGGGCGGTGCGAGACCAGTTCATCAACACGATCGTTGTCGATCCTTCAAACAACAAATGGATCGGCACGCAGACCGGGGTCGACCTTGTCTCTGCGGACGGATCGACGCTCCTCGCACAGTATACCTCGTCGAACACGAACGGCAAGCTCGTCGATGACGACGTCCTTTCGATCGCCCTGGACGAGAAACGAGGAATCGCGTACTTCGGCACGACGAAAGGGCTCTCGAGCCTCGAGATTCCGCCCATCGCGACGGTCGAGCAGATGACTTCGCTCCAGGTCGGGCCAAACCCGTTTCTCCTCCCTTCCTCGACCTCGCTGTCGATCAAGGGACTCGCCGACAACACGACGATCAAGATCCTCACCGCCAGCGGTTCCCTCGTGAAACAATTCGCGGCGCAGGGAGCGGGAAGGGCGTTCTGGGATGGGACCGACGGGAACGGGAAGACCGTCGGGAGCGGAGTCTATTTCGTGGTAGCATATTCAAACAACGGCAGCCAGGTCGCGACGGCCAAAGTTGCCGTCCTGAGAAGATAGAGGAACGAACAGCCGGATATCACCTGATCACCTTCGTTGCCCTGGCCTCTTGCCGCGGCGCACGCTTCAGGATCGAAGGGATAATAACACACTCATGGACAAGGAGGCAGTCTCAATTGGAAAATTCAACGTATAAAGACGAAATCTTCACGAAACGGGTACGGGCGGGCAAACGAACGTATTTCTTCGACGTGAAAGCAACGAAGTCTGAGAAGGACTTCTACATTACGATTACCGAAAGCAAGCGGGTTGGCGAAGAGGAGTACGAAAAACACAAAATCTTCTTGTACAAGGAGGATTTCGACAAGTTTGCCGACGCACTGATGGAGACCGTGGACTACGTCCAGGACGAACTCCTCGTGCACGTTACGGCGGAACAACCCGCGGTCGAGGAAAAGACGGAGTAGCAGCTGCTCTTCCCGCCTGGCGTCAACCGACCGGCGAGCGAAGAAGATCCTCGAGGGCAGTCCGGGCGTCCGTTTTTGAATCCCTGTATTTCACGATGAGCGGCGTGTACATGCTCAGTCCGTGGGCTGTCGCGAATTCATTCTTCATCGCCCGCGAACCGCTTACGACTACCGCATTTTCCGGAATGACGAGCGATCCGCCCTCCGATTTCCGGAGGATCGTTCCGTTGACGCAATCGTAGACCGGCGTCGAGGCGGTTATCACGACGCCGGCGGCAATGACCGCCCTCGTCCCCACAATCGTCCCTTCATAGATCCCGCAGTTTCCCCCGACCAGCACATCGTCTTCGACGATCACCGGCAGCGCATTGACCGGCTCCAGCACTCCGCCGATCTGGGCCGCTGCACTGAGATGGACTCGCTTTCCCACCTGCGCACATGAACCCACGAGCGCATGCGAATCAATGAGCGTCCCGCCGTCTACGTACGCTCCCACGTTGACGTACGACGGGGGCATCATGATCACTCCCGGGGCGAGGTAGGCCCCCCGCCGCACCGAGCTTCCTCCGGGAACGAGCCTCACGTCGTTCTCCGCCCTCAGAGACTTCAGGGGGTACGTATGCTTGTCGAAAAATGTAAACGGCTGCGCTGCCTCCACGTTCTCAAGCCTCCCAAGCCTGAAGCCGAGGAGGATGCCCTTCTTCACCCACTCGTGCACCACCCAGCGGCCGCCGAGCCGTTCCGCTGCCCTGACCTTCCCGCCGTCGAGGAGGGAGATGAAATACTCGAACACCTCCTCCTCGCGTTCCTTTCGACCGGACGTCCGAGCCGACGTCAGCTCCTCGAGGACAGTCGGGAGCGTTTCAAGGTTGAGGGTCATTTATGGAGTTCCATGAGATGGAGTTCTTCGAGGGCGCGGCGCATGGCGAACCGGTGGTCGGTGGACATCGGCGTCAGCGGAAGGCGATAGGCTTCTTCGATGAGTCCCATGATTGCCAGAGCCCCCTTGACGGGGATGGGGTTCGATTCGATAAAGTTGAGATTCATGAGCTGGAGGAGTTCCTCATGGACCGCCCGTCCCTCCGCAAAGTTCCCGTCGAGGCAATGTTTCACCATCGTTGAGAAGAGGCGCGGGGTCTCATTCGAGACGACGGAGATCGCCCCGTCGGCGCCGAGCGCGAGGAGCGGCAGGGTCAGCGCATCGTCACCGGAGAGGACGAAAAAATGCGGAGGCCGGTGGCGGAGGATTTCCATCACCTGCCCCATATTCCCGGAGGCTTCCTTGATCCCCGCGATGCCGGGGATTTCCGCGAGCTTCAACGTTGTCTCGGCAGTGATGTTGCTTCCGGTGCGGCCTGGGACATTGTAAACGATAATCGGGATGTCGACCGATTCGGCAATGGCCTTATAGTGCTCGTAGAATCCCTTCTGCGTCGGCTTGTTGTAATACGGGGCGATCGAGAGCGCGGCGTGGGCGCCGATCGCCCGCGCATGCTGCGTCAGCGAAATCGCTTCGCGGGTGGAGTTGCTCCCCGCGCCGACGATGACCGGGACACGTCCGGCCGTCTGATCGACGACGACATCCATGACGTGGTGATGCTCGGCGTGATTCAGCGTGGCGCTTTCGCCGGTAGTCCCGCACGGGACCAGTCCGTTGACGCCGTTGGTGATCTGAAAATCGACAAGGGTCCGAAGGGCGCGTTCATCTACCGCACCATCGCTCAACTGCATCGGCGTCACGAGAGCCGTCGCGACACCCCGGAATGTGAATTGTGAGGACATGTGAACCTTTCTGAATGGTGAGACTTACGATTTAAAGAGAAAATCTTCCATCGTGAAAACTCCAGTGCGCCCCTGGATCCATTCCGCGGCGCTCACCGCCCCCTCCGCGAAGCCGCGACGGCTCCGCGCTGTGTGGGTGATCTCGAGCGTGTCGGCGGCCGAATCGAAGGTCGCCGTATGAATACCGGCGACACTTCCGACCCTCCCGCTGGTCACGAGGAGCTCGTGGGGAGCGATCTGCCTGTTGCCGAGCGACGTGAGAACCTCGGTCTTTCGCTTCATCACTCCCAGAATCTTCGAGGCGAGGGTGAGGGCCGTGCCGCTCGGCGCGTCCTTCTTCAGCCGGTGATGAACTTCATGGACGGCAACGTCGTATTCGGGGAACCGGTTGAGAATCCGGGCAGCTTCGGCGGCCGCGTGAAAAAGGACGTTGGCTCCGATCGAGAAATTCGAAGCGACCATGATTGTTCCCCCACAGCCGCGCATGAAATCGAGGAGAGCAGGGAGGCGGGAGTTCCAGCCCGTCGTTCCGACGACGAGCGGAATGTGGAGCGGGCCGAGGGTCCGGAGATGGTGTTCTGTGGCATCGGGGGAGCTGAAATCGATGGCGCACGACGCGGACTTCACCGCGTCAGGGAGCGCATTGGCTTTCGGAAGGGGATCTTCAACCCAGTAGCGGGCAACAATGGCGTGGCCTCTTTCCACCGCGACCTGTTCGACGTCGCGTCCCATCCGCCCATATCCGAGGAGTATGATGTTCATTCGATCGTCCATTCCTTCCCAACGAAGGGAAAGTCCATAAATGAAAAAAGTAGATGAGCGCGAGACTCTCTACTTTTATGGTCGATCGAATGAATGCCTGCCGCGTCGCCGCAACAGTTCGCCGAACATCAATGCAGATCGTCGTTAGCGCTCCACCCCGCTTCCATCGAAGGAAGCCCCGGGGTGACAGTTTGCAGGTTGTTCACGCTGCAACCCAAGCCATACGTTGAATCGACGCACGACTTTCGGCGGCACGATCCGCTTACCCTTTCGCTGAAGGTCGCAGAGCCGATTCGCTCTCACCTCAACTACTTATGCGTGCCGCTCCTCTAAGACTACTTCAATAAACGTAATTCTTCTCTTGTTGTCAAGTTGATGAGGCGAGAGACAAGACATAAGAAGCAAGAGGTGAGAATAAAGAGAGAAGGCAAAGGAGAGAGAAAAGACAAAGGGTTAGACTTGGGGAGGAGCGGCGGCGGAAGTGGCATCTTGGCCGTGAGAGGATTTCATGGTGGAAAAGATCTATGGCGTTCCCCGATCAGCCGGGCGGAACAAAAGATTGGATCTCTGGCACGCGGACTTCGGGAACTGGAGAGCCGGACGTGCCGATTCCTTGACTCTCTCTCGGCGATTGGGTATATTTATCATGTTTTTTGGCGAAAGGGGCGTTTTTTGACAAATTTCGCCGAGTTTTTAGAGAAAGATGCGCCGGAGGTCAGTGTGAAGATCAACATTTCTAATCTTTCTCAAGGAACTCATCAGTACGATTTGTCAAAAAGCGCTCCCGACCTCGGCCTCCCCGAGAACTTCTCCGGGGATGTCAGTGCCACGGTGACGCTCGAAAAGTCGAGCCGACAAATCCTCCTCAAGGCGGATCTGCGGGCGAAGGGGATGTTTCACTGTGACAGGTGTCTGGAGGAGTTCAGGAGGGATTTGACGACGTCGCTTCAAACCCTCTACGTTTGGGATGCAGAAGATCGGTCGGGCGATGATGACGGGGATGTCCGGGTTCTCGGCGCCGATGCGAACATCATCGACCTCTCCGGCGATGCCCGTGACGTGCTTCTTCTCGCCGTTCCACTCAAGCTTCTGTGCAAGGACGACTGTGCCGGGTTGTGCCGGCGATGCGGAAAGAATTTGAATACGGTTGCCGACGGTGAATGCGACTGCGCACCCGAGGAGACCGACCCGCGCTGGAACAAGCTCGCGGGGCTCCTTGAAGTTTCAATGTTGAAGAAAAGAAACTAAATAGAATAAGGAACTACCGCAATGCCAAATCCAAAACGCCGCCATTCAAAAACCCGCGGCCGGAAGCGTCGCACTCATTACAAGGCCACAGCCCCCGCGCTGGGCGAGTGCCCGAATTGCCGCGAGCCGAAACTCCTCCACCGGGCATGCCCGAACTGCGGCTACTACAACGGCCGTTCGATCGTTATTCCAAAAGAAGCATAGCAGAGCCCGACGCTGAATCGGAACGATTTCCGTTAAGACCTTCTCACCACATCGTGCCGGATAGTCTGTGAGCCACGCATCGGAAAAGCTGCGAATAGCGGTGGATGCGATGGGGGGAGATTTTGCCCCCGCCAATGAGGTGGAGGGGACGGTCGCCGCTCTCCGCGAAACCGGAGGCCGGTTCGAGGTCGTCCTTGTCGGAGACGAAAGGAAGATCGGCGCCGAGCTTTCGAAACACTCCGCCGCGGGATTGCCGGTGACAATCGTCCATGCTCCGGAGGTCGTCGACATGCACGATTCGCCGGTCGTGGCCCTCAAGCAGAAGCCGAACTCGTCGCTCGTCGTCGGCATGAACCTCCACAAGGAAGGAAAAGTGGACGCCTTCGTGAGCGCCGGAAATACCGGGGCGGTGACAGCGGCCTCCACGCTCCTCCTCGGAAGAATCCCGGGGGTGAGCCGTCCGACGATCGGAGCGATCTTTCCGTCGGAGACAGGACCGACCTTCATTGTCGACGCTGGAGCGGTCACCGACTGCAAGCCCCATTTTCTTTTCGAATTCGGCATCATGGGGAGCATCTATGCGGAGTACGTCTTCAACAAGAAAAACCCGAGGGTGGGACTCCTCAATGTCGGCGAGGAGGAATCGAAGGGGGATGAACTCGCGAAGGAGACCTACGGAAAGTTCGTCGCCGGCAAAGACCGGATCAATTTTGTCGGCAACATCGAAGGGCGGGATATCCTGAAAGGAAAG
>DATJQP010000060.1:0-25389 GCA_035505655.1 Bacteroidota bacterium
TGGTCGCTACGTTCGGATGGGAAGCCTCATGCGTAGATCGTCGCGTTCGGGATGATGCCGGCGTACGAAGGTCATGTGACGCCCCTGACGGGGCTCGGGAATTATTCTCACGCTGCTTTCTATTGACATCTCGCTCCTGGCGGGGCTCCGGAGTGTTCGTTACGAAGCATGAAATGGCTGCCCATTGCGGGGTGGAGTCTGCCGTACGGCGGACAACGAGTTTGGCAAAGCCTAGCCTCTCGTAGGAGGATCTAGGGTCTTTGAGGGAGGGGATTTCCATCCATCGCGGAATTGGGACGAGAACAATGCATGAGAATCCCGATGGTTTTGTGCAATGGACAGTCGGATATCGGTGGGGGCGGGTTGCAACGGACGTGCGACGGACGACGAAGTGGCGCACACGCCGTGGCGTAGTTTTCAATTTTACGCCGCCTCGTAGAGCGTGGCAATCCCCTGAATCAATCGTCTCGATTGTTCGAAAAGGGGATTGTCATGCATCGCTTGACGGCAAAACGCGCCGCTTCGTCGCGACAAAGAACATCGGGACTCGCAATGGCCTACTGTTTGCGAGTAAAAGAAAGTGGGTCATCGAGGAAGAAATCCGCCTTGCGACGGCCTCGCTCAGAGCGAATAGCTTCGTTGATGTGTAACAAGCACTCTGCGCTCCGCCTCTTTTAAGCCCCAGCACCTCAGCACTCCGGCACTCCCCCACCTCCTCACTCCTTCTTCTTGTGCTCGAAGTGATGCGTCATCTCGTACTCGAGCTCCGGATCGATCTTCTGCTGTTCGATCTTCCTCTCCCGTTCCATCAGCTCCTCGTGATGGTCACGGAGGTACTCGAGCTCCTTCTTTCCGTATGACGTCCTCGTGATGATAACGAAAAGAACCGGAACGATGAGAATAGCGAGTGTCGATGCGGCGAGCATCCCTCCGAGAACGGTGAAGCCGATGGTGTTCCGGGCAACCGCGCCGGCGCCGGTGGCAAAGGCGAGGGGCAGGACGCCGAGGATGAAGGCAAGCGAGGTCATCGTAATCGGACGGAGGCGCAGCCGGACCGCCTCGAGCGTCGAGGCGATGAGCTCCTCTCCCCTGTCGACGCGGATCTTGGCGAACTCCACGATAAGGATCGCGTTTTTCGCCGAGAGCCCGATGAGGGTGATGAGGCCGATCTGGGCGTAGACGTTGTTCGTCAGCCTCGGCGTGCACATGAGCATGAGAATCGCTCCGAACGCGCTGATCGGCACCGGAAGGAGGACCGTGAGAGGGACCGACCAGCTTTCATAGAGGGCCGCGAGGAAGAGGAAAACGAAGGTGATCGAGAAGATGAAAATGTAGATCGTAGCCGCCCCGGCCTTAATCTCTTCGTAACTCAGGCCGGAGAATTCATAGGTGTAGCCGTGCGGCAGAGCCTTTTCGGCCGTCGCCCGGAGCGCTTCAATTCCCTCTCCCGTGCTGTACCCCGGCGGCGTCGATCCGTCCACCTCCGCGGAGCGGAAAATATTGAAGTGCGTGATGAGCGGGGGCGCGGCGGTCGCCTTGTAGCTGATGAGCGTGCTCAAAGGCACCATCGCTCCCTGCTGATTCCGGACATAGTAACGGTTAAGGTCGGAGATGAGAGCCCGGTACGTGGTATCCGCCTGGACGACGACGTGATATGTCCGGTCATAGAGGGTGAAGTTGTTGACGAAAAGACTTCCCATGAACGCCTGCATCGTCGTGAAGACGTCCGCGATATTCACCCCGAGTTTCTCGCATTTTTCCCTATCGAGGGTCAGGTCGTAGCTCGGCGTGTGAGCTCCGTAGTAGCTGAAAGCGGTTGAGATGGCGGGATTCTTGTGCGCCTCCGCCACGAACTTCCTCACGACTCCTTCAAACGCATGGACGTCGTCGCTCGTGCTCCCCTGCTCGATCTGCATGCTGAACCCGGCCGCCTGACCGATCCCGCGGATCGGCGGGGGCGGGATGACGACGATGTTCGCGTTGTCGATTCCCGCCGCGGCGATTCGACGACGCATCACTTCCATAATCCCGGGGATCTGCTCCGAAGGTTTCGTCCGTTCTTCCCACGGCTTCAACATGCAGAAGATACTCCCGGCGTTCGACGTGCTGCCGAAGTTGAGAATATTGAGTCCCGAGACGGCCGAGTAATGATTCACCCCCGGCGTCGAGGCAACGATCTCCATGAGCTTCGTGATGACGGCAACCGATTGGGTGGTCGAGCTCCCCTCCGCCATCTGATACGTGACGTAGAGCCTCCCGTCATCCTCGGCGGGAATGAACCCAGACGGCTTCTTCTTGAAGAGGAGGTAGGCGCCGAGGATGATGCAGAGGAGAAGGATCACCGCGTACCTCGCATGCCTGATCCCGAACCTCACGGCGCCGACGTAGTCTTTCGTCAAGGCCACAAACCACCGGTTGAAGGGGCCGAAGATTTTTTCACCCCATCCCGGTTTGCTCCCGTGCGGTTTCAGAAGGAGGGTGCAGAGGGCGGGGGTCAGCGAGAGGGCGATAAAGGCCGAAAGGATGACCGAGATGGCGATCGTGATCGCGAACTGCTGATAGAGCCTTCCAACAATACCCGGGATAAATCCGACCGGAACAAAGACCGCGGCAAGGATGAGGGCGATCGTCACGACCGGAGCGGAAATGTCTTTCATTGCCCGGTACGTCGCCTCCTTTGCCGAGAGGTGCTCCTCGTCGATGTGATGTTGGACTGCCTCCACGACGATGATGGCGTCGTCGACGACAATGCCGATCGCAAGGACGAAGCCAAACATCGTGAGGGTGTTGATCGTGAAACCGAGCGGAAGGAAGAAACAAAACGTCCCGAGGATCGAGACCGGGATCGCGAGGATCGGGATGATCGTTGAACGGAAGCTCTGAAGAAAGATGAACACCACGAGCGCGACAAGCGCCAGGGCCTTGAGGAGAGTCTCAAGGACCTCCTGCATCGAAACCCTGATGATCGTGATCGATTCGAAGGGGACCGTGTAGTCGACGTCCGCAGGAAACGACTTTTTCAGCTCGTTGAGGGTCGCGTAGACGTTGTTCGAAGTCTCGAGGGCGTTGCTCCCCGGGGTCTGATAGATGAAGAGGATCGAAGCGCGCTTCCCATCGACGAAGGCGTTGCTCGAGAAGGTGAATTTCCCCAGCTCAACGCGGGCGACATCCTTCAGGTGCACGAGCTCGCCGGTTGCCGGGACCGTCTTGACGACGACATTCTCGAAGTCGGAGACTTTGCTGAGCCGCCCGTTGACGAGAATCCCCAGCTCGAAGGTCTGCGTCTTCTCCTGCGGCGGAGCTCCGGCCGCCCCGGCGGCGACCTGCACGTTCTGCGCATTGAGGGCGGCAATGATATCCTGCGGGGTGAGGTTGTACGCCGCCATTTTCTCCGGGTTCATCCAGACACGCATGCTGAAGTCGTCGGTGCGCGTGTTGATGTCGCCGACACCGGGGACCCTGAGGAGCGCGTCTTCGATGAAGACCTTGGTGTAGTTGTCGAGAAAGGTGATGTTGTGCGTCCCCTTCGGCGAGAAGACGGCCACCTGCATGAGCATGCTGGGGTTCCGGGCCCGCACCGTCAGGCCCAAACGGCTGACGACCGACGGGAGCTGCGGCGTTGCGATCCCCACACGATTCTGAACGTTGAGGGCGGCAATATGGACGTTCGTGCCGACGTTGAACGTGACGCTGATCCCCGTCGATCCGGTGGCGGAGTTGGTGCTCTGCATATACTCCATCCCCGGTGTTCCGTTCACCTGCTCCTCAATTGGCGTCGCCACGGTCTGCTCGACGGTTTGTGCATCGGCCCCGGTGTACTGGCCGCTGATGGAAACGGAGGGAGGAGTGATGTTCGGATACTGGTCGACGGCGAGGTTCGCGATCGAGATGATCCCGGAGATCATCAGGACGATCGAGATGACGATGGCCGTCACCGGCCGTTTGATGAAGGTGTTGGCGATCATTCGGGGGCAAGCCCGTGAAGCTCGCGGGATCTCCGCAGGTCGTACTCAAGCTCCGGGTCGATGTTCTGCTCTTCGACCTTGCGCGCCTTTTCCATCAACTCAGCATGATGTTCCCGGAGATACTCAAGCCGCTCTTTTCCGTACGAGAGACGAGTGATGATGACGAAGAGGACCGGAACGATGAAGATCGCGAGGGTCGTCGCGGCAAGCATTCCGCCGAGCACCGTAAACCCGATCGTCCGGCGGGCGATCGCACCGGCGCCGGTCGCGAAGACGAGGGGAAGAACTCCGAGGATGAAAGCCATCGATGTCATGACGATCGGCCGCAAACGGAGGCGCACGGCATCCATCGTCGACTGGATCAGCTCCTCTCCCCTGTCGACCCGCACCTTCGCAAACTCGACGATGAGGATCGCGTTCTTCGCCGCCAACCCGATAAGCGTGATGAGACCGATCTGGGCATAGACGTTGTTCGAAATGCCGGGAAGAAGGGTAAGCATGAGGATGGCCCCAAACGCCCCTACCGGCACGGCCAGGAGGACGGAAAACGGCACCGACCAGCTTTCATAAAGAGCCGCGAGGAAAAGGAAGACGAAGGTGATCGAGAAGATGAAGATATAGAGGGAAGTGGATCCTTCCTTGATCTCCTCATAGCTCAGCCCGGAAAACTCGACGTCGTACCCTTCCGGCAACACCCTCTTCGCCACGTCCTTCAACGCGTCGAGAGTCTCGGTGCTGCTGTATCCTTTTGAGGACTCGCCGTCGATTTCAGCCGATCGGAAGATATTAAAGTGCGAAATGAGCGGAGCCGCTTCGGTCGGTTCGTAACTTACGAGGGTCCCGAGAGGTACCATCGCCCCGGCCTGGTTTCGGACGAAGTATTTGTCGATGTCGGAGACCGACGCACGGGCCTGTGTGTCCGCCTGCACCACGACGTGGAAGGTCCGGTTGTAGGTCGTGAAGTCGTTGACGTAGATGCTTCCCATGTATGCCTGGATCGTCGTGAAGACGTCGGCAACGTTCACCCCGAGCTTCTCACACTTTTCGCGGTTGACGGTGAGATTGTAGTTCGGCGTGTGAGCGGAATAATAACTGTAGGCGTGACTGATCGCGGGATTCTTGTTCGCCTCCTCGAGGAACCGGTTGACGACCCTCTCGAAGGCGTGGATATCGTCGTTCGTGTTCCTTTGCTCGATCTGGAAGCTGAATCCAACCACCGAGCCGACGCCCGGGATGGGCGAGGGCTGGATCACCTGGACGCTTGCGTTGTCGATTCCCGCGTCGGTGATGCGCCGTTGCATCACCTTGATGATTCCCGGAACCTGCTCGTCGGATCCGGAGCGATCCTCCCACGGTTTCAACTGGCAATAGATCGTCCCACAATTCGAGTTCGTGGCGTTCGTGACGACGTTGAGACCCGTCAGCGCGGCATAGTGCCCGACACCTGGAGTGGAAGAAACAACTGCCATCAAACGACGCATCACGGCAACGGACTGTGCGGTCGACGAGGCCGGAGGCAGTTGGTACGTAACGTAGAGATTGCCGTCATCTTCCGAGGGGATGAAGCCGGTCGATTTATTCCTGAAGAGGAAAAACGCAGCGACACAGATACAAAGGAGCAAGATCACCACGTACCTCGACGCGTTGATGCTCTTTCTGACTCCTTCCGAATAGCGGTTCGTGATTCCGTCGAACCAGGTGTTGAATGCCGCGAAAAGACGTCCGATGCCGCGGGGCTGAGCGTTCTTGGGAGTCGGTTTGAGGAGAAGACTGCAAAGAGCGGGCGTCAGCGAGAGGGCAATGAAAGCCGACAGCATCACCGAGATCGCGATCGTGATCGCAAACTGCTGGTAGAGCCTTCCAACAATACCCGGGATGAATCCGACCGGAACAAAGACCGCCGCAAGGATGAGGGCGATCGCAACAACCGGCGCGGAGATATCCTTCATCGCCTGATACGTCGCCTCCTTTGCCGATAATCCCTGTTCGTCCATATAGTGCTGAACCGCCTCGACCACGATGATTGCGTCGTCGACGACGATGCCGATGGCGAGGACGAAGCCGAACATCGTCAGGGTGTTGATGGTAAATCCCAACGGTATGAAGAAGCAGAAGGTCCCCAGAATCGAAACCGGTATTGCAAGGACGGGAATGAGGGTTGTCCGGACATTCTGTAGGAACAGATAGACGACGAGGGCCACGAGGGCTAGAGCGAGAAGAAGGGTCACCACGACCTCGCTCATCGAGACTTTCACCACCGTCACCGCTTCGAACGGGACGCTGTAGTCGACGTCGGTGGGGAAGGTCTTTTTGAGTTGGGCGAGCACGTTATAGACGCCGTTCGCCGTCTCGAGCGCGTTGCTACCGGGGGCCTGGTAGATGAGTAGGCATGAAGCCCGGTGCCCGTCGACGAAGGAATTGCTCGAGAAGGTGAATTTGCCCAGCTCCACTCTTGCGACATCTTTGAGATAGACCAGCTCACCCGTGGAGGGATTCGTTTTGACGATGACGTTCTCAAACTGGGGGACTGTGCTGAGCCTCCCGTTGACCAGAATCCCGAGCTCGAACGTCTGTGTCTTCTGTTGTGGCGGCACACCAGCCGATCCGGCCGCCACCTGAACGTTCTGCGCATTGAGCGCGGCAATGACGTCCGAAGGGGTAAGGTTGTGGCTCGCCATCTTCTCGGGGTCCATCCAGATCCGCATACTGAAATCGTCGGTGAAGCGGCTGATGCTCCCGACGCCGGGAACACGCAGGAGGGCATCCTGGACGAAGATATTCGTGTAGTTGTCGAGGAAGGTGATGTCGTGCGACCCGTGCGGGGCGTAGATCGCCACCATCATGAGCATACTTGGATTCAGCGCGCGGACGGTGAGGCCGAGGCGGCTCACCGCGGCGGGGAGCAGCGGCGTCGCTATGCTGACGCGATTCTGAACGTCGAGTGTGGCGATGCTGATGTCGGTCCCGATGCCGAAGGTGACGTTCATCGTCATCAGGCCGTTGTTCGTGTTGTTGCTCTGCATGTACTCCATCCCGGGAGTGCCGTTCACCTGCTGTTCGATGGGAGTCGCAACAGTCTGCTCGACGGTAAGGGCGTCGGCCCCGGTGAACTGCCCGTTCACCTGAACCACCGGCGGAGTGATCTGAGGGTACTGTTCGACAGGCGAATTGAAGATGCAGATGATCCCGGTGATCACCAGCACGATGGAGATGACAATGGCCGTGACCGGCCGCTTGATGAAGGTGTTCGCTATCATGCTCTGTTCAGGTCGGGCATCGGGAACGAAAGAGAAATGATCTGCCTGGCCGGAAGAGAGACGCCGGCGAAGAGGTTAGAGAGCATTCGGCCTGTTCCCGCTCCCCCGCCCCGTTTGTCCCCCCTGCCGTTCGGCGGTCGGAGCGATCGGCGAACCGTTGTGAAGCGACTGAATTCCGTCCGAGACGATGACGTCCCCTTCACTGATCCCCTCCTTGATAAGGATGTTCGGGCCCAGTACCGCGCCGAGCTGAACTTTCTTCTGGTACGCAAAAAGATGTGCCGCTTGACTCGTGGGAGGGTCGGCAACCCGCTCCCCGCCGTTCACTGAACTGTCTTTCGCCACAAAGACAAAATACTCACCCATCTCTTCGACCACAGCCTTGTTCGGCACGACAAGCTGGGGGGTCACGTCGATGTTGTGGACCCGCACGACGCAACTCATGCCGGCCCTCAGGTCGAGTTTCGGGTTCGGGTAAAGAAGCCTGATCCGTATCGATCCGGTCTGCGGGTTCACTGCCCTGTCGATCACTGAAAGCGTGCCCGTGTGCGAATAGAGCGCACCGTTCGGGAGGATAAGCGTGAAGAGCGAATCGATCTCCTGGTGGTCGGGTCGCTGGAGTCCTTCGAAGTACGCAAGTTGTTTTTCGTTGATAAGAAAATCAACCGCCATCGGGTCGTCGCTCGAGATCGTGAGGAGGACCGTCTGTCCCGTCGTCACCAGGTCGCCGAGCTTCACCTGGCTGAACCCCACCGTCCCGTCGAACGGCGCATCGATCGTCGAATAGGCGAGGTTGGTCTTCGCGATCTTCATCGCCTCCGTCGCCGATTGGTAGGCGCTCTGCGCATTCTCGAGGGCGATCATCGCGTGGTCATAGAGCTGCTTTGCCACCGCCTTGTTGCTGTTGAGGTACTGATAGCGGTCGGCATCCTGCTGAGCCTGCTTCAGATTCCCCTCCGCCACCTTCTGGTTCGCGGCGGCGGTGTTGTAGTTGTCCTCGTAGATCCGTTTGTCGATCTCATAAAGCTTCTGCCCCTTCTTCACGTGCGTCCCCTCTTTGAAGAAGATCCCGGTGATGTATCCCTGGACCTCCGGCAGAAGGTTCACCTGGCTCACCGCGACCGTCGTGGAAGTATATCGGTCGTAGTACGTTACCGGCTCGGCTTTCACCGTGAAGAGGTTCACGGGAGTCGGAGGAGGCGACGGCGGAGCGGACGGCTTGCAGGAAGCGAGGAGAAGCAAACCCGCTATCGCGGGGGCGAGAACCATGGTCTTCATTGTACTATCCATTCGGGTCGATGATGGCTATTCGTGAATTGGGATCTCCCCCATCGCTTTCTCGAGGTCGATCTTGCTCGAGAGGAGCTGGAAGAGAGATTCGGTGTACCCGATCTCCGCAGTGATGAGGTTTGACTCGGCAACGAGGAGGTTTAAATATGCCACAACCCCCTGGCTGTACTGGAGCGAGACAATCCGATAGACATCTTCCGCCCTCGACTTGTTCTCTCCCTGGAGGTGAAGGGTGTAGAGGTTACTCTTGTAACCGGCCAGCGCCGAGCGATACTCGGTATAGATTTGCGACTTCAGGTGCACTTCGTCCCAGTCGACGATCTCCTCCTGGAGTTTTGTCCGTTGGATGTTCTCGACGCGGGAGAGTCCGGTGAAGATCGGGAAACTGAACGACAGTCCGTAATATGAATACGGGTACGCCGTCCCGAAGAGCTTCGATGCTGCCGGATTCTCGTACTCGTAGAAGTAATTGTAGAAGACCGAGACGGAGGGGAGAAACGACATCTCCGCGGTCGTCACCTGCGTCTGCTGGAGCTCTTTGAACGTCTGGAGCTCGCGGTACTCGATCCGGTCCTCATACCGGAGCGGCTTCGTCGTATCCATTTCGATTTGTCGAAGCATTGTTGTCGTATCGAAGGTGACGCTGAAATTCATCTCCGGCGGATATCCCATGAGCTCCTTCAGCGCCGCATATTGAGGAAAAACATTTTCGCTCTGCTGCTTCAATTGCGCTTTGGAATTATTGAGGGAGATCGCGGCCTGCTCGTAGTCGGTCTCATCGACAAGTCCGCCGACATATTGTTCGTATGCATCGACGAGGTTTCGCCCGAGACGCGCGGTATCTTCCTTGAGGATGTTCACCTCCTCGAGTGTTTGCAGAAGAGCATAGTACGACTTGCTCACCAACACGAAGAGCGAAATCTGCACGCTGTCCGAGGTCTGTTCGGCCGCCCTTGTAAGGAGCGGAGCGCTCGTCGCCGCATAATAAAGTTGGGGCTCGAAGATCGTTTCAGAGGCTGACAATTGCGGGATCGCCGTATTCGCGACCCCCGTGTGGACCGGAGTGGGGGTGAGGGTCGTGGGGAGTTGATTATAATGGAGCATCGTCCCGGTGACGTTCAACTGCGGCAGCCACCCGGAGAGGTTGATTGCGTTCGATTTTTTGACGATGGAGGTATTCAGGTAGGATTGGTTCAGTGCTGGCTGGTGTACCAGCGCGTAATCGATGCACTCCTCCAGCGTGAAAACCGGCGCCGGGTTCTGGGTGGGATTATCTTTCGCGAAGAGATGGCCGCAGAAGAAGAGCAAAAAGAGACAAGGTAGCCCCCGCCGTAACGTTCTCAGCATGATACCAAAGGATAGTTGAGTGTCCTGGATTCTCTCTCCTCTTTATCGCCATCCTGCACAGCCTTTCCACGGGCATCCCAGCATCCTCTGCCCGGCTTTCGATCGAGGTGAGAATTGCGCACAGAATCCGCGCCGTTCGGATATGTTAGACCCGCGATGGGGGATTTGGTTTGAAAGGAGAACTATCTCTTCCCCTGAGCCGCTAAGCCGGCAAGATAATCCTGGTAGGAGATCGACGCTACCTGGAACAGCTTCCCTTGCCCCGAGCCAAGGAGCTCCGGGAAGCTCGCTCCATTCTGCACAAAAAACTTGGTTCCCGAAATCACATCGGTCACCTGCGCGTACGCAAAGGAGAGCCCGATGTTGATTGAAATCTCGTTCCCAACGGGACGTTGGGAACGAGAGGTGAAATTGATATTCGGCTCTGCTTTTCGTACTATTTAAAATACTCCTTGCCGAGATGGTGGAATTGGCAGACACACTAGCCTTAGGAGCTAGCGCCGTAAGGCATTGGGGGTTCGAATCCCCCTCTCGGCACAAAATGATTGTTTGAGTGCCTTTCGGCATTGGGGGTTCTGCCGAAGGCACCCCGTTGGGGGAATCCCCCTCTCGGCACATAATGATTGTTTGAGTGCCTTGCGGCATTGGGGGTTCTGCCGAAGGCACCCCTTCGGGGGAATCCCCCTCTCGGCAAACTGCCTGGATCAACACTCGAGACGATGACCTTTCTTAATCCCTTTGTCCTCTTCGGCCTGGCGGCTGCGGCCATTCCACTGGTCCTTCACCTCCTCAATATCCGCCGGCTCCGGACAATCGAGTTCAGCACCCTCACCTTCCTGAAAGAGCTCCAGAAGAGCCAGATGAGGAGGGTGAAACTCCGCCAGTGGCTCCTCCTGATTCTGCGGACTCTTATCGTCATCTTTGTCGTCATGGCCTTCTCACGCCCGGCATTGCGCGGAACATTTGCCGGCCTTGGCACGCATGCGAAGACGACGGCGGTCATCATCCTCGACAATACGTTCAGCATGTCTCTGAGAAACGATCGGGGGGTTTTTCTCCGACAGGCGCAGAACTCCGCTCTCGGGCTTGTCGACCTTCTTGGCGAAGGGGACGACGCCATCTTCATCCGTCTCTCCGACCTGCCGGCCGCTACGATCGCCGAACCGACCCACGACTTTCAGCTTCTCCGAGAATCGATCGGACAGAGCGAGGTGAGCTACAAACGGCATACCGTGGAAGAGGCGCTCCTCCTCAGTTCGAAGCTCCTTGGCCGTTCGAGGAACTTCAACAAAGAGATCTACATCTTCACCGACGGACAAAGGACGACGGTTGAAAACGGAGCTCGATCCGGAGAGGCTTCAAACGAGAGGCTGTTCGAGCCAGGCGTCAGGGTCTTCTACGTTCCCTTTTCGTCTGAAGCATTTGAGAATATCGGCATCGTCAATGTGGAGGTGGGACCGGCCCTTTTTCAGACCGGGAAGCCGTTCAGCCTTCGGGCCGCCGTCCGCAATTTCGGTTCCACCGAGGCGAATAATCACCTTGTGAACCTCTTCCTCGACGGTGCGCGGGTGATGCAGAAGAGCGTAACCCTTCCTCCACGTTCCGAGAAGACGGTGGAGTTCACCGCCATCCCACAGCATACCGGGATCGTCCGTGGCCGGGTAGAGCTTGAAGATGACGCCTTCGATGAGGACAACTCCCGATACTTCACTCTCCTCGTCCCGGAGAGAATCAACGTTCTCCTTTCATCCTCAGACCCGAAGAGTTCTTCATACCTGAAGCTCGCCCTCTCTGTCGCAAGTCAGGAGAGCACGGGAACCCTCGTCCGCCTGGCGGAAGTCCCGCCGCAGCAGCTAACCTATGCGCCCCTCTCGCGCGCGGACGTCGTCATTCTTTCAAATGTCGCATCCCTCAGCCGGACGCAGGCTGAAGAGCTCGCGCAGTTTTCAGCGCAAGGAGGAGGAATCATTCTTTTCCCGGGGGACCTCGTGGAAGTCTCGTCGTACAATTCACTCCTGCTTCCCGATCTGCATGTCCCCTCCCTACTCCCTACTCAGATCCTGCCTCCGGTAGGACCTGGCATGTCGTTCGACAAAATCGACTACGACCATCCGATCTTTCAGGGGATGTTTGAATCGACGGCAGGACTGAAAAGCGGAAAGAAGGAAATCGAATCTCCGCGAATCGCCCACGCGATTCGATTCGCGTCGGGCGGAGAGCTGCGGAGCATCATCACCCTCTCGGACGGGACGCCATTCCTTTGGGAGCGACTTCACGAGGGGGGATCCCCGAAAGAGAACCGCCGGACGATCCTCGGCTTCGCGGTCGCCGCAAATACGTCGTGGTCCGATTTTCCTCTCAAGGGACTCTTTGTCCCGTTAATCTATCAGACGATCCTCTACGCGGCATCCGGCAAGAGTGCGCACTTCGCCGCCCAGCCGGCTATCGTCGGCGAGAAGCTTGAAATACCGCTGGAGGCGGTCTCTTCGACCGAGAGCCGCGGAGGTTCTCCATCGAGGGTTCTGCGTCTCCTCGATCCGGAAGGGAGAGAAATCCGGGTCCCCGAGCGCTCCCCCGAGGGACCGGGGGCGTCTCCGAATCCGATCCTGACATACGACAACGCGACCGTGCCGGGAATCTACACCGTCGTCCGGGGACGCGATACGCTGACCGCAGTCCCGGTGAACGTGGACCCCGCCGAGTCGGATGGAGGGCTGTCCGATCTCTCCCAGGTTGTCGCAATGGGAAATAAGTACGGCATCGAAAAGAATCAGATCGTCGATGTAAGCTCCCCCGGCTCTCTCTCGACCACGGTTCTGCAGAGCCGGTACGGAGTGGAATTATGGAAGTACTTTCTCGCGGGGGCGCTGATCCTTGCGCTCCTGGAGATGATCATTGCCCGCGAGCCGAAACAGGAAGCGAGCTAGGGAGGTCCATTCTGCCAATGATAGATCTGGTCAAAGACGAAAAGGAGCGGGCGATCGTTGTCGGGCTCGTGACGAGGAACCTCCGGAAGGGGCAGGCTGAGGAGTACCTCGATGAGCTCGCCCTCCTTGCCGATACCGCCGGCGCGGTCGTTGTCCATAGGATCCTTCAGGAGAGGGGAAAGATTGATCCCGCGTTCTACATCGGGAAGGGGAAGGTGGAGCAGATCGCCCAGGTGGTGGAGGACGACAACATCGCGAGCGTCATCTTCGACGACGACCTCTCCCCCGCCCAGGTCCGCAACCTGGAGATCGCGGTCAACCGGAAGATCCTCGACCGGAGCGGATTGATCCTCGACATCTTTGCCAGCCGGGCGAGGAGCAACGAGGCAAAGACGCAGGTCGAGCTTGCTCAATTGCAGTATCTCCTACCCCGTCTGACCCGCGCATGGACCCACCTTTCGAAGCAGTTTGGAGGGATCGGAACGAAGGGGCCCGGCGAAACTCAGATCGAGACAGACCGGCGGATGATCCGGGAAAGGATCTCGCATCTACAGGCGAAGCTGGAAAGGATCGGGCGGCAGAGAGAGACGCGCCGGGGAGGACGGAAGAATTTCGTGAGCGTATCGCTCGTAGGATACACCAACGCCGGGAAGTCGACCCTCCTCAATGCACTCACCGACGCGGACGTCTTCGTTGAAAACCGGCTCTTCGCGACCCTCGACACGACGACGAGGGCGGCGGCACTTTCTTCATCGACGACGGTCCTCCTCTCGGACACCGTTGGATTCATCCGGAAGCTACCGCATCATCTCATAGCCTCGTTCAAAGGGACGCTCGAAGAGGTGTTGGAGGCGGACATTCTCCTTCACGTCATCGACATCTGTCATCCGGGCTTCAACGACCAGATCCGGGTCGTCAACGCTACCCTCGAAGAGCTCGGCGCAACGGGGAAGCCGACGATCTTCGTCTTCAACAAGATCGACGCGCTTGAGGATCGCGAGCATCTGCAGGAACTCCAGGCGCAGTTCACTCCCTCCGTCATCGTCTCCGCGGAACGAGGGATCAACCTGATAGGATTGAAGGAGATGATCCTCGAGACGATCAACAAGTCGCGCATCCCCCTCTCGTTCAGCATCGATCATTCCGAGCACAGGACCCTCTCCATCATTCACGACCTGGCCGAGATCGAGGCGAAGACATACGAGGATGAGAAGGTTTTAGTCAAAGCGTTGGTAAGTCCTCGCAACCTTGACCGGTTGAAAGAGATCCTCTCCCGCGCCAACGCAAAGATCCTCGCGGAGAAGTAGGGCAAGCCCGACCCACACCGATGACTTCGGAGCCTCTCTTTCTCTTTACTGTATTCTGTCTCTTTGCCTAGGGATCCACACCATGCCCTCGCATTGCTGGATGCCCGATAGAAGGATTCGGGCATGACGGGCGGTGTGGGTAAGCCCGATTCAGACTGGTAGCTTCAGACCCCCTCTTCGTCTTTACTGTCTCCTGTATTCTGTGTTCTGTCTCCTCGCTTTCCTTGACTCTCTTTCTCATTATCGGTACCTTGCTCGTCAGTTCTATCTCCATCACCCAACGCCTGCCATGGAAAACACGAACCTCACGGTTGAGAACCTGCGCGCGAATTCCCTCTTCAAATATCTCGGCGACAACGATCTCCGCCAGGTGTTGAAGACGATGCATGAAGAGACATTCAACGCCGGCACGGTGATTTTCAACGAGAGCACCAGGGGGGAGCGCCTTTTTCTGATTCTCGAGGGGAGAGTGAAGATTTCCAAAATCACGAAATACGGGGACGAGACCATTCTCGCCACGATCGGTAAAGGGGAATTCTTCGGCGAGATGGAGCTCATCGAAGACCTTCCGCGCTCGGCCCGGACGACGGCGGTGGAGAACACCATCGTCGCGGGGCTCACGAAGCATGACTTCGACAACCTCGTCAAAACGAACCACATCGTCACCCTCAACCTCCTCAGGTCGATCAGCAAGAGGCTTCGCTCGACCGACCAGACCGTCGTCTCGGAGCTCGAGAAGAACCTCGATCTTTCGAAAGCCCAGCTCGAGAAGCTGAACCTCCTCATCGACGCGGCGAAGAGCGTGAACTCGACACTCGACCTTGACAAATTGCTCGACGTCATCCTCGAAACCGCCATCAAGTCGATCGGGAGCGACAGCGGGACGCTCTACCTCCTCGACGAATTGAAATCGGAGATCTGGTCGAAGGCCCTCAAAGGGACCGAGGTGATCGAGATCCGTCTGCCTGTAGGGAAAGGGCTCTCGGGCTACGTCGCAAAGACCGGCGAAACGATCAATATCCCGGATGCGTACAGCGACCCGCGGTTCAACCCGGAGGTGGACAAGAAATCCGGCTACAAGACGAACAATATGCTCTGCATGCCGATGCGGAACCGGGACGGGAAGATCATCGGCGTTTTCCAACTCTTGAACAAAAAAGGGGGACCGTTCACGACCGAGGATGAGGAATTCATCAACGCGCTCTCGATTCACGCTTCGATCGCGATCGAGAACGCGCGGTTGGCCCAGGAGATGGTCAACAACGAAAGGCTCTCCGCTGTAGGGCGGATGGCGAGCACGGTCATCCACGACATCAAGAACCCGATGGGAACCCTCCGCGTCTACGCCCAGGTGATGAAAAAGAAATCGGGGAACGAAGAGGCGGCAAAGCTCGCGGACGAGATGATCCACCAGGTCGACCGCTTCGTCAACATGGCTCAGGAGATCCTCGACTTCAGCCGCGGTGTCAGCGCTACGAACATCCAGGAGACCGAGTTCTCCGACGTCATGGAGGGAGTCCTCGCCTTCATCGAGAAGGATCTCACCAAGCGGAACATCAAGCTCGAGCGCAACCTCACCTTCAAGGGCCTCGTCAAGCTCGACACCGACAAGGTGGTGCGGGTCTTCTACAACATCGCCAGCAACGCTGCCGACGCGATGCCGAACGGCGGAACGCTGACGGTGACGACCGAAGACGCGGGCGGGATGGTGCGGGTCGATTTCAAAGATACCGGGACCGGAATGCCTGAAGAGGTGAAGCGCCGGATCTTCGAACCGTTCGTCACCTACGGGAAGAAGCACGGAACAGGGTTAGGGATGGCGATCGTCAAGAAGGTGATGGACGACCACAAGGGGAAGATCGACATCGAGACGGAGCTCGGGAAAGGGACAACGATGAGGCTCTACTTCCCCTTCTGAGTCCGGGATGGGTTCAGCACTGAAACGCCGCGCTTCGGTCGCGGCGTTTTTCGTTACGCAAGGTACTCCCTCGCCAGACTGCCGCAGGCATCCCCGCTCCGGATCGCCCCCTCGATCGTCGCGGGGAGACCGGTGTCGGTCCAGTCCCCGGCCAGGAAGAAGTTCGCGATCCCAGTCCTGTTGCACGGCCGGAATGCATTGACCCCCGGCCTCGGCGAGAAGGTCGCCCGCTTCTCTTTGATCACAAGAGATCGAACAACCCTGCACTCCTTGCTTCGGGGATAGAAGCGGCGAAGCTCCCTCAACGACAATTCCACAATCTCCCCCTTCCCTTTTCCCACAAACTCTCCCGCGGAACTGACCACGAGACACAGGTATTGTCTTCCCTCAGATTCTTTCTTCAATATTTTCGACTTGTTGAAAACCCAGTGAATGGGTGAGCCGAGAAAGCCCACGAACTCTTCCTCTACGAACGGCCGGTCGAACCAGAGATGAACGGAAAGGATGGGGGACGAGATGAACCTGCCCGCCGATTCGATTGCCGGGAGTTTCGTCCGGTCCTTCCGGTCGAACATCTTCGGAAGGTCAAAGTACGGGATCGCGGAGACCACTGCCCGCGGGAGAACCCTGGTCTTGTCGCTCAGGATCGCCCCGGTAATTCCATCTTCCCCGACGATGAGACTTTCGACCGAGGTGTTGAGAAGAACCGAACCGCGGCGCGATTCAATGAACCGGACGGCCGGGTCCACGAGGACGCTGCTTAGCCCGGCACCGGGAATGACCATCGAGGAATCGAGAGACGATCCGAGAAAAATCTCCCGCAGTACTTTCGCAAAGAGGCTTGCCGATGCACGCTCGCTCGACTCGTTGAGCGCGCCGATACAGATGATATCCCAGAAGTTTCGCCGAGCGCTCTCCGATTGCCCGTGGCGCTGAAGCCATTCCTTTACGGTGAGCGAATCGACCCTCTCGGGATCCGACTTCCCCTCCGCGAGGAGAGCGAACCCAACCCTCAGGAGCGAAAGGCGCTCTGCGATCGACAAGCTTTTCAGAAAAAGAAGGCCCGCGGCGGTGCCGAGAGAACCCGGGAGGGGAATCGGTCGAAGAGAGATCGGGCCGAGGTGCTCGTCCCTGTACGTGACGGAGAGTCTTTTCTGGACGGTAACGCGAGAGAGGGAGCCGATTTTTTCGAGGTAGCTGAGAGACGACCGGTAGCACCCCATCATGAGATGCTGGCCGTTGTCGACCTCATCGCCGGTAACATCGTCGACGAAGGAGTACGTTCTTCCCCCGCAACGGGGTTTTTGCTCTACAAGGAGAAGCGTGCGATCGTGGGAGACGAGGTCGACCGCGGCGGAGAGTCCGGCGACGCCGCCGCCGATGACGAGAACGTCGGGTTTACGTACTCGCTGGGACGGCATGAGACCGGTGCGCTCGATTCTTCCACCACACCTCGACCGTGATCCAGAGTTTGGTGAGGCTGAAAAGGCGGATGCGCTTCGCGAAGACGTTGTATTCCGCCCTCTCGATATCCTGAAGGAGCCGGAAGTAGATCGCCTCCATGATCTGAGCGGCAAGGAAGAGGGGCTTGTCCTCCTCCGAGAGATGGACGATCGCCTGCTTGAAGAAGGAGCGGGCCCGCTCGCACTCGAATTTCATGAGGCGGACGAACCGGGCGTTGTAGGTGCCGGCGAGGAGCTCCTCTTCCGAGTATCCGAACCGTTCGAGGTCTTCGAGAGGGAGATAAATTCTTCCCTTCACCGCATCCTGTTTGATGTCCCTGAGGATGTTCGTGAGCTGGAGCGCGATGCCGAGGTTGATGGCGTACTCTTTCGCCCCCTCGTTTTTGTAGCCGAAGATCTCGGTGCAGATGAGCCCGACCGTCGACGCGGCGCGGTAACAGTATTCGCGGAGCTCGTCGAACGTCGCGTACCGGGTCTTCAGGATATCCATCTCCATTCCCTTGATGAGGTCGTGGAAATGATGGAGGGGAATGTTGAAGCGCTGGATCGTCTGGCTCAGCCTGTTGAGAAGCGGATAACGGGAGTTGCCGTCGATCGCCTGCTCGAACTCTCGCGACCACTGGCGAAGGCGGACGTACTTCCTCTTGGCGCTCTCGTCCTCGTCGACGATATCGTCGGTCGTGCGGCACCAGGCATAGACGACGTTGATCGCCTCACGCTTGGGCTTCGGGAGGAGCAGGAAGGAGTAGTAGAAGTTGCTCCGCTTGTTCTTCTCGATGATGTCGGCGACGAGCAGCGATTCCATGTCAGCGTCTTAAAAGTGAACGGCCGAAAAGGAGAGCCCAATCCAACTTTGAGAGATGCGGCCGGCGGATGAGTGTGTCGAAATCCTGTGCGGCAATCTTTTCGAGGATCCTCATCCCGCCATTCACCGTGAGCCTCAGTTCGAATGCAAACCGTTTGTCGATTGCACGGAGGAGCGGTAAACCGCCGGCGAACAATTCCCTCGTCCGTCCTACCTCGAACTTCAACAACCTGTGAACAGAGGCCGTTCCGCGACCGTGAGTAAGCTCTTCTACGGTGAGACCAAACCGCTCGAAATCTTCCCGTGGAATATAAAGACGATTTCGCTTTATATCAATACTCAGATCCTGCCAGAAGTTCGTCAACTGAAGCGCCGTGCAGATAGAATCGGAGTATCCGCACAACTCGGCAGAGGCCGCACGGAAGAGATGGAGGAGAATCCTTCCGACCGGATCGGCAGAACGCCGGCAGTAGAACCTGAGATCTTCGAAGGTGGCATAGGTCGTCCCCCGGGCATCCATCCGGAAGGCCTCTATCAGGTCCGAGAAGAGGGAGACAGGGATGTCGTACAAGCGGATGATGCCGGAGAGGTCTTCGAAGAACTGATCCCCACCCTTTCCGGAAAGGGCCGCCTTGAGTCCCCCCTCCCACCGATCGAGCCGTTGGAGCCTCACTTCCGGCGAGTCGCTCCCCTCGTCTGCAAAATCATCCGCGACCCGGGCGAAAGCATAGACCAGCCTGATAGGTTTTCGGTATTCAGCGGGAAGAAATAGAGAGCCCACCGGAAAGTTCTCATAATGAGTCTCGGCTAGCGTTGAGAGTGTGGAATCCACGGATCGGCGTCAATTTGTGGGATCGGGCACAAAAATACGATGCAAATATCCTCATTTGACGGGCGAGTTGCAACGGGTTCCGAAAAAGATGGTTATGCAGGCCGTTCCAACATTTCGCTATCGGGAGTCGAAGCAATTTCTGAGGCCTCCCTGATGCTCAACGAGTCGAGTCTTCGACCCGCCAAAAATCTGCGGGCATGACGAAGAGTCCGGAGTGCAAACGCCCTTCCGGTGATTCCAGAGAACTGGAAGATGCATTGGAAGACCCGGACTCCATCCGCACTGCGTCCCGGCCCTTCATCTCCCACTTTTTTGGCATGGATCCTTACGTTACCGGAGGCATCGACGATAACGAACGTTCTCTGGATGCCCGCACAAGATCCGCGGTCATGACGAGCATTTGGGTAAGGCCAGTCAACTTCGCCAACTTCCACCTCTTCGTTGTCTCTTTGCTGTCTCCTGTAGTCTGTATTCTATCTCTCTTGTCACCCTTCTAAGTGCATAAAACAATAAAAATCTTCTAAAACGCCTTGACTCTATTGGCCTTTACGGTTAAATTTTGCGTACTGAAATTCATCCTTCCGCGTCCGTTTCTGCCATTTTGTTGGGATTCCGTTGCCGGGTGGCACGACCCGTTTTCTCTTTTACTAATTGCCCATAGTCGAGCAAGGGAGTTTGCATGGAAAAGCCGTTGCATGTTCTGATCACCGAAGATGAAGAGTCATTTGCTGACGTCCTCGCGATGGAGCTGAAGGGTACCGGGGAGTACGAGGTGATAACAGCATACAGCGGACTCCAGGGAATTGAAGCTCTGAAGTCGAACAAGTTCGACGTCATCCTGATGGACTTCAACCTCGGAGACATCACCGGCCTCCAGGTCCTCCAATGGATCAACGAACAGAAGATGGAGACTCCCGTCATCATGATGACGGCCGCCGGAACGGAGGAAGTTGCCGTGGAGGCGATGAAGCTCGGCGCCTACGACTACGTCCGGAAGGAACACCTCGAGCTGAACCACTTCCCCATTCTGCTTCACGGTGTCCACGAGCGGTATCTCTTCCGCAAAGACAAGCAGGCGCGCGAGGCGGAGCAGCGAGAAAAGGAGAAGATGGAGGCGGCGATCGAGATGTTTCAGACCACGGTCCGCACCATCGCGCATCACATCAACAACGCACTCGCGATCTTCAAATTACAATCCTCGGTCTGCGAGCGAAACGTCCAGAAGATGCTCGACCCGGCCCTTGCCAAGCCCCTCTTGAAGCTCGTCTCCGACCTGAGGCGTCAGGCGGAAACGATTGAAGCCGTCGTTCGCTCGCTCGTCGGAATCTCCGACATCGTTTACACGAAGTACGTCGGCGATCAGGACATCATCGAAATCCGCACCCAGCTGGAGAAAAATCTCGAGCTCATGAAGGAACAGAAGGTCGAGATGCTTCAATAGAAGCGGCCGTTCGCCTCTTCCGGCGATCCTGACACTTCGACACACCGAACTCCCCCCTTGACGGGCCGAAAGGCCCTCAATTTCCACTTTTCTTGACTCAGCCTCGGAAATTCCGTACTTTTATCAGGATATCTCCAATTTCGTATTGTTTCGTCGGCCCTTCGGCGCAGATACCCACTGGCAACGCGTCGGGTGTGACGAACGTTGGAGCGACGTCTTTCCCGAAGTCAATGATCAGGGATGGACGGACCTCAAGGCTGGAATCATCGAATTTCGGCGGACTCATTCGGGAAACTGAATGCCAGGCAATCTCAACGAACGCGAACGGACGATCCTACGAAGTATTATCTATAACTTCATCCAGACGGCTACGCCCGTCGGGTCGCGCTATATTTCCCGCAGTGAAGGACTGGGGCTCAGTGCCGCCACCGTCCGCAACGTGATGTCCGACCTCGAGTACCTGGGCTACATCGACCATCCGCACACTTCGGCGGGGCGTGTGCCGACCGACAAAGGGTACCGGTTCTACGTCGATTCGCTCATGGAGCTCGAGGATCTCTCCGAGCGGCAACAGTCGGAGATTCAACTCCAGATCCACGCAAGCGCGGAGCCCGATGAGATTTTGCGGGAGACCTCGCGCCTTCTCGGCACGATCTCCCATCAGCTCGGTGTGATCTCAACTCCCCGTCTCAGTTCCGGGATCTTTGAGAAGCTGGAACTTGTGTCGATCAGCAGTTCCCGGATCATGGTGATCATCTCGATCGGCTCGGGGCTGGTGAAGACGATCATGATGGAAATCCATGCGGAGATCCCGCGGCAGAAGCTCGAGGAGGTGAGCCGGCAGCTCAACGAGCGGCTCGCCGGGCTCTCCTTGAAACAGATCCGCCGCACCTTTGCGGACAGGGTGCGCGACATGCAGAACGAAGAGACCGGTCTCATCCGTCTCTTCGTCGATTCGGTCGACAGGGTGTTCGACGAGGGTCCCGGACGCGAGAAGGTCCACATCGGCGGAACGCAGAGTCTGCTCACCCAGCCGGAGTTCAACAGCGCCGAGAACTTCAGGGGGATCGTGGAACTGCTGGAGAACGAGGATATCATTGTCCACATCCTCGAGAAGAAAGATCCCGCCCAGGGGACCATTTCGATCACGATCGGATCGGAAAACAGGGACGACAAGCTTCGCGACCTGAGCGTTGTCGCATCGCAGTACAAGGTCGGAGACATCAGCGGCACGGTCGGCGTCATCGGAGCGAAAAGGATGGACTACTCAAAATTGGTTCCGCTCGTCGATTTCATGGCAAAGACGATTTCAACGCTTATACGAGGATAGAGGAGACATGGCAGACGAGCAGCAACCGAAGGATCAGGAAGAGAAGAACTCCGGGAACGGCGAACCCTCGGGAGAGGAGCGAAAAGAGACTCCGCAGAAGTCCGAAACGGCGGTCCTGATCGAAAAGATCGCCGAGCTGGAGAAGCAGCTTACCCAGTACAAGGATCAGCTCCTGCGCAAGGCGGCCGAGTTCGACAACTACAAGCGCCGGACGGAGAACGATTTTGCATCACTGACAAAGTACGCCGGCGAGTCGATCATCTCCCATCTCCTTCCGGTCCTCGACGATATTACCCGGTCCCTCAAGAGCGCGAAGGAGAAGGGAGAGAGCGATTCCTTCGTGAAAGGGATCGAGCTCATTTACGCGAAGTTCCTCAAGGTCCTCGAGGCACAGGGCCTGAAGACGATGGAAGTAGTCGGGAAACCGTTCGACGTCGGCTTCCATGACGCGTTGATGCAGATTCCCCGGCCGGACCTCCCTCCTCACACCGTCGTCGAAGAGGTGGAAAAGGGATATCTCCTGTTCGACAAGGTGATCCGCCATGCCAAGGTGGTCGTCTCCGCGGAGCCGGTCGAAGCGAAGACACAGGAGATGAAACCAACTGAAGATTTTGAAGATTGACGATGGCAGCCAAACGAGACTTTTACGACGTGCTCGGCGTTCCGCGGACCGCATCGCAGGACGAGATCAAGAAGGCTTACCGGAAGCTGGCCCTGCAGTATCATCCGGACCGGAATCCGAATAACAAGGATGCCGAGGACAAATTCAAGGAGGCGGCCGAGGCCTACGAGGCCCTCAGCGACCCGGCGAAGCGGCAGCGGTTCGATCAGTACGGGCATGAGGGAATGAAGGGGACCGACTTCCACACCTACTCGGACATCAACGACATCTTTTCGAGCTTCGGAGATATCTTCGGCGGTTCAGTTTTCGACGATGTCTTTTCCGGGGGGCGTCAGCAGCGACGAAGGCCCCAGGGGCAGGCCGGATCCGACCTCAAAGTCCAGCTCAAGCTCACACTTGAAGAGGTTGCCACGGGGGTGGAAAAGAAGATCAAGATCAAGAAATGGAAGACGTGTCACGTCTGTTCGGGTACCGGCGCGAAGCCGGGGTCGTCCCGCACCACGTGTCCTCACTGCGGCGGGACCGGCGAGCTGAGACAGGTCTCGCGGTCGATGTTCGGACAGTTCGTTAACATCACGACGTGCGTCAATTGCGGCGGCGAGGGGCAGGTGATCCGGGAACACTGTCCGGCCTGCAACGGCGAGGGACGCGAACAGGGGGAGACAACCATCAAGGTGAACGTCCCGGCCGGCGTGTCGGAAGGGAACTACCTTTCCCTCCAGGGACAGGGGAATGCCGGGCGCCGCGGCGGACCCGCGGGGGACGTCATCGTGGAATTCCAGGAGCTGCGGCACGAGCACTTCACGCGAAACGGGGACGATATCATCTACAACGCGCTCCTGAGCTTCCCGCAGGCCGTTACCGGCGGAGAGATCGAGGTGCCGACCCTTACCGGCAGATCGCGGGTAAAAATCGACCCGGGGACAATGCCGGGGAAGATGCTCCGGATGAAAGAGAAAGGGATCCCGCACCTCAACAATTACGGCCGGGGAGATCAACTTATCAGAGTTCAAATTTGGGTCCCGACAAAGCTCAACGCCCGGGAAAAGGAACTTCTCCGGGAACTCTCCACGAGCGAGCACATCGTCCCGACTGAAGACGAAAAGACCGCAAACCGCTCGTTCTTCGAGAGGATGAAAAACGCGTTCATGTGAGGCAGACGGTCGCACGAACGGGAGCATCGCGGCGGGCGCCCTGAATGACAAGGGGGAGTCTCAAATTGAGTGAACCGGAGAACGGCGGCCGTTTCGGCGGCCTGAAGAGTTTCCTGAAACGCGCGGAGGAGTTCGCGGCGTTTACGAAAAACGAACAGCGGGTCTTCTTTCTCCTTGCGGCTGTCTTTCTGATCGGAGCGTCGATCAGGATCTACCGGGCGTATTTCGTGCCGCCGCCGGTGAGGCAGTTTGACTACACCGCGCTCGACAAAGAGTTCGAAGAGCGTTCGAAGCATCTCACGAGCATCGGTCAGGCACCGGCAAAACGGGACAGCGCGGGTCGAAGCGAGAAGAAGAGCGTCCCGTCCGTGGTGAAGCTGAACAGCGCCGGGAAGGCCGAACTCGTCGCATTGCCCGGAGTCGGCGACGGGACCGCCGAGAGGATCCTCGCCTACCGGGCCGAACACGGCCGGTTCACGTCGATCGACGAATTGAAAAAGGTGAAGGGGATCGGCGGGAAGAAGTTTGAACGACTGCGGCCATATCTAAGACTTCAATGAAGACGACCGAACGTCACATTGCCCTGATCCTCGAACAGTCCCAGGTTACCGCGGTCGAGATCGCCCAGAGCCCCAAAGGGTTCACCCTCACAGCCGCCGGGTCGTTCATCTCGTCGCTGAACTTTGACGACCAGGATTTCTTCAGCCAGCCGGGCGCCTCACAGCGGGAACGCGGGTTCGCCGAAGAATTGACGACTTTTTTCAGGAACATCGGGAGCGGTTCCCGGAACTTCACCTTCGGCCTCAACAGCCGCATGGTGGTCGCCCAGTCCATCCCCACCGACGCATCCCTCGGCGAGAACGAACTGGACCAGCACGCCCTTTGGGAATTGGGGCAGTATTCGACGGTGAAGAACCCCAACGCATTCAATGTCGGGACGATGGTCCTCGACACCAACGCTGAAGCGCAGGTGAACACGACGATCATCGTCGCCGTGCGGAAGATTTTTCTGAACTTCCTCGCCAACGTCTGCCGGCAGCTCAGCGGGAACCTCAACATCGTCGACGTCGATCACTTCGGCGCCGAGAACGCCCTCCTCTTCAATTACCCGGAGGTCGCGTCGAAACGGGTTCTCCTCGCCGGTGTCGATGAGAATTCGTTCGACGCCAGCGTCATCGCGAACGGAGCGACGAAGACCTTCACGACGCTGGAGTGGACCACGGAAAACGACATGGCCCAGCTCGCATCGCACGCGAAGGAGGCAGGGGCGGAAGCGGTCTATTTCCACGGAAGGATTGTGTCAGCCGCCATGGTGTCGAGTCTGAAGGCTCTCGCCGCCGTCCCTGTGGACGTCCTCGATCCGTTCAGGAAGGTCACCCTCCCGCGCACGCTCAGGAACTTCCGCGACATCGAGGCGCACAGACAGGACTATGCCTCGGCCGTCGGTCTTGCCCTGAGAACGGAATAGCGATGCGCGTCATCGCCGGCAGGCACAAGGGAAAACCTCTTCGCACCGTCGCCGACCTTTCGGTCCGCCCGGCGACAAGCAGGGTCAAGGGCTCGATCTTCAACATCCTCCAGAGCCGCATCGATTGGAGAACCGCGCGTGTCCTCGACCTCTTCGCGGGGAGCGGCAGTCTGGGGATCGAAGCTCTCAGCCGGGGAGCCGGCGAGGCGGTGTTCGTGGAAGCCTCAGGCGAGGCGGCACGGCGCATCACCCGGAACCTTGAA
>DATJQP010000061.1:0-6002 GCA_035505655.1 Bacteroidota bacterium
ACGGGAGACTTTTGTACCGCTTGACCGTACCATGCAACCTCTCCGGCCCGCGATCGTCTGGCTCGATGAGCGGTGCAAGAGCGAAGTGGAATCTTTTTCCAACAAGGTCGGAAAGGCCAAGATTCACAGAATCAGCGGCAAGCCTGTTGATTATGCACCGGTGGTTTACCGGCTCGCTTGGATGAAGCGGCACGAGCCGGTGTTGTTCAGGAAGATCGCAATGGTCTGCGATGTGCAAACGTACATCGTTTCGAAACTGACCGGATCGTTTGCGACGAGCTGGGCAAGCGCGGACCCCCTCGGCCTTTTCGACATGGAGCGAAAGGAATGGTCGCCTACGATACTGAGTGGCTTGGGGATAACTTCAAGTCAACTGCCGACATTGTACCGTCCCGGGACGCGCATCGGAGGGATCACGAAAGAAGCGGCACGTTCGACCGGACTCTGTATCGGAACTCCGATCGTTGCGGGTGGAGGCGATGGACAGGCGGCGGGGGTCGGATCGAACGTGCTCACGCCGAAACGGGCTTATCTGAACCTTGGCACGGCTGCGGTCGCCGGTGTCTACGGTTCCCGATACCTGACGAGCAAGGCGTTCCGCACACTCTGCTCTTGCTCGGAAAGCGGATACTATTACGAATGCAGTCTCAGAGCGGGGACATTTTCCCTCGACTGGTTTGTCCGAAGCATCCTGGGGATCGATCCTGCCGGGAGGAAGACAATCTACCGGGAGCTTGAGGATGAAGCGGCCCGAAAAGCTGTGGGCTCCGGGGGATTGTTTTATCTTCCGTATCTATGCGGTGTGATGAACCCGTATTGGGACATGGATGCAAGAGGAGTCTTCGCGGGTCTTTCATCCTCCCATCGGCGAGGAGACCTCTACCGCTCAATCCTCGAGGGGATCGCCTATGAACAACGCTTCGCACTGGAGGCGGTTGAACGTGCGGTCGGATCTCGTGTGACCGAGATCGTTGCGATCGGTGGAGGCGCTGCGAGCCCGCTCTGGCGCAGGATACTGGCGGATGTTACCGGCAAGAGGGTTTTCATTCCGAAGGCGGGAGAGGCGTCCGCACTTGGTGCTGCGATAGCCGCAGCGGTCGGTGCCGGTTGGTATCCAACCTTCCGAAAAGCCGCGGCGCGAATGACACAGATCGAAAGGACTATCCTTCCTGACAAGAAGAATCAGAAGATCTACTCATCACTCTTTCGCGTCTACAGACTCATCTATCCGAAGGTCAGGCAGACCGGGATCGGTGACCTCCTTGGGGATCGCCCCGACGGTTGACTCTTTCGGTTCAGGAAAACTTTCTCTCACGCCAGATTTCATCCGACCATTTCATGCAGATGAAGCAGACTGCCAGGCAGGTCCGCCTCCTGCATGAACCCCTGACGAGCCCTGCGCGCTTCAACATCCCTCCAAACGGCAGTTCGGTTTCGCGTCACGCCATTTTCCGAACAGAGCCCTTCGTTTCAACGCCCTCGTCGCCTCGGCCTCCCCAAGATTGCAGACAACGAATTCTCCGGACCCTCCTTGACAGGGTGGAAATATCGTGTTATATTTAATTCGACAAATATCGAATTAGAGCGAAAAACGGCCAAATTCATGGAAATTCAAGAAAGTGTAGGAATTATCAAGGCGCTTGGTGACACCTCGAGGCTTCTGCTGGTGCAGGCACTTCACACTCCTCAGTGCGTCGAGGAGTTGGCGGAACGATGCGGGCTCGCCCCGTCAACTGTTTGCTTTCATTTGGGCAAGCTCGAAAAGTCAGGCCTGGTAAAGAAACAAAAGGATCAGTACTACGTGGTCTACTCACTCAACGAGGCGATCTTCGACAAGAGTCTGCGGGAGCTGACGGCGTTCAGAAATGCGGAGGAGTTTGCGCAGAACGACCGGATCCGCAGATACCGGGCAAAGGTGCTTCACACGTTCATGAAGAACGGAAAGGTTACGCGCATTCCAGCGCAGTACAAAAAGAAGAGAATCATTCTCGACGAGATCGTGGCCCGCTTCAAGCCCGGAGTCACGTACAGCGAACGTCAGGTTGACGACATCATCGGAGAAGTGTGCGATGACTATGTGTCAATCAGAAGAGCCTTCATCGATGAGGGGATGATGAAGAGGAAGGAGGGAATATATCAGCTCGTGGCGCCGCAGAGTGGTACGGAGCCCGAGGCAAAATCCACAGAACAGATATCAACACCGGAGATAAGAGTGAAGACGAGACAGGAGATCAAACGAGAGTATAAAGAGAGGAAGAAACCCTCAGGCGTATTCCAGGTGAAGAACCTGGCGAACGGAAAGGTCCTTCTCGGCAGCAGCCTGAACCTCGAAGGACCTCTCAACAGCCACAAGTTCATGCTCGCGAACGGCGGCCACCGGAACGAGGAGCTCCAGAAGGATTGGAACACCTTCGGGCCAGAAAAGTTTGTCTTCGAAATTCTGGAGGTCGTGAAGGTGAAGGACGACCCGAACTTCAACCTCGAGGACGAGCTGACCCTTATCGAGCAAATCTGGATTGAAAAACTCCAGCCGTTCGGAGAAAAGGGATACAATAAGGAGCCGCGTATCCGTCAGGCATAATCACGCCCGCACGATCGAACGTCCGGGTAGTGATGATGACCCGCTACGCGGCAACCTCCTCTTTCTTCTCCTTCGCTTCCCCGTTCGTCTTCCAAACGAAGAGCCCTCGTTTCTCGTATGAGGTGTGAAGGAGATGATGCGACGTCTCTCCGAGAGGTGCCTTGAGGAACTCCTTATAGAGAACGCCGATCTCCGGGTTCTCGTGCGACTTCCGGAGCGGCTTGCCGGCATCTTCTTTGTAGATCGACTCCGCCCGTCGTTTCCTCGTCTCCCATGTCGTCGGTATCGGCTGACCGCCGCCTCCGAGGCATCCCCCCGGACAGGTCATCACCTCGATGAAGGCGTACGGAGATTCCCCCTTTTCGATCTGTTCCATAAGCCTTCGGGCATTCCGGAGGGTGTGGGCGACCGCCACCTTCACCTTCGTGCCGTTCATGTCGACCTCGGCTTCCTTCAGTCCGTCCATTCCCCGAACCGCGGTGAAGTTGATATTCTCGAGGGTCTTCCCGGTGACGACTTCGTAGGCAGTCCTGAGGGCTGCCTCCATGACGCCGCCGGTGGCGCCGAAGATCACCGCCGCGCCGGTCGACTCTCCGAGAGGATTGTCGAACTCTTCGGAGGGGAGGCTGGCGAACTGGATTCCCGCTTCCTTGAACATCCTTGCCAGCTCGCGGGTTGTGAGAACGTAATCGACGTCGAAGAACTCATCGTCATCCGACCAGGCCTTCTTCTCTTTCCAGTACTCGAAAGCACTCGTCATCTCCGGTCTCTGCGCCTCGTACTTCTTTGCGGTGCATGGCATGACGGAAACGACCACCATCTTCCTCGGGTCGATGCCGGTCTTTGCCGCGTAATAGGTCTTGGCGACTGCTCCGAACATCTGTTGGGGGGATTTGCAGGTCGAGAGATGGTCGAGAGAGTTCGGGAAGAAGTGCTCCGCGAACTTTACCCAGCCGGGCGAACAGGAGGTGATCATCGGGAGGACACCGCTGTTCGTCATTCGTTTGATCAGCTCGTGCCCCTCCTCCATGATCGTCAGGTCCGCGGTGAACTGGGTATCGAAGACCTTGTTGAAGCCGAGTCTTCTCAGACCGGCGACCATCTGTCCGGTGACAAGGCTTCCTGGAGCCATTCCCATCGCCTCTCCGATGCCGACCCGTATCGCCGGTGCCGTCTGGACGATGACAAACTTCTCCTGGTTCGCGATCTCCTCGAAAACCATATCTGAATGATCCCGCTCGACAATGGCTCCGGTGGGGCAGACGAGGGCGCATTGGCCGCAGTTCGTGCAGGCAACGTTCCCGAGCCCCTTGTCCATGTAGGTAGTCACCTTGCTGCGGATCCCCCTTCGCGAGACCTCGATGGCGTTGACGCTTTGGACTGCGGAACAGACCGCGACGCATCGACCGCACAGGATGCACTTGTTCGGGTCACGGACTAGGGATGGGGAAGTGGTGTCGCAGGCCTCGAGCTTCTTCGTCCGTACGAACCTCTCCTTTTTCACCCCAAGGTCCGCGGCGATCGCCTGGAGCTCGCACGTTTGATTCCGCAGACACGAGAGGCAGTCCTTCGGGTGGTTGGCAAGGAGAAGTTCGACATTAGTTTTCCGCGCCTCACGAACACGCGGCGAGCTTGTGATGATCTCGATTCCCTCGTGGACGCACGTGGTGCATGAGCGGATGAGCGTGCGCGCCCCCTTCACCTCGACGAGGCATACCCCGCACGAGGCGTTCTTGGCGACATCTTCCATATAACAGAGGGTTGGGACCTTGATGCCGGCCCGGGTGCAAGCGTCGAGAATCGACATACTTTGCGGCACCCGGTATTCGTTTCCGTTGATCCTGATGTTGACCGTTGTCGTTTCCATAGTATTCTCCCGGGTGTCTTATGATTCCTGATCCTGACATTTCACGTCGCATCGGAGACAGCGAGCGGCCTCCTGGAGAGCCTCTTCGCCGGTGTAGCCGTTGAGGACCTCCTGGAAGCTCGAAACCCTTTCCCGAACGGGGATCTTCTTGGGCTCGATCTTTCCGTTCACCTCCGGCTCGGTGACCACTTCATCCTTGTAGGTGAATTCCCTGAAGAGCCTGTGGAACCGTTTTTCCTTCATGAGGTCGAAGTCGATCGACTCCGCTGCGTGGCGGGCGATTCCCATCGCCTCCGAGACCGTCGCCGGGCCGGTGATGGCATCGCCCCCCGCGTATACCTTCGGGAGGTTTGTCTTGCAACTCGGCTGGTGGGCCCGTATGGCGCCGTTCGGTCTCACGTCGAGCCCGACTTCGCCGGCATGCTCGAACTCCACCTTTTCGCCGACGGCAAGGATCACGGTGTTGCACTCGACGAGGGCGGATTCTCCGGTCTCGATCGGACGCTTTCGCCCCGCGTGGTCGAATCCGTCGAACTTCATCTTATGGATTTCGAGTCCCGCGACCTTTCCCTTCGGGTCGGCGACGATTCTCTTCGGAGCGGACATGAACATGAAGTGGATGTTCTCGTCCATCGCGTCGCTGATCTCGTGGGCGTTCGCCGGCATCTCGTGTGCATCGCGCCGGTAGACGATCGTGACGTCGGCGCCGAGCCGCAGGCAGGACCTCGCCGCGTCGATCGCCACATTGCCGGCTCCGACGACGACAACCTTCTTGCCGATGCGGGGCTGCTTGCCGGTCCCGAGATGCTCGAGGAACTCGTAGCCGAGGAGCACTCCGTCGAGGTGTCTTCCGGGAATATCGAGCTCGACATCCTTCTGGGCTCCGATGGCGATGAAGACCGCGTCGTATTGTTTCTGGAGCGACTTGAACGAGAGATCCTTCCCGATCCTTGTCTTGAAAACAAACTTCACGCCGAGCTTTCTGAACAACTCGAGCTCTTTGTTGAGGCTGTCCTTCGGAAGGCGATAGGCGGGAATTCCGTACTGGAGAATCCCTCCGGCCTTGGCGTGACTTTCGTAGACCGTCACTCCATGACCGAGCCGCACGAGGTAGTATGCCGCGGTGAGGCCGGCCGGACCGGCGCCGACGATCGCGATGTTCTTCCCGGTGGGGGAGAGCTTCTCTTTGATGAGGCGTTGATAGATCTCCCGCTCCTTTCCCATCTTGTACATCGTGTCGGCAAGGTACCGATGGATCTCCCCCTGCGAGACCGGGTCGTCGATCATATCGCGGCGGCATCGCATCTGGCAGTGGAAGTAGCAGATCCTTCCCACGGTGCCGGGGAGAGGGTTGTCGCGAAGCGTCAACTCGAACGCTTCTTCAATTCTTCCCTCCTTCAGCAGCTGCAGGTATCCCGGAATATTCATGTGGAGCGGGCAGCTGTTCTCGCACAACGCCATGAAGAGCTTGTCGCACACCCCCGCTTTGCATCGCTTCTGAACGATGTGCTTCTCGTAGTCTTCGCGGAAGTACTTGAGAGTCGTGAGGACGGG
>DATJQP010000062.1:0-9742 GCA_035505655.1 Bacteroidota bacterium
TTGATCGGCCGATGCCGTACGCTCTCATCCGGAAGATCGTGAAGCTCAGAGTCAGGCAGGATTTGGAGCGGGCGGCGAATAAGAAGAAAAAGAAGTAAGTACCGATTATTACCTTCCTGCATTCAGAACGGAATTTCCAGCGACCTTCTTGAGAAGCCTCGCTATTCGAGAGGGGGTGTGGATGGACGGCAACCTCCCAAATCGCGAGGACGACATGCAGACACTCCGAAACTTCACACTCATCTGCCTTGCCTAACTGGCCTCGGGCGCGGTGACGTTTTCACAAAGTTCGTTCGGATTTTCGGTGGGGTTTGACCTCCCGTTCTATTTGACCGGATACTCGCCTCAATATGCCGACGTAATTCCCGGTTCGGGAGCCAAAGTGCTAGACCGGGCCTTTTTTGTCTTTACACCTCATCCCGGAATCGCGGGGAATATCTTTGGTGAGTGGCCGCTCGAAATACGAACAAGGTTCAGGATTGAGGCGAGTTTCGAACAGCAGAGGATGGTGACAAGAGAGAATTTTATGCAGCCGATGGGTTTTTCGTTGACCGCTATGCTTCAGTACAGACCCGATATCTCACTTCACACCGTCATCGACAACGTGGCAGTCAACATGACGGCCAGGTTGTTAGTCTATGACGACTCCACAAGGTCTACCTGCTGGTCGGCCCTTCTGTTCAGTACATGTATCTCGCGCGCGTAAGGAGTTCACTTTTCCATTTTGGCCCGAGATCACAGAAATGAGCGATGGAGAAAAATCGGGCGTAAAGGGCGACCTATCGTTTCCTTTTGCCTCAATCGCCGTAGGAGGGGGAGTGGGATGGAGGATGTTCGGCCAGGATCTCTTCTCGGAAGCGAGGTTTGAATTCGGAGTTCTGAATTTTGTGAAGTCGGTCGATTCCAAAGGGGCGACGTTTATCGACAAGACGTACGCCTCATCCTGGTTTGGGGTAAACTCGCTGGTGGTGCTGGTCGGGATGAAGATATAGATTGTTGGCGCCTGCCGGCGATGATCGTGCGGTCGGTCGCTTCGTCCGGCCCGTTGTCTCACCCGACCCGCATGCGTACTCCACCGCCGCCCGTCATCCCCGCGCGCTTTTGGCGGTCTCAAGGGGATCCCTTCGGGAGGATCCATAGAATGCCTGTGCGTTGGTAGATGTGCTTGCAACAGCTTCCCGCCAAGAGTCTGCAACGCATCACGGTAATTTCCCGTCTGGCTTCGCACTGACGTATCCGATGACAGAGGTTTCCTGGATTCTCAACGAGTCGAGTCTTCGGCCCGCCAAAACATGCGGGCATGACGGGGAAGTTCTTGTCACGACGGGTCTTCCAGTTGCTAAGAGAGTATTCTTCTATCTTCCCGTCACCTGCAAGTAGGTGACGAGGCTCTTCCGATAATCTGCCTTCGCTTCGATAAGGTGGTCGTTCGACTGCTGCTGCATGGCTTCGGCCTCGAGGAGGTCGGAGACGGTGCTCATGCCGTTGTTGTAACTATCCTGGTTCACCCGCAGGTTCTCATCCGCCTGCGACAGGGCCTCTTCGCTCAGATGAACCTGCTGGTACGCGTCGATGAGGTCGCGATACGCCTTCTGCATCTGGAGCAACAAGAGGTCCGAACTCTCCTTTCTCGTGTTAACTGCCATCTCTTCCTTGATCGACCTCTCCTGCAATGTGTGCGACGCTTCCCACCAACCCGAGATCGGTATCGAAACTGTCCCGAAGACCATCCCGATCCTCCGGTCGCCCGCCTGATCGAGCTTCATGTAGAGGCCGGTGACTCCGACGGCAACCTCGGGGAGATACTCGCCCAGCTTCATCCCGGTCTGGAGCTCTTCCGCCCGGACCATCGCATCCAACAGACGGTATTCGGAACGCCCCTTCAGGGCGGATTCATGGTCGACGTAGTACTCCTGCGGCGAACCGTCGACATTGAGCGTGTCGGCGAGCCGGAGGGTTGAGTCGTACGGAACGCCCAGGTGCTGGCAGAACGACATGAGGGCAAGGACGCGGCCGTTCTCGAGCTTCGATCGGTTGAGATGAACTTCGCTCCGCTTCACCCTTACCTTAAGGAGGTCGTTTCTCGACACAACTCCCGATTTGTACGCATCCTCGACCTGCGTGAGGAGGCTATTGAGGAGCGCCTCGTAGCGTTGAAGGGTCTTCTCCTTTTCCGTGAGCGAGACGACGAGCCAATAGCGTTCCTCAGTCTGGAGGAGGACGTCGTTCCGTGTGACGTTGTTTTTGTACTCGCTCACATCCTCTCCGAGCGACGCGAGCCGGTTGCCGTTCCAGATCCGTCCTCCCGCAAAGATCGGCTGCGCGGCGGTCACCTCGCCGAAGGTTCCGTCCTTCAGCAATCCCATCGTCGAGGCGGGCATGTAGGCGAACTGCGTCGTCGTGAAGATCGTCATCGGGTTGGATGGATTGTAAACCGGCAAATTCCCTCCCGGGGTCGAGATCTCCATGAGGTTCTTGTCGGCTTCGAACTTCGCCCCGCCGGCGCTGATCGACGGGAAGTACCTCGTCAGGGCCGCTTTCCGCACCTGCCGCGAGGCATCGATGTCGAGTAAACTATTCTTCACCCGGGCGTTGTTCTCGAGGGCTATGCGCTTGCTCTCGTCAAGGGTCAGCGTCTGCTGGCCCAACGCCGGGAGCGTGACGAAGATCGCCAGCATGATAAGCATCGATCGTTTCATAATGATTCACCTTCTTCCACCTTGCCAAAATCGGTTCTGTGGAACAAATAGTAGAGAACGGGGAGGACGACGAGCGACAGGACGAGGGCAAAGATCAATCCGAAACAGATCACCGAGCCGAGGGGCCCCCAGAGAGACGAACGGCTGGCGATCATCGGGATGACGCCGACGGCCGCTGCAGCCGCCGTGAGAAAAATCGGTCGCATCCTGCGCCGTGCCGCCGAGACCGCCGCCTCTTCAACTGAATGCCCGTGCTCGTGGCGAAGGAATTCCGCGTACGAGACATAGATGATGCCGTTTCTGACAACGATGCCCATTAATCCGATAAGCCCGATGAATGCGGTGACGCCGAAGGGGTAGCCGGTGATGAAGACTCCGAAGGCTGCTCCGAAGACGCTCAAAGGCATCGAGAGCATGATGAGGAGTGTCGTCTTGAAGTTCCGGAACTGCACCATAAGGATCATGAAGATGATTGCGACGCTGACGAGCATCGAGTAATAGAATGGAGAGACGTATTCGATGCTGTCCTGGTGCTCGCCACCGTAGACGATCGCCACTCCCTCCGGGAGCGCGAGCCGGTCGATGGCCGGCCGCACCGTGTTGAAGATCGGCTCGGCAAACTCACCCCGTTTGATGTCGGCCTGAACCGTGATCGTCCGGACGCCGTTCCGGTGAGCGATCTCTCCTTCAGTCCATCCGGGGCGAACCGTTGCGATCTGTCTCACCGGCACCGACGAAAAGATGAACGGGGAAGTGACATACTGGTTCCTGATGTCGTCGGGGCTAGTTTTGACCTTCTTGTCGACCCGGAGCATCACGTCGACCGGGTAGTCGTCTTCCCAGATTGTCGCCACCGGAAACCCTTTCGTGCCGACCATGAGTGAATACCCAAGAAGAGTATTATTGTATCCGAGCCTCGCGGCCTCATCCTTCTTCATGATCAGGTCGACCGTCTGGAGGGGCTGTTTGTAGTCGGTTCTCACCCAGGTGATCCGCTTCTCGCTCTTCAGGATCTCTTCGACCTGGAGGGCCACCCGCTTGATCGCCGCGATACTGTCTCCGGAGATGCGTATCTCGATCGGGGCCTTCGATCCGGCGAACTCAAGTTGTTTCCACTTCACCTCCGCGTTCGGATAACGTCCCTGGCATTTGCCGCTGTATTCGTCCAGGAGCTCCTCCGTCGCCTTGTTCGATTCGGTGAGGACCACGAGCTGGCCGTAGCTTTTCGCCGGAAAGTTCGGCGCATAGATTGCGTGGAACCTCGGAGAGCTCGTCCCGACGAACGAGGTGACGACCCTCACCCTCGGATCCTGCCGGAGCCATTGTTCAAGGTTTGCCATGACGGAATCGGTCTGCCGGAGAGAACTCCCCTCGGGGAGCTGGACCTCGACGGCAAATTGATTCCGCTCGATCTGGGGGAAGGGCTGCTGCGGCGAGATCGCGAGGATCGCGAGGCCGAGGATGAACGAGCCGGCTCCGATGAGCACGACAGTTCTCTTTTTCCGGAATGCCCAATCAAGCACCCCGTCGTAGAAATTCTGAGCCCACTGGAGGAATGCGGCCTTCCGCCCTTTGTGTGCATCGCTCCTGATGCCGACCTTGATGTAGAGGTAGCAGAGGAGAGGGACGAGGACCGCGGAAACATAGAGCGAGATGAAGAGGGCCGCTCCCGTGACCATCGGGAGGGAACGGACGAAGTCCTCGGCGGTTCCTTTCATGAAGAAAATGATCGGCCCGAAGCAGGAGATGAGGATGAGCGTCGCCGAAAGTACCGAGCCGAAGAGGTCACGGACACTCTGGGAGGCCGCTTCACGCGCCTCGATGCCGTTGTCCAGCTTCTCGACGTAATTGTCGATGATGACGATGGCGTTGTCGACGACCATCCCGAGGACGATGATGAGCCCGGCGAGCGAAACCGTTTGCAGGTCCATTCCCGCCACCCACATGAAACCGATCGTCATGAGGATCGAGATCGGGATCGTCGCCGCGGCCACGAATGCGACCCGCCGCGGCAGGAGGATGAGCGTCACAAGGATGACGGCGACGATCGCGATGGCGAATTCCTTCATGAAGTTCGCGATGGCGTTCGAGACCGCCTCAGGGATGTTCGAGATCGTTTCAATCCGGACGTCGGGGGGAAGCGACCGGGCGAACCGGTCGACCTTCGCTCCGACATCCTTGCCGAACCGGACGATGTTGTTCCCCGGCTGCATCTCGAGCGAGACGACGAGACACTTCTTGCCGTTGACGCGGACGTATGAGTCGGGGACCTCGTATTCGCGGACAACCCTTCCCACGTCTTTCACCCGCACAACCGTTCCGGTCGGGTCGGCGTAGACGATCTGGTTCGCCACATCCTGCTCACTCCGAAAGCTCGGGGGGATGTGAATCGGCTTGACGAGCTTTCCGTCGTCGAGCTCCCCTGCGTAACCGACGGAAGTCTGAGGTTTCAGGGCGCTCAGGAATACGATCGGCTTGATCCCGTAGTGGGTCAGTTTCGCATCGTCGATGTAGACGCCGACTTCCTCTTTTTGAAGGCCAAAATGCTTCACGCGCGAGACCGATGGGACGGTACGGACGTCGTCCTCGAACTTCTTGATGTACTCCTCAAGCTCCCGGTAGCTTTTCGTTTCCGACTGGACCGCGAGGAGGAGGGCGGAGGTGTTTCCGAAGTCGTTATCGGCGGTCAAGGAGAGAACGCCCGAGGGGAGTTGGCCCTTCAGCTCGTTGAGCCCATGGCGGAGTTTCGACCAGAAGGCTTCGGGGTCCTTCTCTTTTTCAGAGACCTGGACGTAGATGACCATGACGTTCTCTTTCGAGACGGAGGTGGTCTTCAGCCGGTCGACCGAGCTGTAGCGAAAGAGATAGTTCTCGACCTTTCGTGTCAGCTGATCCTCGACCTGATCGGATGACGCGCCCGGATAAATGCCCACGATGATTCCCTGGCGAATCGTGAACTCGGGATACTCATCGCGCGGCATGACCACAAGCGCGACGATGCCGAGGAGAACGGCGAGTCCCGCCGTGATGACGAGGATCTGCCTGTTGTGGAGGATGTGATCGATTAATGCTCTTGGTGTTTTCATCTTCTGCTCCCGGGCGCCTTAGTTCACAACCTGGACGGTCGACTGGTCGACGAGCTTGTGCTGGCCCGAGACGACGACCGCGTCGCCCGGCTGAAGCCCGTTGCGGACCTCGATGCCGTCGTTGAGAAGCTCGCCGGCGACGACGTTCTTCCGCTCTGCGATGTTCTGAGGGGTGACAACGTAGACATACGTCTCACCCTTCTCGTCGATGAGGACGGCTCTGCTCGGAACGACGACCCCGTGGGCATCACTCCGGCTTTCGATGGTGACATTGCAGATCATCCCGGGGCGGATTTCATGCTTCGGGTTGTCGACGGCGATCTTCACCTTGTATGAATGAGCGATCGGGTCGGCGACGACGCCGATCTCCTCGACCGTGCCGTCGAACGAGGTGTCGCCCAGCGCGCCGACGGAGACGCGCGCCTTCTGTCCCTGACGCATACGGGAAATTTCATTTTCGGCCACCGAGACGCGTGCGAAGACCTTGCTGATTTTCACGATCGTGATGGAGGCGAGGTTGGGGAGGGCCGTCATGCCCGGATCGACGGAGCGTTTGCCGACGAAGCCGTCGGTGGTGGCGTAGAGACGGCAGTCGTCAAGGTTCTTCCGCGCGATCGCCGCCGCCGCCTTCGCCTGCTGAAGGGCGGTCTGCACCTCGACGTACTTCACGTCCGGGAGGTCGCCGTTATTGTGCATTGGGGTGAGGCGGTTCATCGCATCCTCCGCCTGGAGCTCAGCCGCGTTGGCCATGGCGAAGGCGTTCTGGTAGGTCCGGTCGTCGAGCGATGCGAGGAGCTGGCCTTTTTTTACCGTTGCACCTTCGGAGACGTAGACTCTGGCAACGGTCCCGATGGAGGGGAAGCTGAGCGGAATGGTCTCGGATTCCTCGATCGTTCCGCTATAAGCGAACTGCTCGTTGCCCTCCGCGAGCTTCAAGCGCTCGACTTCGACTTTCACGCCGAGGTTATTTCCGTTCGCGGAGCCTTCCGAACAGCCGGCAAATGCAAGCGCGCCGCCGACGATGAGTGATATGCAGAGGAGCCTGGTCTGATTCATGATTTTGCCTTCTTGGATGTTTAGACTAAAACAGTATTTTGGTCGAATTTCAGACAAAAAAAATATCATAGCCCGTAGGCGATAAAACGGGCTGCGATGTCGATCTGAGCGATGTCGTCGTTTTCAACAAGGAGGTAAATCTCGAGGGCATGGATCATCCCGGTGATTGTCTCGGCGGCGGTGATGACTTCGCTTTCGTGAAGGAAGGTGAATTCCTTCCTCTGGAGACCGAACCGCAGCACGCCTTCGATGTAGTGTTCTTCTCTCTCTTCGTAAAGGTCGCGCAGCCTTTTGATGATCCTTTGGTCACGGCGGATCTCGTCTTTGAGGATTGTGTAAGTTCCGACTTTGTTGCGCATCTGGGTGATCGATTCGACGATGTACCGGATGAGACGCTCTTTGGCGGTCCCGTTCTGGTCGGCCGTCTCCATCGCTCGCTCGATGATCTTCTTGAACTCACCGATCACGACTGCGTCGAAGATTTCTTCCTTGCTCTGGAAGTAGTAATAGAGAGTGCTCTTCCCTTTCCCTGCTTCTCTGGCGATGTCTTCCATCGTGGTCTTGACGCTTCCCCAGCGCTGGAAAACATGTTCGGCCGCCTTGAGAATTTCCGCCTTCACGATATCGTCTTTGCTGAGATCTGACATTCTTATGCTCTCTGGTATTTTCGACTTATTTCGTATTATGGTCTAAAGATAGTATGTCAAAAACCGATTGTCAAGGGAAAAGTTGAATATTTTCGTATTTCGGTCGAAATTCTCCGTAACTGTATTTCATTAAATGAGTTATTGAGCCGATAGAAAGGGCGAAGTTGGAGGTCCAAGGTCTGGAGTCCAAAGTCCAAGGTCGGGAGTCGGAAGTCCAAAGTCCGAGGTCTGGAATACAAGGTCCAAAGTCCAAGGTCATGAGCCCTCACTCCCAAGCCCCATCTTATTTCTTATGTCATACGTCTTACTTCTTGTCTGTCGCGATTGCGTCTCTCGGACTGAAAAGGTAGATTGGGCTCGACAAGTCGGGGGCTCATCCGAACCTCAGCGTCTCGTCCTGCCTCAGAGCACGAGAATGATTGTTCCGACAAACCGTAACCACCATCAGTCGGTCAAAGAAGGAATAACTCCATGAAATGGTACCATGTTCTTGCATGTTTCTTCGCCGGCGCATTCGTCGCGAATTTCGTCCCGCATTTCATTCACGGCGTCTCGGGCGACAGTTTTCCGAGCCCATTTGCGAACCCACCCGGCAAGGGACTCTCGTCTCCGACCGTGAACGTCATCTGGGGGCTTGGCAATCTCCTCGTCGGGTACCTACTTTTCCGCGCGGGGAAGGTCTCGCAGGCGAACAAGTGGAATTTGCTTGTCTTCTTCGCCGGCGTGATCACGATGAGCGTGATGTTGAGCGTCACGTTCGCCGACAGGATGCACTGATGTTATGCGCACTTCACAAAGGAGGTCCGATGAGAACGCTTCTCGCCCTTATCCTGCTTTTCTTCCCTTCTGAACTTCTCCCCCAGGCGAAGGACCAGGGGATCAACTACCTTGTGGTGAGGGGAAGGGCGGAGGTGAAGGTGCCGATCGACTACCTCGAGGTATCGATTTCCATCAACACGTTCGGTCCTTCCTTCAAGGTCGCCAACGACAGCAACCGGGCGTTAGTCTTCAACCTCTTCGATGTCCTCCATGAATTCGGCATCGCCGACAGTGACTTTCAGACGATGAACAACTCGTCGAATCAGTACGATTATAACCGGGACGCCGAAAAAAGGCTGGCCGTCCAATACCTCGGCACGCTTACGCTCCGCCGCCCAAAGGTCTATGACTCTCTTTTCCAGGCCGTCACAAACCTCGGGAATATCTCTATGATGATTTCAGGATCGAAGTCGAACCAGCATGCCTACTTCAGAACTCTCGCCTATCAGAGGGCGGTCGAGGCGGCGCGGGCCGAAGGGGAGATGATGCTCAGAGGCTCGCATCAATCGCTCGGAAGGATTATCAAGCTAATCCAGGACAACCGAGACAATTTCACGCAGTACGACGACATCGATAAACTCGCTGAAAGCGCAGCGGGACCTCCCGGGATGCCCGTCACCGTCGTCAGCGCCCAGGCAGCCGGCGGCCTCCCAGGCCGCAGCACGTTCAGAAAACAAGATTACACGGAGGCCGCGGAAGTGACCGTCATTTTCGAGCTCAAGTGAGCACCGCATGTATCCTTGGGAGATTGTATGAGAGATGAATCGACGCACGTTCAGAAGAATACCGAGATGTGGGACAAATGGGCCGACTCCCTCGATAGCAAGGGATGGCGGTATGAGTTTCTCCGAAATTCCCAGGCCGGGCTCGTACAGTCCCTCGGATTGAAGGAGGGAGTGCGTCTTCTCGACGTCGGGTGCGGCACGGGGTGGGCGTTGCGGAGAGCTGCCGAAGCAGTGAACAACAACGGCCTCTTCTACGGTGTTGACCTCTCCCCGAAAATGATCGAGCGGGCCCGGGAGAATTTTCGTGGCAGAGAAAATTTTGAATTCGCCGTTGCCAATGCCGAATCGATCCCCCTTGAGGAGAATTCCTTCGATATCATCATCTGCACGAACTCCTTCCATCACTATTATCATCCCGACAAGGCGCTCCGCGAGTTTCATCGGATTCTCAAGCCCTCGGGGAAAGTCTACGTCCTCGACCCCACCGCCGATTCATTCGTTGTAAGGATCTTTGACAAAGTGATGAAGTTCATGGAACCGGAACACGTGAAGCTCTACAGCACGAAAGAATTCAGACGTCTCTTCGAAGGAGCGGGGTTTAAGAACACTACCGCGTCAACGATCAGCGGCCCTGAGAAAGTGCATGCGGGGGAGAAGTAGGGAAATGACAATTCTGAAGGAGGTGCGGACCATTCTATTTTTCCCCCGCT
>DATJQP010000063.1:0-111071 GCA_035505655.1 Bacteroidota bacterium
TCCCTGTGGAAACGATCCGCAAATGCAACGTCGCTCCGGTATGAGAGCATCGCGATCTGCCGGGCAAGGGAGAGCCCGTGAAGAGGTTGACCGTGCGGATAATACTCCCCTCCATGCCACTCGGGGTCGTTCATGATTGCCTGGCGGGCCAGATCGTTGAGGCCGATGCACCATGGAGAGTGTTGTGTCGCTGTCGCGATTGGCACGATGGACCGGACCGCTTCGGGGAATGTCGCACCCCACTCAAGCGCCTGCATACCGCCGAGTGAGCCTCCGATCACCGTTCTCAGTTCTCTGACTCCCAGATAATCGATGAGAGCCTTCTGGACGCGAACCATGTCGCGCACGGTCATCTGCGGAAACCGGAGTCCATACGGCGTCCCCGTTTCCGGATCGATCGAGGACGAACCCGTCGTACCATAGCATCCCCCCAGAAAATTCGAACATATGACGTAGTACTTGTTCGTATCGAGCGCCTTGCCTTCCCCGATGAAGGTATCCCACCATCCGGCGCTTTTCGGATCTTCTCCAAGATACCCCGCCGCGTGGGCGCTTCCGGTAAGAGCATGGCAAACAAGGATGGCATTGTTGGCGGCAGCGTTCAAATCGCCGTAGGTCTCGTAAGCGATCGTCACAGATGCGAGACGAGCGCCGCAATCCATCACAAGCGGGTCGGAATTTGAGAAAAGCGTTATACTTTTGGTGTCTACGGCCGGTTCAGTAAGCGTTGACATATTCTCCTCGCTTCCGGCGTCCCCCTCCACTGCGGAGGGGGAACGCCTTTAAGCAGGTGTCATTGAATTCAGGCATGAACCGTCGACTTCACCGACCGAAGCGCTTCGTCGAAGTCTTCGAGGATGTCGTCGATGTGTTCGATACCGACTGAAACGCGGATGAGCTCGGGGCTCACTCCGGAGTCCTGTTGTTCCTTTTCCGAGAGCTGCTGGTGCGTCGTGGATGCCGGATGGATCACGAGCGTCTTCGCGTCTCCCACGTTTGCGAGAAGGCTCGCAAGCTTCACGCCGTTAATGAACGCTTTCCCGGCTTCTATTCCTCCCTTGATTCCGAAAACAAGAATGGAACCGAAGAGTCCGGGGCGAAGGTATTTCTTCGCGCTTGCGTGGTAAGGATGATTCGGAAGTCCGGGATAGGAGACCCATTCCACCTGGGGATGTCGCTCTAGCCATTGCGCGACCTTGAGTGCGTTTTCGTTGTGCCTCTCGACGCGGAGTGAAAGGGTCTCGAGCCCCTGGAGAAAGAGGAACGAGTTGAAGGGGCTTACGCAGGGACCGATATCGCGAAGACCTTCCACACGGGCCCTGATCGCGAAGGCAATGTTGCCGAACGGACCGCCCGATCCAAAAACATCCCAGAACTTTAACCCATGATATCCGGGGCTCGGCTCGGTGAAGATCGGGAAGTTGCCGTTCCCCCAATCAAATTTGCCCGAGTCGATGATGACACCACCGATCGACGTGCCGTGGCCGCCGATCCACTTTGTGGCCGAGTGGACAACGATGTCGGCGCCGAACTTGATCGGCTGGCAAAGGTATCCGCCCGCGCCGAAGGTATTGTCGACGATGAGCGGAATCTTGTTCTCGTGCGCAACCCTGGCGATCGCCTCGAAATCGGGGATGTTGAGCCGCGGGTTTCCGACGGTCTCGATATAGAGCGCCTTCGTCTTGGCATCGATGAGTTTGCGGAAATCCTCCGGACGATCACCTTCCACAAATTTCACGTTTATCCCGAGCCTGGGAAACGTGACTTTGAACTGGTTGTAGGTCCCGCCGTAGAGATTACTCGTTGAGACGATGTTTTCGCCGGCCTGCGCGATCGTCGAAATCGTGAGGAACTGTGCCGCCTGGCCGGACGAGGTCGCAACCGCCGCAACGCCTCCTTCAAGTGCGGCGATCCGTTCCTCAAAGACCGCGGTCGTCGGGTTCATGATTCGCGTGTAGATGTTTCCGAACTCCTGCAAACCAAAAAGAGCCGCCGCATGCCCCGCATCGTTGAAATTGTATGAGGTCGTTTGATAGATGGGGACCGCCCGCGATTTCGTCGTCGGATCGGGGACCTGTCCCGCATGCAACTGCAGTGTTTCGAAACGATAGTGCCTTGCCTTTCCGTTTGTAGCCATCTGCTCCTCCGATTAGAAAAAATGTGATGTGTCCCGCAAGAACGCTTCCCGCGGGGACGTGATAACAAAAGACCAGCGTTTGCTTGAGGTCAAAAAGCGGAGGGGCGACAACAGAGAAAGTTGCCAACGAAGTATGCGGACAGGTGCTCCAGCACCGGTCTGCAGGCATAGAAGAGATGTAGGCTGAAAATGCTCATTGACGACTATAAACGAAAAAACCTCTTATGAAGAGATCCATAAGAGGCACGCGTGGAAAAAAGCTCTTTGGTTCATCTTCACCCGGCCATGAGCCGGATCAGAAATTAGCACCTGGCGTCCTGGTGTTTTCAGGACCGGTTGCTGTGGCTTCGCAGGGTCTGTCCCTCCGCCACTCGTGATGAATCATTCAATGTCAAAGAATCAACTACAATCAATATAACATATTCTCAAGGTTTGTCAAGTCCCCCCCTGCTTCATTCATGCATCGTCTCCGAAGTCCTTTCTCCGTAATCGTTTGGATACTCCGCGTCCCTTCTTTCGCCTCAGGCGGGCCTCGGAGGATCCTTTGGTCGCCCTGGTGGGAATCCGGCGCTCTTCCACCTGGAGCGCCTTTGCAAGGAGCCGGGAGAACTTTTCGATCGCGGTCTGCTTGTTCTTCCACTGACTCCTCGACTCCTGCGAAACGATCCGAAGAAGTCCCTCTGAGTCCACCCGTCGGTTCAATTTCTGAAGGAGAAGCGCCTTCGCGACAGTCGGAATGGAGGAATTCCTAACATCGAAAAGCAGCTCGACCCGGGTCGATACCCGGTTGACATTCTGGCCTCCCGGACCACCGCTGCGGGAAAAACGGAATCGCAGCTCGGAGATCGGAAGGGCAAGCGACGGCGAAATGCGGAGCAGATCCATGCCCAGTCATTTAGAGGGAACGTTTTTCGGCGTGGAGTCCAGGGACAACGATCGTGATGGAGGTGTCGACGAAGCCGCGCGGGATCCGCTACTCAAGCCGCAGTGCATCCTTCTGACCGATGTAGCTCACGACATCTTCTCCGCCGTCGACGCCGATGACATTTCCCGAGATGAAAAAGGCGTCGTCGTGGGTGAGGAGGACGATGGCTTTGGCAACATCCTCTGGCGTGGTGTTCCTCATGGCAGGGCTTTTTGCCTGCGCCACGCGAAGCATCATGAGGGCTCCCGGGATCTTTCGGAGCGCGGCGGTGTCGGTGACGCCAGCCATGATCGCGTTGCACGTGATTCCGTACGGTCCGAGCTCAAGGGTCAATTGTCGTATGTACGATTCAAGAGCTGCCTTCGCCGCAGAGACCGCCCCGTAGTTTGGAAGCTGCGTATGACCTCCGGAGCTTGTCATCGCAAAGACCCTTCCCCCTTTTTTCATCAAGCCGGCATTGAAGGCCGCCTGGGTCCAATAAACGAGCGAATTGGCCATGACGTCCATCGTCATCTCAACCTGGGCCTGCGTTGTCTGATCTTTCGCATCCTTCGCCACAAGAGGTCGCAAGGTGCCGAATGCCAGGGTATGCATCAGGACTTTGAGGTTGGATTCAGCGCTTGACTGAAACTCCTTCGTCAGGCCATCGACGACTTCCTTCCTCTTTTCAGGATCAGAGGCATTGACGTTGAAGAAGAGGGTGCGCACTCCATGACTCTCGACCTCCGTCTTTACCCGCTCGGCGTTCGGGAGCGTGATCGCCCTGTCAAAATGGACGCCGCAGATGTTCATCCCGTGCCGGGCAAGTTCTATCGCCGCGGCTCCGCCGAATCCGCTCGATGCCCCGAGAATGAGTGCCCAATCGTTCTTCTTGAATTTGAACTCTGTTGCCACGTCTGACCCTCTGAGATGGTGAGTGTTTTGAGCCGGCGTTCCCGGCCTTCAGGTCGGGGTTTCGTCCCGAGCTATTCCACGGTGACGCTCTTTGCCAGATTCCGGGGTTGGTCCACGTTGCAGCCGCGCTTGACGGCGATATAGTACGCCAGGAGCTGCAGCGGTATGATGTTAAGGATCGGCGACAGAAAATCAATCGTCTGTGGGACGCGAATGACGTGTTGAGCAAACTGCTGGATCGCCGTATCGTTTTCGTTGACGACCGCGATCACCTTCCCCCTTCGTGCCTTCACCTCCTGAATGTTGGAGATGATTTTTTCGTAGGTGCTGTCCTTCGAAGCGATAACAATCACCGGCATATTCTCGTCGATCAGCGCGATCGGACCGTGTTTCATCTCTGCGGCCGGGTACCCTTCGGCATGGATGTAGGAAATCTCCTTCAGCTTCAACGCCCCCTCGAGGGCGACCGGGAAATTATATCCCCTCCCGAGATAAAGGACATTCACCCTTTCTTTCAACTCCTCCGCGATCAGCTCGATTTCGGAAGTATGCTTGAGGATCGTATCGACCTTCTCGGGGAGCTGGAGGAGCGCTTCGGCGATCTTCTTTCCCTCGGCTTCCGGCATTCCCCGCTGCCGGGCGATCATGAGGGTCACGAGGGAGAGGACGATGAGCTGCGACGTGAAGGCCTTGGTCGATGCGACGCCGATCTCCGGACCGGCATGGATGTAGACTCCGGCGTCGCTCTCACGCGCGATCGTGCTCCCGACGACGTTACAGATACCGAACACCGCCGCTCCTTTTTGTTTCGCCTCGCGGAGGGCGGCGAGAGTGTCCGCGGTCTCCCCACTTTGACTGATAACGAAGACCACATCCCCTTTTTTGATGATCGGATTGCGGTACCGGAACTCGGAGGCGTATTCAACCTCGACCGGTATCTTGCCGTACTGCTCCAGCATGTACTCGCCCACGAGTCCGGCGTGCCACGACGTGCCGCAGGCACTGATGATGATCCGCTGCGCATTCTCCAGCGCCGGCATGACGTCGCGAAGACCGCTGAGCTTCGAGTTCCCTTCGTCGAGCAGCACACGCCCTCTCATCGAATTCCGGATCGTCTCGGGCTGCTCCATGATCTCCTTGAGCATGAAGTGATCGAAACCTCCTTTTTCGATTTCGTCCAGTTCGATCGTGACCTCCTGAACCTCCTTCTCAATGTCCTTATTATCGATCGTCCGGGTTTCGAACGAATCTTTCGTGAGAACGGCTATTTCTCCGTCCTCGAGATAGACAACGTTCCGGGTGTGCTGCACGAGGGCCGCCGCATCGGACGCAACGTAGTGCTCGCCAACTCCCACGCCGAGCAGGAGAGGGCTCCCCTTCCGCGCTACGATGATCTTGTCCGGCTCCGCGGAGGAGACGACGGCGATGCCGTACGTTCCTTCCACCTGACGCAATGCGAGCCTCACCGCTGTCATGAGGTCTCCGCTGAACTTCTTCATCTCCTCGATCAGATGAACAAGCACTTCGGTATCGGTTTCGGAGGCAAAGACGTGCCCGCCCGCTTCGAGTTTTGTCCTGATCGACAGATAGTTCTCGATGATTCCGTTATGGATAAGTGCGATCTCTTTTCTGCAGTCGGTGTGGGGATGAGCATTGATGTCGCTGGGAGCGCCGTGGGTGGCCCAGCGGGTATGCCCGATGCCGGCGGTCGTGGCCGGCACAGTCTGCCCGAAGGATTTCTCGAGTTCGCTCACTTTCCCCACCTTCTTCGACACGAGGAGTTTTTCCGCGGCGATGAGGGCGATTCCGGCAGAATCATATCCGCGGTATTCGAGACGCTTCAACCCATCAAGAAGAATCGGCGTGGGGTTCGCCGGTCCGACGTATCCGATAATTCCGCACATAGACGACTCAGATTGTTATCGAACGATGCCTATCACGCTCATCATACGGCCCGATGTCCGGCCGTCGCGGCGGTGAGAGTGATAGATCTCTTTTTCGTGGATCGTACAACCAGAATGCACTTCAATCTTTGCGGGCGACACTCCGGACTCCTCAAGCATCGCGACATTCGCCATCTTGAGGTCGACGCTCCTGCCCCCATCCGGCAAATCAACGACAAATTCAGGTTTGAAACGCGCTGCCACCTCTTCCCCTACCCGGTAGCAGCACTTGCCCGCCGAAGGTCCGACGAAACCGACGACATTCTCCGGGTTGACGCCGAACGAGTTCTTCATGACCGAGACGGCATTGGCGGCAATCGCGGCGGAGGTCCCTCGCCAACCGGCATGAATCCCGGCCGCCGTCTTTGTTACGGGATCGAAAAGAAAAATCGGGACGCAATCCGCTACGCTGACGACGAGAAACACGCCAAGTTCCTGCGTAACAAGCCCGTCGCAATTTTCATATCCCCCCCAGGTTGCAACAGTCCGTACGGTGTTTGAATGGCATTGGATCGGAAAAGCCAGCTCGTCGAGTCCGATATGGAGAGCCCCGAAGAAACGGCCCCGGTTCTCTATGACATTAACCTTATCGTCTCCGACGTTGAAGCTAAGGTTCAATCCAAGATTCCCCCCGCTAACCCCTCCGTGGCGGGTGCTCATTCCAAACACTATTTGGGGATACCTGGAAAGGATTTCGGAGCGAATGATCTCCATGGACGAAATAGTATCGTCAAAATCGGCATGAAAATCAAATTATCGAACAGAGAGGATCAACCCCGCCTCGCCTGGTTGCGTCGCGGTGACAACTCCCGGGAGCCGCTGGCGGGGAGGGATGGCTTCGTAATTATTGTCCGGTTCGTCTCTCAGATGTAGGCGGTTCCCGAAGATCGCGGCGTCCATTTCTCAGGTGAGGAGCAGCTTTCCGTGATTAAAAATGCCTATGGCTTTGCCCTTCAACTGCCGGCCGTCAAACGGGGAGTTCTTGGATTTGGATTTGAAGGATGCCGTGCTGACCTGCCACGGCATTTCAGGGTCGATGAAGGTGAGATTGGCGGGCACCCCCTCGGCGACTTTGATTTCGCGTCCGACGATCCGCCTCGGGTTCGTGGAGAATTTCGCGATCAACTGAGGCAATGTGATAACGCCGGTGTGTACAAGACCGGTCATCGCAAGTCCGACCGCGGTTTCCAGTCCGACGATCCCGAAGGGTGCCTGCAGGTAGTCGACTTCCTTTTCGTCAAGGGAATGCGGCGCGTGATCCGAAGCGATGACGTCCACCGTTCCATCGCGAAGCCCCTCAAAGATCGCCTCGATATCTCTTTGCGTTCGTAGCGGAGGATTCATTTTCGTATTCGTGTCGAAGGATCGGACCGCGTCGTCCGATAAGCTGAAGTGATGTGGCGTCACTTCGCAGGTAATGCGAATGCCTTTCTTTTTCGCCTCGCGGACAAGTCTTACAGACCCCGCGGTGCTCATGTGGGCTACATGATACAGTGCGCCTGTGTACTCCGTCAGGAGGATGTCGCGCGAGATCATGATCTCTTCCGCCACCGGAGGTATTCCCGGAAGACCGAGCTCCGTCGATACAAAACCCTCGTTCATGACCCCACCATGAAACAGGGTCGGCTCTTCGCAATGCTGGATGACCGGAACGCGGAACATCCCTGCATATTCAAGGGCCCTTCGCATAATTTCCGCATCATAAACAGGGGCCCCGTCGTCGCTGAGACCTACCGCGCCGGCCTGAACAAGCTCCGCGATCGCCGAAAGCTCCTTTCCAGCCCTTCCCTTCGTCACAGCCCCAACAGGATGGACGTCAACGATTCCGCCATTTGCGGCATTTCCCTGCGATTGGACAAACCGGACAATCGATTCGTCGTCGATCGCGGGGTTGGTGTTCGGCATGCAACAGACCGCTGTAAATCCGCCGTACGCCGCGGACATGGTCCCGGTCTCGATCGTCTCCTTATGCTCAAAACCCGGTTCGCGGAGGTGGACATGCATATCCATGAAACCCGGCGCCACGACTTTACCCTTCAGGTCTACCACTTCACATCCCTGGGGAGCCGCCAACGCCAATCCCGTCTTCTCGATTCGTCCGTCGATGATGAGTATATCCCGTCCTTCGTCAGATGAGGTGGAGGGATCGATGAATCGCCCTCCGCGGAGAAGAAATGTCGTTGGCATAGGCAATGGCGAATTCTTTTTCGGTGATCGGTTCAGTTCGTTGCGCCGAGCAGGTAGAGGACTGCCATCCGCACGGCAACCCCGTTGAGCACCTGGTCCAGAATGACGGAGTGCGGGCCGTCGGCGACGTCGGCCGAAAGCTCGACGTCGCGATTGATCGGGCCGGGATGCATGATCGTGATTGGGTGGTCGACCCGGTCAAGTCGTTCTTTGGTTACTCCGAAGAATCGATGATATTCACGCAGTGAAGGGAAAAGTCCTCCCGCCTGCCGCTCCAACTGAATACGCAGGACATTGAGCGCATCGATCCGGGGCAAAACATCGTCGATCCGGTTGTAGACTGTCACCCCCAACCTCTCGATCTCTTTCGGGATGAGCGTTGCCGGTCCGCAGACCGAGACGGATGCCCCCATGGTTCTGAGACCGTAAATGTTCGACCGCGCGACACGACTGTGGGTGATATCTCCGATAATGCAAACGCGAAGCCCCTCGAGGGAACCGAATCGTTCCTTCAGCGTGTACATGTCAAGGAGCGCCTGGGTCGGATGCTCGTGACAGCCGTCTCCAGCGTTGAGGACCGCGGCTTTCACCACCCTTGTAAGGAAGTGCGGCGTCCCGGCCGCGGCATGCCGGATCACCACCATGTCGATCTTCATCGCCTCGATATTTCGGGCCGTATCCTTGAGCGTCTCTCCCTTGCTGACGCTGGAGCCGGTCGCGGAAAAATTGACGACATCGGCTGAAAGTCTGCGTTCGGCAAGCTCAAAGGATATCCTGGTGCGGGTCGAGTTTTCAAAGAAAAGATTGACGATTGTCTTGCCCTGAAGCGTCGGGACCTTTTTGATCGGCCGCCCGAGGATTTCCTTGAACGAGCGGGCCGCCTCAAGAATCGCCTCTATGTCTTTTTTCGGCATTCCATCGAGCCCGAGCAGGTGTCGAGATGAGAGTGCCATCGCGGGATTTCCTTCCTAACGTGAACTCGTTGGTGAGATAAGGACGCCGTCTTCGCCGTCGACTTCCGTCATCCGGACGTTGATCTCTTCGTCGAGCGAAGTCGGGACGTTTTTTCCGACGAAGTCGGCCTTGATCGGAAGCTCCCGATGACCGCGATCGATGAGGACGGCAAGCTGGATCGACGCGGGTCTTCCGATGTCCATAAGCGCGTTGAGGGCCGCCCTCACCGTCCTCCCGGTGAAGAGCACATCGTCGACGAGAATAATGTCTTTCCGCGCGATATCGTAGAGGATGTCGGTGGTGTTGAGCCGCGGCTGTTCCAGCTTTCCCCTCAGGTCGTCACGGTAGAGCGTAATGTCGAGCGTCCCCATCGGAACTCTGATGCTTTCCATCTGATGGATGGCCTCGGCGATGCGGCGGGCGAGATACTCGCCCCTTGTCCTGATCCCAACAATGCCCAGTGTGCTTGCTCCTCCGTTCCTTTCGACGATTTCGTGGGAGAGCCGGCTGACGGTCCGGGTGAAGTTCGGGGCATCGAGGATGGTCCTGGCGTCTTTACTCATTAGAATTCAACGTGTTTGGGTACAAAGAAAAACCTCTATCCTTTCTCAAAAGAATAGAGGTTCTAATAATTCTTGCACGCGGCAGAAGACAAGCATCGGTTCCTTCCCTACCTCACAGGATAGAATTAAAGGATCAGACTATGCAGATAATATACGCATGACACAATTCAAGAGCAAGCCCCGAAACGTCGCGGGATCCGTCCCGAGACCACTCGTCGGCGCCGACGAGTACTACTGAGTCCTCAGTTGATTGATCCAGTTCTCGTCGTGAAGCTCGTCTCGGTGCGTGGAATGAAGGAGCACATAGTCCGAGAATCCGGATCTGTCTCCGAAAACGAAAATCACCCCACCCTGAATTGAGTTGTATGTCCAGATTTCATACGGCTTCGTATCGGCCTCATCCGCGTGTCGCTCGACCTCGTCCGGCGGCCCGTAGACGAGGAAGACCCGTCCACGGTCGGTTTTCCACCCTTCTCGATACGCGTTCTTGAAATGTTCGTTGGCGTAGTCGACCCGTCGGAGATACTCTTTTTTCGTCATACTCTCAGGCGTCGCCGGATCCTCATCCCTCCTGTTCCAAAACTCGAAGAGCAGCTGTCGTTTTGCGTCCGCCCCGGTCACTCCCTTGAACCGTGCCTGCTCTGCCCGCGATGCGATGTATCGGATTTCGGCGATCTGCTGGTCAAGCTCCGCGTCCGTCATGGTCGCGTACTCGGTCGCGAGCACGGAGCCCTGGGCGTGGGCCGTGAGCGAATCGGTCGGGAGCGTTGGGTTGTAGACGAAGAACTTCTTCGACGATGTGTGCGACGATCTGTCGACGGAATCGACGATCGTGAAGTTGAAGGTATACGAACCGGTACGGAGCGTATTCACCTTCACGGTGCCCACCTCGACGTTTGACTCGTTGATTCTGCTCAAAGCCCTGTCACGAGTGTAGACGTCGGTCCCCACCGAGTTCGTGATCGAAAGGTGGGTATAATAGAACTGCGAGGAATTCTTGAGGAGGTTGTACGCCTCAAGATAGTAGAAGATGACGGGTTGAGTGATACCAAAGATCCGCGAGGCGTTAGGCCTGACGTCGTACGTGTTCTTGATGAAATGACCGACCGAATCCTTCTCGACCTGTGTGATCGAAGTGCAGAGCTCCACATCGCTCAGCACAATCTGATTCTTCTCCACGGGCCTGAGGTCGAGCGCCACCGAGAGGCTGTCGCGCTGCGTCGAATCGTTCACACACGTCCCCACGATATAGAGGCGATAGATGTCCGGCTTTACGAGGAAGGCCTGATAATCGACGAACAACCTTGAGGTGCTCAGGAGCGTAGTGTCATCCGTCGTGAACGGAAGCTTCCATCGGTCGCGCGCAACGATGGAGTCGTTCGCTGAACGCTTGAAATAGATGTCCATTAAAACAACGCAATCCCACTCGTCCCCTTTGCGGGCAAAGGGGAGCTTGGAGACGTCGAAGGAATAGTAGATCTCGGTGTACACTCTCGTGGAATCCCCCCTGAAACGGGACAGATCGGTGCTGAGGTGAAACTTGTTCACTCCGGATGCGGCCTCTCCCAGTACGGGCAGCGAGAACAGGACCGCGACGACGTAAGCGCTGATTCTCAAGTTCATGCATGTGCCTTTCGATGCTGGAAGAATATAAAGAAGGATCGGCTCTTATCCAAACGGATCAGATTCCCGCGACGGGCAATCGGGACATCACGGAGTCTCACGCATCAACATCCTGCACCCAGGCGACCAGGATGCCGCCAAGGATCATCGAGACGCCGCCAAGGACCAGGGCATAGATCGCTTCGTTGCCGAGAAAATGTCTCATCACAAAACCGAGGATACCAGCGGCGGTGATCTGCGGAATGACAATGAAGAAATTGAAAATGCCCATATAGACCCCCGTCCGTTCCGGGGGAAGTGATCCGGCGAGAATCGCGTACGGCATCGAGAGAATGCTCGCCCACGCGAGTCCGATTCCCACCATCGGAAGCAGCAAGACGACCGGGGACTTGATGACGAGGAACGAAACAAGACTGAGCCCTCCGCAGACAAGGCTGATCAGGTGGACGGTCTTCCGGCTTGTCCGTTTCGCAATCGGCGGCAATAGAAATGCCGCCACGGCGGCAAATCCGTTGTATGCCGCGAAGAGGATGCCGACCCAATCCGCCCCTTCGTTGAACCTTGCGCTGGTCGGATCCGAGGTTCCATAGACATGACTGGTGACCGCTGAGGTCGTGTAGATCCACATCGCAAAGAGGGCGAACCAGGAAAAGAACTGGACGACAGCAAGCTGAGCCATCGTCCGCGGCATTTCTTTCAGGCTGACAAAGATCCCTTTGACAAGGGCGATCGTGCCCCGGTGTTCGCGCTTGTGGCGCGAAAACTCCTCAAGATTTTCGGGCGGATACTCCCTGGTCCGGAAAACCGTCCAGGAAACGGCCGAAATGAAAGCGACTGCCCCCGCGATAAATGAATAGAGCACGGAACTCGGAATCTCCCCTTTCGGCGCCGTGTTGCTGACGCCGATCCAATTCGTGAAGACATAAGGAAGGGCCGAGGCGATCACCGCCCCCGTACCGATGAAGAAGCTCTGCACGGCGAATCCGGTCGTCCGCTGCGCTGAAGGGAGAAGGTCGGCGACCAGCGCGCGAAATGGCTCCATTGAGATGTTGATGGAGGCGTCGAGGATCCAAAGCATCCCAGCGGCAACCCAGAGGACGGGAGAATTCGGCATGACAATGAGCGCCAGCGTCGCAAGAATCGCGCCGGTGAGAAAATAGGGCCGTCGCCTTCCGAGACGATTCCAGGTCCGGTCGCTGAGATAGCCGATGACCGGCTGGACCAGCAGGCCCGTTGTCGGCGCAGCAATCCAGAGGATCGGGATATCGGCGAGGTTCGCTCCGAGCGTCTCGAAGATCCGACTCACGTTTGCGTTCTGGAGGGCGAATCCAAACTGGATCCCAAGAAACCCAAAACTCATGTTCCAAACCTGCCAGAAACTCAGTCTAGGTTTTTCCATGTTCCGTATTCCTCGTATGTGATTGCTGACATTTAGCCCGGGCGCATCCTGCATCCCGATGCCTGAGCGACTGCGACGATCCTACCCTTTCACGCTCCCAAGCGTTAGCCCGGAAACCAGCCACCGGCTCAACGAAAGGAAGAGCACGACGACCGGAATCGTTACGATGAGCGAGGCCGCTCCATAGAGACCCCATTCCGAGCCCATATTTGATTCAAACGACTTCAGCCCCAGCGGGAGCGTCCACATCTCCGTCTCCTGAAGGATCTGCGCTGCCACGACATATTCGGTCCATGCCGACATGAACGAGAAAAGCGCGGTGATCACAAGCGCGGGAGAAGCAAGCGGCAGGATGATCCTGTAGAAAGTCTGGAATTGGTTGCATCCGTCGATTCTCCCGGCCTCCTCAAGGCTTGTCGGTATCGTGTCGTAATATCCCTTCATCTGCCAGACACAGAACGGCAAGGCGGTGGCAGAGTACATGATGATAATGCCTATGTATGAGTTAATAAGGTGGAGTTTCACGAGCATGATGTACATCGGAAGGAGGAGCATTGTTGCAGGAAACATTTGCGTGACGAGAAGGCTCAGGAGCCCGGCCTTTTTTCCGATGAAGTTGAATCGGGAGAAGGCGTACCCGGCTGTCGAAGCCAGGATCACTCCGGTGAGCGTCACGACGAACGCGACGTAGGTGCTGTTGAGTAGCCAGAGGGCAAATGGACGTTCCGTGAAGAGCTCCACGTAGTTTTTCACGGTCGCATCGGGCGGAATGATCTCGAGGGATGTGGAGACGAGACGGTCAGCCGGCCGGAGGGAGATGGTGAGGATCTGTGAAACCGGGTAGAGTGCGACAACGCAGAATAGTGCGAGCACGACATACGTCGTCGTGATTCTGAGAACCGTTTTCCTCTTGTCGTTGACCATGGGTGCGAGTTCCTAGTACGCAGCCTCCGTGGCCTTCGTCCTTCGCATGAAGGTGAGGCTGAAGGCAAGGAGGATGAAGAAAATAATCATCGAGAGGGCGGCTCCGTAACCATACCGGTAGAAATTGAACGCCGCCTTGTAGACGAATGAGACGAGTAAATGCGTCTGGTCGGACGGTTCCCCTGCATTGCTCACCAGCCAGACGATGTTGAGGTTGTTAAATGTCCAGATCGTTCCGAGCGTGATCGCAGGAACCATGACGGGGCGCATCAGGGGAATCGTGATCCTTCGGAGCTTTTGGAACCAGCTCGCGCCGTCCATCTCCGCCGCCTCGTAGAGCTCGTGCGGGATGCTCTGGAGCGCCCCAAGTGCAATGATCATCATGAACGGATAACCGAGCCACACGTTCGTGATGATGACCGCGATGAATGTTTCGAGAGGGCTCTTGAGCCATTGGACGGCGGGAAGGCCGAACCAGTGCGTCAGCATGATGTTGATTGAACCGTATTCGTAGTTGAACATCCCGCGCCAGGTGAGCGCGACGATCAGTTGGGGGACCGCCCACGGGATGATGAGAATCGTCCGTATGAGCGCCCTTCCCCGTATTTCCTTCTGGTTCAGGAGCAGGGCGAGAAAAACTCCGATGATGACATGAAGGACGACATTGACGACGGTCCAGATGATCGTCTTGAGGAAGACTCCGTAAAAATTAGGCTTCGCTTCCTCGGTGAAGACGGAAACATACTGTTTCAGCCCGATGAAGTGCCAATCTCGAATATGAGCGAGGCTCATGTTCGAGAGCGAGATGATGACGTTGAAGATGAACGGATAGACCACGACTCCGAGGAGGACCAGGAGGGCCGGGGCCACGAGAAAGAAGACGAAGGTCCCTTTTCTAAGTTCCAACCGGGTCATTCGTTCATCTCCCTGATCTTTCTCTTCGCATCGTTTTCCATGTCCGCCGCCGCCTGTTCGGCCGATAGGTATCCACCGAGGACCGCCTGATAGCTGGGCCTCATGGCATCCCAGATCGCCCTCAGCTCGGGAACGACGGGCATGGCCCTGCCGTGCTCGATGGCGATCCGCGAATTCCTCATGATCTCGTTCGACTGGACAAACTCGCTTGCCTGGACCGACTTCCTCGTCGGCATTGTGTGAAGGAGCTTTGTCGCCTCGAGCTCATTCTCATCAGAAGTGAGAAATCGTATGAGCTCAACCGCCCACCGTCTTTTCTCTTCGCTAATGTTGGCGTTGATTGAAAAGCCTTTCGGCGAAACCATCGTGCCGCACCAGAGACCCGTGGAGGTGATCTTCGGCAAAGGGGCAACCCCAAAGTCGATTCCCGCCTTTTCGTACCCCGACCAGCACCAGTCACCGTTGATGATCATCCCCACCTTTCCCTCTTTGAACATTCCATCGGAAATTTCATAGTCCGACTCGTTCGGAATGATCTTGTACTTATCCCGCAAGTCTTTGATGAATTTCAATCCATTGATCGTCCCGCGATTGTTCAACGTAGGTCTGCTGCTGTCGTCCATGATCCATCCGCCATATCCGGTCATGAAGGGGATGAAAAAGAACGGCTCGGTGTAGTTCCATGCAAGGCCGTATTGATCCGGCTTGCCGTCGCCGTCCAGGTCGCGGGTGAGCTTCTGCCCGATCTCGATAAGTTCCTGTTCGGTTGACGGCGGCTTCGGAACCAATTTCTTGTTATAGACGAGCGTGAGGTGATTCCCGAGCTTGTCGGCTATCTGGTAGAGGTGCCCCTTGTAGTAGGTGAGACCTTTCGGGTCGAAGCTCCCGAGATATTCCTTGTCGAACAAACTGTCGAGGGGAAGGATAATATCCATGACTTGAAACGGGCCCACCTGGTCGGCAGGTCCGTAGACAATCTCCGGACCCTGCCCCGCTATCGCCGCGATGATGAACCCGGATCGAAGCTGTTCAGTCTCCTTATAGACCTGCTCGACTTCGACCTCGGGATGGAGCTTCATGAACCTGTGGAGCTGGGCCTCGAGCACCACCCGGATGTCAATCCTATCCTGATGCCAGATCGTGAGCTTCACCCTCCCATCCCCTTTCCCCCGGCACCCCTGAACAAGACAAGAAAACGCCAGGAGAGCCATGAGCACTGCCCCCAGGAGCGCCGTTGCCCTCAGCAGCCGCAGAGAACTGATTATGTTCGCTCTTTGGGTCAATGGGCGCCGTGTGAGGATGAGTCGATCTTGAGTGCGGTTTTCTTTTCGCGGACAAGTGTCCAAAGGAGGGCCGAGAGAGCTACGCTGACCGCACTGATGATGAAAATGATATTCTTGTCCTCTGCCCGTTGGATGATGCCGCCGAGACCCAGGCTTACGAATAATTGAGGAAGGACGACTGATAGATTGAAGATTCCCATAAAGAGGCCCATCCTGCTCTTTGCGACAAATTCCGACATGACGGCAAACGGCAGACTAACGATTGCTCCCCATCCTACACCAAGAATAATCATGAGCCCGTAGAGCGCGAAGGGAGTTCTTCCAAAGAGAACGATCAGAAAGTAGCCCGCCGCCATCACGGCGACAGCCGAGGCATGAGTCCGGACGCGTCCCATCCGTTCGGCGATCGGCTCAAGGACAAAACCGGGGAGCAGAAATCCTACGGTATTCAGGACCGCGAACGACACGGCGATCACCTGACCGGAGATCGCCGCCGCGCCTTCGGTCGGGCTCACAAGTTTCTGCTGGACGTAGGCAATGATGTAGACGAACATCGTCTGGACTCCGATCCAGGAAAATGCATGAGCGACAAAGAGACGTATGAGCTGACTCCATTGGGTCTTTTCCGAGACATCGGCGGCGGCAGAATCAACTCCTGGCTTGTGCTCGGAGGGCGTATCTTTTTGTTCGGTGATAAGAAAAAGCGGGCCAATCGAGAACAGAAGGACGACGCCAACCCCGAGATAGATGAGCACGTAATTGCCGAAGACGGCGCCCACAATGTACGCCAGAACTCCAAAGAATCCCGAAACGGTCTGCATCCATGTATATCCCTTCGTGCGTGGGTTTCCCTCCGGGGTGACGTCGGCGATGATCGATCGTGTAGGATTGAAACTGATGTTGATTGCCAGGTCGAGCGTCAAGGCCACAACGATCGCCACACCGAGAAGGCTCTCGATCCCAAAGAAGGATCTAATCGCGTCGATGTTCGGCAAGGCGAGGAGCATCGATGATGCGAGGAGACCACCGATAAGGATAAACGGGCGTCTCCGTCCTCCCCAGAACCAGACTTTGTCGCTGATGAGCCCTATGATCACCTGTCCGAAGATTCCGGCCAGCGGTCCCGCAGCCCAGACAATTCCGACTTCGTGGATGTCGAGGTGGTACCGGGTCGTGAGCAGCCAACTCAGCGCCGATATTTGAATGGAGAGTGCAAACCCCATTGCCGTGGATGGAAGGCTGAGGATGCCGTAGAAGGTTCGCGTGAGGTTTCTCTGCATTGAAAGCATGGTGGCTCAACTCAAAGTCTGTGGATGCCGGACTGCCTCGTCAGCGTGAGCTTGGGCTCTCACATCTTGCCGAAGGTGTCCTTGAGGATGATCCTGTCGACGGATCCGTCGAGGCGTATGCGTCTGTTTTGAGAATGGAATTCCTCCCCCGGATTCCATTCTCCGCTCGGCCCGCTGTTGGTATACTTGTACTGAATCTCCGTTCCTGCCGGGAACCTCAGTTCGATCGTCCAGATTCCGTCCGCCGCTTTTTCGTCCGCGTGCGTGCCGTCATCGTAAAGACGGACGAGATTCGGCTTCCATTCCCCCAGGTTTGGCGTGTTTCCGACGATGTAGATCGCCTTCCTCACATAAATGCCTTTGGCATCGCATTGGAATACGACCGAAACACTATCGGTCTTGCTCTGCGCCATCGTCCCCTGGGCTTGACGCAACGAGACAGTCGAATCGACGATGATCTCCTTGAATTCCCGCTCGGGCATCTTCCCGCCTCCCCGCCGCGCAAAGAGATAGATGTTCTTCAGGTGAGTGATGTACGCAATATCGAACGGCTTATCGCCGGCAGGGGCGGTCTGGTCCGTGCCGTACCACCAGAACCAGTCGGAACCCTCAGCCGCGTACATCTCCTCCCAGGCTTTGTAGGCGAAGTACGGTTTTGTCCCTTCCTGCGGCTCCGTCTGCTTTGGGTCGGGTTGATTCAGTCCTGACTTGCCGAGGTCCACGCGAGCGGTGAGGAGGTAGTTCCACGCTCTGTTCTCCTCGTCCTCTCCGATCCATGTGTCGAAATTTGCGTTGATCCAAGATCCGGGATAAAGCCAGTCGAGTTTTCTCATCGACGAGATCGGATGCGGAGCAACTCCCCTCGCAGGGTTCCCTTCCATGTACTCCGTCATCGTTACCGAGACAATCTGCCTCGTGTGGTAAAGAGCGGTGAGCTTCCGATAGAGGGCGTGCATGAACGACTTACCGTCGTTGTCCTTCTTATACCACTCCCACGCATTTTCTCCGTCGAGGATAACGGTGAGCAATCTATCAGGCTCCCCCGGCTGCGGCGCATACCTGAGGATCGACTTGATGAAATCATCCGCCGCATCCTCCCCCTCGTAGTTCTGGTAGGTGAAGCCGATCTTGTCGGAAATCTCCGTATCCCGGAAGACGACCACCACGGAGTCGGCCGTGTCATGGTCCGCAAATACCCCGTAGGGATAATACTTCGGCTGATTGTAGGGCTTCGACCGGGCGAGGATCTTTTCGTCCGTCGCGATCCATCGGATGCCGTTCCCGCCAAAGATCGGGACGATCTCCTGTGCTACCGACCCCTCCGCCGGCCACATTCCGTTGGGCGACTGTCCGAAAGTTTTGGAATAGTAGTCGACCGCCTTTGCTACCTGGGCGGATGCATCTTCCGGATAACTAAACCGGTCCGGCAGCGGATCATTCGGCTGGCACGTCCTGGCGATCTGAGTGTCGAAGAGAAGAGGAAGGATAGGATGGAAAAACGGCGTCGTGGCGACTTCAATCTGCCCTTCATGTGTGGATGAATGATACATCAGCTTCTTATGAATCGGAACGATATTCGAGAGAACCTTGAATGTCTCCGCGACGATCCTGTTGCAGTCGTTCTCATCGATCGTCCTCCGGAGATAGTACTTGCCGTCGTCGCGCTTCTCGACGAGATCGGTGAGATCGATGATGCTTCCGTCGGCAAGCTGGACCCGCTTCTCAAGGAAGTCGGGATCGAAATGAGCAAGGTAGAACCAGAACTTGATGTCGCGCAATTCCTGCTCCGTGAAAGGCTCGCGACGTGTTCCTTTTTCCTTCAGCGCTTCGTAACCGGGGAACCGAAGGATCTGGACGTCGCTGATGCCGAACGCATTCCAGATGTTGTAAAGGAGAAAGTCCATATCCTGCTTGTTGAACTCCTTTGTCGGCTTCAGGGCGAGGTCGATCCAGGGGTCGGTTCTCCCTTTCCACTTCGCGAAGAAGCCGGCGGTATCCACGCGCGACCGCTTTACGTCGACAAAAGGCTTGAGTCGTTCGACGTAGTACTTTCCGAGCTGGAAAAGAAGCGAGGAGGTCAGATTGACATTGTAATGGACGTCAGGATACTGTTCCAGGATGGACGCCATGTCGTAGTAGTCCTTCGTCCCATGAGTCCTTACCCATGGGCCCTGGAGTTGGTCGCTCTGAGGGTCCAGGTAGAGAGGCTGGTGCTGGTGCCAGATGAGGTTGAGGTAGAGCGTGGCACCGGATTGAGGATAAGTGTCGTTCATGATCGTATGTTCGTTTTGTATGGTGTCGCGTAAAACGATTCTGTGATCTTCGGATAGTACGAAAACTGAGTTTCTTTTTCCCGGGTCAGCCTCTTGAGTCCGGTAAGGGTTGGCGGTGTCGAGCGTCCAGACCCCGTCGACAACGAACTTGTATTCGTGAATGCCCGGGCGGATCGAACGCACGGTCGTGAAGAGCCCTCGCTCCGTCTGCGACAACGAATCGCCGCTCCGCGACCAGGCGTTGAAATCACCCGCCAGGAAAACCGCCTTCGCCGCCCCTTTCCAGTTGAACCTCACGCCTGCCGAGTCAATGCAGGGTTGGGCCCGGAGCGACATTGTACACGCAACGGAGATCAACACGATGAATAAACCAGGGAACCGAAAGAGCGATCTGCAAGTCACGGCATTCTTCATTCGATGCAAGGCTGTTGCAGTTTAAGAGATCGGAAAAAGCAGCGCCCCCGAGCGTCCTCCCACATTGAAGACCATCCTACCATGATCGCTGGTAGTTCTCCTGCCCGAAAGTATATCTGAGTATGGAGCGCTCTCCCCGGTATTTCCCAGGGGCACCTCTTGTGGCGTCTTTCCCTGATTGATGATGACATACACGACTTCATCCCCCAGCCTGCGATTGAAGGCGAGGACCCCTCTTTTGTTATCGGCAACTAAGGTACGGAAATCTCCACGACGCAGTGCTCCGCTTTGTCTCCTCGCCGCAATCAGGGTCCGATAGTAATCATGAAGACCCGCGTTCCATTCTTTTTTATCCCAGATCATTGTCCGGCGGCAGTCCGGATCCTTCCCCCCTTCCATCCCGATTTCATCGCCGTAGTAGACCATGGGTGCGCCGAGGTACGTCATCTGAAAAAGGACCGCGATGCGAACTTTCCATTCCTCCCGATTGCAGATTGTCAGGAGCCTCTCTGTGTCGTGGCTTCCGAGGAGGTTCTGCAGAGCGTAGTTCACTTGCTCAGGGTACGCGGAACGGGTCTGAGAAAGACGGAGATCGAATTCCGATGGAGCTATTACCCTCCCGCAAAAAAAGTCGAGGCAAGCTTTTCTGAACTCGTAGTTCATCACCGCATCGAATTCATCCCCCTGCAGCCATTCGGTTCCATCCCCCCAGATTTCTCCCACGATGTAACACTCGGGATTGATCTCTTTCACGAACCGTCGCCATTCTTTCCAAAACTCATGAGCGATATCGTTCGGGACATCCAGCCGCCATCCATCGATTCCCGCCTTCGTCCAGAACTCGGTCACTTCAAGAAGGTGCTTTTTCACTTCCGGGTTTTGCACCATAAGCTTCGGCAGTTTTCCCGATCCCCACCAGCACTCGTACTCGGGATGAGCCGTCCGAAGGACGAGAGGAAACGAATAGACATTGTACCAGCCAAGGTAGGGCGAGGATTCCCCGTTCGTCATGATATCCTGGAAAGCCCAATGAGATGTCCCCGTGTGATTGAATACCCCGTCGAGGATGAGCCTGATCCCCCTTCGATGACACTCCTCCAACAACTGCCGGAAGGTCTCCAGAGTCCCGAAGGCCGGGTCGACCTTCAAATAGTCCGACGTCGAGTACTTGTGATTGCTCGGCGAGGAGAAGATCGGAGTGAGATAGATCGCGTTGACGCCCAGGTCTGCGATATAGTCAAGATGGTCGATGATCCCTTTCAGATCCCCGCCGAAAAAACTCTCCGGAGTCGGACGTGATCCCCAGGGCTGGACATTCGGCGGATCGCTGGCCGGATCTCCGTTTGCAAAACGCTCCGGAAAGATCTGATAGAAGATGGCATCTCGTGCCCATTCCGGAACGAATTGCCTCACGCTCATATCGCCCTGCCCACTTCGGACGACGGTACAGAAGCAATGGATTCACCCCCCACGGATATCCCCCTAAGTTTCAAGTTCTCGCACATGCCGGTCCTTTTCAGCCTTTGCGGAAATCGAGCCATTCAGGGCTATTTCAACAAAAGCATGCGCCGCACCTGCGAATCGGTCTCTGTCGAGAGCCTGCAGAGGTACACTCCGGACGAAAGGGATCTGCCGTCAAATTCCACTGTATGACTGCCGGCGCTGAGGTTCCCGTTCGCCAGCACCGCCACCACCCTTCCAAGAATATCGTAAACGATCAGCGTGACTCGCTCCGACCGCGGTATCGAAAACCTGATCGCCGTGGCAGGGTTGAACGGATTCGGATAGTTCTGCTCGAGCGAGAAGGTGTGCGGTGTCGCCGCGTCTGCGGCCGCGCCGACCGAGGTAAGAGAAGGAACGGCCAGATGGATGACCGAATCGGAGAGGATGTAGACTGCCGACCCATAGGCCGGAAGGTTTGGGCTGAAATTCATGATTCCGCTCGCAAAGCTCACGGCGTACGAGGTGTCGTTGTAGACATCGTTAAGATAGTACGTCTTGCCGTTCACCGGGCCTCCCGTAAGGATCAGGTTGCCGCCACTCGTATTCCCGTTGAGGCTGATCGTCACTTGAACGGCGGTCGCGGTGTAGTTCTCAACCGCGATACCGTTTTGATCGGCGTAGGGACGAGTGTATGCATAGACGTACGGATTTGACGTTGCCAGCCTGTTGAACGACAGGGTCGAGAATGCAGGGTACGTTCCGCGGATCCACGCAAGGCGCTGATAATGCGGACTCAGGAGACCTTTCCCCGCGCTATTCCAGTCGATGATTCCTCTCCTGCGCTGATCAAGGTTGCTGATGCCAAGTCCGAACCCGACCTCCTGCCCTGAGTAGATCATGGGGATCCCGGGAACGGTGAAGATCATCGTCCCCATCGGCATGGTCTTCGCGTAGGATCCGTACACGTAGGCGATGCGGTCTTCATCATGGTTCTCGAGGAAGCGCATGAACCTGGAGTTCGGCCCCGGCACAAAGCCCATCGTGTCCTGCCCGCCTGAATTTGTCACGTTGGCGTTGAGGGCCGAGATGTTGTAGGGGGTCACGACGTTGTGGAGCAGGTTCCAGTCGTAAGCCGCGTCGACCCCGCCGTTCCGGTCCGCGTAGTAGGCCTCGGTGCCGACTCCTGTCCCCGCCGCTTCGCCGAGAATGAACTCGTCCGGCTTAATGTGCTTGAGTCCGGCACGCATCGGAATTCCCATATCCCCCTCTCCGCCATTCCCGCCGTTTGCACGAGCGTGCGGTCCCCAATAGACGTCGAACCGGTACCCGTCAAGCCCCATTTGCTTCACCCACCATTCGTAGACGCCGATCATGTACGCCCTCGCATCGGGATCGCCCCAGTTGTAATTCAGGATCTGATCCCCGAACGCGCCGTAGTAGACGAAGCCGTCGTTGGTGATCGCCTCAGAGAGCTCGGGCGCATAGTTCGGGTTCGTGATCAGTTGATGTTCGTAGAAGCTCCAGTGGAAGGAATAGGTCGAATAAAGCCGTGCGTCGAGGACGAAAGGATGATTGTAGCTCGTGTGATTCGGCGTGACATCCAGGATCACCTTCATCCCCAGTTGATGAGCCTGCTGGACGAAATTCTTGAAATCGGCGTTCGTTCCATACTGCGGCGCCACGTTGTAGAAATCGACAATATTATACCCCGGGCCCGGCCCGTTGTCGATCCGCGCATTGTTCGTCATGACCGGCATGACCCAGAGGATATTGACCCCAAGCCTTCGCAGGTAGTCGAGTTTCTGGGCCGCCGCGTTGATCGTCTGCTGCGGAGTAAAGGAATTGAAGAAGAGTTCATAAATCCGCCCCATCCGGACCCACTGCGGATTTGAATTGATCGCCGGGATTGTTACCGAGCCGTCCTGATTGACCGTGAAGTACGACCTCGTTGTGTCCTTGTTTCCCTCCGTGTCCGTTGCAATGAGACCGAAGTAGTACTCTCCCGCCACCTTCGGAGTCGTTGCAATGATGCTTGCATTCGTTGACCCGGCCACCCCGCTCACCACCGAAGGGTTCCCAGCATCAACGCTCCAGAGAAACTTCAGCGTTGCGGCCTCTCCTGAGTCCGGATCCGTACTCGCCGACGCAGAGAGCGTGATGTCCGATCCGCCGGGGGTGAAGCTGATCTGAGCGTTCGGAGAGTGATTAACGAAGCGGGTCGTAACATAGGGTGAAGAAACAAAGGTCTTGCCCGTGCTATCCTTGGCAATAGCCTGGATCGTGTCCCTCCCTTCCAACAAACCGATTGTCTTCGAGAAGGAGCCAGCCTGGACTGCAACGAGTTGAGTGTCCGTCTGGTTTCTCACAAGCATGGCAGTATGGATCGTCGTGTCTTCGACTGAACCAAGGAGAACAACGGAGTCTCTCACCGTGGTGTATCCTCCCTGGTTCAGGATCCGTATGGCTCCGGCAAGGACCGTGAAGGTCGCACTGTCGGATACCGGGCCATTCCCGAAGCGCTTGGCAAAGAGGGTGATCTTTCTCGGACCATTGTCGAGAGCCGATGGCGTCCTGAAGCTCAGGAACTTCGTCTGGGTGTTGTAGGCAGATGCAGGGATCGGATACGTCGCCGAATCGATCTGCAGCTGGAATGAGTTCGTGTCAACTCCCGTGCTGATCGAAGGAAAAACATAGGCGGTGATCGTAGGATGCTGCACTGTCACTACTCCGGAAGTCTTGTTCGGCAGAAGCTGGAAGATCGTCGGGCTGTTAACGTAGATGATCGAGTTGTTGTTGTTCGCTGCGTCCTGTCGCGGGTTGATGGGATCCGAGAGCCAGCCGGAAGAGGTTCCGTTTTCGTTAAACTTGTATTCATAGGCGCCTGACCACATCCCGCCGACATTGCCGCCGACCCGGAGCCGGATCGTTTTATACCAAACCCCCGTCGTCGGATCCTTCGCCATTTTCGAGGGAGCCGAGGAAGAGATAACCCCGGCCGCGTTGGGTCCCCAATTGTTGAATTCTCCCGGGACAAACACGGCCGTGGGATTCGACTGTGTTGTGTAGGTGAATGTCACATCGACGCTATCCGACGTCTGCCCGGCCGACACCGAGACCCACACCAGGACAAACCCAAGGGCAGCTGCTATTCGACTCATGATCTTCCAATCCTCCATTCCAATGAATGACGAAAACCTGTTTGGACTGATCCTCCGCGGCCGCGGCACCAACGCAACACGGCGCTTATGGACTCGCCTGGTTCTTACTTTAGAACATTCTTGAGCTTGTTTTGCAGTGCAATCGCATCCGCATACCGGGCGTTGAGATCGATCGCCCGATTCACCGCCTCTAGCGCCTCTTTGTAATGGTTCTCACCGATGTAGACCCCCGCGAGATTATACCATACCTGTGGGTCGCGGGCATCCAGTTGAAGGCTTTGCTTCAGATACTTCTCGGCGGGTTGGAGTTGATTCCTGTGAAGGCTTACGGTTCCGAGCCACTTTGTGCTGTAGGCCGTCGCCTCGATATCATTCCTTCGAATCAAAAAGTCGTAGCCCCTGTCGTATTCTCCTCGTTCCAGGAGTGTGTTCGCCGCGTAGTCGTAGTACTCCGTCACGATCGGATACTGGTTGATGAGCGCGTTCATCGTTACGACGAAGTCCGGAACGTCGCCGTGTGCGGCGTACCACTGGGCCGCTTTGCGATGGGCCAGGTCCCACGAGCTCCTGTCCTCGACGAGATCAAAAGCGATCGAATCGATCGGCCCAGTGGGGCGGAGAAGATCGCCGTCGGGGATCTTTTTTCTCTTGTCGATGTAGGGCCAGTCATTCTTGAGGAGCTGAATCCTGTACTTCCCGATGAGGCTGTCCAGTCTTCCGAAGGGGAAATTTGCGGCAGTGATGCTGTCCTGAGCACGCTCACTCAGATCACGCGGCCGTGTCTGCGGGAGATGACCGCTCTGCTTCATCGCGTCGAAATAGAGGCCGCCGATCATCTGGTATCCCCGAAGTGTGGGATGAAGATGATCGGTCATCAGTTCGCTGCCGACGATATGCGCGGGGCTGGCGGACTCGAACGCCGAATCGATATCGACCACCTGATCTCCATACTCACCGGCGAGACGGCGTATGCTCGTGTTGATGTCGGAGGGGGCCCGGAAGCGCAAAGCGTCGAGATCCTTTGCGTAACGGTAGAGCGAGTCGGCCACTGGAACCTCCTGGCGCGCCAGCGCATCCGCGGCCTGGTGGAAGATGCTGTCGGCCCGCGGCATCTTCCCCTCATTCACCGAAACAAAGGGCGGTTGATCTTTGAGGTTGCAGGTCAGCGTCCCGAGGATTACTGGGACATGGGCCTTCGATGCCATGGCGAGAATATCGCCCATGTTCCCGCTGAACTGCTTCACACCTCTCCAGTATTCCGAAGAATTGAGTCCAATGTACTGATCGTGCGCCATTCGCGCCATGAGCGTGCCGCTCGGGGCCTCCCGCTCACCTGCAACGAGCCGTAGGACTGAGGCGATCGCCCCGCGAACGAGCTGAAATGTCCTGTAGCTCTCCAGGGCGATGACGAGGTTGACGAGAACGCGTGAACTCCCGAGCGACTCCACCGAACCTGCGCCGAGTGCACCGTAATACTCGTTGTGACCCGCATAGACGAGAATGAGATCGGGATGCTGCTCAAGAATCCCCGGGAAGAGATCGCGCATCGTGTAGCTGTTGATCGCGGTCATGCTGCAGTTCACCACCTCGATTTTCGATTCCGGATAGACGAGCGCCAGCCGTTGCTGGAGATAGCGGGAGAACGATCCAGTCGGAAGAAAGGGGTAGCCTGCGCCGCTGCTTTCGCCGAGGACAAAGATCCTGAAGGCATTGGGTTGCTTCACGACATCGAAAACGTCGCCGTTCGAGTAAGGGACGCTCTGGATGTCGTGGAAGTATTTATGAGCGATACCGGGGTTGAGGACGTACTTACCCTTGACTGGATTGACCCATTGCGTGTAATCGTTTCCGTAGTTCGCGAGCCTCAGGCCCGCTTCAAGGCAGAGAAAAAAGAGGATGGGAATCAGCAGCGAGATGACATAGAAAACCTTCCGGGGTCTCTTCCGAGGTTCCGCGGGGGCCGCTTGTCTTCCTTTTTTGCTTTCGTGTTTCACCGCTGTCCGATTCGGAGGTTTGGAGGGGTGCCGGAAGCACAGATCACGCCGGCTTCAGCACCTTTAGTTCAAACGGCGCCAATTCAAGCTTGCACGCGCCGTTCGAGATGGGCACGAAGGTTCCATCGATAAGGTTTAGCAATTTTCCTTTCTCCCTGGAGACGCCTTCAGGTACGAATGAGACTGAGGCCGGAGCGTTTGAGTCGTTCACAAAGACAAAGGAGGTCGATCCGTCAAGGTCCCGGCGATATCCGAGAAGCTGTTTTCCATCCTCTCGTAGAATGAATTTCAGCCCTCCCGCGGAGAGCTCGCGATTCTCGTTCCGGATCCCTATCATCTTCTTGTACCAGTCGAAGAGAGCCTTGTCAAAGACAACGGTGTCAGGTTCGCGAGGCCTGTCGAGCGGATCCGTGCGTTCAATGTCGTACGAAAGACCGGGCCACACCATCGGTTTGCGGCAGTCGGGATCGTCCCCTCCCCACATCCCGGCCTCATCGCCGTAGTAGACCATCGGCGCTCCCGGCAGAGTCATCTGCAGCCCGACGATCAAACGCTGCTTTTCACGCTCGACCTCGTTCGGCTTGCGAACTTTGTAGTTGTGGTTCTGCCCCGGATTGGCCACGTGGTCGTACCATCGGTTGGGATTGACGATCTGCGAAGCTACCCGATCCACATCGTGGCTGTCGAGGAGATTCATCACCGCATAGAAGTTGTCACTTGGATATTCGGTCTGAAGCGTCGTCATCGTATCCGAAAATGCGCTCGGCGATATCTTGTCGTCCGCTCCTCCCACGAACAAGCCGACCGCTCGGGCGAAACGGTAGTTCATGACGCCGTCGAAAGAGTCACCTTGAAGCCACGGGGCCGCGTTGAACATCTGGTTAACGGGCCAATTATCCCACCAGATCTCTCCGGTGATGTACGCCTGGGGGTTTTCCGCCTTCACCCACACGCGGAACTGACGCCAGAACTTCAGACTGACCTTTTCCGCCACGTCGAGGCGCCATCCATCGATCCCGTCGGACGGATCTCCGTCCCCGTTCGGATCCATCCATCGCCTGACGATTGCGTGGACATGCTCGGCGAACCCGTCCGCAATGTCGTACGTCCCGACCTTCTTGATCTCCGGCAGTTCACGCACACCATTCCATCCTTCGTAGACGAACTCATTTTGCGGGGTCGCCGGATCATCCCATGAACGAATCTTGAACCAATCTTTGTACTTCGAAGCCTGCTGATTCTTCACCACGTCCTGGAACGCCCAGAACGATGTCCCGACGTGATTGAACACCCCGTCGAGAATAATCTTCATCTTCCGTTTGTGGACTTCTCGTACCATCCGCAGGAAGAGACTGTCTGCCGAGGTCCATCTCCAGGTCGAAGGATCACCCGGGTCCTCCCGGGCGATGATCTTTTCATCCTCCGACGGGTTTGGTCCGAAATTACAGTCGATATGATGATACATCCTCGTATCGTACTTGTGCGACGAAGGGGACCAGAAAATCGGCGTCAGGTAGATTGCGGTGATCCCGAGATCCTTCAGGTAGTCGAGGTGATCGATGATACCCTGAAGGTCCCCGCCATACCGGCGCACACCGGCATTCCAATAGAAATCGTGCCCGTCTGCTTTTTCCCAGGGCTGAAGCTGATACCAGTCCGACGTCCAGGGGGAGATATGCCATCCTTTCGGGATGTTGTAGGGCCAGGCATTTGAGATATCCGCCGGGGTCGGATCGTTGGCAGTATCGCCGTTCGCGAATCGTTCCGTGAAGATCTGATACCAGACTGCGCTTTTCGCCCATGCCGGAACACGCGGAACGGCATGCGACGAATCCGCCGCAGCGGCAGAAGTCATCTCAAGGGCGGAGAGGATCAGAACGCAGAAGATTCTCATATCGGGTTTCTCCGAAAACTGCCGAGGTAAGCGAACGCGGATGTTCCGCGTCTTGAAGTCCGGCTCCCCGCTGGTGAACCGGGAGCCGCCGGACGTTAAACAAAACCCAATCCCGATCTTCTCGGGATTGGGTTCTGTTATTCTTCAGTCGGGGGTTTTCACAAACAACGATGATGCTCCTCCCCCCGACATATGTCCTTCGTGTTACTTCAGCAACATCATCTTCTTCACCTGGTTGAAGCTGCCGGCGTTCAACGAGTAGAAGTAGACGCCGCTGGCGAGACGGGAAGCGTCGAAGACGTACGAATACGTTCCAACCTTCAGGTTCTCGTTCACGACGGTCGCAACGAGCTGTCCGAGGATGTTGTAGACCTTCAAGCTCACCACACCGGCCCTCTGGATGGAGAAGTTGATGGTCGTCGTGGGGTTGAAGGGGTTCGGATAGTTCTGCGAAAGCGTGTACGTCGTCGGGTTCTCGCTGATCGTCTTCACGAGCAAGAGTGACGTGTACGGATCCTTCTCCTGGTCGGTCTTCAGGTCATTGTTCGTCCAGGTATCGGTCGGCATCGTCCACGGATTCTTCGGGAAGTGGCTGGCAACATCCTGTCCCGCGTAGCGGACACGGTAGTTGAACGCATCGAAGCCGGAAGGTTCGGTAACCCATGATGCGTCTGATCCTTTTTGCCACTCATAAGTGTACTCGAAGGCGTTCCATGACGGAGCTTTCACCGTCATCGTACCGGAGTAGAGGTTTCCGGTCGTGTTCGTCAGCTTCATGATCTTCATGTGGCCGTCGCTCGGACGGTACCATCCCTGCGAACGCGCAAACGACGGTTCGCCGGAGAGCCACCAGAGGGTGTCCTTCTTCGGGTCGAACGGAATCGCCTGCTTGCTCGCGTCCATCGCGGGGGTCATGTCAACGGTGAAGACGACCTTGAGGGACGTGCCGGAAGGAATGAACCAGTCCGGATGCGCGCCGTCGTACCAGTCACTCGTGTCCATGCTTGCAACTCCATGGAAACCGGTTTCCCTGTTCCCACCGCCCCAGTGAAGAGGCCGCTCGTAGCCGTCCGTCCAGATCGTGTCGATCCCGGTCGGGTTGTGTTTCTTCACGTAGTACTTGTACGGGTTGTCTCCGTACGGAGCGTTCGTGAAGGTCTGGCTGATGAAGTACGAGCTGTCGTCGATCGGGTTCTGGCTCATCCAGGCGGTCGCCGCGTTCGTCGTCCAGCCGTTGAAACCGGCGGAGATGAGAACGCTGTCAACCGCAGGATTGAACATTCCGACCTTCGTCAGGACGCTCATGTCGCACGTGAAGTTGATCTTGCCGCTTCCGATCTGGATGTTCGGATTCTGGTCGTTCCAGAATGCCGAGAAGGTGCTCGAGTCCTTCTCCGGGATGAAGTAGGTGCGGTTCGCGACGGATTCCCAGGTCGCGGCGCCGTTGTCGACATAGATGTACTTGAAGTTCAGCGTCTGACCTGAGCGGACCGTATCGGTCGTCGGGGTATAGGCCGTGTAGACCGAATCGCCCGCATCCTTCTTCAGCATGATGAAGCCGGTTCCCGAAGTGCCCCATCCCGTGAAGTCGCCGGTCACACCGACGGTGTCGGAGAGCTTCATGCCCGTCTTCAAGGGAACGGTCATGTCTGCCTTGAACAACACGGTTCTGATCCCACCGGTGATGTTGTTAAAGTAGACGACGGGAAGCGTGGTGTCTTTGCTGCCGATCGTCGCGGACCTGTTCGGGTCACCATCCCACGTCGTCGTTCCGCTGTGTGCAAAGAGGAACTTGTACGAATGGGCACCCGAGGCCACGCCTGTCACTGCGGCCGAGAACTTTCCGGTATCTGCACCGGTGCCTCTCGTCAGCGGGTTGGCCGATGTCGACCAGCTATTGAAGTCCCCGGCCACCCATGCGGTGTCCGTCGCGGGATTAAAATAGCCGTTCTTCTGATAGATCGACATATCCACGGTGAAGGTAACTTTCACCTGACCGTAGGCGACCATTCCCACAGAAAAAAATGCCAGTAGTAAAAGGCCTTTCTTCATATGGTACTCCTTTGGTTAGTTGTTGAGAATTTCCTCCCGCGAAAGCAAACGCGGAAAGGCTTGTTTAGTGCTAGAAGTTAATGATAATGCCGAAGCTGTTGACGTTCTCGAGATACTTGAACTGCTGATAGGAGTAGTCGATGCCGACGTCGAGATACCCGGCCTTCTGGTACTTCAATCCGACGCCAAACGTCAAACCTTCCTGGCTTTCCTTCAGAAACAGGGTCTTATAGCCGCCGCGAAGGAAAACGACGTTATCGAACAACGCCAGCTCGCCGCCGACGTCGACCCACTCGTTGTTGTCGTTCGGGACCACACCATCGACCGCGAGGGTGAACCGCTGGTCATCGAGGAACATGAAATCCCTCGCAAAGCCGATCTGAAGCCTCAGGGGCATGTCGAACTGATCGGTGGCGATGTTGGCGTCGACGGTATTGTTGCTTCCTGCCCGCGTCGGATCGACATCGTAGCGGATCAGGAGGTCGTTCCCCGACATCTGCATCTTGGTTCCGAAGTTCGTGATACTGCTTGCGAACTTCACTCCATAAAATGGCGTCGTGAAGAGCGTGCCGACGTCGAACGCCACCCCCGTCGCGTTCGAGTGATAGATGTTCTCCGTCACCAGTTTGGCGGTCGCGCCGACGGCAAAATCCTGGGTGATGTTGCGCGCATAGGAGAGCCCGAACGCATAGCTCGCCGGCGTGAACGTCTCGCCGGTCCCGTCGGGCTGGTCTTCGGTCGTCACACCGATCGATCCGTAGTTGACGGCCGTGACGCTGACGGCGAAGTTCCCGACATCGCCGGAAGGAAGGATGAAACCGAAATAATCGAGGCCGATTCCGGCAAAAAGGTTTGTGTAGGTGAACATCGCCTGATACTGGGTCGACGCGGCGATCCCGGCGGGATTCCAGTAAATCGTCGATGGGTCGTCCGCCGTCGCGGTGAACGCACCTCCCATGGCGATGGCCCGTGGGCCGACACCGAGGCTGAGGAACTTCGCCGCGGTCGTCCCGGTCTTTGTGACATCCTGCGCGCTGAGCTGTACGCCTGCAACGAGGAGTGCAGCAGCGATGGTCCAGAGATTTTTCGTAGACACGTTAGGCTCCTGGATTGAGATTCTTCGGTATAGTGTCGTTGAAGATCACCCGTCTTATTTGATCACCGCAAATTTGCCGATCGTCTTTCCGATGCCCGGCGCGTCGACCTGATAGACATAGACTCCGTAGGCAATGGAAAGATTGTCGCGGGAGAGCATGTTCCAGTCTTCCGTGCCGTCGTCGATCTGAACGTTGTGGGTGATCGTTTGCACCAGCTCGCCGTCGACCGTGAAAATTCTGATCGTGCATTGGGCGGGAAGGTGGGTGAAGTGGAGCGATCGTGCTCCGCGGCCGGTTGAATACGGGTTCTTCACCTCCCACAGCGCCGAGCCGAGGTAGGGATTCGGGACCACCCTGATGTTTGCGAGCTGCGCTTTCGCGAGGTTCGGATCGACGTATTCGGTCGCCGAGGTGAACCGGAAAACGTCGTCGGAGAGGAACGGCTTCTTCAATTTGACGTAGGCCGTGTCACCCGGCATCGGGATCGTTTGATGTTTCGTCGTGTCCAGACCCGCGGAGAGATAGAACCACCAGGTCACGACGAGAGAATCTTTCGAGTTCGGCTCGAGAAAGACGATCCGGTCCTTCTTGGAACCGCTCGCCGAGAGTTTTCCCGCCCCGCCCGTCTGATCGAGGTCGAGAAATCCGAACTTGAGGTACGAATTCGTCGTCGTATTGAAGACCCTGAAATTCACCGGCTGCGCCGGGAAGGTGATTCCCGAATAGCTGAACGAGACGCACGTATCGACGCCGACATTGCCGAACGTGACCCGATAGTCGTCGGGGCGGAGCTCTCCGCTGATGCCTCCCGGAGCGACGAACTTCTCGAAGACAAAGCTCGGTACGTTCGGGTCGTTCCATCGGGAAGAGGTGCTGTCAAGCTCCACGCTCTGAGCGTTGTTGAATGTCAGCCTGAATCCGTCGAGAACCGGCTGCTCATACTCGGTGCCGAAGTCCGGATTCTGGTATTCGAGCACCCGTCCATCGGTAGAATCGACCAACGTGTAGTCCCTGGTCTTCAGGGTGTCGGGAGAGCCTGGGGTGATGATAAGGGTGTCGTCGAACGTGATGTAGTAGGTATGACCTCCCTTCACAACCTTCGGGTCGACGATCTCGTATGAGACGGTACTTGTCGTCGCCCCTCTGAGAAGCGTGATACTCCCGAGCGTCGAATTGACGTATCCGGCAGACGTCGCGGAAGGAACAACGCGGGCAACGTTTTGTCCGAGGGTCACCGATCCGTCCGCAGCGAGGTTGACGCGGATGGGAGACTCGGCGGGAAGAATCCCGCCCGCCGCGTATCCTTTGCTGTACGAAACGACCGCATAATAGTAGGTGAAGCCGTTCCTGGCGGTCGTGTCGACGAACGAGTGCTTCAGGCCGGAGTCGCTTCCAAGATAATAATGGATGCCGTCGATGCCGACGGAATCGTATCCCTGGATGCCGTCGACGAGATCGAAGACCACAAGAGGCGACATGAACTGCAGGCTCCCCTGCCCGTTTGTGATGTTGAGCGCATCTTTGAATGCCGGGTCGGAGGACCGATAGACCCGGTATCCCTCAAAATGATGCCCATCGCCTCCGATGTTGGCCGTGAAGGCATCGTACGAATTCTCTGCCGCATTATCCCAGTAGAGTGTTACGCGGTTGTCGCCGGAAACCGCCGTGACGATCGGGGCCGGCGGGGCGATCGCAAACCGGTAGTTGTTCTGATAGGTTTGCTGAGCGCGGCCTCTCTTGAGGAGAATCTGGCTCTTCCGGATTGCCCATCCCGGATCGTTCACCGGACCGTTCGCAAGGATGACCGCCATCGAGAAGGGCTGGATGTCTCCGGCAGGCATCGGGAAAAGGCTCGACGATACAAAGAGGTCGTAGTCGCCTTGAACCACGGAAGCCGGGTCGAAATACTTGCCGGGGATCATGAAGTCGAACCACATCGTCGCATCGCTGTTGATGTTCAATCCGCCTGCGACGATCCGATCCGCGCTCGTGATGCCGATCTGGTCGGTCTCCTTGACGTCCGTCAGGTCGATGTGCGGCTCACCCGGCTCGTTGGATCCCGGAGGGCTAAGGAGCCCAGAGGTTGCTTTCCCGTCTCCCTCGCCGAAGTCGTTGGTCCCCGGTTTGCCATCCAGACCGACGTCGTCGGTCTTCGGGTTCCAGTCACCGTCATTGTCGACGCCGTCGGTGCGCGATTCGTCGATCATCTCGTCGATTCCCTCGTCCACGCCGGCGTCCCGAAGTCCGTCTTTGTTGAGGTACGGTTTTCCGAGTGAGCTCTGATCGAGGCTGTAGAGAATGACACTTGTCCCCGGAACTCTGTACCGATGGTACTTGTCCGATGCGGCGGAATCGATCATCGATTGCGTCACGAGCGGAAGGTTGTTATAGCTGACACTTGGGCTGTTCCCGTTGTTATCGATGTTGTCCTTATATTTCTTCCCAAGATCCGTCTGTGAAAGACCGATGAGCCAGATCTGGTTGTTCTGGACCGGGTCCAACTCCGGGCTCGGCGGCCATCGATGCCAGTGGTACGTGGCGCCCGATGTGGGATCGGTGTAAGAATCGGTGGCTGCATCGTCGATCATCTGCTGTGTGACCACAGGGCTGCCGGCTTCGCCGTTGTTGTTGTCGTCGAGGCCGTTCGCATAGGTGGTCCCCACCTGCGTGCCGAACGCGATATCCGTCTGGCTCTCGTCGATTAAGCCGTTATGGTTGTCGTCAAGACCGTTGTCGGGCGTTTCGCCGACGAGCATGTCGGAGGTCACCTTCGGTCCGTTCGCCTCTCCGTCGCCGTCGTTGTCGATTCTGTCAACGGAATTCCCGGGCGTTTCAAGAAAGGTGAGAGCTACACATCCCACCGGGTCGGTCCCGAACGTCGGAGCCCGATTGTCGGCATCCCTCGACCAGAGAAACCTGTTGAGGATGTCGAAATCGGCGATATCATCCTGCGAGTCGCCGTTCCCACCGACGAAATCCGCGAACCATATCGTCACGCCGAGTTTCGGGATGTTCTGCGTTCCGTCATTACGCAGCGTGTAGAGAAGAAAGACGTCGTCCTGGATGAGAATCTGGGACCAGGCGAGCGTTCGTTGGTCGATGATAATACCCAACCCCTTCCTCGTTGGGTCGGTCGTATCGGGATAGTAATCGGCGTATCGGCTGTATTCGTCGTCGGATGCCTTCGCGAACAATTCCTGATCCGCGTTGAAAATGTTCTTGCCGAAATATCCGTTCCACTCTCCCTTCCACCCGGGATCAGTCTTGTCGGTCAACTTGTCGGGCCACGCCGAAGGCCAGGTCGCCGGATCGAGGCTGTTCGCAAGACTGTTGGAAGATGGGTTCGAGTAGCCCGGGATGGGCTCAAGGTTCCACGACGCTCCCGTCGGAGAAGTCCGGTAGTCCGGGACTTCGATGATATGCTGGAGCTGTCCCTTCGAATCGGTCACCTCGCCGCCGAGGAGGACGCCGGTCAGAGCGAGGTAAACCTCGCCGGTATTCTTCGGCCATTCGTACGGCGTCTCAATATTGATGGGGAAATTTCCGTTCTCTCTGCCGGTGAAGGCGAAGTTGAAGATCGAGGCGCGGACCCTGTTCCCTTCGAGCTGCGTATGTGTCTTGATTCTCGAATCCCCCCGCTCCTTGCTCGGCACGTGCCCGGGCACCGGAGTACCGAATTGAGAGAAGAGTTGGCCGCTCAGGAACAGGATCGCTGCGGCCGTCAGAATCACATGTCGTTTCATAAGAGTCATTAGGTTATTCCTCCGTTGCAGGGCGGTCAGAATGTGAGCTCAAGTCCAGTTTGAATTAACCGGGGGGCGGCATAGAACCACGGATAGCGAATATATTCGGCCACCGTATTTGGCCGCGCCGGGTCCGGACCTATACCTGAGACAGAGGTGGTAAAATCGGGCTCGCCGGTGTCCCCGAAAACATTGACGACATTTCGCGCGTCGAGGACGTTGAACACTTTGACATACGCAGTGAAGTCGGTCCCGAACATGTTGAACGTCTTGTTCGCGTAGAGGTCGACATCAAACTGAGGCGGAAGATTTCTCGAGTTCGGTTCGAAGCCGGTGCTGAGTCCCCTGTCCGAGGTGTACTGTGTGACAGCGGGAGTGTACGGAAGTCCGGTGCCGTACTTCATCAGGAGGCTCACGTTCCAACCCTGATCTCCGACGAGGAAGTCGAGATTGAGATTGTGCCGCTGATCCCAGCCGAGGGGCGAGAGAAAGATCACCGGCTGTTGATTGCTGATGGCCGCGTTGAACGCATCATCCGGGTTCGAATTGCTTCCTTCGGCAACCTGATACGTGTAGTTCAACTCGATCGAATAGTGGTTCGAAAACCTCTTCGAGAAGTTGAGCGTGATTCCCCGAACGTTTGAGTAGTCCTTGTTCGTGTAGACCGAATACGTCACCCCGTTGAGCGTTGGAATCGGCGTACCTGCGGTGATCCAGTCGCGAATGTCCCGGTAGAACCCTGTCGCGTCGATGACGAACTCATCCATGAACTGCTGCCGGAATCCTATCTCGTACATGACCGTCCGCTGGGGTTGAAGATCCGGATTGCCGAACGGGCTCGTGGTGGTTCCCGTACCGGGGACTTTGTATTCGCCTCCATTATAGAGGTACTGGAAGGTCGGAATCTGCAGGAAATGACCGTATGAGAAGTGAACGACCCCATCGACACTGATCGGATATGAAACACCGAACCTCGGGCTTAGTTGGGATTTCGGAGTCGCATTTCTGTAGAAGTACGGCTCAAGCTGCGCAACACTCAGCGATTCAAGCCCGGGTCGGAGCGGATTGTTGATGTTCGGGTCGGAGGGATCGACGAGGACCCTCCCCTTCGAGTTGAAGTAGTCGAATCGGAGACCGACATTGATGATGACGTCCTTGTATTCGATTTTGTCCTGAAGGTAGCTGGAGAATTCGACCGGCTTCGCATCGTAGAGGTTTCTGTTGATCGACGTCGGGTCGGGGATCGACGGGACAAAGGGGACAACCGGCACGCCGTTATCGGTGAGGGGCTGGAGGTAGTAGTCGTCGAACTGGAGATGATGTGCCTTCCCCTCAAACCCGAACTGGACGAGATGACTCTCGGACACCTGGCTCGAAAAGTCGAGTTTCGCGGTGTACGATTGCGTCTCCCTGAAGAACCGATGGAGGTCTGTTCCCTTGTCATGGAACGCATACGACACCGTCGTGAGGGAGTCCGGAGACTCATACCGCGGATCGTAAGGGTCTGAAAAGAGATACTGGTGGAACGTCTTGTAGAAATAGTTGGTCCTGAAGGTGTAGAAGGTCCCGGACGAGAGAATGTGATTGATCGTCAGGGTCCCGTCGTAACTCTGCGCATATTTAAAAGGATTTCCGCCGGGTTCCAGCTTGAAGCCATAGGTATCACTGTTGAAGTCCTGATAGTTGTCCTTCGAATAAAGAAGCTCCGTGTTGATCTTGAGGTCCTTCACAAACTGATAGGCGATGTTTGCCTGTCCAAGCCACCGTTTGCTCCAATTCATCGCCACTGTATGGCCGTCCCCTTTCGTGCCGTCGATATTGTAATCGTCGTATCCGTAAAGGTATCCGTCGTCGTACACGTAGCGGCCATTCCCGAAGAACGTCACGGTGTTGTTGGTGCCGGGGATGGGGCCGCTGAGGCTCCCCTGGTAATTGTAGTTTGAAAAGGGATTGTAGTGGTCGACGTTCGGGAAGTACGAAGTAAAATTGCTCACGTAGTCCGAACCGTAGACATTGAGGGATCCATGATAGTCCTTCCCTCCTTCTTTCGTCACGGTGTTCACAATCCCGGACATCGCGTTGCCGTACTCCGCGTTAAAAGTCCCGCTGATGACCTGGAGTTCCTGGATACTGCTATTGTCGAGGTCGATGCCTCGGCTGTTGTCGTACGGGTCAGTCACGGAGATTCCGTTCACCCAGTACGCGATTTCCGTCGTCCGACCGCCGCGAATGTGGAACCCTCCGCTGGCGTCTTTCGAGATGCCGGCCTGGAGGCCCAGGACGTCATCGAACTCGGCCGCGGGAAGCGACTTGATCTGATCGGCGGAGACCGTCGATTGCGACGAGGTGACGTCCTTCTTCACGGCGTCCTGCTTTCCCTCGATGACGACAGCCTGCATTTCCACGGTGGTTTCCATCAGCGAGAAATCGACCTTCGTCGTCTGATCGATCGAGACGGAAACGTCGTTGACGTCGACAGGCTGGTAGCCGAGATATTGTGCGCGGATGGAATACTTCCCCGGAGGGATGTTGAGGATGACGTAGTTGCCGTCGATGTCCGCGACCGTGCCGAGGGTCGTCCCGACGATGATGATATTGCAGGCCGGGAGAGACTCTTTGGTCTTCGCATCGACGACTTTCCCCGTCAACTTGCCGGTGGTCCCCCCGAATGCTTCACTGATCAGAACAAAACTACTGAGGAGCAGAACTGGTAGAAGTTTTCTCATAGATCTCTCCGAAGATACGGTGGCATTTTTAGTTGCCGGCTAATTTTAGAGTGTAATTCTTGACAAGCTCGACGTTCGTTTTGACCGATGTCAGCTTCGCTAGCGCTTCGAGCTTCCGCTGCATATACGGGAAGCCCTTTTCATTCCTGATTGCCTTCACGATGGCGTCGCGCACGAGAGCAAGATCGATCGGTCGTCCTTCTTCCCTCCCGAGAAGACGGAAGAGGCCGTAGTATTTGTCGAAGTGGACGGGCCCGAGAACGCTCCCCGAGGGGAGGTTCCAGAGAGTGTCCTTCAGCTCCCCAAAATAGGAAAAGGGAGAGAGACCCATGATCCCCCTGTTCTTCGCAGTCCACGAACGCAACGAATACTTCGCAGCGAGATCTCCGAAATCCTCTCCGCTGTCGAGCCGGCGGCGAAGGTTCTCCGCCGTCTGATCGTCGGCGACGATAATCTCCTGCACGTTCATCTGTCGCTCGCCCGTATAGTAGGCAATGTTCTTCTCGTAGTAGCGCGTGATTTCAGAGTCGGCCACGGGAACGAGGTCGAGAACCTCGTTTCGTTTGTAGTCGAGGTAGATGTAGTTGGCGAGCGTCGTGTACGTCTCCGCGACATAGGACGTGGTGTCGTACCCCTTCGCATGGGCTATCCCCATGAGCACATCCTGCATGACGAGGCCCGTGACGGCAAGCTTCAACTGGCGCTCGTTCGTCACGAGCTTGCGGTCGAACTCGGGCGTCCCGAAGAGTTTTGTTTCGATGTCGGCCTGGCTGTAGACCCTTCCGGCGTATTCAACGCACCGCTGGGAACCTGCGCGGCGTTCCGGGTTCACCTCATGCAATCCGGATTCGGTCTTTTCGAGGTCGTCATAGATGGCCTTCAGCGCCTTGTCGTTGAATTTCATCTTCTCTCTATTGAAGACGTTTTTGAGGTATGCCGCCTCGTACGGGGCCTTCTTGTCGATCTTCAGCGCTCGTTCAATCTTTCGCTTCATGTTCAGGAAACCATACTCTGTCGCGAAGGGGTCCTCGACTCTCCCGTCGACACGGATGATGCTGTACCCCTCCGCCGTCCTCACCGGACGCGAGACTTCCCCCACTTTCAGCGAGTAGGCAACACGCTCAAACTCGGGGTCCGTTTGCCCCCACGTGATATAACCAAGATATCCGCCGTTGTTCCTCAACGTGGTATCCGTGAAGACCTGCTTTGCGAGCTCCTCAAAGCTGACACCGATTTTCACGAGATGATAGAGGTTTTCGGCCTCCTTCTCGGTCGCGGCATAGAGGTGTCGCACTGCGATCTTGACCTTCGATCGTTGGTACGCTTCCCGGAGTTCGCGATCCGTCACGGTGATCTTCGCGTAGACTTCCTGGTCCTTAAGGAAGGCAAGGACCGTTCTCGTCCAGGCGGAGGCAAGCTCCTTCTTGTATTCGGGATCACTGTACACTTTGGCGTTATCGTCGTACCGTCTCAGGAGGATTTCGTTCACCATATTGTTGAGAACGGCGTAGCGCGCCCTTACGTTGTCCTGGACGCCGGTGAAGACGAGGTAATCTTCGTACCTCGACTTGAAATCGTTGTACGAAAGAGCGCTGTCGCCGACCCACGCCACGGTCGTCGCGGAGTCGGGAATCGTCGGAGCGGACTCTGCGAGGGTCGGGATGAGCATCCATACGCAGAGCGAGGCGAGTAGGGAGATCATCATTCGCCTGCGGTTTGCCCGATGAAACCTGTCAGTCATTGCTCAGTCTTTCGCGTGGACGAAATCTTCGACCGGGGAATACATTTTGTTCATTCCGCACGTTGCCCGCACCACGAGCTTCGGGAGGAAGTTGATGTGAGAGGGGGGGCCGGAGGCGTTATCCATCCGGGCGATAAGTTTTTCGACAGCCAGTTCTCCGATTTCATGCATCGGCTGTCGCATCGTTGTGAGGCCGAATTGCTCGGCAAGTTCAATATCGTCAAATCCTACAAGGGCAACGTCCTGCGGGACCTTGAGGCCGGCCTGCCGGAGCGCACTGAGCGCTCCGATCGCCTGGATGTCGCTCGTGATGAAGATTGCGGTCGGAAGCTCGCCTCCTGCACTCAGCATCTCTTTCATCGATTGGTATCCCGCCTCCCGGGTAAACCCGTCGTTCTTCGTTATCTTGCTGACAACGACGTTTTCCGGCCGCAGGTTGAGTCCGGCGGAGGTGATGGCGTCCTTGAAACCCGCAATGCGTTCGCGCGAAGGAACGCTGTTAACGTTGGCGCTGATCATCCCGATGTTTTTGTGCCCCATCGAGATAAGATGGTTTGTGGCGATTGTCGCTCCCTGAAAATTTTCCACCGCGAGCGAATCGAACTGATCGTCGAACGTATCGACAAGGACGACAGGCTTGGAGTGGTCCTTAAACTTGTCGACGAAAGAACCGGGGAGCTTCATGGAGAAGAAGAGGATTCCGTCGACCCGACCTCGCTGAAGACTCTTCCGTAAGTACTCGTCGATCTGTTCCGGGTGGTCGATCCCGTATAAGATCAGGTCGTACCCCGCGGCTGAAATCTTATCCTGGACGCCCTGGAGGACCTCGATGAAAAAGTAGTTCGTGAAGAACGGTATGATCGCCGCAATGGTGTTCGTCCGTTTTCGGGCGAGGGCCTGAGCATAGGCATGCGGATGGTAGTTGAGCCGTTTTGCCACGGCGAGGATCTTTTCACGGGTCTTCGCGGTGACGTTCGGATGATTATTAAACACCCGGGATACCGTCCCGATTCCGACTTGAGCTTCCCTTGCGATGTCGTAGATCGTAACTGCCAATCGAGGCCTGGAGGCTAAGGTACTTGTGGAAGGGCTTCCAAGAACTTAAGACATTTTTGGCCTGATTGTCAAGGAAAAAATGAAGAATCTTGAAACGATGGCAAAAAGCGACCCATCGCTTCCAAGAAATTGGAAGTAAATCGGCAGACTTTACCGGTAAAGGGCCCCGACGTGCGGTCTTAGAAGAGGGTGTAGATGAACGGAGCCAGGGCGCTCCCTTTCGTGAGGACAATGAGGAGCCCAAAGAGAACAAGCACCACCACGATCGGGACAAGCCACCATTTCTTGTTCTCTTTGAGGAACTGAAGATACTCTGCGATGATCCTGAGCTTGGCCACGGTGGACCTCCTTATACCATTTTGTCGTAATCAATTTTCTTTCCGCCCGGCCTCGGAATCCAGTACGATTCCTTCCCGCTTCCGAAACCAGTGTTGATAAACTTCTTCCCCACCGCCCGCGCAATCGCTCCCAGCGGGGAGAGGACTGTATAGAAAAGAAGGATGAGAATAAGCCTGGAGACAATCCAACCGAGCGCAAAGGCTATTGCCATCCAGACTACGTACGACCTGTCGAGGAGGCGCGGTTTCGCCCATCCTGCAAGAAGAAGGAGAAGACCCGCGAGCCCGATCGGCACAATCGCCGACTCAGACCAGTGCTTGATCGAGCCAAGGAGGGCAAGAAGGAGAAATGCGCCACCGACGACGAGCCCGAATTTCCTCAGTTCCAGATCCCCCCGCTTCAGTCGCTCAACCTCGTCCCGTACATCGCTAATCCAGCTCATAGACCTCCTTCCATCGGACGTCGTCGTGAAACACCGGCTGAGCCGATTTCTCCAACACGCAACACCCGAGTACGAGAAGATCGAGATCCGTTCTCATGAAACACTTGTACGCATCGAGAGGTGTCGCGACGATCGGCTCGCCTCTCACATTGAACGAAGTGTTGACAACGACGGGACACCCGGTCAAGTCAAAAAAGGTCGAGATAAGCTTGTGGTAGAGAGGATTGTCCCGTTTGTTCACGGTCTGGATCCTGGCGGAATAATCGACGTGCGTCACCGCCGGAATCGTTGACCGGACGATATTGAGCTTCTCGATCCCCCAGAGATTCTTCTCCGCCTCGGTCATGGCCCGTTGCTTCTCTTTTGCCACATCTGCCACAAGGAGCATGTAGGGACTCTCGCGGTCGAGATCGAACCACTCCTCCGCCTTCTCTGCGAGGACCGACGGCGCAAACGGACGGAATCCTTCGCGGAATTTAATCTTCACGTTCATCTTCTTCTGCATCTCCGGAGAACGCGCATCCCCAAGGATGGATCGATTGCCGAGCGCACGCGGACCGAATTCCATCCTTCCCTGGAACCATCCGATGATCCTGCCGTCGGCGATCGCTTGAGCGACATGGCTGCACAGTTCGTCGTTTCCTTTGAGACGCGTGTACGGGAGGCGATGGGCATCAAGGAATGCCGCGATGTCTTCATCCGAGTACTGAGGACCGAGATACGTCCCCCCCTGCTCGTCGCTCCCCGATTTCGGCGGCGCCTGAGCGCCGCGGTAATGGTAATGGGCGATGTACGCCGCACCGATGGCACCTCCTGCGTCCCCCGCTGCGGGCTGAATCCATAGATCGTCAAAGGTCCCCGAACGAAGGATCCTCCCGTTTGCCACGCAATTCAACGCAACGCCCCCGGCGAGGCAGAGATGCCGCTCCCCCGTCATGCGCTTGACGTGGCGAACCATTTTCATCATCACCTCTTCGGTGACGACCTGGATTGATGCCGCGAGGTCGAGTTCCCGCTGTGTAAGACGGCTCTCCGGAATGCGAGGAGGACCGTCGAAGAGCTCTTCAAATTTCCTGTTCGTCATCGTCAGTCCGGCACAATAATCGAAGTACTCCATGTTCATGACGAACGATCCGTCCTCTTTGAGGTCGAGGAGGTAGTCGAAGATCTTCCGGGCGTACCGCGGCTCGCCGTACGGAGCCAGCCCCATGACCTTGTATTCTCCCGAGTTGACCTTGAACCCGGTGAAGTACGTAAACGCAGAATAGAGCAACCCTAACGAGTGCGGGAAATGAATCTCGGAAAGGATCTCGACCCGGTTCCCCCGTCCGGTCCCAATCGAGGAGGTGGCGAGTTCTCCAACCCCGTCGATCGTGAGGATGGCTGCCTCCGTGAAGGGAGAAGGGAAAAAAGCGGAGGCCGCGTGCGATTCGTGGTGTTCGGGAAAGATAACGGGCCCGTTGTAGTCGAGTTCCTTTGCGATGAGATCGGGAACCCAAAGCTTCTCCTGGAGCCAGAGGGGCATCGCCATCATGAACGACTGTATCCCTCGCGGTGCGAAGGTGAGGTACGTCTCGAGGAGTCGGTTGAACTTCAGCAGCGGTTTGTCATAGAAGGCGACGCAGTTGAGCTCGCTCGCCTTTACTCCCCCCTCCTCCAGACAGTAGGCAACCGCATGGCGTGGAAAGCGATGATCGTGTTTCTTCCGGGTGAAACGTTCCTCCTGCGCGGCTGCGACAAGCTTGCCGTCGCGAAGAAGACAAGCCGCCGAGTCGTGATAGTATGCTGAGATGCCGAGGATGTCCATGAATTTCCTGAGACCCGGGGTCTCGTCTGCAAACCCTATTTTGAGTAGAAGTCGATCATCCTGTTGATTGCGCCGGCGCACACCGGGTCGAAATCCACAAGACTGAGTGAAAACATACGGCAGTCGAGCGACGGGCGGTAGAACCCCTTCGAACTGTACCCCGCACCTTCGAAAGCCCCGACAACCCCCTTCAAGGAATCTACCGTCAGGGCGCGATGCTCTGCGTCGAGGATCATTTGCCGCTTTTCGGCATACCCTTTCTCCTCCCGGCGGAGGTTGCCCCGGGCCGCCTCCATACTGTCGTAGAGCTGCTTGTTCCACGGAGTTGGGAGTGGAGTTTTTGCGTCAACGAGGCCAGCCCATTTCAGCCCTGTCCGCGATACGTCGACGGCAATATTCGGTTCCCATGGCTCGACGCCCTTTGGGTAAAAGTCATTGTAGGCGACGGACGAGGAGTAGTATTCGTCTCCAAGTCCCGCAAAACAATGGCCGAACTCATGGACGAAGACATAGTCTGCCTGCCATGCCGTCTCCGGTGTCTCGCCGGTGGCGTAGCACGTGGCGTAGAGCTGGAAAATTCCTCCTCCGCCGTAGCGGCCGACGTTGACGAGGATGAACATGAAGTCGTAGGGTGCAAGGGCGGCGTAGTCTCTAATTTCCGCGTTGTCGTCCGACAGAACATAGCGGGCCGAGCCGAAACTATTGTATGACGTCCCGAGCGCATTCCCGGTCCAGATGCCGCGGTCCGGCTGGTTGATCCCCGACCGGCGTGACACCACTTCTATCGCCCGAACGTTGAATTCCTTTTTTCTCGACTTGAACGGTTCCGTCCCGAGAAGCACGTTTGTGAAATGCTTCGCGTCCGCCCGGAACTTCGGCATGTCGGCGGCGGAATAGCCGTCGCCGAGAATGACGATGTCTACCTTCGAATGGCTATCACCATGCACTTCGATGTCGTCCACCTTTGCTTCCCGACGGCTCGCTTCGCGGCGGACCTCTTCTCCGTTCGGATCAATGACCGCGGAGAAGAGCTCATCAAACGCCATCTCTTTGTTCCTGCCGAAGATCCTGAGCTGGACCTTGCCCTTCGGGAAAGGGAACCGGACCGTCTCATGAAATGTCCTCCAGACCCCTGCGAGAGCCTCGTCGGTCGTCTGCCACTCGTGAAAGAGCGAAGAGAATCCGCGCGAGTAGAGTACCTTGTCCGAGCGGTAGTCTACGACCTCAAAACAATACTCTCCGAGGTTCAGCGTGTCGAGGAGTTGAGTCGTGCTTCCCGGCCACTCTCCTTCTTCATACATCTTGTCGGAGGTGAATCGTTCTTCGCCCTTCGTCCCGGAATGATAGTAGTCAAACCGGAACGTGGAGTCTTTGAAGAAACGGTCGAACTGGCTTTTCGCGTTTGTCGCCGCAAAGAGGACGAGGAGCGACATCAAAAGCAGACGCAATCGAATCATCGCTTCACCTTTATGAGTCCGGACTGGAGAATACTTCTCGTAGCGTTATCCTGCACGAAGGCCAGCAGGTAGAGCCGGCTTGGGTCGATCTCCGACTTCCTCTCCTTGAACACTCCTCCCGGATGACCCTCGTTCGCCTCATACTCCGAAAGATACTTGTCAAGTTGATCTTCCACGGAAGAGATCTTGAACGCGTCTCTGACGGTGGCTTTTCCGCTTGCCGTGAAGGCGACTCCGCCGGCGCCACGGATCATTTTTCGGACCACAAAACGATGCTCGGAGATACCGTTAAGGCCGGTGTATCGGATCGGATCCTCCAGGAGAACAATCCTGAGGCGGGCAGACTTCCTGGCTTTGAAAATTGTCGCGGAGATCGCGAAGGAGATCCGGCCTCGCCTCATTCTGGCCGACATCCGGATACTTGCCTGGGGCGGTTCCAGAAGCGCCTTCTCGATTTGCTCTGCATAGACGGCGAACTTGTACTTCGCGGATGTCCCCGGTCCGCCGCTTGGGTTCACCTCCGTTCCCTCAATGATGGAGGTCGGAGTACTTCCGACATGGTAAAAGGTTTCCCGCGAGAGATCATCTCCGTTCACCAGAGGGTCCGGACGCGGACCATGAAGATTGTACTCTGCAATGACAAGTTCCGATCGGTCGAAACGCTCGAGGAGCTTGTCGTATGCGATATCAACCGCCTGGCAGGGGCGTGACTCCGTCCCTGTGAACAATTCAGCAAGAACGACGCGTCGTGCGGAGCCCTCCGTTGACGAAGAGGAACGATCGTATTTGTCGGGAAAGAAGTCGATGATCCTTCGCTGGGCCGCGGTGATGAGGGAATCGAGGGAGGAATGAGGAGCGAGATCCTTCTGAAGGAGGGCAAGCGGCCTCATGATCGACGCCTGCTTTCCTACGGCAGCGGCGTCAAGATAGGTCGCGAACGCCTGATCCTTCTTCCCCTGTTTCTCCTGGCTCGATCCGAGCAGAGAATACAGCTCGGTTTCGTTTGGTGGGATCGTTCTGGTTGCTTCCGCAAGATACTTTTCAGCTTCGGCGTACTGCTCCCTGTTGTACAGAACGACGCCGAGAGCGTAAGCCGCGTTGGAGCGGTTTTCGATCGGGCTCTGTTTCACCTGATCGTACGCCTGCCGGGCGAGTTCCTCGGCTTTCGACAAGAGAACGTGGTTTCTCGCATATTGGGCCGCGACGTAGCTTTTCCCCCGTGCCAGATCATGTTCGCGTGCAAGGTACTCCATGCCGACAGCGCCGAAGAGGCTATCGCGGACTCGGACGCCGGCGGTTGAGTCTTTGAACGCCCCCCTGACGAGAGAATCGAGTTCGCCGTATTCCAGAACAGGTTGGGTCGAGACAAACCGCGCGTGAACAACGCTGCGAAGTCCTGCGAGCTTCTCACCCTGCGCGAGCTGGATTACTCCCAGCTGCTCGTAGTAGTTGCCGTACCTCGCCTCGAACTTCGTCGCAGGAGGAAGAATCGCCATCGCTCCCGTCTGGGTCGATTCTGCCTCGGCATAGCGCTCAAGCAGATAAAGGATCCAGGCCCGCGTGTAAAGCATGGAAGGATTCGGCCTGCCGTAACGCTTTTTGTAAAGCGAAATGGAAGAATCGATAAGGACGAGCGCCGTGTCGGGAAACCTTCTCCTTACACCAAGTTCCATCGCCTTATCCTGGAGCGCTACGCTGAGACTTTGAGAGTCCCTCGATGCCAGGTACTGGTGAAGAGAAAAGAAGGCGGCACTGTCCTGATGCATCGAGAGAAGAAGACTGAAGCGGGCTCCGTATGCCTCGCCCGCCTTGCCGGTTTGCGGCGATGTTCCGATGAACCTGTTGAGTTCTTCGAGCCGGGCGCTGTCGGACGGAGGGGCGGCGTTCCGCCCGAGATGTTCCGTTTGTCCGTGGCTGTAGGCCGGAAAGAGAAGAAGAAAGGAGATGAGCAAAACCTGTGGGGGAATTTTCATGCCTGAGTCATTGATGATTGAACCATCGTACGTCTTTTGTTCATGACCTTGTACATCGCTCCCCCGGCCACGGCGCAAACGGAACCGCCGACCGCGACCGCGGATCGAACGCCGACGGCGTCGGCCAAATATCCTATCGCGAGGCTGCCGAACGGAAAGAAACCCTGGAAGACCAGCGCGTAAAGACCCATGACGCGTCCGCGGAGAGCGTCGGGTGCCGTCGTTTGAAGCGTTGAGTTGGCCGTCGCGAAAAACGAAATCAGTCCCATCCCCACTCCCACGAGGCAGAGCATCGATAAGAGCGCCGAAGTCGAAACGGAAAAGATGAGGAGCGAGGCTGAAAAAACCGCCAACCCGCCATAGATGAACTTGCGCGGCGGAACGCTCTGCGCAACGGAGGCAACCGTCAAAGCGCCGATGAGGGCCCCGATACCGTTGGCACTCAGGAGGTTCCCGAGCCCCATCGCCCCGATTCCAAGGATCCTGTCGGCAAAGATCGGAAGCAGCACTGCGTAGGACCAGCCGAACACGGTCACCACGCCGATGAGCATCATGAGAGCTTCGAGGACTTTCTCCGAGCGGACATACGCCACGCCATCTTTGATCGCACGGAGAACGGTCGTGTCCTGACCGCCCCGGGGTTTCTCTACGACGTCCATCATGAGGAGCCCGACAATCACCGCAATGAATGACACTCCGTTAAGAAAAAAGCACCAACCTACTCCGAAGAGTCCGATGATGATCCCTCCGATGGCCGGCCCGAACATACGGGCACCGTTGAATATTGCCGAGTTGAGCGCAATAGCGTTTGAGAGATCTTTCTTTCCGACCATCTCGACGACAAATGACTGCCGAGTAGGCATGTCAAAAGCATTGACCAGTCCCAGAGTGAAGGCCAGAATTCCAACGACCACCGGCGTAATGAGTCCCGACCAGTAGAGCCCCGCAAGGACGAAGGCCTGCACCATCGAGGCAGTCTGGGTCGCGATGATGAGGGGCTTCTTTTTCATCTTGTCGGCCAGCGTTCCGCCGAACATGGAAAACAGGAGCACCGGGATTGAATTTAGGAAGCCCACCGTTCCGAGCCATACCGCCGAATGAGTCAGCTCGTAGACGAGCCAGGCCTGGGCGATATTCTGCATCCATGTCCCGATGAGGGACAGGAGCTGACCGAAAAAGAAAAGACGATAATTCCGATGGTGGAGCGACCGGAACGCCGGAAACGTCATCAGATACCGGAGGAATCGCATGATCACGACCGTCGACCAGCCTCGCTCCCCGGCACGATCACTTTCACCGCCTCGACCCTCGTCTTTGTCGCGCGGACGATCTGAATGTCCAACCTGTTCACTTTGACAGTCTCTCTTTCCGCCGGTATCCGTCCGAGCGTGTGAACGATGAGGCCGGCCACCGTTTCGTACGGCCCATCGGGAATCTCCCGGGGGGCAATCGACCTCAGCTTCTCAATCGGGGTTTTCCCGCTCACGAGGTACGCTCCCTCCTGCGTCTTCACGATCTCCTCCTCGGACCCCGACTGGTCGTCCGAGATTTCTCCGAGGAACTCCTTGAGGATGTCTTCCGTGGTCACGACACCGGCGGTACCTCCAAACTCGTCGACGACGACGGCGAGAGAGACCTTCTTTGCGCGGAAGTCACGAAGAAGATCGGAACAGTTTTTCGTCTCCGGAACAAAGACCGTCTCCCTGAGAATCTGGCTCAGCGTTCTCGGGAACGCGAAGAAATCCCTCGCGAAGACCACCCCGACGATGTTATCGATCGAGCGCTCGTAGACGAGAAGACGTGAGTAGCCGCGCTCGGCAAGAACCTGCCAGGCCTGCCGGACAGGGGTCTTGAGGTCGACCGCAACGACATCGGTGCGAGCCTTCATGATGTCCTTTGCAAGAACATCGCTCAGCGTGATGACCTTGATGAACTTTCTTCCCTCTTCTCTCCCCACCACCCCGACATCTTCACTCTCCTTGAGAAGGAGTTCGAAATCTTTCTTGTGGAGAAACCTCCCGACCGGCGTTCGTTCGTATCCAAGGACGGAGACGATAAACCTCGATGACTGGTTTGTCACCCAGACAAGGGGCCAGAGGACAAACCGGGTAGTGTCGAGAAAGAAAGCAGCGTACGAGACCACCGCGTCGGCAACCATCCGGAGGAGCGACTTGGGGATCAGCTCGCCGAAGATGAGGATGACGAATGCGACGACGATTGTGATGGGCGTGTCGGTCCAATGGAACAACGACTGTAAAAGAATCGCAGCGGCGGATGAGAAGGCGATGTTGACGATATTGTTTCCGACAAGAACGGTCGTCAAATATTCTTCCGGCGAATTGGCGAATGCCAACGCAAGGGATGCTCCGAACTTCTTCCCTCTTGCCCGAACCTGTAGCTTGGTCTTGTTGGCAACAATGAAGACGATCTCAGACGAGGAATAGAGTCCGCTGAAGAGGAGCAGCACCACAAGTAATGTTATCTGCAGAGCCATCAAACCTGACCGACTATTCTCAAGGGAGTGATCTCCACGGGCGATGACGTCCTTTCAATTAAACGGTCTTCCGGAAACCGGGCCGAGCTGCGAGCGAAGAAAGGGCCATGGGAACATGTTCCAGGATGTCTCCGGCGAGCATTCCCATCTCTCCCCGCTCGTCCCGGGCTAAATCGCCGGCGAGCCCATGGACGTAAACGCCATTGATCGCGGCCTGAAGCGGTGCATTTCCCTGACCTGCCAATGCCGCAATGATTCCGCCGAGGACATCGCCCGATCCTGCAGTCGCCATGCCGGGGTTTCCCGTCGAATTCACAAAAACCTCTCCCGAAGGGTCAACGACGAGCGTCGGGGCCCCCTTAAGAACAAGGACGGCACCGGAGTCTTTGGCGTAGGCTCGGGCCAGTTTCAGTTTCGCCCCCTCTATCTCTTTTGCGGACCGCGATATCATTCTCGAGAATTCGCCGAGATGCGGCGTCAGGACGAGCCTCCCCCTGCGAACGACTTTCGTGCGACGGAGACCGGAGGCGAAGGCCTGGAGCGCGTCGGCATCGACGACGAGAGTTTTCGTTGCTCTCTCCAGAATAGCTCCGACCAATTTCTGCGTTTCTGCATTCCGAGACAAGCCCGGTCCTATCAGCGAGATGTCAGCCCACTCCATCCTCTCTTCTATTAGAGAGAGAGCCGTCGCGGCAACGCTCCCCGCGGAGGTAGACGGAAGCTCCAGCGGCATCACCTCCATTGTTCTTCGCGAGACCGCGGAGAATGCCGATGACGGAACTCCCAGCGCCACCGCTCCCGCACCTGCCTTCATGGCTGCAAGCGAGGACATGAGGGCAGCACCAGTGAGTCCTTTTGAGCCGGCAAGGACGAAGACCTTTCCGACCGAATGTTTGTGGGCGTTTTTTGGGCGAGCCGGAAGTGTCCGCGAGACATCCTCACGTTCAACAAGATGAACCCGGACCTGCTTCTCCTCCGCGAGAAACCGCGGAATGTGGATGTCTGCGACCACCACCGATCCGCTCAGCACGGGGCCGTGATCAACGAAAAGACCCGGCTTGGGGAATGCCATCGTCACCGTGAGGTCCGCCGATACCGCCGTTTTTCCCGAACGCCCCGACTCCGCGTCGAGCCCCGAAGGGATGTCGACGGCAACGACAGTCGCATCGCTTTGAGCGTTGATCCAATCGATGACCTTCCTCGGGTTTCCCTTCACATCGCCGTGGAACGAGGTTCCAAAGAGCGCGTCGACGATAAACCTATAATTCTTTCGGGGGTATGTCACTGCCCGCAGCGAGGTCTTGATTTCGAGACGTTTGTCCCGGAGTCCTCGCAGGATCTCGAAATTCGTCTTTGCATCCCCTTTGAGCTCGCCGATTGCCGAAACGAGGAGGAGAGTCACATCCGCCCCGCAGCGCAATGCATGTCGCGCCGCCACGTACCCGTCTCCCCCGTTGTTTCCTTTCCCCGCCACCACGAGCATCGGAACACCTTCGAGTGATCCGTACCGGCGCACAAGCTCATCGACGACGCTCCTCCCTGCCTGCTCCATAAGAAGGACTGAAGGAATTCCGCATCGACGGGTGGCAAGCTCGTCGATCCGTCTCATTTGTTCAACGCTGACCACCGGTATCATTATGCCACCAAAAAAGAAAACCGTCCATTGTTCCGCGCGGGGGGAATGGACGGCGATTCCGTAAGCCCTGCCCTCAGAATAGTAGGCGCGTGACGTTCAACACGAGGGATGGGAGAACGCCGAGGATGAGGATTCCCGCGACCGAAATCCCCAGCGAGGTCATCGCGAGGGGGGCGACGCGAGGAACCGTCCCGGATTCGCCGCCGCGGAAATACATCACCACGACCACACGGAGATAATAATATGCCGAGATGAGGCTTGTGACCACTCCGAGGATTGCAAGCCACGTGAGGTTTGACTGCACCGCGCTGGTAAAGAGATAGTACTTGCCGATAAAGCCGGAGAAGGGCGGCATCCCTGTCAGCGAAAACATGAAGCACGACATCATCGCGGCGAGCGCCGGCCTCCGTGCGCCGAGTCCTGCGTAATCCTCGTACGACACGCGTCCTCCGTTCTCATCCTCCAGAATGCTGATGACGCCAAAGGCGCCGAGGGTCGTGAGGGCGTACGACACGAGGTAGAAGAGAATTCCCTGCTCGCCGACAGACTGGCCGGATGCGATCCCGATCAGCATGTAACCGGCGTGTGCGATGCTTGAGTATGCAAGCATTCGTTTCAGGTTGGTCTGGGCGAGTCCCAGCACATTGCCGACGATCATCGATCCTGCCGCGAGGAGCGCCACCAGCACTCCGAGGCGCTCATCGTGCTGCGACATCGGGATCGCGAAGACAAGAACGAAGGCGGAAAAGGCCGCTGCCTTCCCTCCAGTGGCCATCAGACCCGAGACCGTCGTGGGAGATCCCTCATAGACGTCGGGGGCCCACATGTGAAACGGAAACGCCGCCACTTTGAAGCCGAACCCGATGAGGAGAAGACCGAAGCCGGCGGCGCACCACGGGTTTCCGGCGAGGCGCGGGTACTCGATGGCAAGACGCATGAGGCTCGTCGTCCCGGAACATCCGTAGATGAGCGCAATCCCGTAAAGAAGAAAGCCGGTTGCGAATGCGCCGAGCAGGAAGTACTTCATCGCAGCTTCATTCGAGGTGCCGCGGGTCCGCATGAACCCCGCGAGGACGTAGAAACTCACCGACATGAGCTCAAGGCCGAGAAAGATCGTGATGAGATCGGCGGCGGAGCTCATGAGCATCATGCCGATGACCGCGAAAAGGACGAGCGCATAGAATTCGCGGAAGTGCAGGCCGACTTTCTTCAAGTAGGTCACGGAATGCATGATCGTGAGGAGCGCGATGACGAGGAAGACGGTGTCGAAGAAACTGGCGAAGCCTCCCACAATCGTCATATCGCTGAAAGCGGTGGTGCTGCGCGGAAAGGTCCACACCGCGGCGGCGAGGCCGGCGAAGATCCCCGCGACGCTGACCGTCGTAATGAGTTTCTCCCCTTTCGGCACGGCCGCCTTGATCACGAGGACCGCAAGGGCCGTGAGAGACAGAATGAGGATGGGGGAAACCCCTTCGATATCAGAATAGACAAACACCATTCGGTGTGCCTCGAGTGATTCTAGGACCGGAAAAACAAATACCAGACGACAACAAAACTTGGCAGAAGAATCGGCAGCGTGAAGCGGACGACATAGCCAATGAATGACGGCATCCTCACGCCGCTCTCTTCCGCGAGCGAGCGCACGACAAAATTCGGCCCGTTGCCGATGTACGTGCAGGCTCCAAAGAAAACGGCGCCTGCCGAAATCGCCCGCACCACGGCCGGGTGGTTGGCGATGAGATACGCGGTTTCAATCCTTGCCGCCGGCGTCCCTCCCGATCCAACCAGGCCGGAGTTTTGTCTCAGGAGCAATTCAACGGCTGCCGAAATTTCCTTCCCTCCCATTAGCACCCCGCCGCTCGCGATCGATTGACGGATCATTTCCACCGCGTTCTGCGGAACCAATCCAGCAACCGCCGCGGCCAGAAAATTCAGATATGTCGGAGCATTGTCGAGGAAGCTCGACGCAACACCCGTCCCCCAAAAATACACCCCCAGATGGCCCTCTCCGAGGAGCTGGGAGTGGAGTCGAAGCCAATCGACGGCAGGGATCATCGCGGCAAAAATACCCGCGAAGAGGATTCCCACCTCCTTTAAGGGACCGATGCTGAAACCATTCTCCTCGTGGACCTTCGCGGAGGTCGTAGCATACGAACCTATGGCCGCCCCGAGCATAAGCAGCTCACGCGCGAACCTTGGCTCCTCTAGAAAGGACGAGGCGAGAATCACTCCCAGAAAGAATAGATTGTGCAGCCCGGAGAATCCCGCAGTTTCATGAATTTCCGATCGCGGGATGGCGTCCGGCCCAGCCTCAAACCTTCGCAGACTGCCGAAGTCGAGAATCGCGAAGACAGCCAGCAAGAAAACTATTTCAAAGAGCCACACCGTCCAGAGGTTCTCCAGCACCCAGAAGAACGGGATCCCTCTCAGGAATCCGAGGAACAGAGGCGGATCTCCGATCGGCGTGAGCGCCCCGCCAACGTTGCTCACCAGGAAAATGAAGAATACCACATGAAACGCCCGCAACCGATAGCGGTTCACCCGAAGGTACGGGCGGATCAGTATCAGGGATGCGCCCGTCGTACCGATCAGGTTTGCCGCGACGGCCCCCGCTGCGAGCATTCCCACATTCGCAGCAGGACTCGATTTGCCGCGGAGACGAATCAGAATTCCGCCGGAGACGACATAGAGTGAGCCGATGAGGATGATGAAGCTGAGATACTCCATTCCTGTCTCCAGGACCTCCGACCCGCCGTCCGCGACGATGAATTCATACAGAAGCGCGGCACCGCCAAGAGCGAGCGCGATAACCGGGTAGTATCTCTTCCACCACGCGGAATTGACGAACGGCAGCACAGCCATCGCCGCAAGGAGTGCAACGAACGGCAGTACTGCGAGCGTGGAGCCGATCTCCGGCCCATCCCCTGCACCAGCCATTGCCAAAGAACAACACAGTCCGGAAAGGACTGAGATAAAGACAACCCTTGCGAAAATCCTCCCCGTCATCGCCGCCTACCGTGAGCCCAGGAATGTCGGGCGACTCTCTCCTGTTTTTGCCTGCTCCAGCATTTTTACGATCTTCGTGGTAGAAGCGGCGGAGGACTTCAGGAACGGTGATGGATAGACCCCGATCCAGACTACGAAGATGATGATCGGGACGAGGACCACGAGCTCGCGCTTCGTCAGATCTGTCAGCGATGCGTTGGAAGGATTAGAAAGTTTCCCGAAGACGACGCGCTGATACATCCAGAGCATGTAGACCGCCGAAAAGATCACTCCCGTCGCGGCGAAAGCCGTGTAGAGATGCGAGCCGAGAAACGCCGACTTGAAGGAGCCGAGGAGAATCAGAAATTCCCCCACGAATCCGTTGAGCCCGGGGAGACCGATCGACGACAACATGACAATCATGAACATCGCGGAGAAAACCGGTATCTGCTTTGCCAGGCCGCCGAACTGGGAGATCTCGCGGGTGTGCCGTCTGTCATAAATCATTCCAACAATAAGAAAGAGGGCTCCCGTCGAGAGGCCATGGTTGATCATCTGGATCATGCTCCCCTGGATCCCCTCTTCGGTCATCGAGAAAATCCCGAGGACGACGAAGCCGAGGTGACTCACCGAGGAATACGCGACAAGCTTCTTGATATCGGTTTGCACCATCGCCACGAGGGCGCCGTAAATGATGCCGATGACGGCGAGGATCGTGATGAGAGGCGTAAACTCAAACGCTGCGTACGGGAAGAGCGGAAGACTGAAACGCAGCAATCCGTAGGTCCCCATTTTCAGCAGAACTCCCGCGAGGATGACGCTCCCTGCCGTCGGCGCCTGAACGTGGGCATCCGGCAGCCACGTGTGGAACGGGAAGAGGGGCACCTTGATCGCAAACGAAAGAGTGAAGGCGAGAAAGAGCCACATCTGGAGGTTCCGCGGAGACGACGGGGCAATCTGGTAAAGCGTCTGCAAATTTGTGGTGAAGTGTCCTCCGGGCAGCGTCGACGCATAGTATCCGACTGAAAGAATCGCGATGAGCATGAGCAGGCTGCCAGCCATCGTGTAGAGAAAGAATTTCACCGCGGCATAAATTCTCTCCTGTCCACCCCAGATGCCGATGATGAAATACATCGGGATGAGCATCGCTTCCCAGAAAACATAAAAGAGGAAAAGGTCGGTGGCAAGGAAAACTCCAAGCATCCCAAGCTCGAGGAGAAGCATGAAGATCGTGTACTCTTTGAGCCTCTGCGTGATCGAATCCCACGAGGCAAGCAGTGCAATCGGAGTGAGAAACGATGTCAGGACGACCAGGAGGAGCGAGAGTCCGTCGACCCCCACTTCGTAGCTGATGTCCAGTCCTTCAATCCAGGCGGCATGCCTGACAAGCTGCAACTGCGGATTCGCAGGGTCAAATGCGACATAGACCGCCAGAGAGAGAAGAAGCGTGATGAGCGAAGAGGCGATCCCAGCCGATTTGATCCAGAAGGTCCGCTCCTTGCTCATCGCCATGACGGCAACCACCCCTAGAAGGGGTGAAAAGAGAAGGTATGTCAGTACGTTGCTCACGCTCTCAGATTTCCAATTTCGTTTGGTCTAGCGGATGATCAGCCATCCGAGGATAAAAAGTATTCCGGCGACGAAGGCCATCGCATACGTCTGCACGACTCCGGTTTGCACTCTCCGGAAGAACTGACTCGCATATTCCGTCGCCTTCGCCCCGAAATTGATTGTCCCGTCGATGAAGCCGACATCGACACCTTTCCAGAGAAGTCGCTGCGATCCCTTGACAATCGGCGTTACGACCGAGGCGTCGTAGGCTTCGTCGACAAAGTACTTGTTGAGGAGGAGCCTGTAGATGCGCGGGAAACGATGAGCGGCCTTCTCGGCAATCTCCGGTGTCACGAGGTAGATCCTTCGCGCGAAATAGATTCCCGTCACTGCGATTCCGACAGAGACGATCATGAGGACGTACTCGAGCGCCGATGGCTCCGAAAACGGCAGAAGCATTTTCGACCTGGCAGGTTCGAAGACCGGAGCGAGGAACCGCTCGAACGAATTCGCGCCTCCGAGGCTTTCGGGTATGCCGACGAATCCACCTACCACCGAGAGGGCGGCGAGTACTATCAGCGGTACCGTCATCGACTTCGGTGCTTCGTGCGGATGGTGCTGATGCGAATCAAAACGCGAGGTTCCCTCGAACGTGAGGGAGACGAGACGGAACATATAGAAGGCGGTGAGTCCCGCTCCGAGCGCCCCGACGATCCAAAGAATCGGTGAGCCGTCGGTGAAGGCCTTCCACAAAATTTCATCCTTGCTGAAAAACCCGGCGAGGGGCGGGATGCCGGAAATTGCAATAGCGCCCACGAGGAAGGTTTTGTACGTGGTGGGGAGAAACGATTTCAACCCTCCCATCTTCTGAATATCCTGCTCGTCGTGCATCGCATGGATGACGGCGCCGGAACCGAGAAAAAGGAGCGCCTTGAAGAACGCGTGAGTCATGACGTGAAAGAGACCGGAGGCGAATGCCCCAACGCCAAGCCCGAGGAACATGTACCCCAGCTGGCTGATCGTAGAGTAGGCCAGCACTTTCTTGATGTCGTTCTGAACAAGCCCGATGGTCGCGGCGTAAAGAGCCGTCAAGGCTCCTATGATCGCCACCACTTCCATCGAAACGGGGGCCAACGCAAAAAGGATCGAGCTTCGCGCGACCATGTAAACTCCGGCCGTAACCATCGTGGCGGCGTGGATGAGAGCGCTTACCGGCGTCGGCCCGGCCATCGCATCGGGGAGCCATACGTAGAGCGGAATCTGAGCCGACTTTCCCGTTGCGCCGAGGAACAGAAGGAGCGTGATCCATGTCATCGTCGTATCGCCGCGAGTGAAAACCGAGGCGGCGGGGAACACGGTATCAAAACGAAGAGACCCGAAGGTCGCCACGAGGAGAAACATCGCAAGGAGGAATCCAAAATCGCCGATCCTGTTGACGACAAACGCTTTCTTGGCCGCATCTCCGGTCGTCCCCTTCTCGAAGTCCTTCTCGTACCAGAAGCCGATGAGAAGATACGAGCAGAGCCCCACCCCTTCCCATCCCACGAACATCACCAGGTAGTTGTCGGCGAGAACGAGGATGAGCATGGCGACCATGAAGAGGTTCAGGTAGGCAAAGAATCGCCAGAATCCCCTGTCTCCGTGCATGTAGCCGATGGAGTAGATATGGATAAGACCCCCGACTCCGGTGACGATGAGAGCCATGAGAATCGAGAGCTGGTCGACCTGGAGCGAGGCGTCGATCGCGAACGTGCCGGCGGAGATCCAGGAGAACTGTCGGACGATGTGACGGCGGGCTTCGACCGGCAGGGAGAGCATTTCAACAAAGATCGCTGAGGCGACGAAAAAGGCCAGGATGACAACCGTTGAACCAATCGTTCCGACGAGCTTCTCCGACTTCATCCGGGAACCGAAGAGACCCAGGATGAGAAATCCGGCGAGCGGGAATGCTATGATAAGGCCGACATACGAATACATCGTCACCACTTCAGGATATTGATTTCATCGATGTTGACGGTCCGCTTGTTCCGGAAAAGCGCGATAATGATCGCAAGACCGACGGCCGCTTCCGCCGCCGCGACCGTCATGACGAAGAAGACGAGCATCTGGCCGGTGGAATCGCCGAGATACGACGAGAAGGCGATGAGGGTGAGGTTCACGGAATTGAGCATGAGCTCGATGCACATGAAGACGATGATCGCATTCCTCCGGACAAGAACACCGAGGACGCCGACGCAGAACATGAACGCAGAAAGAAGCAGGTAGTAGTTCAGCGGAATCATTCGGCGATCTTCTTCTTTGCGAGGATGACCACTCCGACGATGGCGGCGAGAAGGAGCAGCGAGGTAATTTCGAACGGAAAGAGGAACTTCGTAAAGAGCACTTTGCCGATGTACTCGACCGTCCCCATTTCGGCAGCGGCGGGAGACTGCTGAACCGCAAGTTTGCCGGACCGGTAGAGGAAGAGATAGACCAATTCCACGACAAGGGCGATGCTCACCCCGATGCCGACATACATCCTTGTTCCCAAGTGCTCCCTCAGGTGCTTGTCATCTCCCAGGTTCAGCAGCATGATGACAAAAAGGAAAAGCACCATGATCGCCCCTGCATAAACGAGCACCTGGACCATGGCGATGAACTGCGCGCTCAGGGTAAGGTAGAGTCCGCCGAGGCAGAAGAAGTTCAGGATGAGGTAAAGGGCGCTGTTGACGGGGTTTCGCTGGAATATCATCATCACTGCGGCAAAGGCAGCGACCGCCGCAAGGACGAAGAACCCTACCTGATCGAAAATCATAGATGGCGCGAACGAATGTTGACTCGTAGCAAACGTGGTCAATATACAAAGTGTAGGGAAGAGAATCAATGAATACGGGAGAACAGATCCGTGCTCCGGAAGACGTCTCATTGGTACCGCAGAATGACCCCATCCGTTGGTTGCAGCATGATTGACAATGTCCTCAATCATCCATACTTTTGTCGCAGCGTTGGGGAGTCACACCTTCCGGTAGGCGCACCGGCTCGAAGTCAATGGGGGAATTGCGCAGTTGACCGCGGGGGGACGGCTCAACTTGAAAGGGGCGATCATGAACTCACGGCTTGTCAGTTCCTTCTCCGGCATTCTTCTCTTCTGTGTATCACTCGCCATCGGACAGTCGGACGGCCCGTTCTATAAGGTTGACACGCTGACAGCAGGTCCATTCAATGACCTCCATCCGCGTTCGCAGAACGGCTGGTCCGGAGCTGGTACCGGGCTCAACGATTGGATCGTGTTCGAACGCCAATCAGATTCGTTGGCGATGATCGCGGCGATGAGACGACCCCGAAGCTCTCATGCGTGGGATACGCTTGTCGAGATTGTTTCTTCGTCTCCTGCATCTGAAACGCAGGCTCTCCCTCAGATCGTCTTTTCGAACCACCCTCCGTGTCTCATCGGGGTGTGGCAGAAGCGGACCGACGGCAAATGGGGCATCTGGTATTCATGGCAAAAAGGGGATACGACCGTCTGGAGCGATCCCGCAAGGGTGACTCGTGATAGCGTGGATTGTACGAGCCCGCATGGAGCGAATTGGGAAGACACTGCCTCTCTCATCACCTGGAGGCGGGGAAAGGCGATCCTTGGGACTTTTCTTTCTCAAAGTTCCCTGGGTTCGCCAGAAAGCGCCGCTCCGCCGGAGACGCTCGCAGTCTCCAATGACGATTCTCTTGAGTATGACCTGGGATTTTCCATTGGGACGGCGGGCATCGTTTGGACCGTGAAGGACAGCTCTGGCGGCCGCCTCCTCCTCACTCGCCAAATCAACTCCTATCCTTTCTTCTCGCTCTCTGTTCCTGAGACCCTCGCCGCCCGAGGAAGCGTCTTGAATCCAAGGGTTGCCTCACCATACTACTCGGCATACGGTCCCTACTTCTATGAACGTCTGGTGGGCGGCCGGCACGAGGTGCACTTCGCGAGCACAGCCTCCGACGAGCTGATCTCCTCCGATTCCTCCGTCGATTTCCGCAATCCTGTCGTGTTCGAATCTCCGGTCGTCACCGCGGGGACAGCTTCAGCGGAGGATGCTGGGATCTTCTGGTATGGCTCTTATGTGGTCGAAGCGTACAGGCACGGTGACTCCACCCTCTTCTTCCAAGAAGATGATCAGCCTATTGATACTGTCCGAAGCGCTGGCCACAACCGTGATGCGTGTTTCGGATCGATGATTTTCTACGATCCGCTTTATCATCAGACAGTCATCCCGATCGTCTGGGAAAGTAATCGGAGCGGGAGGTGTCATCTTTACACGAGGATGGCCGCGGTCCCACTGGGACTCGTGAAGCAGGAAAACTCGGTGGCAAAGGATTTCGGCCTCGACCAGAATTTTCCAAACCCTTTCAACCCGTCCACCAGCTTTCGCTTTCATATAGGTCATCCCGCAGAAGTCTCGATCGCTATTTTCGATATCCTTGGGAGGATGGTGAAGACACTCATTGCTCAGAGACTTGGAGCCGGCGACTACACGGTCACATGGAATGCGGGAACGCGATCAAGCGGGATCTACTTCTGCAGGATGAGAGCGGGTGATTACACCGAAATAAGAAAGCTATTGCTCGTCAAGTAAGGCGGGGAATTTCCGCGACATGGACGGAACTGCTACCCTCCGATCTGACTCATCGTTCTCTCCGGCTTAACGAAGCCGGGTTGATTGATGAGATGACCGCGCTCCTTTTTCCACACCGCGGCCGTGATCGTTTCAGCGATCTCGCTATCCGCCAAGCCCGACCGAAGCATTGATTTCAAGTCGGTCTCCGTGAGGGAAAAGAGGCAGGTTCGGAGCCGGCCGTCGGAGGTGATCCTGATCCTATTGCAGTGAGAACAGAAGGGATCGCTCACCGAACTGATGAATCCTATCTCCCCCACTCCGTCGGCGAACCGGTACCGATCGGCAGGCTGATTGCCGTGATACTCGACCGGGATGAGTTTCGGAAACTTCGTCTCAATTCTCGCGATGACATCCTTCGTCGGCACGACTTTCGAATAGTCCCATCCGTCCCCCGCACCGATCGGCATGTACTCGATGAAACGAATGATGTACGGTTCCTTCCTCGCTAGCTCGGCGAAGCTCTCAACCTCCCGCTCATTCACTCCTTTGACGAGAACAACGTTGATCTTGATTGGAGCGAGCGAGAGTCCCCGAAGGACGGCCAGTCCTTCCTGAACTCGATCGAAATACTCCCTCCTCGTCATCTCGGCGAAGGTCGACGGGTCGAGCGAATCCATGCTGACCGTCATCCGACGAATTCCCGCTTCGTGCAATGCCAGGGCCTGTTCCTTAAGAAAATAGCCATTCGTCGTCAGGGCAATATCCAGGATCCCATCCACTCTCGAAATCTTCGAGACAAGCAGGTGAAGCTCTTTCCGCATTAAGGGTTCTCCCCCCGTCAGACGCACTTTCGTGATACCCAGCCGTGCGAGGATCCGGACGAGCCGTTCGATCTCCTCGAAGGAGAGAAGCTGATCCTTCTTCATCCAGACCATCCCCTCTTCCGGCATGCAATATGAGCAGCGGAAATTGCATCGGTCCGTCACCGAAATGCGGACGTTGTCGATCGTTCTTCCGAATGAATCTTTCAACTCGGGCATCTTCTCATCGATGATTGCTGCCAGGTTTCCCGCCAGGGCCTTCTATAGCACCACAACACATCCGAAGCTTATCAGGTTCAGGCATCGCTCTCCCCTCGATTCTCCTCCGCGAAGAGAATCTCGGTCTGACCATCCTTCGAAGGCCGGATGAATTTGTCAGTAGCCAGCGAGAATGTCCGCATGTCCATACCATACTTCACCCGCGATGCGTGGAACAACTGACTGATGGAACGGGCTATTTCCCCCTTCCCCCTCATCCTTGTCGCAAAGCTCGAATCGTTGAGCTTCCCGTCTCTGGTCTCCTGGATCCGATGGATAACGCGGGCCGCCCTTTCGGGGACCTCTCTCCGGAGCCAGTCGACGAAGAGATCTTTCACACCGTACGGAAGTCGCAGCAGCGTGTATCCGGCCGACTTCACCCCTCTCTGAGCGCATTCTCGCAGGATAGTGGGAATTTCCTCATCGGTGAGGCCGGGAATCACCGGCGCGACGTTGACGGCCGCAGGGATCCCCGCCTTCACGAGCTCTCCAAGCGCATTGAGGCGCTGATCGGGAACCGATGTCCGCGGCTCCATCCTGCGGGAGAGCACGCTGTCGAGTGTTGTCACGGAGAGGCAGACCGAAACGAGGTTCATCGAGGCGAGCTGTGAGAGAAGATCGACGTCCCTCAGCACGAGGGCATTCTTCGTGACGATCGAAACGGGATTGCGATATTTGAGGAAGACCTCAAGGCACTGCCGCGTGATCCGGAGAGACCGCTCAAGCGGCTGATAACAATCGACGTTCCCGGAGAGCATGACGACATCCGGAGACCAGCTTCGGCTGCGGAATTTCTCTTCGAGCAGACGCGCCGCATCCCTCTTGATGACGATCTTCGTCTCAAAATCGAGTCCGGAAGAGAATCCGAGATACTCGTGCGAGGGTCGTGCGTAACAGTAGCTGCATCCATGTTCGCAGCCGCGGTATGGATTGAGGTCGAAGGTGAACCCGATATCGGGGCTGTCGTTCTTCGCGAGGATCGTCCGCGAGGTGTCACTGAACAACTGCGTGGGGACGGTGCGCGCTTCGGATTCCGCGGGCCAGTCGTCGACGAAATCCTCCCGCGAGATGAGTTCAAAACGGTTCCTGGGATTTTCTTCAGTTCCTCTTCCCTTCACCGCTTCCTCCGTCTTTCATCAGCGCCTCGGCATTTTCGACCCACACAGCCCCGTCTTTGTAGACCTCCTTCTTCCAGATCGGAACTCTGCGCTTGAGCTCGTCGATCGCGTACCGGCACGCTTCGAACGCTTCCTTCCGATGAGGGGCCGCAACGGCGATGCCAACGCTTGCTTCGGTCACCGGCACCTCCCCGATCCGATGAATGATTGTGATCGCGGAGATCTTCCAGCGCTCCCGGACTTCCCTCTCGATCTCTCCCATGAGTTTCAGCGCCATCGGAACGTAGGCCTCGTAGTACAGGGTGAGGACATCCTTCCCCTTCGAGGTATTTCTCGTGGTCCCGAGAAAAATGTCGATGCCGCCTGCACCGGGTGAAACGACGGAGTCGATGAGTTCAGACGTTTCGATGGATTGTTCGACGATCTTCACCATAATTCATCCTCCACTGACCGGAGGCAACACGGCCACTTCATCGCCGTCGTGAAGCGTAAAGTCGGAATCGACATACGCCTCGTTGACAGCCAGCCGGATGAACGGCCGGAGCTTTGTCATCGCCGGGTAGCTATCGGAGAGATGATCGAGCACGACTCCGGCCCGCGAAGCGATCGGAAGCTCGACCTTTGTCTCAGACAGCTTCGCCACCTCTTTCGCGGAAGCGAAGAGTCGCACAGTGATGAGGATTGATTGGGAGGGCACAACAGAATATAGAGAGATCCCCCGCGGATATCAAGGCGCGGGAGGGAGGCCGCGGGAATAAAGCTCCGAATTGAAGTACGGGGCAAGCGCGTTGAGGGTTGCGAGTTCGAAAGAGTCCTCGCGCGTGACAAGGTCCTTCGTGAGAATCCCCCAGGTCCCCTGATTGCTCCGGACGTCCAATTGTCCGGCAAAACGATCGATGATCTCACCGAGATCTTTCCCCTCCGTCACCACCGCCTCGGCAACGGCATGGGGCAACTCTATGCTTCCCGAACTGCCGAAGGATGAGCTCCCGTTGCGCAACACGCAGGCCCAACTTTGAAGAAATGCTCTCTCCCCCATGATCGAGATTCCCCCCTCAACTCCAACCGCAAAGAGAGAATCTGCCGTAGTGGCTCCTTTCCTGTTCCAGGCGGATGTGGCAAGTTCGGCCCGCTGTCTAGCGCCGGTCATCAATTCATCGACCGACAAAGGGGTGTCCTTCACACCGCTTTCCACGGAAATCGATTCGAAAAGGATTGCGGGAAATTCCTTTTCGCCGGTGAGCCGTCTAAAGGCCCGCTTCACTCCGTTGATCTTCGGAGTCCGAGTGCTGGCGATAAGAACGATCATTTCCCGGTCCGTCGGGTTCGAAGGGAGAGCTTTTTGAGGTCGGGGGGGGTGGGGAAAAGCTTGTCGAGGGAAGTCACCTTGATGTTTCCCCGAGCATCGGTCAGGAGGACTTCCAGACGAGGGGCAAATTCGGAAAGGACCTGACAGCAAGCTCCGCACGGCGAGAGATAACCCTTGTCGTCGGATGCAATCGCGATCGAGCGAAAAATCTTCTTCCCCGCCGCTACTGCCTGGAATACCGCGTTCCGCTCCGCACAAATGGCAAGTCCGTAGGAAGCGTTCTCGACATTGCACCCTTCGAACACTGTTCCGTCCGAGGTCAGGAGGGCCGCACCGACCCGGAACCTCGAATACCCTGCGTATGCATGCCCCTTCGCGTGGCGGGCTATTGCCGCCAGCTCATTTCTTTGACGTTTTGTCGTCGCCACCAGAACACCGTAATCCAGTTCGGTATGTCAGCCGCCTCGATCTCACGCCGCACACAAACATCACAAAAAAAGGGTTGAGAATCAAATCGATCCGCTGGAACCCGGTGCCGACGGAAACCTACAAGGAGTGCCGCCAATCTACGGAGCACGGCCGGTCTGCTGCGCGGACAGCCTATTCCCTTTTACTCAGGCATTCGTCACACGGACATATCTCGCGAAGGTATTCCCACGCATAAAGGCCGGTCTCGTGACCGTCCCCCCAACTGATTTGAATTGCGTAATTGCCGACCGGGGTGATCGATTTGAGGGCATACCGCCCGGGCTTATCGGGCTGAGGCGAAGGATGAAAGGTGTGAAGAAGGACCGTCTCTCCCTTGCATTCCGCACAGGGACATTCGTCCCGGAGATACGATAAGGGAAACGGGCTCACGTGTCCGTCATCCCATGTCAAGATAAGTGCCGTGGGGCTTGTCTGCTTAATGGAGGTTACGATCATCGGGCTACAGCATCGTCTGGAAAATCTGCTTCAGGTACCCCGCCCACTTTTCATATCCCGATGCGGTCAAATGGAGCCCGTCGTCGCTCAATTCTTCCGCCAATTCTCCTCTCACATCGAGAAACAACGGATAGATATCGAGATACTTCGCGCCATACTTCATGGCTAGTTTGTGGATCTCGAGATTGAGGAGTTGGATCCGTTCGATGGGCCTGTTCTCGAGATTGCGGGTCGGGAGGATTGATTCGACAAAAAGCTTCACTCCGGGGAGCCCCTTCACGATGCGAAAAATTATCCTTTCGTAATTGACGAGCAAGGTCGTGTTCGACCGGGTGAAGGAGAGGTCGTTGATGCCGACCAGAAGAAAGACGGCATGTGGTGCGAGTTCGATGACGTCGCGGTTGATCCTCTCCAGAATTGAATCCGTCCTGTCACCCGCGACCCCCTTGTTGACGACAGGAAAATCGCCCAACAAGGTCGAAGTAGGAAACCCCTCGGTGATCGAATCACCCAAAAAAACTATCCTGGACACTCTTCTCCTTTCGCTCAATGCCTGGCCGACCGTTGCCGACGGCCGGTACGATACGATTCAACGAAACTCACGCCGTCCGGTTTCCCTCTCCGGCGTACCGGGGTTCAGTCACCTTCACCCAGAGCCAACCGACCGCGATCATTCCGAACAGAGCCGAGAGACCGAACATCAGCTCGAAACCGTACAGCCGCGCTATCCATCCGAAGAGAATTCCGACGGCGAGGGTCGGAGCAGTCACGGTGTTGGTAAGTCCGACGTATGCTGGACGCTCGGCCTCGGAGCAGAGCTCGACAACGAACGAGAGTCGCGAGATCCCCTGGAGGCTGGTCGTCCAGGCCATGAAGACGAACACCGCCCCGAAGACGAGGATGTTTCCCGCCCCCATCGCCACTGCGCTTGCCAGAGCAGACGACCCGGCCAGGACGATAAGGTTGATTTTATGTCCCAGCGCATCCGCAAGATAACCGAAGACAATATTTCCGGCAACCATTCCCGCCATGACAATCACCGTGAACGTTCCTGCGTAGGATGCATCAAGGCTGAACTTCTCGATTGCGAAAACGGCGTAGAAACCCGATGCGCTCATCGACATTAGAGTGAACGCATCGGCGAGAAGAAAGTTTCTAAAATTCTTGTTCCGACGGACGATAGCCATTCCGTCGGAGAGGATACCTCCCACCGGGGCGAGCGGGCGGCCGGCAGAGATCGGGGGTTCAATAAGCGCACGCAGGAATTGGAACGAAAACATCGTGAAAACAAACGCAATAATGAAGAGGAGGGCAAAATTGGCAGGAAAGGGGACAACGAAGAGAATCAGGGTCACCAAAGATCCCCCCAAAATGCCCAGGGAAGAGCTCAGCAATTGGCGGACCGCCTGCAGCTTCCCCCTCAACTTCATAGGGGTGGTCTTGGCGAAGATCTGGAACCACGGGGGAACTCCGAAGCTCCCCGAAACCGCGATAAGAAAGATGAAGAGGAGAAGGAGCGGGACCGATACCGTCGCATCGAGATGGCCGACAAAAAAAAGCGTAAAGAGCCCCGCAAAGAGGAACGACAATCGGTAGAGGAGCCCGTACTTGAGAACAGCCGGTTTGATCTCCCCTTCGGTCTTCATGAATCTCAGAACGATCGCCTGCGGGAAATTCGTGCCAATAAGCCATAACACCGGGACGCTTCCCACCGCCACGACACTCCCCCCCACCTGTTGGATGAAGACGGGAAGGATTGTGTTGTACGAAATGAGGCTCGTCGCAAAACCAAAGAGTGCCCCGTCAAAAATGTGCGCACGAAGGTTCGACCTCAGAGTGGGAGTGTCGATTCCGGGGAACTTTGACAGCTGGAAAACCTGCTTGAGCATCCGACCGAATGGAGGTGGAAATGATGAAGTTCGAGCTCGCGGCCCGGCTCCGGGACAGTTCCCGCGGGGGGCTCTTCTCCAATACTTAGGCCGCGGAGTTATTCAATGTAGGGAAAAATAACCGAATTGCGAATGATCGGTCTGCGTCCCACGGCTCAGAACTTCCGGGTCGAAGCCTGCGGCATGTCAGGGCTGGACCGTTTACGGATCTTCCCGGCGAACCCTCCGTCAAACGATGAGAACGGAGATGGGGTCGCGATGACCGCGGAGTCCATTGCCTCCGTTCATCTTTTTTTGTACCTTCGTTGTCAAGCAACGCAAGGCCCGTGTCACACCGCGCAGTGCCGCTCGATCCAGGCTTTGCGAGTCCGCGGAACTCAGATCTTTCATGAAAGAACACGAGCAGATTTACAAACGCCGCATCATCCGGGAAAGGGTGATGCAGGCACTCTATTCATATGAGATCTCGAAGGATCCCCTTCCCCATGTTATCGAGCATATCTTTTCCGAGCTGAAAGAGCACGCGGAAGAATTTGCGTTCGCCGAAAACCTCCTTCGGCTTACCGTGGATCACCAGGGAGCGATCGACGCGATCATCAGAAAAAAAGCAACGAACTGGAACTTCGACCGGATTGCACTCATCGATAAGCTCCTCCTGCGGATGGGTATCTGCGAGCTTTATTACTTCGAGGATATTCCTCCGAAGGTGACGATCAACGAGGCGATTGAGATCGCCAAGCATTTCAGCACCGAAAAAAGCGGCCAGTTTGTCAACGGGATCCTCGATTCGATCCTCCACGACATGAAGGCGGACGGCACGCTCGAAAAACGAGGAAGAGGGCTCCTCGATTCTCCGGCCAGAAAAAAAAGGGGGCGATCCGACCGGGTCTCGGGGAGCGAAGCGTAGATGACCTCCCCCCCTTCTTCAGCCGATAGAAAGGCATCCCGGTTCCAGATCTTCGTTTGGACACTCTTCGATTTCGCCAATACCTCCTTTTCCGTCATTGTCATCTCAGTCGGGTACTCGCTCTACTTCAAGAATGTTGTCGTCGGCGGAAGGGGGCGAGGCGATCTTCTTTGGGGAGCTGCGGTCAGCGCATCGATGCTCATCACCGCGCTCATCGCGCCGGTGCTCGGAGCAGCCGCCGATTTCTCGAGCCGGCGGAAGAGGTTTCTCTTCGGGTTCACCCTTGTCACCGTCGTCTGCACCGCGCTGCTCTATTTCGTCGGTGCCGGGATGGTCGTCACAGGGATGATCCTCTTTATTGTCGCCAACATCGGGTTCGAAGGGGGAATCGTTTTCTACGACGCATTCCTTCCCACCATCGCCTCCGAACGGAGCTACGGGAGAGTTTCGGGGTACGGATATGCAATGGGATACCTGGGGTCGCTGACGACGCTCCTTCTGGCGATGCCTCTCTACGCCGACGGCTTCGTCGCCTCGAACCTTGGAAACGTGAGGACAAGTTTTCTTCTCGCGGCCGGCATGCTCCTCGTCTTCACTTCCCCGCTCTTCTTTTTCTTTCGCGACCACAGAATCACATTCCAGGAGAAGCCGTCGTACCTCGGTGCAGGCTGGGCCCGGGTGAAAGAAACAGTCAGCCACCTCCGTAACTACCGTTCGGTCGCCCGGTTTATGCTCGCGTACTTCATCTACAACGACGGGATCCTCACCGTCATCTCCTTCGCGTCGATCTTTGCCCAGCAATCGCTCAACTTCACCCTCGAGGAAATCATCGTCCTCTTTGCGGTCGTCCAGGGATCCGGCATCATCGGATCGATCATTTTTGGGTTCGTCACCGATCGTCTCGGTCCGAAAAAATCGATCGACATCAACCTCGTGTTATGGCTCCTTGTCGTCACGGGGGCGTACTTCGTTAAAACGAAGGGGATGTTCTTTGCGATTTCGGTCGTCGCGGGGAGTTCCCTCGGCGCCGCGCAGTCCTCAAGTCGCAGCCTCATGGCCCTGTTGACGCCGAGAGAACGGGAAGCGGAGTTCTTCGGCTTCTATGACGGGCTTTGCGGAAAGGCTTCGGCCGTCATCGGTACTTTCTTATTTGGATTGATTTCGTATCTTACCAATAATCAACGGCTTTCAATTCTCTCCGTCGGCGCATTCTTCATCGCAGGGTTCATCCTTCTGCAGCGCGTCGACGACACGCGCGCGGCTCAACCACACTGAACCCCCTATGTTGCTGGTTTCATTCATTGCGGCTTTCTTCACGGTCCTCTCCCCCGCCCGGAGCCTCGATGCGGTCGAGCGAAGGGGTGCACGGTGCGAAATCCGGTTGACCAACTCGACGGTGAGGCCCGGAGGCTCGGGCGAATTGGAGATACTCTTCTCGGCCGACGAAGGCTTCTCGATCGCGACCCGGCCACCGGTCGAGGTACGGTTCGGAAAGCTTTCCCCTCTCCGCGTCACCAGCATCACGCCCGTGTCTATGAGATCTAAGAGCGAGCTCATCGACACAAGAAAGCCGGTCGTCGCAGGGTTCATCGTGGAGAAGAAATGCAAGGGCGGAAAACACACCGTCGAGGGGACCGTCACATACACGGTTTGTTCGGATGCCGAAGGATGGAGCACCAAGGTCACCGAGCCGTTTGAGCTGACATTTTCGGTATCGCCATAGTCGATGAAAAAGGCCTTCTTCATCTCAGACGTTCATCTCGGGCTCGAAGACAAAGAGCGAGAGCGAGCGAAGGAGCGGCGCCTCCTTTCGTTCTTCCGCCGCGTCGGGGAGGAGGGGGACCAGCTTTATATCCTCGGCGATCTCTTCGACTACTGGTTCGAGTACAAGTACGTTATTCCTCGCGGCTACCACCATGTCCTTTCCGCCCTCGGTCGCCTCGTCGAGCACGGCGTCGAAGTTCGATATCTTGCAGGGAATCACGATTTCTGGCTCAAAGACTTTTTCCCCTCCGATCTCGGCATCCCGGTTTACAAGGATCCGGTGGGAATCACGATCGGGGGGAAGCGGTTCTACCTCCATCATGGAGACGGATTGGCCTTGCGCGACGCAGGGTACCGGTTGCTGAAAAAGGTATTGAGAAATCGCGTGAGCATTTTTTTCTTCACGCTGATCCACCCGGACATCACGGCGCCGATAGCAAAGGCGTCGTCGAAGGGAAGCAGGCAGTATACCGACCGCAAGGACTTTGGAGAAACGGACGGCATGATCCTCTGTGCGACCGACAAGATTCGCGAGGGGTACGACTTCGTCGTCATGGGGCACCGCCACGTGCCCCTCTACCAGGCGATCGGACGCGGCGTGTACATTAACCTCGGAGATTGGATTTCGTACTCTTCCTACGCGGAGTTCGACGGCTCAACGATCGCTCTGAAAAGCTGGAAAGAAGACTAAGACATGGGAAAAACACCCCCGACCGGCCCTCGCAAACCCACGCAAAAGGGGCAGTACAGCTCCGAGCAGATGAAGCGTTATTTCACGGAACCGAAGTACCGCGACGAGATGTATCTTCGTAGCAAGAATTTTCTCAAGAAGTACTGGTACGCGTTCGCCGGGGGCGGTATCGTACTGCTCCTGCTTTTCGTCATCTTCATGAAGATGGTCTTCGCGGGACTTCCTTCCCTCGAGCAGTTGGAAAATCCGAAGCCCGAACTGGCGACAAAGGTCTTTTCGTATGACGGTGAGGTCCTGGGGCAGTTCTATCTGAAGAACCGGACTTATATCTCTTTCGACAAGATCCCGCAGAGCACCGTCGATGCGCTCATCTGCACGGAAGATAAGGATTTCTACAGCCACTGGGGCGTTTCGCCGCTCCGTTTCGTCAAAGCGATCATCAAAGATCTTCTCGCGCTCCGCTTCAAGGAAGGGGCGAGCACCATCACCCAGCAACTCTCGAGGAACCTCTACAATCTCAAAGCGGCGCAGGAGACGACGTTCGACAAGATGACTCGGAAGATCCGGGAATTCATCACCTCGGTCCAGATAGAGCGGACGTATACCAAGAAAGAGATCCTTGAGATGTATCTCAACTACATCTATCTGGGGCGCGGGGCGTACGGAGTCTCCGCGGCCGCGTCGATCTACTTCGACAAATCAGCGCAGGACCTCAGCCTTGCAGAGTCCTCTCTTCTCATCGGAATGGCCAAGGGTCCGTTCTACTACGATCCGATCAAGCACCCGGATCGTGCATTCGCCCGCCGGGCAATCGTCCTCTCCCAGATGGTGAAGTACGGCAAGCTCACCCAGGCAGCGGCAGATTCCGTCAGCCGTGATTCCCTCCATTTCACCTCAGCGGACGCCCTCACGCTCACCGGGATCGCGCCGCATTTCGTGGAGTCTGTGCGGCAGCAACTGCTCCAGAAGGCTGACAAGTACGGATTCGATATCTACAAAGACGGGCTCAACGTCTACACGACGCTCGACAGCCGCATGCAGAGATACGCAAACCGGGCTGTCTCCGAGCACCTCGCCGATCTCCAGCCGGCCTTCGACTCGACCTGGGACTGGAAGGCAAACTCCGAAATCCTCAATCGGGCGGTCGACAAGTGCATCCAGGATATCATTTCGACGAGAAAGACCACGAGCCGGGTAGAGAGCGACAGCATCTACCGTTACTACCGCAGCAACCGCCAGTTCGTCGATTCAGTGAAAAAGGTCTGGCAGACGATCGAAGTGGGGCTCATCATCATCGACCCGCACACAGGATACATCTGCGCGATGGTGGGCGGATCCGATTTTAAAACCTTCAAGTATGGTCTGAACCACACCACGCAGATCCAGCGCCAGCCGGGGTCGGCGTTCAAACCCTTCGTCTACACCGTCGCGATCGACAACGGTTATCCGCCAACGTTCGAGCTCCTCAATCAGCCGGTGACCCTCATGATGGAGGACGGAACACGATGGACGCCGGGGAACTTCGACGGAACGATAGGCGGGAAGTACACGCTCCGCGAAGGGCTGAGGGAATCGATCAACCTCATCGCGGTGCGGGCGATCATGGAGATCGCCCCGAAAAACCAGGTCATCGAGCTCGCCCATCGCATGGGCATCACGACTCCCATTCCCCCGTTTGAATCGATTGCGCTCGGGACCGCCACCGTCAAACCGATAGAGCTTACGTCTGCCTTCGGGGTCTACGCGAACGAAGGGGTCTATGTCCAGCCGGTGAGCATCCTCCGGATCGAGGACAAGGATGGCAACGTCATCGAGGAGAACACGCCGGAGAAACGGGAAGTCATGAGCAAAGAAACGGCATATATCATGACGTCGATGCTCCAGGATGTTGTCGATCATGGGAGCGGCGGGCGGGTTCGTCACTTCTTCCACTTTCCTGCTGCGGGGAAGACAGGAACAACACAGGACTTTGCGGATGCCTGGTTCGTCGGTTTCACTCCGCAACTTGTGGCCGGAGTATGGATCGGCTTCGACGACCAGGCGGTGAAGTTCACCTCTTCCGACGGTCAGGGAGGGAGAACGGCTGCGCCTCTCTGGGGAAGGGTGATGAAGTATATTTACGAGGATCCTTCGATTCCCATCACGAACGAGTTTTTCGAGAAACCCGACGGCGTCGTCATCGACACGATTTGCGCCGACACAAAGAAGCTCGCGACGCCCTTCTGTCCGAAACGGATGACGGAGGTCTTCAACGTGAAGTATCAGCCGGGGATGTGCGACAAACACACGTCGGCGAATTGGAAGGAATCGGAAGAAAACCCGAACGACATCAAATTCTGACCTCTCAGCCCGCAAGCAATCTTGCGGCGGCCGCGGCCACGTCGGTCGTCCGCACATTCTTCATGCAATCAAACGTTCCAATCGGGCACTGAGAACCGCCGTGGATACTGCACGGCCTGCATGATAGCCCCTCACTCTCGACCACGACATCTGCCGAACCGTAGGGCCCGAAGCCGAAGGCAGGGACCGTCGCGCCGAAGACGGCGACGACCGGGACCTTCATCGCCACGGCCAGATGCATCGGGGCGGTATCATTCGTGACAAGCAACGAAGACCGCCGGAGAAGTTCCGCAGACTCCAGAATCGAGAATCTACCCGCGGCGGAGATGACCCATCTGTTTCCCCCCTTCCCGGCGATCGCTGACGCGAGTTCGGCATCCTCTTTGCCACCGACACATACCACCTTGTACCCTCGTGCCACAAACTCTCCCGCGAGTTCGGCAAACCGATCCGGGAGCCAACGCTTCGTGGCCCAGACGGAGCCCGGAGCTAGTGCGATGAGCTTCTCCCCGGGGGCGATCCCGGAGGCTACGAAGAATCTGTCAACGGCTTCGGCGTCGTTCTGAGAAGGATACATCGACGGAACTTCTCTTTCCCCCTCCCCGATCCCAAGAGGTGAGAGAAGTGAGAGGTTGCGTTCGATCTCGTGGATGTCCTTGCGGTACGGAACTAGGTGCGAGAAGAGGATCGATCCGGCGCTCGTGTCAAAGCCGATGCGGATTGGGATTCTGCTCAGCGCAATGAGAACAGCGCTGCGGATCGACCGATGCGGGACGATGGCAACGTCGTATCCTCCCTTTTTCAGCATTCGTGAAAGAGAGATGATCGGGGCATATCCGCGTTGACGCCCACGCTTATCGTACTCAATGATCGACCGGATCGCCGGATGGTTCCTGAGCACCTGTGCGCCCCGGGGGGTCGCCACGAAATCGATCTCTGCTTCCGGGAATACTTTGTGAAGCCGTTGAACAAGGGGCAAGGTGAGGACAACGTCGCCGAGAAATGCAGTCTGGAGAATCAAAACCTTACGCGGCGGCATCGTTTGTCCCTCCGGGAGAGTGCGCTTCGGGAGGTGGCGAGTGTTTCCATCGTTTGTGCATCCAGAGCCAATGATCCGGATACCGCGTTACGTATTCCTGGAGAAGCGCCACGTGGCGGATGGTGATCTGTTTGATCTTTTCGTCCTCTGTCCCGATCAGGTCATCCGTTTTGATCTCCCTGAATTCGACCGCGTAGTCGCCCGCCGGTTGACGAAGGATGAATGCCATAATGATCGGAGCCCCGGTCCTGAGGCTGAAGAGTGCCGGACCCCGGTGTGTGGCGGCCGGCCGGCCAAAGTAGTTGACGAACAGACCCTCCTGCGGCCCGCTCTGATCTGCGAGCATCGCCACCACCCGGTTGTCGCGAAGAGCGGCGATGATCTCCCTCGGTGCTTTCGCCATTTCGACGACCGCATTGCCGAACATCGTGCGGTTCTTGTTCATAAATGCGTCGACGTAGTCGTTCCGCTGGCGGTGGAAAATGATTGTCAACGGATGACCGGTTAGGAGCCCCACGGCGATTGCGATGAGCTCCCAATTTCCGAAATGCCCGCCGAGCATGATAAGCCCCTTTCCTTCCTTCAATCGCTCGTCCATGAGGCCTGGATCGGGCATGGAGACCGCCTCCTTTACCCGTTCGGGAGTGAGCCGGGAAAACCAGAAAACCTCGAGGAGTGAAATAACCAGATTGCGGTAGGCTCCGACTGCAATCGCGTTGATCTCTTCCGGCGATTTTTCCGGAAACGCGCTGCGGAGATGATTCAGAGTGAGCGTGCGCCGAATCGGAATGCAATGAAACGCGAAGGTCCCCAGCAGGGAACCAAGTCGATTCACTCCTCTCCACGGCAGCAATCGCACCATTGCTCCCAACGAAGCATAGAGGAAGTATTCAATCCTGTTACGCACGGATCAAAAGTACGAAATGATTGCAGGAGAATCAAAGCACGGGAGAAGGATCGTTCTCCAAGATGGGCCAGGGTCACTCTTCGATCTTGGTTCGATAATCCGTGGAGGGAGCGAGGACAAATTCCCGGTAGAAGCGCATGCTCCCCGCGAGCAAGACTCCTCCCATGACGTAGTACGGCACGATGAGGTAATCCTTCGGGAAGCTCGAATTTCGGAGGGAAATTCCGACAGTCATCATCAGCGCGATCATCGCATATCCTCTTGCGGCGGTGAAGGAAAAGAAATGCGCGCGCTCCGGCAAACCGGCGATCCGATCGATGTTTCTTTTCACGATCCGGGAGAATCCAAAAAGATAGGCGGGCGTCGCTAGGATGAGACTGGTCGCTCCTAGAACCCCGGCGGCATCCGAAGGAAGTGCGCTGAGCCAGATTGTTCCTCGATAACAGAGGATACTCCCGGCGATCGTCCAGAAAAGACCCGCGAAGAAATAGAGGTACCTTTTCTTCACTCTCGGGATCAGTCTGTGCACGGTCCTTGCTCCACGATTGAGATCAACCTCGATGATTTCCGCCGTCATGTCTCGTTGTTGCTCCGAGGAGATCGGAGAAACTAGCCGCGGCGTGTGTCAATGACCCGGGCCATCGTTCAGTTTCGCCGCGAAGGCCTTTCGGAACTTCTCAAGTTTGGGTCTGATGACAAAGAGGCAATACGGCTGAGCACCATGATCATTGAAGTAGTTCTGGTGGTATTGCTCCGCCGGGTAGAAACTCCCCGCCGGGACGATCTCAGTGACGATGGGGCCGTCGAAGGCACCTGATTCCTCCAGACTTGCTTTGAAGTGTTCAGCGAGCTTCTTCTGTTCTTCATCGTGATAGAAAATCGCGGACCGATACTGAGTGCCGACGTCGTTCCCTTGCCTGTTGGGCGTGGTGGGGTCGTGGGTCTTCCAGAAAACCTCGAGGAGATCCTTGTAACCGACTACGGAAGGGTCAAAGACGATTCTGCACGCTTCTGCATGGCCTGTCGTTCCCGAACAGACCTCCTCGTACGTCGGATGCGGATTCGTCCCGCCGGCATAGCCGGACTCCACCGAAACGACTCCTTTCAGTCGCTGGAACACCGCTTCAACGCACCAAAAGCATCCCGCAGCAAAGGTGGCCATCTGTGAACCCGGTCGTTCTGCAGGCATCTTCTACTCCTTCCTTTTCGCCGACGATCTCTCCATTTCCAATTTCAGGGCGTACGCAAAGACCCCGAAGGCGCGAACCGCTTGCGATTGCGCGTGCACGGTCCCGACCTGATCGACACCATAACCCTCCTCGCCCCCTCTTGGGTTCCATCCGTTTCTGATTCCGTTGTCGTCGAGCCGGTGGAGAAGGACGTACGAGCCACCATGATGATTCGACCAGACGTGCTCAAGCATCCTTCCGATTTTTTCCGGGATGTCGGAAAGAGAGTCGGGCTCGAGCATATACGCGTCGAGAATAAAATGGACAAACGCTCCGTTTCCGTCCATCTTCAGCTGGAAATAATCCTCCGGGTCCACCCAACCGTTTGCGGGATCCATGATACGTCGAGCCGATAGCAGGGCCATTTGCAGGAACTTCGGATCGCGAGTGATCTTGTACATCTCAGCCACTTGTGAGAGGTACGAAGCCCCCTCCCACGGCAGTTGCTTGCCGAAAGCCGCGCGCCCGGGTTTTCCTTCCCACACCCCATCCCCTTTATAGAAGGTCTTCTCAATCCCCGGATAGGTAGCGTCCCCATTCCATGCCAGCATCGCATCGTTAAAGTACTTTTTCTCCTTTGTCGCCTCGTAGAGCATGCCGGCAACCGTCACCATTTGGTTGGTGTTGCTGTTCGTGATGATGAGATCATTGACTCCTGAGTCGGGCGCGTAGCTGTACCAGCTCCAGAAGCCCTCGTTGTGCGAAAGCCTTCCTTCCCCGCGCGCTTCGTCGTAGCGTGCCATGGCATCCTTCACCCATTCCTGATGCTTCCTGCCTGAGAACTCCCACCAGTAGAGTTCGGCCAGGCAAACCCAAGCCCGGTCGTCCACCCACGTTCCGTTGGCCATTTCAGTGAGCTTTCGCTCTCTCAGATACACGTCAAGGAGGTTGGGATCCCCCGTTGCTGCGTAGAGAAACGCTTCTCCGATCGCGCCGTTCGCCGCCTCCCACGCATCGTTGTAGACACGTTGAAAAAGAAAGTCTATCTCTTTTGCCCTTTCCACTGTGACCCTGTATTCTGCGTCCGGACTCAACGCCGGGGGACGTACATATCCCCCTCCCGTCTCTTGGTGTGTCGTTGGCACTAGCCGGCGGTTCGTCAACCAAAGGAAGATCGCGATAAGGAGGACGACACCTGCGAGCAAAATGAAAAGCCGGCGCCTTCCCGGGACAGCAGGAGTGGTCTGCGCTGGCCCCCTTGACTTCTTCTCTTTCGTTTTACTCATTGATCGGCGTGACTACCTGTTGAGGGAGGGCATGGCCGAAAGAGGGTATCTGGTACCCGAAGCGGCGCCGGGCGGGGCCACTCGGTCGATCTCCGCCAGCTCCTCCTCGGTAAGAGATATTGTGGAAGCAGAAATGTTTTCCTCGAGGTACTTCCGCCGCTTCGTCCCCGGGATCGGAACGACATCGTCTCCCCGGGAGAGAACCCAGGCGAGAGCCAGCTGTGGGGTGGTGCATCCTTTTCCGCGCGCAATCGCCTCGATCCTATTGAGGAGGTCGAGATTTCGCCCGAGGTTCTCGGACTGAAACCGCGGAGAGTTACGTCTAAAATCGTCCGCCGGGAGACTTTCGGCATTCCGGATCTGGCCCGTCAGGAATCCCCTTCCGAGCGGGCTGTACGCGACAAAACCAATCCCCAGCTTGCGGCAGGTTGAGAGAGTCTCTTGTTCCGGATCGCGTGTCCAGAGCGAATATTCGCTCTGAAGAGCCGTAAGCCGATGGATGGCGTGTGCGCGCTCGAGGGTCTTTGGGCCCGCCTCGGAGAGGCCCAGGTACCGGACCTTCCCCGCCTTCACCAAATCGCTCATCGCGCCCACGGTCTCTTCGATGGGAGTCTCCGGATCGACCCGATGAAGATAATAGAGGTCGATCGTCTCAACACCGAGCCTCTTGAGACTTGAATCGCAGGATGCGCGGACATACTCGGGCCTTCCATTGATGCGCCGCTGGGCTGGATTCGCCGGGTCCCGCACGATCCCGAACTTTGTCGCGAGGACGACGGAATCCCTCCTCCCTTTGATCGCTTTTCCCACCAGTTCTTCGTTCTTGAAAGGCCCGTACATGTCTGCCGTATCCAGAAAATTGATCCCGAGGTCGAGCGCCTTATGTATCGTGGCGAACGATTCCGCATCGTCGCCTTTCCCGTAGAACTCCGACATCCCCATGCATCCTAACCCAAGGGAGGAGACAAGCGGTCCTTCGTTTCCGAGTCTTCGCATTTTCATGAGATCTTCCTCGCGTTTACAAGTGGTGGATCGTTGGGATACCCAACGGAATCGTTCAGCCTGTCACCCGATATCCGAGTTCGCCCATTCTCTTCGCGACCCGGCTCCTCTGGTCGCCTTGAATTTCGATGGTGCCATTCTTCACCGATCCCCCGGCCCCGCAATGCTGCTTCAGTTCGCGGGCGAGGTCCTGAAGCGTCGTCGGGTTATGGTGAAGCCCTGAGATCAGGGTGACAATTTTCCCCTTCCGCCCCTTCGTCTCCATACTGATCCGGACCGTTCGACCTTTCCCGTTATGGCGAAAGGGTTCGGTAGAGGCGAAAGACGGCTCCGGATCGGCTCCGGCACCGGAAGAAAGCCGCGCGAGATCGGAGAGAGAGTTCAGTTTCATGGATGACTTCGTCGAAATCGATTCGATGGAGACGCCGGCGAGGACTCATTCTTTTTTACGAAGACGGCTCGCGCTTCTCGCCACCCCGATCGAAGGTGGACCCGCGGTCGTCGAAACTGACGTTTAACGAAAGTAGAAAAATCGACGCCGAATTGCAACGCGGAGCAGGCAGCGAGTGGACCGTCCTGCAGTAAAGTCATAATGGTCAGTCCGGAAGTTTGAAACCTTCAGAATCGTCGCAGATCGACCTCCGGCTTGATCATCGGGAGTCCATCTTCGGAGATCGCGAAAAGTCTTGACTTTAACACTCCCCACACGATCAGAACATTGATTCTCTTTTTCCAATACCCCATATTGGGTCACAGTCTGGATGGCAACCCATTGATGGAGGTCTTATGCGCACTTTGCTTCTACTGGTAATCGGAGCCGGATGTCTGCTCATTGAATCCTGCACGCCTCGACCGTCGGCCGACCAGAAATTCGAATCGCTCGCAGACAAATACATCGAACGTTTTGTCGCGACAAACCCGGAGCTTGCGACATCGCTTGGCGATCATCGCTATGACACTCTCCTTTCGGATTACTCAGAGACCGGGCTGGAGGTGCAGCGCACCCTGGCTAAATCTTACCTCGACTCATTATCAGGTATCGACGACGCAGACCTTCAGCCCGTCAACAGCATCGATGCGAAGATCCTCCGCACGAATCTTGAATCGACCCTCTACGCCCTCGACACCTTGCGCGAAAACGAATGGAATCCTCTCGCGTACAATGTCGGCGGGGCTATTTACGGACTCGTGGCGAGAGATTTCGCTCCTCTTCGGGACCGGCTCGCGAGTGTCAAATCGCGCCTGACAAAGATCCCGGCCGTCATTGCGGCGGCGGAGGCCAACTTGAAGAATCCTCCAAAGATTCATACGGAAACTGCCATCCTTCAGAACGACGGAACCATCGGTCTCATCAAGGATGATCTCGACGCCTATGTCGATCAGGTTCCCGAGATGAAGAAAGAGCTTGCCCCCGCCCGGGAAGAGGCGGTCAAAGCCCTCAAAGCCTACGGCGATTGGCTGCGCCACGACCTTCTGCCGAGATCGAACGGAGATTTCCGGCTCGGGGATCAGAAATTCAGACGAAAGCTGTTCTATTCCCTCGAGTCAAACCTTCAGAAAGAGGATATCCTCAAAGCAGCGGAATCTGAGTTGAAGAAGACTCAGGATGACCTGTACCTCTCCGCGCTTCCTCTGTTTCGTGCGTCGTTCCCACGGATCACCGACTCAACGAAACTCGCCGACCGTCCGATGGTGATCAAGGCCGTGCTTGACAAACTCGCGGGCAATCACCCGACGAATGCGAGCATCGTCGAAATCGCCAAGACAGATCTCAACAGCGCCACCGCTTTCGTCCGGACGCACAACCTCGTCTCGGTTCCGGACGAGCCGATTAAGGTCATCGTCATGCCGGAGTACCAGCGCGGAGTCGCCGTGGCTTATTGCGACGCCCCCGGACCTCTCGAAAAGAACGGCGAAACATTCTTCGCTATCTCCCCGACTCCAAAAGACTGGACACCTCAGCGCGTCGAATCGTTCTTTCGCGAGTACAACAGCAGCATGATCCAAGATCTCGCGATCCACGAAGGGATGCCCGGCCACTATCTTCAGCTCGCTCATTCCAACGCCTTTAAGGCACCGACGATGGTGCGCGCCATCTTTAGCAACGGGATGTTCGTGGAAGGCTGGGCGACCTACGCCGAGCAGTTCATGGCTGAACAAGGCTACGGCGGTCCTGAAGTAAAGGTCGAGCAATTGAAAATGCGGCTCAGGATCATCATCAATGCAATCCTCGACCAGAAAATACACACCGCCGGCATGACCGAATCCGAGGCCATGGCGCTGATGATGAAGGAAGGATTCCAGGAGGAGGGTGAGGCGGCGGGAAAATGGCGGCGGGCATGCCTCTCGTCGACGCAGCTTTCCACATACTTTGTCGGGAACACCGAACTCAACCTTCTCGCGAATGCCTACCGTTCGCGATATCCGACGGCGGATGACAAGACTGTCAACGACGCAATACTCTCCGTCGGGTCTCCGGCGCCGAAGTACATCCGCCAGGCCCTTGGGCTCCAATGACGGGCACGCTTGTTTGGCGGAGGCCGACGGGTTAAACCCTCGCGAACTTTTTCCCTCTAAGTAAGGAAAAGCTCGCATCAAAATCGGGTAATATTGTTTTCGCTGCAGCAATCGATTCCATCCACAATCGGGAGAATTCTATGAAACGTGCCACGGTACTTCTTTTTGGGCTCTTCCTCACCCTCAGCATCGTCGCATCCAATGCCTCCGCGCAGGGGATGATGCGGGCCACACCGGAAGAACGGGCGAAATCATTGAAGGACTCGCTCGGGCTCAATGATAAGCAGACGGATAGCGTCATCGCGATCTTCAAAGCGATGAATGTCAAACGACAGGCGGCGATGGACTCGGTCGACGACCGTGACGCCCGGAGAGACGTCATGATGAAACTGATGTCCGAGACCGACGAAAAGATCGAAGCGCTCCTCACGCCCGATCAGAAGACCAAGTACGAAGCGATGAAACAAGAGAGGATGGCCCGCTTCCGCCGTCCCCAGAACTAGTGCCCCTTCCACCAAGTGATCTTGTTTCCAGATACGTACAGGGCCGCTCCAAACTGCACTCCCGCTCTTTCAGTGCACAACAGCAGTCTTTTGAAGCGACACTAGCGGTTCCAACCCCTCCTCTGAACCCCGCCCGGCGGAGAGTTCAGAGGAGGGTCTGCTTCTTCCCTCCTGAGAGACATCTGCCAGATCGACCATCGAAGCAACACGCGACGACTTCAACATTTATCATCTTTTTTTCGTACGTTGTGGGCGCTAATCCGCGTTCATAACCCACGACCACCGGCGAGAGACCTGCCATGCAAATCGGAATAGTTGGACTCCCCTTTTCAGGAAAGTCGACCCTCTTCCAGACAATCACGAAAACGCATCTCGACCAAACCGCGCTCGCAAAGGCGGAAGCCCACCACGCGGTCGTGAAAATCCCCGACGCGCGACTCGACAAGCTCGCCGCCCTCTTCTCACCCAAAAGCACCGTTCATGCGGCGATCGAATTCGTGGACGTTGTCGGGCTGAAAAAGGGAGATTCCGGGTCGACCCAGTTCACGACAAACTTTCTCGCGAACGTGAAGACCAACGACGCGCTCGTCCAGGTAGTCCGTCTCTTCGCCAACGACGCAGTTTCGCATCCGGAAGGTTCGAACGATGCCCTCCGGGATATTGCCTCCTTCGAGACGGAATTCATCATCTCGGACCTCTCGATCGTTGAGACAAGGATCGAAAAGATCACCAAGCAGCTTCAGAAGATCCATGACGAGCTGCTGAAGAAGGAACTTCCCGTGCTCGAGAAATGCCGGGCGAACCTCGACAGGGAAAAACCTCTCCGTGACGTGGAGTTTTCCCGCGATGAACTGAACATCCTGAAAACCTACCAACTCCTTTCGCTCAAGCCCATGCTCATTGCATTGAATTTCGACGATGCCCAGTTGTCTTCATCCGGCGAGCAGGTGGAGGTCGTGAGGAAGAGCAAGTCGGGGACGAACACGAAAATCGTTTCATTCTTCGGGAAGATCGAGCTCGAGATGTCCGAACTTCCCGACGACGAGGCCGCAGCATTCATGAGCGAATACGGGATCAAGGAATCGGCACTCAATGCATTGATCCGGGAAGCCTATTCCTTGCTCGGGCTGCAGGCGTTCTTCACCGTCGGCGAGGATGAATGCCGTGCGTGGACGATCCGGAAAGGCATGAATGCCCAGGAGGCGGCGGGCGCGATCCATTCGGACTTCGTGTCGAAGTTTATCCGGGCTGAGGTCGTACACTACGATCACTTTATCGCCAACGGCGGGTCGTTCGCTAAAGCGAAGGAGACGGGTCACTGGAGGCTCGAAGGAAAAGAATATCCTGTCAAGGACGGCGACATCATTTCTATCAGACATAGCTGATTCTTTTGCGACGATGAAGAACGGAACTAAGACCCTCATTTCTTGGCTCAAGGACGGATCAAAAATCGAAGAGCAAAAAAGAAAAATACAGAGTAAAGAGAAGAAACCCTCGCACATCTACACTTTGCGGGAACGGATACGTCTAGGTTTTTGATTTTTGCCTTGCATTGTTCCTCTTTCCGTTTTGCTCTTTGATCTCTCCTCTGGCTCCTGATTGATCTTCACGCCTACCTTTAGTACCTTGCTGTTGCCAATTTCCCCATCACCAGAGAACAACCGAAGGAGGTAGAGCTATGCGCTTGACGATCGTCATGTTGTTGCTTGTCGCGACCTCTCTCATGGAGGCAAAAGTCATCGGGACGCGTGTCGAGTATTCTGCGGGCGGAACCACGCTGAAAGGATACGTCGCGTTTGATAACACCTTCAAAGGCAAGAGACCGGGCATCATCGTCGTCCATGAATGGTGGGGGAACAACGACTACCCGCGTCACCGTGCCGAGATGCTCGCCAGACTTGGTTATGTGGCGTTCGCCGCGGACATGTACGGCAATGGCACGGTCGTCAGCACTCCTGCGGAGGCGGGCAAATTGTCCGGTGAATCGATGAAGAATCCGGAGACGCTGAAAGCGAGATTTGACGCAGCGGTCGAGGCTCTAAAGAAGGAAAAGCACGTCGACCCTGCACAGATCGGCGCAATCGGGTACTGCTACGGCGGGGGCGTCGTTCTTTCGATGGCCTCGGCGGGCGAAGACCTTAAAGGGGTCGTGAGTTTCCATGCGGGACTCGGCGGTGTCCCGGCTCCGAGCGGGAGTGGTGTGAAGGCAAAGATCCTCGTCTGCAACGGAGCGGCGGATAAGTTCAATCCCGAGCCGGTCATCAAACAGTTCAGATGGGGCCTCGATTCCGCCAAGGCGGCGTATACGTTCATCAACTACCCGGGCGCGATCCACAGTTTCACAAATCCTGCATCGACCGCCATCGGGAAGAAATTCAACATCCCACTTGCATACAACAAGGCGGCGGACAAGAAATCCTGGGCAGACATGAAGGAGTTCTTCGCGAAAGTATTCGCTCAGTAGGATTCGGAGAGGAGTAAGCCTCGGACGAACTCGCAGGAACTCCGAGGCTCCATGCGGGGAGAGCCTGCGATTGTCGACCTGGTCAGCGGACAGTGTATGTGAAGGTGAGCATATAATAGCGGCCGAGGACATTGTTCTGCGTGTCCTCGATGTATGTACCGGTCACCGTCCGCGTCACGCTTTTGTTTTGATTGAGCAGATCGGCGACCGACATCGTCAGTTCTCCCTGTTCCTTCGCGAACAATTTCTTGCCGAAACTCATATTCCACAGGACGGTGTTTTTGTCATACCCTCCGCTCAGCCCGCTGATCAAAGCGTTGTCGACTTCATTCCGGTAAACGATCCCCTGCCAGAACATGAGACTCGATTTCACCCCGGCCGTGTGAGAATAATAGTGGCTGTTGAGGTCCGGCTCGAAGGAGTTTTGTGAGATGTTATAGTTCCCCTGGTAGGAAAGGGTAAAATCGACCTTTTCGCTCACGTTGCTGCTGAGCACCGCTCCGGCACTCGGGCCGTACGTATTCGCGACGTTGAGGTTTCTGTTGATGAGGCCGGGACTTCGTGCATAGGTGAGCCCAGACGTGAGGTTGAGGTTGCTCTTGATGGGGGTGACGACGAGACTGTAGGTGAGGAATGAATTGACCGTCCATTGGTCGTTGAGATTCACCGGATACGTCAATTGCGTTCCGCGGTTCATGACGATCCCCCCCGAGAGTATAGTGTCGCGAAGCGCCGTTGTCGTCGCGTTCGCAATATCATTGTTGGTGTAACCGGCCGAGAGAAGAAGAAAGACGCTCCGGGCATTGTCGACGTTTGTCACCGAATAACGGGCGATGATAGACTGGGTGTATGATTGGCTCAGCGCCGGGTTCCCCGTGCTCAGCTGGAGCGGATTCGAATTGTCGACGACGTCCTGGAGCTGGGTGATGGACGGAGCCTGGGTAGAGGTTCTGTAGAAGATCCGGAGGTTTTTGTGGTCGGCAAGGTTGACCATCAGCATCGCATTCGGAAGCACATTGTAGAAGATCCTGTCGATCGTGCTGCTGAGGGGAAATGTCTGACGTCCGTGCAGTGATGCGACCTGATAGGAAACGCCGGCCATTGCATTGAGCCCTGAAATCCTGAGCCGATAGGCGATCCCTCCGCTTTGTGTCCAGTATTGGTTTTCATAACTGTTCGAGTATGCGGTGTCCGGCGTTGTGTACTCGCCGGTGAGTGGATCGAAATTGTACTTCTTATTGTCGGAGTTATTCCGCGAAAACGACGGGGTATAGCTCAGCATGAGCAGGCTAACGCCTCCGACCGGCTCGGTGTAGGCAAGCCGCGAGCTCAGCGAATAGCCCTCCGTCCGGACCGGCGTCTGCTGGTTGAGGGTATCGGAAGCGGTGCCGGTCGCCTGGTAGTATTCACTCGTCGCCTCCTGCATCGTGGTGCCGCGTTTGTTGTTCATTGTCGCGCCGACGTCGAGCGAGATCGTCCGTCCCGGCTCGTCGAATTTGTGGCGCAGGATGATGTGGTTTGACAGGTTGTCTCCGCTCGTATGGGCGTAGTTGTCGTTCGCGGTCTGATTGATGAGCTGCTGAGTTGCGAGTGAGTTAACGCCGCTGAGGAGACTTGAAGAGCTGTTGTTCTGAAAATAAAGCCGCGGGAGCTCGATGATCGAGTTCAGTGTGTCCGGCGTATACACCATTCTCATGTCGACGCGGTGGTTCCCGTTCTTGCTCTCCGCATTGCTGTTTTCGTCGTAAAGGGTGACGGAATCCGGAGTCGGGAAGTACTGCATCCTCTGTTTCTGATCGTTCGATGTGTTCGTATTGTTGTAGAAATAGCTCTGCGTCACGGAGAGATCGCTCCCCCAGTTGTCGGTGTAATTGAGGCCGACGGAATTCGTCGTCGCGATTCCGCTCTGCTGACCGACGAGGAAGTTGCTCACATTCCCTCCGCCGAATCCTCCCGGTCCGCCGCCGACAAATCCGCCGCCTCCCATCCCACCCCCACCTCCGCCACCCCTGAATCCTCCTCCACCGCCTCCGCCAAAACCGCCCCGGCCGCCGCCGTTTCCGACAACCCCGAGCAGATCCTGGGTCGAGAAGTTCTGCTGGTTCAGGTTGTTCGAAAGAGCAATCGCGGAAAGCCTCGTTCCTTCGTGAAAGAAATTGCCGCTTCCTCCGGTCAGGTAGCGGTCATCATCGCCGTATCCGCCGTAGACTTTGCCGAATTGTTGGTTTCGTTTGTTGGCTCTCGTAATAATATTGATCGTCTTCACCGACTGACCGTCGTCGAAACCGGTAAACTCGGCCTGATCGCTCATTTTGTCAAAGACCTGGATCTTTGCAATCGCGTCGGCAGGAAGGTTCCTCAGCGCAAGGGTAGGATCGTTCCCGAAGAACGGTTTCCCGTCGACGAGAACCTGCTGAACGGTCTCCCCCTGAGCAGTGACCGTCCCGTTGGTGACGATGACTCCGGGGAGTTTGCCGATGAGGTCTTCGGCGAGCGCATCCGGGTTCGTCTTGAAAGCTCCTGCGTTGAACTCCGTCGTATCGGCCTTTTGCACCGCCGGGGGCGGAGATCCCTCGATATCGACCTCTCCGAGAGGAATTGGGATCTGCTCAAGCTTGAGGTCCGGAAGGGTCACATTCCGGTCCATTACGCGGATTGTCTTCGTGAACGTCGTGCATCCGACAAAGGTCGCCTCGAGGAGGTAGGAATGCGTGCGGATTCCGGTGAACTGATAGTGACCGGAATAGTCGGTAGAGGTGATGTACGTTTCTTCGGGATTGTCGCTGTTCGTGATCTTGACGTGTGCACCATAAAGAGGAGTGCTTGTCTTGCTCTCAATGACCCTTCCTTCTACCTGGGAAGTCTGAGCGACTGCAAGGGAGGATATCAAGCAGAGGAGAACAATGCAAAAAGGTACCAACCTTGTCATCGGGCGTATCCAGACATTCATCGTCGCTAGTTCGACGCTCGCTACGGAGCATTGGTTTAACGAAATCCCGGTTGTGCGAAGCGCCTTCGAGCGCAAAGATCCGGGGGATCTCACCATATGAACTACTCATCAAAGGCTCCGCCATTTTTCTGCCGAAGGAATGGCTTTGCCAGACTCTCTCCACGCATCCACCAACGCTTCCCTCGCTCACGACGGCTGGGTCTCTTTTTTCCATCAGGCAAATCAGGACACTACCAAGATCCGTCACTCCTTGATTCAATGCGAAAAAGTTCCTATCCTCAGAAAGTCTGCACCCTCTGAAAGCATCGAATGGATCTGGCCCGCTCGTTTTCCCATGTCTTCAAAGACAGCTCCTGGTTTTTCAAAGTCTTTGTCGGGGGTCTGTTCCTCATCCTCTCGATGGCCGGAGTGGGCATCCCGTTCGTTCTCGGGTATGAGGCGCGGCACGTCGCCTCCATCTCCCGCCAACAGGATTCAGCGCTCCCTGAGTGGAAGCGACTTTCCGGGATTTTCAGAGAAGGGATGACGATTGTGGCGGCGATGCTCGTCTATCTGACCGTCATCATCCTGACGGCGGCGGGAGCCGCCGGTGGACATCTTGATGGGGTGACAATCGGGGTCGGAGCCATGGCCGCGCTGGCGGCGAAGCCTCTCCTGATCATCCTGTACGTCCGGCGAAAAACGTTCATCGGATGCTTCCGGCTCGACGATGTCATGCGATCAGTCTTCCACCACCCTGCACTCTTCGCCGTCGGCCTCGGAGTTTCCTTCCTCACCGTGTTGGGGACGCTGGCGCTGGGATGGATGTCGTTGATCCTCGGCTGGCCGTTTGTGATCTTCTGGGGGATCATCGTCAACGCGCATATCGCGGGACAACTCGCAACGATATCCTGATCTCACAGTGAAACTTGGGCGAATTGAGAAGGGGGTGAGTTTCTTCCTCAGAAACTTCTGGGACGCAACACGGTACTACACTCGCGGGCTTCTGGCGAGGTTCGTGGAAGACGATGTCCTCTTTCTCGCATCGGGCATTGCCTTCAACGTCCTCCTCTGCATTATTCCCCTCCTTCTTCTCGTCTCCTCGCTGCTCGGGATTTTTCTGAAGTCATCGGACATCGCGATGGCGAACATCGACAAGTTCCTTTCAAAGGCGCTCCCGAGTCAGGCCCAGGCCGTCGCGATCAAAGAGCTCACGTTCAGGATCATCAACGACTTTGTGGAATTTCGCCGCTCGCTGGGTCTTTTTGGAGCGCTCGTTCTTATCTACACCTCTTCATCACTTTTCAGCGCCGTCCGGTCGGCCCTTCACCGGATCTACCATGTCACGACGACAACCGGGATTTTCGTCAGCCAGCTCAAGGACCTCATCCTTGTGCTCGCTCTCGGATGGCTCTTCATTTCGATCAACACGCTCAACGGGCTCTACACGATGTTCTCACGGTACAGCTCGGAGATTTTTGGGCCGAACTTCCTCTTCCTGCAAACCGCCCTCCCCGATTTCCTTGCGAGGCTTACCTCGTTCCTGCTCACCGTTCTGATGGCGTTCCTGGCCTTCCGGTTCATCCCATTCTACGGGACGACGAACAGATCCTCGATCGTCGCAGCCATATCGACGACCGTGCTCTGGAAGGCGGCCGGATTCCTCTTCGCGTGGTATTTGACGATGTTCCAGCCCTTCAGGAAGGTCTACGGAGCGTACGCTTTTATCCTCGTCGCAATGGTGTGGGTCTATTGCTCCAGCATTGTGTTCATCATTGGAGCAACGCTCGGGGGGCTTTACAAAGAGCGGATAGAGATCAGCGATACGTAGGGCCGGCCTGCGGCGGGGGGAGGGGTGACACTCCTACTTCGCAAGAAAATCCTTCACGGCAGCAATGAACTCATCCTTCTTCTCGATGAAGAAGAAGTGGCCGGCATTGTCGAAGATTTGCTCCTTCGACCTTGGAAGCGATCCTACGAGGGATTCCATAGTGAAGTTGGAGATGTAATCCTTGTCGCCCACAAGGACGAGCGACTTGATTTTGAGCGTCCTGAGGTCCTCCCTCGAGTCGAAATCCTTCAGGTTTCCGCTGATATCAAAGTAGCCGTGGGTCCCCCACATTTCAAAGTAGACCGGCCATGATCGATCGGGCATTGTGAAGTTGTCGGGGATTGACGCGGCGTTGGCGAAATAACTGGAGCTGCTCATCATCCCCTGAAGGACAACGTTTTCGTAGCCTGGAGTGTACTGGCCGTTGGCGATGAGACTATCTTTCTCGTATGCCTTGATCGTCGCTGCAACTTTGCGGGGCAGGAAATCACGAAAATTGTTAAGCCACGCGTTGAGATCCGACACCTGGGCGGTCGTGCTCATGAGGACCAGTTTGTTGACGTTGGCCGGATGTTTGATCGCGTACTCCTGGGCCACCATCCCCCCGGTTTCATGCCCGATGATGTTGAGGGCGGAGATTTTCAGCGTCGTCCGGACCGACTCGATGTCGGCAACCATGTTCTCGATCGTGTACATCGCCGGATTTCTGAACTCGGCCGAACGACCGCAGCCCCTCGGGTCGAGATAGATCATCTGATTGGAAGAGTCAAGCTCTGTGAGGTACGGAAGGAGATAGTCGAACGAGTATCCCGGGCCTCCCGGAATAACCAGCGTCGGCGACCCGTTCCCTTCGATCCGTATATAGAGGCTCACTCCCCCCTTGCCGGTGACGTATCCCGTGACGACCTTCTGCTTCAACGGAATGGCATCCGAATTCACCGCGTTCACCCGCTCCGTCCGCAAGCACCCATCGAACGAGCACGTCAGCGCCGCAACGAAGATCATCAACAATGGAGTGCGCATACAAAGTCTCCTGCGGGAGTCATTGAATGGTTCGTCCTCATTCAGCACAGATGGGCGGCAACGCTGGATCAAATCAGGCAGAATGTAAACAGTTTTTCTGCGAATGTAAAGGGCTATTTTCTCAACCACTCTTCGAAAAGGCTCTCAAAAAGTCCGGGGGAAAACTGGAGTCCATCGTACTGTCCGGCGGCGGTCCGCTGACGAAGTGCCTCGTAAAGAATGACGGCACAGGCCACTGAGACGTTAAGACTCTGGATCATCCCCATCATGGGTATTTTGATTGTCCCATCCGCAAGCGACGCCGCTTCGTCCGAGACGCCGATGTGCTCGTTTCCGAAAACGATCGCGCATTTTGATGTGAGGTCGATGGCATAGGGTGATCGTGCCTCATCGGAGAGGCGCGTCGCAAGGATGAGAAAACCCTCGGATCGGAGCTGATCGTAGCACGACCGCACCGATGGAAATTTCCTGCGTCCCACCCACTTGTTCGCGCTCGACGAGCTCTTCTTCCCCACCCTCGGAAACTTCTCCTTCGTGTAGACGAGCTGGACTTCGTGAATTCCGACCGCATCCGCCGAGCGGAGCATCGCGCTGACGTTGTGGGGATCGTGAATATTCTCCATGACGATCGTCAGCCCGGGCTGGCGCCGCGACAGGACCGACCGGATCTTCGATTCACGCCGCTCCGATTTCATTGCTGTTCGCCGACCGTTCCGTTAGCTGTTGACGAGGTGAGTTCGAGGAGCACAATCGCTCCAATGACCATCGTCCCCCCGGCAACCTGAAGGGGCGCCATGCCCCCTCCGAGGAAGAAATACGCCGTCGCAATGGCAACGACGGGCTCGAGGGTGCTCGTGATGATCGCCCGCGTCGGTGTGAGAAGATGGAGTCCGGCGAAATAGAATGAGTACGGCACAAGAATCGACGTCGTCGACACGAGGGCGAAGATCCCCCAATCCGAAAGCGAATATCCCGCGCTGAGAATCACCTGGGGAGGTTGAACGAAGAGCCAGAAAATCGTGGCCGCTCCGAGTGAAAAGATCATAGAGGGCCAGATCGCGTACCTCCGGGTGAGCGGTTTTCCGGCGATATTGAAGATCGAGTACGACACCGCGGCGACGAGGGCGTAGAGGATTCCTGCTCCGCGAGCAACAAGCAGACCGTCAAGTCCTCCGACAGCGAGAAAAATCCCCAAAGTCGAAACAACGAGGGAAAGAAGTTTCCACCTCGTCATCTTCTCTCCCTGAACGATGACGGCGTAGATCGCCACCATCATCGGTGCGGAATACTGGACAAGGATGGCGGTCGCAACATTCGATTCCCGAATCGCATAGTAGTAAAAGTAGTTAGATCCCGCGATACCGCCGATCCCGACGAGAGCAATGAGAGGAATGTCTTTGATCCTGAACCTGAGCGACGAAGGGTTCTTCACAAGCACGGCAAGGAGGAGGACGAGGAACGCGATCGAGACGCGGGTCTGGATAATAATGAGGGGCTGGAACTGGATGTTAAAGAGATGCTTGACGATCGTCGCGGAGGCTCCCCACAGCGTAGCCGCCGCGGCAATGAGAAAATACCCTTTTGCGGATTTCATTGCGGAGGCTGCTCTCCCGCCTCATCCGCCTTGAGCCGGTAGTACTCGGCGAGGTCCTCATCGCCGAGGAGATGATAGAGGTACGACAGCCGGCCGCAGAGGGTCTTCTTGTCCGTCACGGCGTCGAGACCGTGCTTGACGAATTCGATCAGCCCTTCAAGCGGAGGAATATTGAGGTCCGGATCGTAGCAGTCGCACGCATGGAGGTACGGCTCGGCCGCCGACGGATTTACCCGCGCGGCCTTTTCGTAATAGAGGAGACTGTGCTCGAAGTTGTCCTTCGAAGCGAAGACCGCTTCGAAGACGCTGGCCATCCAGAGATAGATGTCGTACGAGGCGTGGGGAAACTCCCGCGCGAGCTTTTCGCCGAAGAGTTCGATCTCCTCGACGCGAAGGGAGTCGTTCCAGAAGAGAATACGGTACAGCTCTATGTCGTCGATCTTCTGGGCGATCGCCGACTCAAACGCATCGAAGATTTCGTTGAAGTTTGTGGCGGAGGCGAAACGCTGGCGGATTTCATCGCGAGAGAGTTCCGGCATGATCTCCTCAATTTGCAGCGTAAAATACGGATGCCGCTCCTGAAAATCAACAAATCAGGAGAGCGAGTCGCCTCCGGAGATCGCGGTCGAGCCCTACTTCAGCAACATCAACTTGGTCGTAGCGACGAAGCTTCCGGACTCCATCCTGGCAAAATAGACACCGCTGGAATACCTCCCGGCGTTCCACTCCACGGTGTACGTTCCCGGATTGAGCTTCCCGTTCACGAGCGTCGCCACCTCCCTTCCGAGAATGTCGTAGATCCTCAACGTCACCGGGCGCGCAGCGGCAATCGAGAACCGCAGTTTCGTCGAGGGGTTGAACGGATTAGGATAGTTCTGCCCGAGCGCGAAGGTCGTCGGCAACACGGTCGGGACCTCCGTCACCGAGATGGCGATGTTGTCGGTTCCCCCAGCGTCGAGGTAGCGCTGTTTGAACTCCTGAAGGTAAAGGTTCGCTACTCTCTTGCTGTGAAGGATGAGCGTGTTTTCATCGTTCGCCGTTTCGGCGGAACTTGACCAGTTGTGCGACCCGGTGATGACGATGTTCGACTCCGAGGGGATGTCGGCGTCAACGATCGCATACTTGTGATGCAGCAGACCGTTGAGACTCGCCGCTTTGAGAAGAACGTCGACCCCGGCATTTTTGAGGGTAGCGAACTCGTTGCCGGTGTCGGTGTTGTTGTCCAGCACGACGCGCACCTTCTCATTCTCGCCTTTCTCCGCGATGAGAGCTTGTGCAAGGTCGTCCCTCGTAAACGTCAGCATGCAAATGTTGACGGAAGATTTCGCCGAGCTTACCGCCGTGAGGATCTTCGATGTCGTCTTGTCCGAGGGGCTGAAATACGATTCGACAGGAATCCCGCCGATGACAAACCTGTGCGGCGTGATGTCGGACTTTCTGTAGCCGAAACGCGAAGCAGTCTGGTTGGGACTGTCTCCGCTGCTCCCCCACATTTGGTTGAACTCGACAGTGTAGGCCTCGGCCAGCGACCGATCCTGGATTTCGACCATATTCTGAGCGTCATTGTTGGTGCCCGGGTCGGTGGCGTTCCAGGAGCCGGTGACGACCCAATCGATGCGGGTCGCCGAAGTATCCCGATGATCGAAGACGTAGAACTTATTATGCATGAGCCCCGCCCCCGCATCGACAGCGTCGTAGGCGTCGTCGATGACGACGATCCCGGCACTCCTGAGCGTCCCCCAGGGAGCGGTGGTGATATTGTCGTGTTCGCCGATGACCCGGATCTTGACGCCGCGGTTGTGCGCGGCGAGAAGCGCCGCCGCAATATTGGCCCCGACAGTCCCGCTGAAACTGTAGGTGCACATGTCAATCGAGCGTTGCGCCTGGCCGATGCGGTAGAGAAGCACTTTGGAGAGGTCGGTTGTTTTGGCGCTTTCCGCAAGGGCAACCGAAAAATTTACCGTCTTGTTGAAGTAGATCCTCAGCGAATCGCTCGACGTTGAGCCGCTGATGAAAATCGCGTCGCCCGTTGCATCCGACCCGGAGTTGTCACTGGCCACCACCTGGTAGTGATAGATCGTCGAAGGAACGAGGTTCTTCAGGAGAACGGAGTGGGCCGTGTCGGAACCAACATTTACAGAATCTGTGTACGAAGTCGTCGTGCCGTACCGCACAGTCTCAGTTGAAGCGGTAACCGTCGGCGCAACGATGGTCACCGAAGTCGGAGTAATGCCGGTCTCGTACGGGATTCCCTTATAGACCGGTCCGGGGTGTACGATGATGTCGGCCGGCGTCCGGGGATCGACCTCGTAGTCCGCCGTGTACGGCGCTGCCGCCGTTTGCTTGAACTGCTTGAGGATTCCTATGAGGTCAAACGTTCCGGTCGGCGGAGTCCAGGTGGAGGGAAGGTAGCACGACGTCGTCCCGGTCGCATCGGTGATCGGTCCGGCGGTCCCCGGAGTTCCAGCATAGGTGACGTTGTTGATTCTTACCAATCTTCCCTCGTCGGGTTCCGTGTAGACGTCTGTGTTGAATGTCTCGTTGACGTCGTGCGCCGTAAGGAGAAACGGAGCGGGAAGAGGGTTGCCGCTTGAGTGGAGGAAATATTTCGTGGAGTCGAGTGAAACTTCCAGGAGACCGTGAAATTGAGTAATGGTTCCTGTAACGGTGATGCTGTCTCCGACTTGGTAGTTGTACGACCTGAAGGGCCGATAGATGCACACTCCCGCCGTGGCGTCCTGGACAAAAATGTTGGTGTACGAAGCGCTGAAATCTCCGGTGACAACACCGGACACTGACACCGTAGCACCAACCTGGTACGGCGCCGCCTGCACTCCGAGGGAATCGTTGACATGGAGGTCTATGATCGGAATTACTTTGATCACAGCAACATTGAGGTTCGAGCTGATTCTCACCGGCACGCCGCCGTTCAGGGCGCTCAGGACGTTGAACTGGCAAGTGAGGGCAGAGTCCGGAGCCGTCACCGAGGCAATGACGATGATCCCCGTATCCGAATCCGTCACCGAAGCATGTCCGACCTGAATCGTGTCCCCCACGACCGTCACGTGTCCCGCCGCAGCTCCTCCCCCAACGGTGACGCTCGCCGCAGACTGGGACCACGTCAGCCCGTCGGGGACAACGATAACGAGGCTGTCGAGGGTGTTTACCCCGTCGCCGGCGACTTCAATGGTAAATGAGCCGGTTGTGCCCGCCTGAATGAAGGTCGGAGCGATCGCCGCGGATCCGGTCCCGTTCCCGCCGACCGTGAGCGAGGGTTCGACAGGGCTAGCGCTGTTTTGCGGCTGGGGAGACGTGCGGACGACAAAATCACTGGAGTTGTTGTCCGAGTCGTATCCGTTCCCGGCGAACTCATCGCTTCCCCCAGCCGCCAGTGTCAGCGCCGTTGAGGAGGAATTCGCCTTTCGCTCCACGGAGGTCGAGTTGCTCGGAGCGGGAGTCGGTCCGCTCCCTTCGTAGCCATTCGCCGTGCCGTACCCTACCCTGTCGATCACTGAAGATCCGGTCGGGTTGGCCCCGCTCAGAGCGGTTGTGCTGTTCACGAGCGCGATCTTTCCCGCCGTCGAACTCATGGCAAGCGTTCCGGAGACGTCGGGCGTCGGAAGTCCTGCCGTGCCGCCGCTGCCGACGGCCTCTCCGACGAGAAAGAAACCATGGGGCGCTATCGTACCGGTGAGATTGGTCACCAGCCACGAGCCTGTGCCCGTTGCCGAAGCGTACTGGACCGACCAGCCGCTCAGGCTCACCGTCGACGAAGTCGGGTTGTAGAGTTCGACAAAATCGTTTTTGTAGTACGCGCCGGAATTTCCCCCTCCGCCGTAGACTTCACTGATGACGACATGGTTCGCGGTTTGAGCGTGCACAAGAGTGAGCAGAGAAACCGAGAGGATGATGCCGGCGGCAATCGACTCTAGAATTTTTCGCATAGGATGAATATCCTTCTTCTTCTGGATTGAACCTTAGGATCATGCAATCAATATATGAAAAGAGTCTTAGCAAACAACACACTGTGTCACAAAGGCACTCTTCATCGTCGATGCCCGCCGCATCCCAAAAAGCCGGCGAAACACCCAGTTCGTCGTTGACTTTTGAAGCTGTTTCAGTTATATTTTTAAACTTTTGATTGAACCGCTTCACCGCAGGTCATTTTCCCGAACAGGAACAACGATCAGCCGCTCGGAGGATATTTCGTGAAACAATATCGTGGCAGAATCATCATCATCCTGCTGGCCATAGGGCTCGCCCTGTATTTTCTCTACCCAACCTATGAGTCCTACAAGATCAACAAGCACCTCCAGACTCTCGCCGGAGCCGACAGCACGAACTACATCCTGACAAACGAAAAACACATCCGCGACGTCCGCGCCAAACGGATCAAGCTGGGCCTCGACCTTCAGGGAGGCATGCGGGTTGTGCTGGAGGTGAACGTCTTGAAGATGCTCGAGGAGCTTGCGAAGAACAAGGATGACCAGTTCAACTCAATCGCTGCGGAGATCGAGAAGGAAGCCCAGGTCAGCGAGGAGCCGGTCACCGACATCTTCAAACGGAGGTTCGACGAAAAAGGGATACGCCTCAGCCGCTATTATGGATCGCTGCGGGAATCGAACGACGAAATCATCAAGCGCCTTCAGGACGAATCCGAGAAGGCCGTCGATAGGGGCATGGAGATCCTCCGGAACCGTGTCGACCAGTACGGAGTTTCCGAGCCATCGATTCAGAAAGAGGGAGCACGGAGGATCATCGTCGAGCTGCCTGGCGTTTCGAACGAGCAGGAAGTCACCACGCTGATCCAGGGGACCGCCCTTCTTGAATTCAAGCTCATGAAAGATCCCGACATCATCTACAAGACGATGGAGGCGATCGATAAATACCTCGCGTCGCAGGGATTCACCGACACATCCGCGTCGGCCAAGAAATCTGATACGACCACGCAGACGAACGCTCTTGCGGCGCTGACGCAGGATTCGTCGAAGTCGGTGCTCCCGGGTGACAAAAGCCCCGAGCAGTTTGCTAAAGAACATCCCTTCTTCGCCCTCCTGCGGCCGAATCAAAAAGGAACCGGAGAGGGTTACGCCTCCGAGAACGACAGGCCGAGAATTGATCAGATCCTCAAGCGCCCGGACGTCCAGAAGCTGATCCCGAGCGATATGGAATTCCTCTGGATGGCCAAGCCGAGCTTTGTCAGTGAGGGGTCGCGGTTCTTCGCGCTGATCGGCCTTGAGAAGAAAGCCGAGCTAACCGGAGGGGTCATCGTAGACGCAAGGGCGACCATCGACCCGAATTTCAACCAGCCCATCGTCACGATGAACATGAACAGCGAAGGTTCACGGGATTGGGCTCGTATCACCGGCGCGAACGTAAACAAAAGGATGGCGATCGTCCTCGACAACGCCGTCTTCTCGGCTCCCGTCATCCGGGGTAAGATCACCGGCGGCCGGTCGCAGATCGAAGGGATGGAGAACATCGATGAGGCGCGCCTCCTGGAGATCGTCCTCAAAGCAGGCGCTCTTCCCGCCCCGGTCAATATCATTGAACAGCGGAGCGTCGGACCGTCACTGGGTGAAGACTCGATCCATGCCGGCATCAACTCGTTCACCTATGCGCTCATCCTCACCGTTCTCTTTATGCTTATGTACTACAGGACGGGTGGGATCGTTGCGTGCGTCGCGCTCTTCATCAACGTCTCGTTCATCTTCGCGACCCTCGCGGCGTTCGGCGGCACGCTGACGCTCCCGGGCATCGCGGGAATCGTCCTCACCATCGGTATGGCGGTCGATACGAACGTCCTGATCTACGAGCGTATCCGCGAAGAGCTGACGACCGGCAAGACGCTCAACGCAGCGATCAGCGCCGGTTACTCGAAGGCGTTCAGCGCAATCTTTGACTCGCACGTCACAACCTTCTTCAGCGGCGTCGTGCTCTTTCAGTTCGGAACGGGACCTGTCCAGGGCTTCGCTCTCACGGTCATGATGGGAACCGCGGCGAACCTGTTCACCGGCATTGTGATCACCCGCGTGCTTTTCAACTTCATGACCACTCGTTCCACCTCAACCATTAACTTCGGCTAAGCTTAGGATTCGGAGAACCGTTCATGCGATTATTCAAGAAAACGAACATCGATTTCATGGGCAAGCGGAAGATCTGGTATACCATTTCCGGTATCACGCTCTTCGTCGGTCTGCTTGCCATCATCTTCAAGCCGGTGAACTACAGCATCGACTTCCTCGGCGGAACCGAGTTACTTGTCCGCTTTCAGACCGCACCTCCGATCAACGAAGTCCGGGGGACCATGGATAAGATCGGCCTTCCCGGGAGCGAGATCAAGACGCTCGGCGATGCGAGGGATATCCTCCTCCGTACCTCTGCACAGGAGCAGGGCGCGGTGATCGCCGACAGGATCCGGGCTGGGCTCTCGGCGCAATTCGAAGGGAATAAGTTCGAGGTTCTGAGGGAGGAGAAAATCGGGCCGAAAATCGGCGCCGAACTTCGTCGCAATGCCTACTACGCCGTCATCGCGACCCTCGTCATCATCCTCATCTACATCGGCTTCCGGTTCAAGTTCATTTACGGCGTCGCCGCCGTCGTGGCCCTTTTCCACGACGTCCTCCTGACCCTCGGCCTGGTCATCCTCTTCAACGGGGTATCATCGCATCTCAACCTTGAGATATCGCAGAATCTCATGGCAGCGTTTCTGACCCTGATCGGCTACTCTACGAGCGACACGGTCATCGTCTTCGACCGTATCCGCGAGAACCTCAAGATCTACAGAAGCGACGACCTCTTTACGGTCATGAACCGGTCGATCAACGAGACGTTAAGCCGCACCGTCATCACGAGCGGCACCGTGATGCTCGTCCTTAGCGTCCTCATTATCTTCGGCGGGGAGGTGAACCGCGGCTTCGCATTCACGTTCCTCATCGGCACGATCACCGGGACTTATTCTTCGATCTACGTCGCGAGTGCCATCGTTCTCGATTACACCAGATACAAGAATCTGAAAGCACACCAAGTCTAACCGAAAAGCGGGCGGGGCTCCGTCCCGCCGGGAGAAAGAACATGAAATTCGGAGCGAAAGAGATTTCAGGAATCACGGTCATCACCCTCGAAGGAAACGTCCTCGGCGGCCCGGATGCGACGGAACTCAACAACACGCTTCACAAGCTTCTCGACGCCCGGAAGAAGAAGGTCGTCGTCGACCTCAAGGGCGTTTCCTCGATGAACAGTTCGGGACTTGGAATGCTGATCGGCGGGGTAACAACGATGCGGAACGCCAAGGGGGATCTGAAGCTGGCCTGCGCGTCCGAGAAAATTATCAGACTCCTCGAAGTGACAAAGCTGCTTTCAGTCTTCGAGCACTACGACTCGGTCAAAAAGGCGGTCGAAAGTTACTGACACTGGCGCAGCGTGCCGGGCTCATCCTCCCCTTCCAACCCTACCGGGAGAATCTTCGTTCGACGTCGGAGATCTTGTCCACCCGTTTCTTGTGTCTCCCTCCACCGAACCACGTTTCGAGCCAGACTCTCACGATCGACTTCTGCAATTCGCTTCCGAGCACTTTTGCCCCGAGCGTGAGCACGTTGGCGTCGTTGTGCTCGCGGCTGCTTGCCGCAACGACTTCATTGTAACACGCCGCCGCCCTGATCCCCGGCACTTTGTTGCAGACAATTGCAGAGGCGACACCCGTCGCATCGATCATGATCCCCCGCCAGGCCTCCCCTTTCGCGACGATTCTGGCAACGGCATAGGCGAATTCCGGGTAGTCGCATGCCTCAGCCGAATTCGTGCCAACATCGAGAACCTCATACCCCAGCTCTCCCAGATACTTTTTCAATTCCTCCTTCGAGCCGTAGCCGCCGTGATCGCTTCCGACAACCACGAGTCTCCGTTCCACTTTCGTCTGACTCACCGGACCTGCGGGAGCTTCGCCTCCCTTGACCGCAGGCTGTGAAGCGGAGGTGTCGGCTTTTTCACTCGTGAAGACGATGTTCAGCTCGCGAGCCTTGTCGCGCGCGGAAGGTGTGATGACAGTGTTTCCATCGGCAAAGACGGTGACCTTCCCCGCTTTCGAAGCGTTGACGATGTCTCGTTCTGTAAGGACGGTTTTTGCCATAGGATGTGGTCGGCGGCCGACAGGCTACCTGGAGTACTCCTCATCCCCCCATTCGACCACCTCGAGCCGGACTCTTGCCGTCCCGGTTCCTTTCATGCCAAGCTGGGTCGCCGCGGCGAGGGAAAGGTCGATGATGCGATCGAGTTTGAACGGACCACGGTCGTTGATTCTCACGATCACCGACCGCTTGTTCTCGAGGTTCGTCACTTTCACTTTCGTGTTGAATGGAAACGACCGATGGGCGGCGGTGAACTTGTACATATCGTACGTCTCCCCGTCCGCCGTTTTCTTGCCGTTGAAATCGTCCGCGTAGTAGGAGGCGATTCCCTCAAGGGTCTTCCCCGCTTTCGTCGCCGTGCTTCCTTCACGGGGCTTTGCCTCTCTCGTTTTCTCCCGGGTAAACCGGGGAGAGGAGGCACAGCCGGCCATCAGCACGGCCGCCGCTACCCAGAGTGAAACCAGCCGGGCAAGTTTCAGGACCGCTACGTTATCGGGCCGGCCGGGATCGTTCACAATGTGACCGTAATCTGTTCTTCCTCGAAGGGCTACAGGTACTCGTTCATCTGCTTCCTGCGCAGATGGTCGACGATCTCCTTGACATCCTGCGTTGAACCCCGTTTGCAGACGAGGATCGCATCACTGGTATTGATGATGATGATGTCGTCAAGACCGACCGTTGCAACCAGCTTGTCGTCGCTGTGGATGTAGGACCCCTTCGTGTCGAGGGTGATGACCTTCCCGCGGGCAAAGTTGCCGTGTTCATCCTTCTGCGAGAGCCGGTACACCTCATCCCACGAACCGACATCGCTCCAGCCGAAGTCGCCTCTGATGACAAGAACGCCGGTCGCTTTTTCCATGACGCCGTAATCGATCGAGATGCCACGAATGACGCCGTAGGCATGTTCTAGACTCTGCTCAAGCAGAGAAGTGCCCATCGACGGCTCGATCTCCATGAGGGTATCGTAGAGCTCAGGGATTGACTTCTTGATTTCGCCGAGGATGACATCGGCACGCCAGATGAACATCCCGCTGTTCCAAAGGAAATCACCGCTCTCGACGAATTTCTGGGCGGTCTGGAGGTTAGGCTTCTCGGCAAAGGTCTTCACCTTGAACACTCCCGCCGGCAGCGACCCATTCCGGCCCGCCTCCTCTTCAATAAACTGAATGTAGCCGTATCCTGTCTCGGGGTGAGTCGGCTGAATGCCTATCGTCGTGAGCGACGCTTGACGCTTTGCCAGGTCCACCGCAACTCCGAGAACCCGTCGGAACTCCTTTTCATCGGCGATTAAATGGTCGGCCGGGAGAACGACCATGACACCATTGGGATCCAGCCGGCGGACGAACATCGCCGCGAGGCCGATACACGGTGCTGTGTTCCGGCCGATCGGCTCGACAAGCACATTCTCGGACGGGACATTCGGCAGTTGCTTTACGATCGCGGCCTTCTGAAGTTTGTTCGTAACGACGAAGACATTTTTCGGATCGACAAACCCCTCGAGCCGGTCGACCGTGCTCTGAATCATTGTCCGGTCACCGGCGATGCCCATCAGTTGCTTCGGGGATCGTTCACGGCTGCGGGGCCAGAAACGTGAACCGACTCCGCCCGCCATGATGACGGCATAGACGTTCGAATCCTTACTCACTCGGCACCTTCAAGTTTTTAACGTGGCCTCTGGATTCCTGAGCATCTCGGTGACTCCGTGAAGTACTTCAGCGCCATTCGACCGCTCCTTAAGCGCTTTCGACAGACGTTCCCCCGCCTCACGCATCAGCGACGCGACTTTCGGATCCTGGGTCGACCCGGAGGAATCAACGAACGCGATGAACTTCGAAACGGACTGGAAGAATTCCAGAACATCTTTCTTGCTCTGTGCCCTGGCCACGTCCGTCGAGCTCTTGGCAATCATTCCGAGAACAGCGAAGACACTCTTTCTCTCGGATGGGGCCTTTTCCTCCAGCTTCGAGACAATTTCCGTAAATCGCTGAAAGCCGAGAAGGAGATTCTGATCCAGGAGATCTGAAAGCGCCGGAGGCTCAGGCTCAGCCGGAGGCGGCGGACTGGGAGGCTCCTCGGCGAGAATCGGTGCCTCCTGATGAACTTCCTGCACGGGCTCTTCCGCGGGGATGTCTGCGGCGGCTCCATCGTTCTCCGCGGACGGTACCGGCTGCTCGGGCGAGAAGACCTCCGCGAGAGGCGCTTCGGCAACGGCTGGCTGATCCGGCTGAGGAGGTTCGGACGGGGCGTCAAAAGGCTCGCTGAGAAATGCCTCAAAAAGCTTATCGCTGATGAGGGTTGCGTCCGCATCGAACTGATCGGGCGAGAAATCTTCACCCGACGCGGATACCCGCCTCATAACCCATTCCATCGACAGCGCGGCCTTCGTGAATCCATTGACCCTCTGAAGGCGTCCAAGCTCATCCGGAAGGTTTACGGCTCCTTCGAGTTTCTCCGCGAGCTGCCCCATTTTCGCCGCGTGGAACGGGATAAGACTATCCTGCAACCCCGTCCGGGTGCGGTGAAGAACCTGCATGAGATATTGTTCAGGATCGTCCATGGATGTAGTTCCTGGGTACTCTTTCGGTGATCGAACAGCAAACTTCGTAGGGGATCGTCCCGAGCTGATCCGAGATCTGCCAGATCGAGATTTCCTCTTTTCCATCCTTCCCCATGAGCGTGACGCGATCGCCCACCTTGCACGACGACCTGATGCCCACGTCGATCATCACCTGGTCCATGCAAATGGTGCCGACCACGGGGAACCTTTTTCCGTTGACGAGAACGCTTGCTTTGTTCGTCAGCCGCCGGCTGAATCCGTCGCCGTATCCGATCGCGACCGAGCCGATCGTTGTCCTTCCCCGGGTGAAATAGCGTCGGCCATAACTGATGCTCGTCCCCTTCTCCACCGTCTTCATGAATTCGATCCTGGATCGAAGCGACATCGCCGGCCTGAGCGGCAGCATCGGCGAAACGGTACGGGAAGGAGGGTGGCCATAGATCATGATCCCCGGCCTGACAAGGTCAAAATACGAGTCCGGATGTTGAAGGATTGCCCCGCTGTTCGCGCAGTGTTTCAGGGGGATGTCGAAGCCGGCGGCATGGAGGGCAGCGAGGAGGGATTTGAAGGTCGAGAGTTGCCTTTTCGCGAACGTATGGTCCCTATCGTCGGAGGTGGCAAAATGGGTAAATACTCCAGCAACCTTGAGGTGTTTCAGCTTCCTCAGCTCCTCGACGAACGCGACTGCATCGACGGGGGGTATGCCGATCCGTCCCATGCCGGTATCGACTTTCACATGGATGATTCCCTCCCCTCCGGTTCGTGCAGCGACGTGGTCGAGCTTTCGGGCGACCGCCATCGAGCAGACCGTGGCCTCAAGGCCGTGCTTGACGAAAAGTTCGAGTTGCGGCTCGGGAGCCGCTGTGAGGACTAGAACAGGAGCCGCGATTCCGTTCTCGCGCAACTGGATCCCCTCCTCGACGATTGCGACTCCGAAGTACCCTGCGGTCCCGTCTTTGAGAATCGACCGTGCAACCTGAATCATACCGTGGCCGTACGCGTTTGCCTTCACGACCGCCATAATGAGCGGCCGTCTTCCGACCTTCTTCCGAATCTGTTTGAGATTATAATGGATGGCGCCGAGGTCGATTTCCGCGTACGTCGGTCTCATGATGTCAGGAGTCGTGAGTGGCTTTCACGGGGCCAATATACCAGATAAATGAGGAAGAATCAACGCGGGAACAAAAAGGCCCACAAACGAGAATGCATTTGTGGGCTCTCTGTGACTCTTCGGAACGATGAATTAGCGGCTTCCCGCGATCTTCAACCGGTTGACTGCGCGGATCAGGGCCGCGCGGGCACGCTCTTCATCGACTGTTTCCATTTTCCTCAGTCTCTCCGAGGCGCGCTGCCTCGCCTCCTCCGCCCTCTTCACGTCGATCTCGTCCGATCGTTCTGCGGTCTCGGCGAGAAGGATGACCTTGTTGTCCTTCACCTCGACGAAACCGCCGCTTGTCGCGTAGCTGGATTCAACTCCGGCCCCATCGGTAAGCTTGACGCGGCCCACGGCGATCGCCGCAAGGAGCGGTGCATGGCTCCGCAACACTTGGAATCCTCCTTCGACTCCGGGTGCACTGAAACTCTGGACCTCTCCCGAGTATACGACGCGGTTCGGTGTTACAATATCAAGGGTGAAATTCTTCGATGCCATGAGTGTCTGGTTGCGTGATGTCACGCTGCCTGGAGTTTCTTTCCCTGCTCGACCGCTTCTTCGATCGTTCCGACCATATAAAATGCGTTCTCGGGGAGATAGTCGTAATCTCCGTTGATGATCCCCTTGAATCCCTTGATGGTGTCTCCCAGCTTGACGTATTTGCCGGGGACGCCGGAGAATTGTTCCGCGGTGAAGAAGGGTTGCGAGAGAAACTTCTGCACCCTTCGTGCCCGCTGGACGACGAGCTTGTCCTCATCGGAGAGTTCGTCCATCCCGAGGATATTGATGATATCCTGGAGGTCCTTGTAGGACTGCAAAATATTCTTCACCATTCTCGCCACATCGTAATGCTCCTGCCCGATGATCTCGGGATCCATGATCCTGGACGTTGAGTCGAGCGGATCGACGGCGGGGTAAATCCCCATGTCGGAAATCTGGCGGCTTAAAACGGTGGTGGCGTCGAGATGGGAAAATGTCGTGGCCGGGGCCGGGTCAGTGAGGTCGTCCGCGGGGACGTAGATGGCCTGCACCGACGTAATCGAGCCTTTCTTGGTCGACGTGATGCGCTCCTGGAGCGCGCCCATCTCCGTCGCAAGGGTCGGCTGGTAACCGACCGCCGAAGGCATGCGTCCGAGCAGTGCGGAGACCTCGGATCCGGCCTGAGTGAAGCGAAAGATGTTGTCGATGAAAAGAAGGACGTCCTTCCCCTCAACATCCCGGAAATATTCGGCAGTTGTCAGCCCGGTGAGTCCGACGCGGAGTCTTGCCCCCGGCGGCTCATTCATCTGACCGAAAATGAGCGCTGTTTTTTCGAGAACTCCCGAGGCCCTCATATCAAGCCACAGGTCGTTTCCTTCACGAGTTCTTTCCCCCACGCCCGCGAAGACCGAGTATCCTCCGTGCTCCTTGGCGATATTGTGGATGAGCTCAGTGATGAGAACCGTTTTTCCCACTCCTGCACCGCCAAAGAGGCCGGTCTTTCCGCCCTTTGTGTAGGGCTCGAGCAGGTCGATGACCTTGATACCCGTCTCGAACATCTCCTTCTGCGTCCGCTGCTCGGTGAAGTCCGGAGCCGGACGGTGGATCGGGAGATAGGCCTTCGCCTCCACCGGCCCCAGCGCGTCGATCGGTTTGCCGATGATATTCAGCAGCCTTCCGAGCACTTTCGGACCCACGGGGACTTTGATCGGCTCGCCGGTGTCGATTGCCTTCATGCCGCGGACAAGGCCGTCCGTCGAATCCATCGCAACCGTGCGCACCCGACTCTCACCGAGGTGCTGTTGCACCTCCACCACAAGATCTTCCTGCTCCCCTTCAACGTTGGTTCTCGGGATAATGACTGCATTGAGGATTTGCGGGAGCGTGGAACCGGAAAAGTCGATGTCGATCACGGGTCCGATAACCTGGACAATCTTGCCTTCCGTCATGGGTTGCCTTTCGTGTGCGTGGTGGAGTCCAAAACTCAGTCAGCAAAGCTAATGTACGAAATCTCGGGTGAACAATCAATGCAAAAAGAGTGCGGGGGTTCGGGGGTGCATGGGTTCTGGGGTTAGAGGGTGCAGAGGTTGAGGCTGTTGGCCTTGCAGGGCCTTCAACCCGCGACACTGCCAGGCGAAGATCGCGAATGGCACTGGCATTCCTATCGGCCGACGACGGTGTCGATGATGAGCTTCCCGTGCAACCGACCGTTTTCGATGAAGATCTTGTTGTTGTTTCGTCCCGCCGCAATGGAGCCCGCCACGAATATTCCTTTCACCGTCGTCTCCATAGTCTTTGGATCGTGTACCGGGGCGAGGCTCTCGGGGTCGAGAACAAGGCCGGCGGTTCTCATCAGGGATTCGTCCGGGTGGTAACCGATGAGCACAAAAGTGAAGTCATTCGGAAGAATGAGTTCTTTTCCGGTAGCGTCTCTCAGAACAAGTGACTTCTCCCGGATCGAGGTAACGGTGGCTGAGAAGTACGCCGCCACCGATCCTTCCTTGATTCGATTCTCAATATCCGGAAGTATCCAATACTTGATCCCTTCACTGAGTTTCTCCCTCCGGTGGATCAGCGTTACCTCCGCGCCATGACGGTAAAGCTCCAACGCCGCGATCGCGGCTGAGTTTTTCCCTCCTACGACAGCGACTTTCCGGCGGAAGAATGCAAATGGCTCGTCATAGTAGTGAGAGACGTTAGGAAGGCTCTCGCCGGGTACCCCAAGAAGGTTGGGTTGATCGAAGTAGCCGGTGGCAAGAACGATAGTGCGCGTTTGATAGGTCCCGGCATCCGTCGCCACGTTGAATTCCCCGGTCGCGCCCCGGATGGTCTCCACCGCCTCAAAGAGCCTTAAGGAAAGCCCAAAGTATTCTGCGACGCGGGCGTAATATTCAAGCCCCTCGGCCCGGGAAGGTCTCATCGAAGCCGAGGTAAAAGGGACACCGCCGATCTCAAGAAGCTCGGGGGTTGAGAAAAAGAGCATTCCCTTCGGAAACCCATGAATGCTGTTGACGATGGCGCCTTTGTCGATGAGCAAATAGTCGAGGCCGGCTCTCTTGGCCTCGATCGCCGTCGCGAGCCCGGCGGGCCCCGCTCCGATGATTACAATGTCATGCATGCCGGTCCTTTTACAAAAAATCCGTCACCCTGTCGTTCCAAGGAGACGGACTCTTCATTGTCTGCAATCGGTGATGGAGCTGAAGGTGGGATTTGAACCCACGACCTGCGGTTTACGAAACCGCTGCTCTACCGCTGAGCTACTTCAGCGAGCTGCGCCGCGCACATTAGCTCACCCTTCGGAATTGACTCAAGGCGCTCCACAATATAGTAAATTCAGAAGAAAATTCCAACGAACGGACCATGGACAAGCCGGGTGTAGTTCAGCGTTGCGTCCGACATCGTCCATCGCTGGATTTCAAAGCGGTACCCTGCCGTCAGCCCATCGCCGATAACACCGCGAAAAAGAAACTGGAGTTCGCCCATCGCCGCGGTCGATGTGCCGCTCTGAAGCGAAAACCCAGCCGAGCTGTAATAAACGAGCCCAACGCCCGTGCACTGAACCGCATACCCTTCGCCGACCTGCTTGTACTTCAGACCGGTGCCGACGCCGATATCGGCGATGTTGAAGTCCTTGGTGGAGTTCGACGATCCGGTTGCCTGCACATAGTTCGTCGAGAAGACAATCGGAAGGAAGAAGTTCGAGCGGGCCGGGTTGCCGACAAGTGAGATATCCGTGATCGACTCGGCGGCGATCACAAATTCCGTTCGGGATGAATTGTTGAAGTTGTAGGAGGAGAAACCGATGGCGATCCGTAACCCCATCTGCCGGAATTCGGCGAGCCAGAGAGGCGATTTGAATCGTATCCGGCCCGAGTCGGGTTCTGAATTGCCGGATAATGGTTTGAACGATTGAGCGCAGGCGCTTACACCGATCGAACGGTAGTCCGAGAGAGAGGGCTCCTCCTCATCGAACATCTGTGCGAAGCCTCGTCCAGCGAGACACCATGTGGCAAGAATAAGCACTGACACCCTGATGCGCCAGCCCGTGGGCCCCGTACAAAGGAAGCGTGCCGCGAGGGTCGGCGTTGAATGAGAAAAGCGTGGAACGTATATTGCAGTGGACATCCTATTTCACTCTCGATGACTTACCGCACAAACCTGGCCCGGAGGATAGCATTCGTTGTCGCAACGACGGGGCTTGCTCTCCTCACCGGCTGTAAGAACAGCTCGAATCCGATCACGAACCTCGATCAGATCGTCTTCCCCGCCAGCGGGATAAGCTACGAGCGAACTGTTCAGCCGCTTTTCAACGTCGGGTGCACGCTCTCCGGTTGCCATGACAGAGCAACAACCGAGAACAATAATCTCGACCTAACGAGCTACGCCGGTCTCAAAGCGGATCTCCTTGTGGTGATCCCGGGCGACACCGGCAAAAGCAAACTCGTCTGGAATATCGAAGGGCGACCCGGTTCCGCACCGATGCCTCCGTCGAAACCTCTCAATGAGAATCAAATCACGGGGTTGAAGCAATGGATCCTCGAAGGCGCGAAAGACACTCCGTAACCGGTCTACATCTTCTTCAGAAGATCCTCCAGATCCAGCTCAATGCTCCGATGCGGTGACTCGACAATCCTCCCGATTTCCTTTCCGCCCGAGAAGAGAATGAACGTCGGCACAGACTCAATGTCGTATTTCTCGGCGATTTTGCCGGGACCCTCCTTCATCCTATCTACTCCGTAAAGCTCGATCTGGTCTGATGGGATCTTCGCCTCCTCCACAACCCTGAAGAATCGTGGCAGTTCCCTCCTGGTATCACCGCACCATGTTCCACCGACGACCACGAACCGGACGGCGCGCGCGTTTTGAGCGATGAACCGGACTGCCTCCGAGTCGGGGGTGTACGAGCTGTAGTTCTGGTTGTACCAGGAAAACGATGGGTCGGATTGCAGAAGCGAAGGAGAGAATCTCCCCGTGACAATCTTCGCACCCCGGGGATCCGAAATGATCTGGTACTGTCCGTTCGACCAGCACCCTTCCAGAAGGAGGAGCCACAACCACCACCACGCTGACACCCGCATCTCAATCCACCTTTGTGACTCTGATATCCTTGCCCCACATGAGCTTAGAACGGAGGACATCGTAGTAGCTCTTGTCCTTCCGCTTAACGAGCTTTACGGTGTAGTCGGCTTTCTGGATGAAGAAATTCATCGGCGGCGTCACGATCTTTTCCTGCTGTCCGTCGACCGTGATCCGGACATTCTGGAAGCGGGATTCCAGGGAGACCCTGATGACGCTCGAATCCGGCACGACGACCGACCTCGCGCTCAGCGTGTGGGGGCAGATCGGGCTGATCATGAGCACGTCACTCTTCGGGACGACGATGGGTCCGCCCGTGGCGAGCGAGTAACCCGTTGAGCCGGTCGGGGTCGAAACAATGAGCCCGTCAGCCCGGTATGTCATCAGATAGTCGTTGTTGACGTACGTCTCGATATCGATGACCCTCGAGGAGATCCCTTTGTCCAGGACAATGTCATTGACGCCGAAAAACCCGATTTCCTGGTCTTCGGCAGTCACCTTGATCACCATCCGGTCTTCGATGACATGCTGATTGTTGAGGATATCGTCGACAAACGACTCCACCTCCTCAACCGAGAGCTCCGCGAGGAATCCGAGCTTCCCGAGGTTGACGCCGATAATCGGAACGGCTGCTCTTCCGACGAGCCGTGCCGCGGAGAGCATGGTGCCGTCCCCCCCGAACGCGACAAGGATGTCGCACTCGGACGCGATCTTGTCGAGAGGTGCGGTATGCTTCTTCTGGATGACCCTCTTGCCGGTCTCCTTGTTGACGAGCTTTGCGATCTCGTCATGGATGACGAATTCGATAAACCTCTTCTCCCCCGTGCCGAGCAGCTTCAGGACCGCCTCGCCGAGCGTTTCCTTCGACAGATTTCCGACGACGCCGAATTTCATTGTGGTACCTTCTCGGCTGGCCTCGACGTCTCATCGACATAATTGAGCTTAAGCTCCTGAAGGACGGTAGCAATGAATCTATCCTCCTCGGCGGAGAGGTTCCCCTTCGTCTTCGATTTGAGCATATCGATGAGGTCGATGGAGAGCTGCGCCTGCTCCAGATCTCTTTCAACCTTGTCGGTCATCGGATTCTTCAACTTTCCCATCTGTTGCATGGCGGCAGCCTGAAACATCGACACCAGCTGGATGAACATGAGCTGGTTCTTGTCCTCGGTCTCCATATCCTCTTGTGCCTCGGTCACGCTAGTCCAACATCTGCGAGAACATCACAAGTCGGTTCGCAGTTCGTTGCAATGGTACGAAAGAGAAGTGCCAAAATCAAATTGATGAAAATTGACCTCGGTGCGACAACGCGGTGAGACGACGAAATTGAATCCGTCGCCCTGAATTACTTACAGCGGATGAATACCACGATCGTCGTGAATCAATCCCTGCGGTGCGCAATTGATCGAGGTGAAGTCGCCGCCGCAAAGCGGTTCGTCACCCGGACTTAGAAGTTGTCCCGAGAAGGATGAGCAGAAACGGGGAGCACGCTTTCGGGCTCGAGTGCTTCCCACAGTTTTGCATATTTCGTGAAGACGTAAGAGGACGAAAGAAGGGCAAGGACCAAGCCGGGAAATCCATCAAGGAAGCCGCGTTTTACGATGTACATTTTCAGGAACTGCCATCCGGGACGCACAAGGAGGTCTGAGAAGCGGAATCGTTTTCCGGAACGGACAAGATCGCCGCATGCGAGAGAGGTGTATCGGTTAAACTTTGAGAGATAGTGGAAGAGCGTTGGGTCGGTAAAATGGAGGAGATCGTTCCTCAGGTCGGTCGTTTCGCCGTGGATCTCGAGCCCTTCATGGACGGCGTCGTTCGAAAACGAGGCGCGATCTTTCCGGAACAAGCGCGTCACCTTCCCCGGATACCAGCCGGAATGACGGATCCATCTTCCAAGAAAGTATGCCCGGCGGGCAACCCGATATGCTGCCACCGGCGGATCGGTAAGGAGAACCTCCTGGATCTCTTTCCCGAGCTCCGGCGTTACCCGCTCGTCGGCATCGAGCCAGAGAATCCACTCATTGCGCGCCTTGGTAACGCCGAAAGCCTTCGCCTCCGCGAATCCCTTCCATGCTTCGAGGAAGATCTTCGGCGTGAACCGGCGGGCGAGTTCCACTGTCCGGTCCTTGCTTTCCGCATCCACGAGAATGATCTCGTCGGCCCACGCAACACTTTCCAGGCATGCCGCGATGTTGTCCTCTTCGTTTCGCGTTATGACGAGAACCGAAACCGGTGTCATGGGCGTTCCGCGACCCCCAATCGCCGGACGGCCAGCGCCAGACCAACACTGAACCAGATGAGAACCATGATCTCATGGTCTCCAAAATTCCACTCAAAGAATCCGTTCACGAGAAAGCCGATGAATGCGGCGAGAGCCCCGAGAGCCGTCGATCCCGCAAGCCAGTCTCCGGAGAGCGCTCTGAAGACCCCGTGCTCGGTGACAAGAATCTTGACAAAGAGGGAGCAGACAACTGTAAATCCCACCGATCCGAGTGTCACGAGAAGCATGACAAAAACATTGTGGAGGTGGCCCCCCGGTTCCTGGTCATCCGGAGACTTATACTGCACGTACACCTTGTGGACATCCGAATCGCCGATTCCGAGGATAGGATGATCTGCGAAAATCTTCAGTCCGGTCGACCACATGACTAATCTCGTGTGGTTTGTGACGTCATTGGGGTCGATAATGCTTTTGGCCCTGTTGACCTGGCTCGCGGGCGCAAAAAGAAAGAAGAGGACGACAAATCCAACAAGGCCAAGAAATAGCATCCGGTTCTTCAGATAGCTTAGAACGGAAACCGCAGCCACGAACCCCACCCACGAGCTCCGCGTGTTGGTAAGGATGAGGGCGACGAGCGTCGGAACGGACAACAACGCCACCCAGCGTCGAAAGACCGAAGGAGTCTCCTTGTGAATGAGGAACGGAAGCGCCAGTAGACAAACGATCATCTTGATCCCCCCCGTTGTCATGTAGTGCTGGAATACGGAGAGGCGTCCTTCGTGGGCCAGAAAGTAGTATGAGATCTCGACGATCGAGAGAAGGCCGACGGTCCCGAAGAGAAGAAGCAGCGTGTTCAAGACCCGCTCCCTCGTGCTCAGCGCGAGAACGACCATATAGACATTCGCGATGAGGAAGAGACGTTTGGCATTGACGAATGCCTCGGCCGGGTAGATGGCCGTCGCCGCGGTGAGGAGCTCGACGGCCGCGTACGCCAGAAAGTAGTAGTCGTAAGGGGATTTCGCGAAAGGCCAGCTGCGTTCTCTAAGGCACCAGTACGCGAGCAGCCCCAGGGACAACCCGAAGGCAATCGACGCGCCGGCGACCGAGACGGAGATCACGGTTACCTGAATGACGAGGAGCACGAGAAGAATGGTTCCGTAGAAAGCAGAGCGTGAGGCAGCCCCTGCGGATTCCTCCCCGGGCCTGACTTCGAGCCGGGCGCCCTCTTGGTTTGGCATCGGGCTAGACCTTTCCTGCTTCAAAAACTCACCACTACACGTTGAATTGAAGATCGCACAACCTTTTGTAGAGTCCTCTGCGTTGCTTTAACAGATCTGCGTGCTTTCCTTCCTGAACGATCTTGCCGTTTTCCAGGACGATGATCCGGTCGGAATTACGAATCGTCGACAGCCGGTGAGCGATGACAAATGAGGTACGGTTTTTCATCAGCCGTTCGATGGCCTCCTGGACGAGGATTTCGCTTTCGGAGTCAAGGGCCGAGGTCGCCTCGTCGAAGATCATGATCGGGGGGTTTTTGAGCAACGCTCGGGCGATGGAAATCCGCTGTCTCTGCCCGCCCGAGAGTTTCACCCCACGGTCGCCGATCACCGACTCGAATCCGAGGGGCATCGCTTCGATGAATCCAAGCGCATTTGCGGCTTTCGCGGCAGCCCTCACCTCATCGTCGGGACAGTTCGAGAGTCCATAGGCGATGTTGCTCCGGACCGTGTCGTTGAAAAGGATCGTCTCCTGGGTGACGATCCCGATCTGGTTGCGAAGCGACTGC
>DATJQP010000064.1:0-45329 GCA_035505655.1 Bacteroidota bacterium
GACCAGCTCTCTCAATACGGAGTGCGGGTCAATGCCGACCTCGTCCGGGATGCGCAGTGCGCGTACGTCACCGTCGTTCAGCAGCAGGCGGGATTCATGATGCAGAGTCAGATTCCGTTTCCCTACATGCCGATGGTGTCGTCCTTCAACAAAGACAATATGATCGTGAAAGACCTCCAGAACCTGGTTTTCTACTTCGTAAGCTCGGTCGACACGAGCGCCGCGGCAACGAAGGGACTCAAGGCGGAGGTCCTGGTCCGATCGTCGGCAAGAAGCGGACGACAGAACGGCTTTCTCCTCATCGACCCGAGCCACCAGTACACTCCGGCCGAGCTTTCCGAGTCCGGAATTCCCCTCGCGGCGGTCGTCAGCGGAACGTTCAAGAGTTTCTACGCCGGAAAGCAACTTCCGCCGGGGCTCGTCTCCTCCTCCTCTCCGTTGGCGTCGAGTCCGGAGACGCGCATCATCGTTGTTGGAGACGGCGACTTCATGAGGGACGACGTTGCGAAGAACCCCGGGAACCTCACCTTCTTCGCGAACATCGTCGATTACCTTGCCGACGACGCCGGACTCATTACGATACGCTCGAAGAATGTCGCGATGCCTCCGCTTGATCAGATCTCGGACGGGACAAAGAAGACAGTGAAATATGGCGACCTCCTTCTGCCCCCGATAGCGGTGATCGCGTACGGCCTCCTGCGGTGGAGGACGCGGGTGACGCGGAAAAAAGCGATGGAAGCTTCACTCTAAACCCGGATCTGATCATGAAAAAAAACACCTACATCCTCGTCGGCGTCCTCGCAATCCTTCTTGTCATTGCCGTGATCCTCATGAACCGACCCGGGGAGAAAAATCTCTCGGCAGACAATTCTCATTACCTCTTCAATGTGGATTCCTCCGCCATTGACAAGATCACGTTGTACTCCCCGCAGAGCAAGGTTACGCTGGAGAAGAAGGACGGTGAGTGGTTCCTTACCGAACCGATCGCATACCGCGCCGACCAGTCGGCGGTAGCGCTCGTTCTTCATCAGTCCAGGGAGCTTGATGTGGAAGAGGTCGTCTCCAGCAATCCGGAGAAGCGCTCGATCTTCCAGGTCGATTCGACGGGGACTGCGGTGAGGTTGCTTCAGGGCGGGGAAGAACGGGCTGCGTTTGTCGTCGGGAAGACGGGACAAAGCTACGCCGAGACGTACGTGCGGGCGAGCAGGTCGAACGATGTCGACCTCGTCAAAGGATCCCTCAGCTGGTCCTTCGGCAAGTCGGTGAAAGACTGGCGCGACAAGACGATCTTCACCGTGCCAAAGGAGACGATCCGTCAAATATCGTATCAGTACCCGGATGAAAAGTTCTCGGCTGTTCTGCAGGATAGTGTTTGGATGATCGGGACGGACAAGGCAAAAGTTGCTGATCTTTCGACCCTGCTCGGCTCTCTATCGAATGTCCAGGCGGATGATTTTGTCGACTCGGCGACCATTCCGGCTCCCAAGATCAGCGCTACAATCTCCATCGGAGCTACTCAGCTCCGCCTTTCGGAGATCAAAGGAAAAGATAGCTATCTTGTTCAGACTTCCTTATCACCCCAATGGTTCGTGGTGCAGGGATGGCGGGCGAAGCAGATTCTGAAGCATAAGAAGGATCTCATCTAGTCGCTGGTGGGGATTTTTGCCCGGGAGAGCACTTCTCCCGACAGGTTGTGGGCTTTATGATCGTGAGGCGTCTGCGCGGCGAGACATCTGCGGCGGACGCCTCTTTTATTATTCCTGATAAGTCCCCAAGGTTCGATTTCGATTTTTGAGAATAACGACCACTCCACGGCGTGATTTCTACCTCCAAGTGACGCCTTTTTATGGAATGAACCTTGCGTACCTGAACGGCATCGGATTCTTCGGCACGGGTGAGGGGGGGTTCGGCTTTACCGTGCGAGAGATATGACCGTGCAATAATCCCGCTTTAATGACCGGAGGCAGGCGCTGCCTCCGCACCTCCTCTGGCCTACCGTACCACTCTCACGTTCCTCATCGAAGGAGGGTTCACAATGATTGCGCTCTCCACTACCTTCAGCTACCGTTCCCGAGTTGCCATTCAGAGGATCCTCACGATCGCCCTCACTATGGGGGTCTTCATGTCAGCGCTCCAGTTCTCCGGCTGCAAGAAAAATGAGACAGGAGAAGTCAAGCCCGAAACGACTCTTGCCAACCTGAGGACAGCTTACTCCCGCGAAATGCGAATCAGCCATGAGTATTCACTTTTTGCAGTAAGGGCAGAAAAGGATCACTACAGCGCCGTGGCGATGCTCTACAAAGCCTTGTCCCGTGCCGAGGCGATCCACGCTTCCATGGCTGGCACTCTTCTCAGAAGCAAGGGTGAAGAAGTCCCGACATACACGCCCGATTCGATTGCCGTCGGGACCGTTACCCAGACTCTTCATCTCGCACTCAGCGATGAAGGGCTTGAGACGGAGTCGATGTATCCCAATCTTATCCATACCGCGCAGGTCGAAAAATTCCCGGAGGCGGCCGAATCGTTCCGGCTTGCACTGAGTGCGGACCTTCGGCACGCGGAGCTGATCAAAAATATGCTCACGAAAAGCAGCTCCGGAAGCGGGGTCAGCTACTACGTTTGCCCCGGGTGCGGCTACATCATCACCTCGGAGAAGGACATCGATTGTCCGGGGTGCCACATGACGAAGGACAAGTTCGAAAAGATCTAGGCCTGAGGGATGATGGGACCTGAGGGGAGACGGCTACGACATACAACTCTCCGCCGGAAGGGACGACCGTTGTGCGATGCGGGCGGCTCGAACATCTTCAGGGAGATTGCCATCCATGTTTATTCTTCAGCACCAGGACCTTGACGTCCTTATCTCTGCACTCAAGAGCCGCGGCTATCGAGTTGTCGGGCCGACCCTCCGTGACGATACCGTTGTCTACGACGATCTGAATTCGGCGGCCGATCTGCCGATAGGCTGCACCGACGACCTGGAAAGGGGTCATTATCGTCTGAGGCGTTCGGAATCCGGCACCTACTTTGGAACCACGGTGGGCCCTCACTCGTGGAAAAAATATCTTTTTCCCCCCCGCGTCAAACTCTTCAGCATTCAAAAACGAGGCCGAGTCCTTGAGCTCGAGGCCGAGGACCCGCAGCAGCGGCCCGAGCAGTTTGCGTTTTTCGGCGTGAGGCCGTGCGAGCTCGCGGCGATCGCCCTCCAGGACAAGGTTTTCATGGGTAAAAACTTTGCCGATCGGACCTACACTGCGTTGCGGCGGGGAGTTTTTATCGTCGCGGTCAACTGCACGAGGAGTGGGGGAACCTGCTTCTGCGACTCGATGGGAACGGGGCCGAAAGCCGAGGACGGTTTTGATCTTGCGCTTACGGAGGTTGAAGCAGACGGACGGCACTTTTTCGTCGTGGATGTCGGGACTCCTCGCGGCACCGAAGTGATGAACGACGTCCCCCGGACAAAGGCCGGCCAATCCGACATCGAACTGGCGCGAAAGCTTGTCTCAAAAGCGAAAGCCGGCATGAAGCGTTCTGTGACTCAGGAAGGTCTGCGCCAGTTCATTGCCGGGAACCTCGAGAGCGGTTACTGGGATGAGGTCTCACGTCGCTGCCTGCTCTGCGCGAATTGCACTCTCGTGTGTCCGACGTGTTTCTGTTCCACTGTCGAGGACACGACCGACCTTAGCGGCGAACACGCCGAGCGCTGGCGCCGCTGGGACTCGTGCTTCACGATGGAGTTCGCAAAAGTCACCGGAGGAAATTTCCGGCCTTCACCGCGTGCGCGGTACCGTCAGTGGCTCACTCACAAGTTCTCCTCCTGGATAGATCAATTTGGCGTCGCGGGGTGCGTGGGTTGCGGGCGGTGCATCACCTGGTGTCCTGTAGGAATCGATATCACAGCGGAACTCGAGGCGCTCCGCGGGCACGGCGCGCGGGCCGAAACATAATCACCACGAAGGAATGCCGCCATGGTAAAGTCTGACCTTACGGAAGTGCTCTGCAAACATCCTTTTGTCGGAGACCTGCAGGAGCAATATCTCAAGCTGCTTGTCGGATGCGCAAAGAATGTCCATTTTCACGACGGGGGCTATCTTTGTCACGAAGGGGAGGCCGCGGACCTCTTCTTCCTGATCCGCAACGGCCGGGTAGCAATCGAAATCCATGCCGGCCACAAGGGGAAGCAACGGATTCAGACGATCGGGCCGGGGGAGGTGCTGGGATGGTCGTGGCTGATCTTTCCGTACCGATGGCACTTCGACGGATGTGCAGTCTCCGAAGTCAGCGCACTGGCCCTCGACGGCAAGTGTCTGAGGACGAAGTGCGATAAGGACCACGACTTCGGATACGAAATGCTGAAACGGCTCGCGAATGTTTTCCAAAGCCGGATGGAAGCGACGCGCCTTCAGCTTCTCGACGTCTACGGCTCTCACAAAGGAAGATGACCATGAAGCACACCGCAGTTGCCGAGGCCGACGTTCTCGTCGACCCGATGATCCCGCAAATGATGTCGATCAAAAAGATCGTGTGGGAGACTGACGACACCTTCACCATCCAACTCGAGAGCGCCGCGTTCGCGAACGCCGGTTTCTCGTTCCTGCCGGGGCAATTCAATATGCTCTATGTCTTTGGCATGGGGGAGGCAGCGATTTCAATCAGCTCCGATCCCGCAAAACCGGCAACGCTCACGCACACGATCCATCGGGTTGGTACGGTGACGAACGAGCTCTCGCAAATGAAGCGGGGCGACATTATCGGCCTGAGGGGGCCGTTCGGAAGCAGCTGGCCGATTGAGAAGGCCAACGGCCTCGACGTGTGCATCGTTGCCGGGGGGATCGGTCTGGCGCCGCTCCGCCCGGTTATCTATTCTCTCTTTCGCCGGCGAAGAGATTACGGCCGGCTCCTGCTTCTTTACGGGGCCCGCAGTCCTCTGGACCTTCTCTACCGGGTTGAGCTGGAAGAATGGAGCAAGTTGTACGATGTCGAAGTCCTCGTTACGGTCGATCGGAGCGATTCCACCTGGAAAGGATATATCGGCGTTGTCCCGAACCTTCTTTCCTATATCAAGCTGGACGCGCGGGCGACGGTCGCGATGGTGTGCGGCCCGGAAGTCATGATGCAGTACACCATCGCTGAGATCCTGAGACGCGGCATCCCGCAGGATCAGATCTACCTCTCGATGGAGCGAAACATGAAGTGCGCCGTCGGATTCTGCGGGCATTGCCAGTACGGTCCAAAGTTCATCTGCAAGGACGGTCCGGTCTTTGCACTTCCTCAAATCAGCTCATTGTTCGAGAAAAAGGAGCTCTGATATGAACTCCCGCAAACCGAAGGTCGCTGTCTACAAGTTCGCGTCGTGCGACGGTTGCCAGCTTTCGCTCCTCGATGTGGAGGATGAGCTACTCGCGATCGCCGGGGCGGTCGACATCGCATACTTTCCCGAGGCCAGCCGCAGGATGGCTCGCGGTCCCTACGACATCGGGCTCGTGGAGGGAAGTGTCACGACACCGCACGACGTCGAGCGAATACGGGCGATCCGGAAGGAATGCCGTATGCTCATCACGATCGGAGCATGCGCAACGGCGGGCGGGATCCAGGCTCTGAGAAACTGGAAGGATGTCAAGGAGTTCACGCGGATTGTCTACGCGAACCCTGATTACATTTCAACGCTTGATCGTTCGTTGCCGATCGGTTCATTCGTCCACGTCGATTTCGAGCTCAGGGGATGTCCTATCAACAAAGCCCAGCTTTTTGACCTGCTTCTCGCTGTGCTTCACCGGAGGAAGCCGAACATTTCTTCTCACAGCCTTTGCGTTGAGTGTAAGCTCAAGGGAAATGTCTGTGTCATGGTATCGAAAGGGAAGTTCTGCCTCGGACCGGTGACACACGTCGGATGCGGAGCGCTTTGCCCGGGGTACCAACGGGGCTGTTATGGATGTTTCGGGCCGATGGACAGCGCGAACACTTCCGCACTCGCCAACCGGTTTGCCGAGCTCGGAGCGGCGAAGGAAGAGGTCAAACTGGCGTTCCGGAGTTTCAACGCATACGCGGAAGCGTTCAGGAGGGAGAGTGATGCCCATGAATGACAAGACGATCAAGGTTGATTATCTGGCGCGTGTCGAGGGGGAGGGCTCGATCTATGTGAAGATCAAGAACAACGAGGTGGCGGACGTCAAGTTCAGAGTGTTCGAGCCTCCCCGGTTTTTCGAAGCGTTCCTCCGGGGACGATCCTACTCTGAAGCGCCCGACATCACCGCCAGGATCTGCGGCATCTGCCCCGTGGCCTATCAGATGAGCTCCGTTCATGCCATGGAGAACGCATTCGGAGTGACCGTGAGCCGGACCGTGAGGGATCTTCGCCGGCTCCTTTACTGCGGCGAGTGGATAGAGAGCCACGTTCTCCATGTTTACATGCTCCATGCCCCCGACTTCCTCGGATGCCAGGATGTCATTGAGGTGGCGAAGAAGCATCCGGAAGTTGTTCGTACGGCGCTCGCAATGAAAAAGATCGGAAATGACATCGTTGCTCTCCTCGGGGGGAGAGAGATCCACCCGATCAACGTCCGAGTTGGAGGGTTCTACCGTATCCCGGCAAAGAAGGAGCTTTCTCTTCTCGTGGAAAAGTTGAAATGGCTCCACGATGCCGCCGTCGAGATGGTAAAGTGGAGCGCCAGTCTGCCGTTTCCGGAAATTGAGCGGGACTACGAGTTTGTGGCTCTCTCCCACCCCGACGAATATCCGATGAACGAAGGCCGCCTCGTGTCCAACAAGGGGCTCGACATCAACGTGAAAGAGTATGAGTTTTACTTCCAAGAGGAGCATCTGTCCTACGCAAACGCGCTCCAGTCCGTTCTCAAGGAGCGCGGTCCCTATCTTGTGGGTCCGCTTGCCCGGTTCAACCTCAATTTTGAGCGGTTGACTCCCAGCATCAAGGAACTCGCCCATGAAGTCAATGTTCTGCCGATGGTGCGAAATCCATTCAAGGGGATCGTGGCGCGGTCCATTGAGACTCTCTATGCATGCGATGAAGCGCTCCGAATTATCGAGGAGTACGAGCCTGCCGACGTGGCGGATGACAAGATCGAACCGAAGCCCGGACTCGGCTTCGGGTGCACGGAGGCCCCTCGCGGGATTCTTTACCATCGTTACCGCATCAGTGAGGAGGGAACGATCACGGATGCGCGCATCATCCCGCCGACCTCGCAGAATCAGCGGTCGATGGAAGATGACCTTCGCGCTGTCGTCTCGAAAAATATTTCCATGGAGAAGGAAGAGCTCACCTGGCTTTGCGAACAAAGTGTACGGAATTACGATCCCTGCATCTCCTGTGCCACTCATTTTGTCCGGCTCGAAATGGAAGAGCCTGAGTGACCGATACCGGTTGCCTCCAATTGTAATGTGTTCCCGGAAGAAGGCGGACCGGGTCCTGTTCCTGCTAGCGTGCAAACGACACGGGGGTTTCGAACTCACCCATCACGTCGGAGGGAGCCATGGCAAAAACTATCGATCTCCTGCACTATCTTCAGGAAAACAAGATACAGCATCAGCTCATTGAGCATGAGACGGCGTTTACTGCCCATGAGGTCGCCCGGTCGGCTCATGTGCCGGAAGGCGAACTTGCAAAGACGATCATAGTGCGAGCGGACGGAGGGTTCTGGATGGTCGTCCTTCGCGCGGATCAGGCAATCGACATGAGCTTGTTGAGAAAGGCGCTCAATGCCAAAGAACTTCGTTTCGCTCATGAGGAAGACCTGGACTTTCTTTTCCCCGATTGTCAGACCGGTTCCATGCCTCCTTTCGGAAACCTTTACGGCGTACCCGTGGTTGTCGACGCGGCGTTGGCGGAGGATCCCGAGATCGTCTTCAACGCCTGCTCCCACACCAAGGCGGTCAAGATGAGGTTTGCGGACTATGCAAGACTCGTGCAGCCGAGGATAGCCCCCTTTGCCCACTCTCCGCAGACGGTGGCTGAAGGCGAGTGAGGCCGCTTGAAGGGTTTCCTCCGCCCTCTGCTCCAATCGCAACCTGATCGTTCGATCCGCGTATAGGATCCTCGGAGGTCAACGCTCTGCCTCGAAGTTCGGCGCGTCCCCCCGCCGGAGAGGTGGTTCTGGTCAGGCAGATGGAGTTCCGTGAGCAACGGCTCTGTGTCCATGAATTTCGAAAGTGACAATGCCGAACCCCCTCGAGAGGGAATAGGAACCGGCATTCGGGAAGGCAAGATCGCAGAATGAAAACGAACGCAAATCCGGCATCCACGGTGCAGCTCCTTCGCGCTCTGCTCATGAACGCCCGTCTCATGACCGCCGGACCAAGAATCGACTGGTTCCTTCTAAAGTATCTCAGCAAGTTCACGGTCGTCGATGTGGACGGGAAATTGGTCCTTCATTCACACATGCCCCCCCTCAACAGCAAGGCATACCGGAAGTTTGTGCGGCAGCATGTGCTTTCGAAATCGATCCGGCCTTCCCATGCCCAGATCGGGGTTACCAACGCGTGCCCGCAGGGTTGCGAGTACTGCTACAGCAAGAATCGCCGCGGGACCCCGATGGACTTTGCCACGATATGCGCGACGATCGAGCAACTCACCGACCTGGGGGTTTTTTGGCTGGGGTTGACGGGGGGAGAGCCGCTCCTCAACCGGCATCTTCCCCACATCGTCGAAAGAGCGGGAGAGGAATGTTCCGTGAAACTCTTCACGACCGGCGTGGGGCTTACGTCTGAAAAGGTTCGCGAGCTGAAATCGGCCGGACTCTTCTCGGTATCAGTGAGTATGGATCACCCGAGCGAGGATGTTCATGACCGCATCCGGAAGTTTCCGGGAGCGCATCGTGCCGCGATGGATGCGTTGCAGTCTTTTCTGAGCGTAGGGGGAATCCACGTCGGCGTTTCCGCGGTCCTTTCCCGCGAAATGTTGAGGGAACCGGAGGTCGAGCGCTTCCTTGAGTTTCTCGAAGGCCTCGGTATTCACGAGGCATGGCTGAGCGAGGCGAAGCCGTCGTCCGCCGAGTCCTGGCGGGAGGGCGTTGTCATCACCTCCGGAGAGCGGGAGATGCTCATCAGGATTCAGGAGAGACACAACCGGCGCGGTGGGATGACGGTGAACTACCTGGGTCATTTTGAGGACGCCAGGGCATTTGGCTGCACCGCGGGGCACAAGATGGTCTATGTTGACGCGTTCGGAGAGGTAAGTCCCTGCGTTTTCCTCCCGATGTCGTTCGGGAATGTCTCGAAGACGCCCATCAAGGAAATCTACTCCGGCATGGTCGAGCGATTCCCGGTACGGAGCACGTGTTTTGTGAATTCGAACGTCGAGGTCCTCAGCCGGCATTATCGCGGCCAGTATCCCATCTCCCGCGAAGAGTCGGAATCGATCGCCGGCGAGGCCCATCCTTATCCTCCCTCTCAATTCTTCAAGCTGTTGTACCGATGAACGTTTCCTTTTACGAACGATTTCGAAGCGTCCGAGTGCGGCAACGCCTCAGTCTTGTCTTTGCGGTTCTCTTTGCGCTTGTCGGGATCCTCTTTCTCGTCGGACCAGATTGGACCATCGCGGCAACCAATGCTCTTTCCCGGATCATCGGCGGACGGGAGCTTCAACCGGTGGGCTACGGATTCTACCAGGTCCTCGCGGTTGCCTACATGACCACGGTCACGATGATTGCATTCTTCATGTATCTCCATCCTCAAGAGAGGATCTATCCGGGCCTGCTCGTCGGGGCGAAGGGCTCGAGCTCGATCCTCTCTCTTCTCATGGTTGTTCTGCACGGGCCGTACCTTCTCTATACGCTGAACTTTGCCGTGGATGGTGCCATCGCATTGCTCGTCTACTACCTATTTCGGGACATTCTTGAGAGTTGAGATGAATGCTGCGCTCGCCCTTGCGGAATTCCACATCCCTTCGTTTCTGAAGAGAAGAGAGTTGAGAAGACTCTTCACGGTCACCGCTAAGGCGTTTCATTGCGAAGTCCCGTCGCTCGGGTCCTTGTCGTACACGCAGACCCTCGACCTCTTTGCGCAATTTGCGGAACGCGAAAGTCAGGCGGCGCTTGAGGAAGGGAAGGATCTGAACGCGATCGGCGAGCGGTTGTACGCGGGAGCCCATGAACTGGGCGGAAAAATGAGGAGGAAGCTGCGGGTGGGAACGATGAACGAAGCCATGAGGGCGGCCCGGCTGCTCTACAGCGTCATTGGAATCAATTTCCTCGGAACACCGAGGGGGGAGGTGACCATCAACAGATGTTTCTTCGGCGAGAGGTTCTCGCCGGTGACATGCCGCATCATCTCCGCCCTCGACGCGGGAATGATGTCGGGACTCACCCAGGGGGGCACTTTCACGTTCACGCGGCGCATGACAGAAGGAGCAGAGACGTGCATGGCCTACCTAATTCCGCCCGGGAGGCCGTATGAGTAGAGCCATCGTTGTCGGGAGCGGTGCCGGAGGGGCGATGGCGGCGCGAGAACTGCAAGGGGGATTCGACGTCACACTTCTTGAGGCGGGCCGGGGGTTTCGCCCGTTCCTGACAAAACTCTCATCGATAGAAAGACTCAAGCCGACCGGGCTTCTCTTTGATGAGAGGGAGATTCAGGTCATGTTTCCGGCGATGAGGGTGAGAAAGACGGAAGATCGGATGGTCCTCATCAACGGGCGGGGACTCGGAGGGACCACCACCATCGCGACGGGAAACGGCGTCCGGTGCGATGATGCTCTCCGGAGCATCGGTATCAATCTTGATAAGGAGTTCGAGGAACTGGATCGTGAGATACCGATCTCCGCCGGCCACCAGGCCCGATGGCGAGAGTCGACGAAGAGACTCTATGATCTCTGTCGCACGATGGGGCTCCGTCCGCGACCTTCACCGAAGATGGGAGATTCGGCACGGTGCAAAAACTGCGGTCATTGTGTCCTTGGATGTCCGTTTGGCGCGAAGTGGGATGCGAGAAAGCTCGTCGAGGAGGCTTCTGGGAGGGGCGCTCGGGTAGTAGAGGGAGCAAAGGTCCGAAGAGTGAGAATTAAGGATGGAAAGGCGCTCGGAGTAGAAGTCCGCATCAGGGGAGTCGTCCGGTTCATCCCTGCGGACCTTATCGTGCTCGCTGCGGGCGGTCTGGGGACACCGCTCATTCTCGAGGAGTCGGGGATCGCCTGCGAGCAGAAGCTCTTTGTCGACCCGGTTCTTTGCGTTGCAACAACATGGAAAGGGGCGCTACAGAACCGTGAGATTTCGATGCCGTTCATCGTCCAGCAACACGGCTATATCCTCGCCCCGTATTTTGATTATCTCAGCTTCTTCTTCAACAAGGATTGGAAGTTTGCAGCGGACGACACCTTGAGCATGATGATCAAGATCGCCGACACGAATACCGGTTCAATTTCGAAGGGAGGGATTCGCAAGACGTTGAGTGATCAGGACAGGGGGAGGCTCATCGAAGGGGTGTCAGTTTGCTATGAACTCTTCGAGCGGATCGGCGCGAACAGTCAGAATCATTTTCTCGGGACGGTCAATGCCGGTCATCCCGGTGGGATGCTCCCTCTCACGAAAGAAGATGCGTCGACTCTTCATAGCAACGCTCTCCCCTGTAACATGTATGTCGCGGACTCGTCGCTCTTCCCTTCGTCCCCCGGAAATCCTCCGATCTTTACGATCATGGCCCTGGCCAAGCGCATCAGCAAACTTTGTCTTCAGCAGGCAGCGTAACGCATCAAGCGCCGGAATTCGCGCTCCCGAATGTACTTCATCTTGTCTATCAATGTCCCGCTTGCTCGTGATCGGTGTTGGGAATGAATTTCGCGGCGATGATGGCGTAGGTCCGCTCACCGCGCGGGCGCTCGAAGGACGAATCGGCGCGGAGGTGCAGGTGATCCTGGAAGATGGCGATGGTACCCGACTCATCCATGCCTGGAGTCCGGGTGATGTTGTGATCATCGTTGACTCATTCTCGCCCGCCGGCGAACCGGGAAGAGTTCGTCGTTTGGAAATTGGCAGAGCTGCTCCGGGGGTTGAGACCGCCCTCTACTCTTCGCACTCGTTGGGTGTGGCAGAGGCGATAGAGCTCGGCCGGAGCGTCGGCAAGTTTCCCTCGCGAATCATTCTTTTTGGAATTGAAGGGAGTAAGTTTTCACTGGGAAGCCATCTTACCCCATCCGTGCGTGCTTCGATGCCGAAGCTTGAACAAATGATCCTGGCTGAGATCTCAGACGTACGACACTCAGCCGGTTCCCCTCCCCAAGATTAGTCGCCCCCTCCAGCGATCGGGACAAACCATAGAATTTTTCAACGCTGAGTTCTTCAGCGTCGAAAGGAGCTTGATTTCGCAAAAGGGGGAGGTTTCACCTCTCAGAAGTGGGAATTGACACTCCATTGCCCGCCACATGCCGCGCATTGGCATTCTTTTTTTGGTATGATGCTTGCAATCCTTCAATTGGATTTTTGAGTGATTCCGGCAGATACGTACACGCCAACCAATCAAGGATGTGCTGCTGAGCAGTATCGCGAGTTCCGATCTAAAGGCTTCTCGACCGCAACACAGCTCCGTCCGAAATCTCGTCCATCGCAACACTCTTATTGTGGATCACATGACAGACCCCTCACCATCAGTCCCGAAGAGCGGACACCCGAGCGGTGACAACAGGTTCAAACTCCTCGACCGAACGATTACGAAACATCACGGGCGAGGAGACGCGCTCATCGAAGTGCTTCACGCGGCGCAAGGAATTTTTGGTTTCCTTGAGAACGATCTCCTCATCTACGTCGCTCACGCCCTCAAGCTTCCTCCAAGCACCGTCTACGGCGTCGCGACGTTTTATCATTTCTTCCGGCTGAAGCCGAAGGGAGAGCACACCTTCGTGCTCTGCATGGGGACTGCGTGTTACGTGAAAGGGGCAGCAGGCATCCAGCAGACGGTCGAGAAACATTGCGGCTGCAAGTTTGGCGAAACGACGGCCGACAACAAGATCTCTCTCATTCAGGCGCGGTGCGTCGGCTCGTGCGGGCTTGCTCCAGTCGCCGTCATCGACGACAACGTCGCAGGGAAGCTCACCTCCGAGACCGCCCTGAAGCGTATCAAGGAATTTCAGTCAACAACCGTGGAGGTTGAAGCATGACCGTCGAGGAACTCCGAGAAGTTGCAGAAAAAGAGCACGCCAGGCAGGAGCAATACAAACACCGTGTTCTCTATTGCTCCGCCGCCGGATGTATCTCGTGCGGTGCGGATGCGACGAGAGATGCGTTCAAAAACTCGCTGAAGGAACGCGGCCTCGAAAAGGAGATCGAAGTGCTGGGCACCGGATGCATGGGCCTCTGCGGGCAGGGGCCGCTCGTTAAAGTTCACTCGGATGATACGCTCTATGAAAGGGTGGATGCTGCGGCGGCGAAGCGGATCGTCGACGAACACGTCGTCAAGGGGACAAAGGTTGAGGAGAACCTTGTCGATACTACAGTTCCCTTCTTCTCCGCGCAGACAAAAGTTGTCCTCGAGAATTGCGGCCGCATCAACGCCGAGAGCATTGAAGAATACATTGCTGTCGGGGGCTATGAGGCACTCGCGAAATGTCTCACCGAACTTCAACCCGACGAAGTTATCGAGACTGTCCGCAAGAGCGGACTCAGGGGACGCGGGGGTGCCGGTTATCCGACCGGCCTGAAATGGGGGATCGTGCACAAGGCGAAGGGGGATCAGAAATATCTCATTTGCAACGCCGACGAAGGCGACCCGGGAGCGTTCATGGACCGGAGCGTTCTCGAGGGAGACCCGCATCGCATTCTTGAGGGGATGGCAATTGCGGGGTACGCCATCGGGGCGAGCCAGGGCTTTATCTACATCCGGGCCGAGTACCCTCTCGCCATCGAGCGGCTCAAGCTTGCGATCAAGCAGGCGGAACGGATGGGGCTTCTCGGGAACCGGATTTTCGAATCGCAGTTCAACTTCCGCATCGACCTGAGGATCGGTGCGGGGGCGTTCGTCTGCGGGGAGGAGACAGCGTTACTTCGCTCCATCGAAGGCCGCCGCGGACGGCCGCGTCCCCGGCCCCCGTATCCATCCGAGCGCGGGCTCTGGGGCATGCCGACCCTCATCAACAACGTCGAGACGTACGCGAACGTAGCGCCGATCATCAACAAGGGGAGCGAATGGTTCGCCTCGATCGGGACCCCGAAGAGCGCCGGGACGAAGGTCTTCGCGCTTGCCGGCAACATCAGGAACACGGGACTCATTGAAGTGCCGATGGGGATTCCCCTCCGGAAGATCATCTTCGACATTGGCGGGGGCACGTCGAGCGGAACGGAGTTCAAGGCCGCGCAGACCGGCGGCCCCTCCGGCGGGTGCATCCCGAAGGAGTCCCTCGACCTGCCCGTCGACTACGAATCCCTTGCGACGGTGGGCTCCATTATGGGAAGCGGCGGCATGATCGTCATGGACTCGACATCGAACATGGTCGACGTCGCGAAGTACTTCATGGAGTTCTGCAAAGACGAGTCATGCGGCAAGTGCATCCCATGCCGCGTAGGAACGGTCCACATCCACGCTCTCCTCGACAAGATCTCGAAGAAGCAGGCGACGACCGAGGATCTTGCCCTCCTCGAAGAGCTCTGCCTCACGGTGATGAAGACGAGTCTCTGCGGCCTCGGGCAGTCGGCGCCGAACCCCGTTCGTTCGACGCTGAAATTCTTCAGGAGCGAGTATGAGGGGCTGCTTCAAAAACCGCTGGAATTTGGCCCGTCATCGAACGGTCAAGGATCAGACAAACACGAGTAACGGAACGCATCCATGGCAATCATCACCCTTACCATCAACGGCGAGCAACTGAGCGCAGACGACAGCGAAACGATCCTGACGATCGCTCGCCGGCACAAGATCAACATCCCAACTCTTTGTCACATCGACGGGCTGTCCGACGTCGGCGCTTGCCGCCTGTGCCTGGTCGAAATTGAAGGATCGCCCAAACTTTTTCCCGCCTGCACGACGAAGCCGACGGAAGGGATGGTCGTTCGGACGGAGACTGATACACTGAAAAAGTATCGACGGACCATCGTTGAGCTTCTCGCCTCGGAGGGGAACCATCAGTGCGCCGTCTGCGTCGTCAACGGCAACTGCGAGCTCCAGAACCTTGCGTACGAGACCGGCCTCTCGTATGTCCGCTTCCCCTATCTCTATCCGCAAAAAACCCTCGACGCCTCCCACAAGAATTTCGTCATCGACCGCAACCGTTGCGTTCTCTGCACCCGCTGCGTACGAGTCTGCAACGAGGTGGAAGGTGCGCATGTCTGGGATATCGCCTACCGCGGGGTCAATTGTGAGATCGTCGCGGGGCTCAATCAGCCCTGGGGCGAGGTGGACGCCTGCACGTCATGCGGCAAGTGCGTTCTTGTTTGTCCGACCGGCGCCCTCTTTGAAAAGGGAGCGGCCGTGGCCGAAATGAAGAAAGAACGAAACTTCCTGAAATACATCGTCACCGCGCGCCAGAAAAAGGAGTGGATCAACGTCGAGAGCGATGACGAGTGATCCGGCTCCCCCCGACAAGGGGATCTCGTGAAACACACTTTCAGAACATTGCGGAATCTCAATGAAACCAAGAGTAGCAACGGTATGGCTCGGCGGATGCTCCGGATGCCATATGTCCTTCCTCGATATGGACGAACGCCTCATCGAGCTCGCGGACAAGATTGAGCTGGTCTTCTCGCCGATCGCCGACGTCAAGGAGTTCCCGCGGGATGTCGACGTCACGCTCGTCGAAGGGGCAGTGGCCAATGTCGAGCATGAAGAGCTCGCGAAAACGATCCGGCGGAACTCACGCATCGTCGTTTCGTTTGGCGACTGCGCCGTCTCGGGAAATGTTACGGCGATGCGGAATCCCCGCGATCTCAACGAGGTCCTTTCACGCTCCTATGTTGAGCTGGCCGATACGACCCCGCAGATCCCGCGTGAATACCAGACCATTGCGGAGCTGATGACGAAGGCGCGTCCGGTGCACGAGATCATTAAAGTCGACGCATTCCTTCACGGATGTCCGCCGACGGCCGATCAGATCTGGTTTGCCGTCAATGAACTCCTCGCGGGAAGGCTTCCCGCGATGTCCTCCGTCTATCTTCGCTACGGTTGAGACGGGGCTCCGACGAGGGAAATTCCCGGTGTGACGATGACGATCATGAACTTGATGAAAGACCGAAGGTGGCTATGGCTCAGACAGTAACGATATCACCAGTGACGCGAATCGAAGGGCACGCGAAGATCACCGTTCAGCTGGACGATCATGGCATCGTGCAGGACGCGCGGTTTCACGTCAACGAGTTTCGCGGGTTCGAGAAGTTCTGTGAAGGACGGCTGGTATGGGAGATGGGAGGGATCACCTCGAGGATTTGCGGCATCTGTCCGACGAGTCACCTCATCACCTCGGCAAAGGCCGGAGACGAAATCCTCGCCGTTGAGATCCCCGAGACGGCGGAGAAGCTGCGCCGCCTCATTACCCTTGGCCAGTGGCTGCAGTCGCATGCCCTCAGCTTCTTCCACCTATCGTCTCCCGATTTTCTTCTAGGGTTCGACAGCGCACCTGCCGCCAGGAACATCTTTGGTCTCCTTGCCGATCACAAGGACTTCGCGAAACGTGGAATCCGGATGAGGAAGTTCGGACAGGAGATTATTGAACAACTCGGCGGCCGGAAGATCCACACCCCCTGGGCCGTCGCGGGAGGCGTCAGGGAGGCGTTCGAGCCGGCGAAGAAGGACCATCTCCTCGGCTGGATCCCAGAGGCAAAAGAGACCGCTCTTCTGGCTCTCGATGTCCTCAAAAAGATCCACGTGAAGTTTGTGAAGGACATCCCGAATTTTGGGAACTTCAGATCCCTCTATGTAGGCCTTGTCGGGAAGGACGGAGAGCTTGAGTACTACGACGGACTTCTTCGCGTCCGGGATGCCGCCGGCAACACGATCGCCGACAAACTCGATCCCACGCGCTACCCGGAGTACTTCGGCGAAGCGTCGGAGCAATGGTCGTACCTCAAATTTCCGTACTACAAGCCGCTCGGATATCCGGAAGGAATGTATCGCGTCGGTCCGCTTGCCCGCGTCAACATCTGCGACTTTATCGATTCCCCGCTTGCGGAGGCTGAGAGGGTACTCTTCAAGGAGATCGCCGGAGAGAACCTCGTGGTCAACAACTCCTTCTACTATCATTATGCACGGCTCATCGAGATGCTCTTCGCGGTGGAGAAGATCGAGATGCTTCTCAATGACCCCGCCATTCTCGGAGGCAACATCCGTGCGAAAGCGATGATCAACCGGTCCGAAGGAGTCGGCGCGAGCGAAGCTCCGCGCGGGACGCTGTTTCATCATTATTGGGTCAACGAGGACGGGGTGCTTCAGAAAGTGAACCTCGTCATTGCCACGGCACAGAACAACCTCGCGATGAACCGGACCGTGCGCCAGATCGCGATGAGATACATCGACGGCAAGAAAATCACCGAGGGGACGCTCAATCGACTGGAGGCAGGCATACGGTGCTACGACCCCTGCCTCTCCTGTTCGACCCACGCGATCGGCCGGATGCCCCTCCATGTCCAGCTGGTCGACGCCGGTGGAACTGTCGTCGATGAAGTACTGCGATGAAAAAGGTCCTCGTCATCGGATACGGAAATGCTCTTCGATCCGACGACGGAGTCGGCCCGTGGGTTGCGGAGCAGGTTGCTTCCCATCATCTGCCCGGGGTTGATGTCAAAACATATCATCAACTTGGGGTCGAGCTTGCGGCGGACCTTGTCGAGTATCGCGCCGTGATCTTCGTCGATGCGTCCCACGGGGAAGAGCATCATCTCGGGCGAATCGTTCCGGAGGGGAACAGTCCCGGGTTTCTCCCTGGGCACAGCACGGATCCTCTTTCTCTCTGTCAGCTGGCGAGAGAGGTGTACGGGGCGGAATTCGACGTCCACGTGTTCGGCGTGCCAGGAGAACGATTTGAGTTTGGGTCTCGCCTCTCTCCGGAAGCCGAATCGCGGGGACGAGAGGCCGTGGATCGGATTCTTTCGCTCCTGAAAGGCATAGGGGAAGGGATCTCTGAAGCCGCCGGCCACGCCACCCGTTGACCGCCTCTCCTCGATTGTCCGATCCATCCAACTCATGTAAACTCCGTAAGTTCACCCCGGTGCTTCCCCCCTCGGTGCAATCAGCATGAAATGAAAAAGACCATCCTCTTTCTTTCCATTCCTCTTTTCATCCTTATCGTTCTGAGCAGCGGCACAGGACTCTATCTCCACGGATTTTACTCTCGCGAATCGAACGCCTGGGCTCTTCAGGCGAGGTGTCAGGATGCGTTCGATCTGTTCATCGCTGCCCCGATACTTCTTGCATCGTTGGTCATGAGCGTCAAGGGGAGCAGGATCGCAATGGAGGTGCTCGGTGGAGTCTTTACCTATGCTTCGTATACGTACGTTGTCTATTGCTTCGCGGTGCATCTCAACGCGATGTTCGTCGTGTACTGCCTGGCCCTCGGATTGTCCTTCTATTCCCTTCTCCTTCTTTTCTATGAAAGAGCAAGAACCTCCCGGCCGGATGTCCTGCCGAAAGGATGGGTGATCCGAACCGCAGGCATCTATTTCATCGCCGTCTCCTCGTTCTTCTACTTCGTTTGGCTTTCGCAGTTGATCCCCGCAATGTACCGCGGCGTGACTCCAGCCGATCTTCTCGATGCCGGGATACCCGTCAACCCGGTGCACGTTCTCGATCTCTCAGTGTGCCTTCCCGCTCTCATCATCACGGGAATCTCTCTCCTGCGCCGCAACCCGGTGGCTTCGGTTTTCGCGGGACCGTTCCTGGTTTTCTGCTGTCTCATGGAGCTCACTATCGCGTTTCTCCTCTTCTCATCCTGGCAGGCAGGAGATGGTCAAACCGCAGCCGGGATCCTCGTCTTCACGATCGTCGCTGCCGGTGACGCACTCCTCTTCATTCTGTTCGAAAGAGAGTCCGCTCGGACGCAGAGATCGCGCACCGAAGCGACAGCCTGATCTTTCTCCCCAATTTGCTGTTCGACTTTTCAGCGTTGCGAAAGCACTACCGCATTTCTCATTTCTCGGAATAGTTGAAATCGATTCCACAACATAATCGGCCATTTTGACGGCACGCTAGTTGAAGTCAAGGGAGGCGTAGGACTTCAGCAGGTACCGGCATATGCACGAGCTCTCCATCGCCCAGAATATTCTCGATATCATCAAAGATTACCGACCGTCGGATCGCCCGTCGCGGATCAGGACCGTTCATCTTCAGCTTGGCGACCAGTCGGGCGTCGTTGCCGATTCGCTGACGTTCTGTTTCAAGGCAGTTACTGAGGGGACCATGTTCGAGGGAGCAGAGCTTGACATCGAGCGAATACCTTTTTCGATCCGATGCAAGGAGTGCGGAGCGACGACGTCGAACGAAGCCGGACTTTTTCGATGCGCGGCATGTGAGGGAACTGAGGTGGACATAGTCTCCGGAACGGAATTGCAGGTTGCCGCGATGGAGATCGTCGACGAAGGAGCGGCGACATGAGCGTGATCACCATCGAGCGCAAAGTGCTGGAAAAAAACGAAGCGGTGGCATCGCACAACCGCGAGCTCCTTCGTCGCCATGGAATCTTTGCGATCAACGTTGTCAGCTCGCCGGGCTCCGGCAAAACAAGCCTGCTCGAGAGGACGATCGCGGCAATGAAACAGAATTTCCGCATCGCCGTCGTGGAAGGAGATGTGCAGACCGACCTCGATGCACGGCGCATTGCGGCGATTGGAGTTCCCGTGGTTCAGATTGTGACGCAGGGGGGATGCCATCTCGACGCACCTCTGGTGAAAGAGGCGCTCCAGTCGATTCCGTTGGCCGAGACTCAGCTTCTGATCATCGAGAATGTCGGAAACCTGGTCTGTCCCGCCAACTACGACCTGGGGGAGGCGATGAAAGTCGTGGTCGCAAGTACGACGGAAGGGGATGACAAGCCATTGAAATACCCGGCCATGTTCAGGAATTCCTTGGCACTCATCATCAACAAAACCGACCTCATCCCTTACGTCGCGTGCGACCTTCCTCTCCTCAGGCGAAACGCACTGAGCGTCAACCCATCGTTGAGGATCTTCGAAACTTCCTGCACGACCGGAGCCGGGATCGAGGAGTGGTGCGGCTGGTTGAAAGAACAACTAAACAGGACGGTATGAAGAGCAGGGAGCACCTGGCGATCCGCGGGGCTGTGCAGGGAGTGGGCTTCCGGCCGTTCGTGTACAGGCTTGCCCGTGACCTTGGCCTGAACGGATGGGTCTCGAACACTCCGTCGGGAGTCTTCATCGAAGTGGAAGGCGGAACGATGCAGCTGGTGGAATTCCGCAGACGTCTCGAGACGGAGAAGCCGCCCATTTCCTTTATTCAAAGTCTCGAAGCGACGGTTCTTGATCCCGCCGGGTATGACCGGTTTGAAATCCGGGAGAGCGGAGAAAGCGGTGAGCGTTTGGCGGTCATCCTTCCGGATGCCGCGGTCTGCCCCGACTGTCTCCGCGAGATCCGCGATCCTGCTAACCGGCGCTACCGGTACCCCTTCACGAACTGCACGCATTGCGGTCCCAGGTTCTCGATTATCGAAGCACTCCCGTACGACCGGCGGAACACATCGATGAAAAGATTCGCGATGTGCCCGGAATGCAACGACGAGTATGTTAACCCGGAAAACCGACGGTTCCACGCACAGCCTAACGCGTGTCCGGTTTGCGGCCCTCAACTGGCACTCTGGAATGCCCATGGCGATACCATCGAGGTACGGGACGATGCTCTCCTCTCAGCCGCAGCGGCGCTTCGCTCCGGAAAGATCGTCGCGGTCAAAGGCATAGGCGGATTTCATCTTATGGCCGATGCAGGAAACGAAGAGGCGGTCTCGACACTGAGGCGGCGCAAACACCGGGAGGAGAAACCGCTCGCTCTTATGCTCGGATCGATCGTAAAGATCCGGGATCTGTGTGACGTCTCGCCGCTCGAAGAACGATTGCTGACCTCGACCGCGGCCCCGATTGTTCTCCTCCGCAAACGGAGCCGGGCGGGCTCAACGGGAATCAAGGTCGCTCCGTCCGTCGCTCCGGGAAATCCTTCGCTCGGAATCTTGCTCCCGTATTCTCCCCTCCATCATCTTCTCCTGGACGCGTCGGAAACTCCCCTGGTGGCAACGAGCGGCAATCTCTCCGAGGAACCGATCTGCATCGATGAGCGGGAAGCCCTCCACCGGCTTGAGGGAATCGCGGATTTTTTCCTTGTCCACGACAGACCGATTGTCCGCCACGTCGATGATTCTGTCGCACGGGTGGTGGCCGGCCGGGAACTCGTGTTACGACGAGCCCGTGGATTCGCTCCGCTCCCCGTCTCCGGTTCGGATCGAAGTGTTTCTTCTTTCATGGCGGTCGGCGGCCATCTGAAAAACACGATTGCGGTTTCTGTAGCTGAGGATATCTTCGTGAGTCAGCACCTTGGAGACCTGAGTTCGAAAGAATCTTACGATGCCTTTGTGAGCGTTGGCGAAGATTTGACGCGGCTCTACGACGTTCGTCCGGCTGTGACCGTGTCCGACAAACATCCTGATTATCGTTCCACGCAGTTCGCCGGGGGTCGCGGAGGGAAACAGGTCAGCGTTCAGCATCACCTGGCCCACGTCGCATCGTGCATGGCCGAGAACAGGCTCAGAGGTCCTGTCCTGGGAGTTTCGTGGGACGGAACGGGGTACGGGGACGATGGAACGATCTGGGGAGGAGAGTTCCTGATTGCATCGGAGGACGGATATCGGCGGGCGGCTCATCTGCGGACGTTCAGACTCCCCGGCGGAGAAGCCGCCGTGACCGAACCCGCGCGTTCGGCCATAGGAGCGTTGTATGAACTGCTCGGCGATAGCCTATTCCAGCGAAACGATCTCCATCCCCTCAAAGGATTCTCCTCCGCGGAACTTCTGCTCCTCTCGCAGATGCTTGCAAAGGACATTCATTGTCCCGTCACATCGAGCGCCGGCCGGCTGTTCGATGCCGTCGCCGGTCTCATCGGAATTCGGTCAAGGGTCCGGTACGAGGGGCAAGCGGCGATGGAGCTTGAATGGCTGATTGGCGAGACCTGCACGGAAGACGCCTATGGGTTTCATCTCTCAGCGGAGGCGTCATCGATTGTTGTCGACTGGGGAGAGGCCTTGCTTCAGTTGGTCGAAGATGTCAGTTCGGGTACTGCGGCTTCCATAGTTTCGGCGAAGTTTCACAACATGCTCACGGATGCAATTGTCAAAGTCGCGAAAGAGGCTGGTGAGGAGCGTGTTGTGCTGACGGGGGGATGTTTTCAGAATGTCTATCTGCTTGAACGGACCATCGCGAAATTGCGGGAAAATGGATTCTCGCCGTATTGGCACCAACGCATCCCCCCCAATGACGGCGGGATATCACTCGGACAGATCTATGCTGCACAGCGAATCTTAAAGGCGCATGAGACAGACGAGGTTGAACCGGTAGTGAACGAATCTCTCACATAGAAGGGAAGGAGCTTACAGCATGGGTGTCATGAGCGGAACCATCAACGAGATCTACGTCGAGGACGGGAAGCCGAAGGCCGCTCTCCGGGTGGGGAGGGCGACGGTGCGGGTCGATCTTCTGCTCCTCATGGAGGCAAAAGTCGATGACCGGGTGCTGTTCGACTCGGGGATGGCTCTCGAAAAAATTGAGGAGGATGAAATCCTCCCAGGACCGGCGGAGCCGGATCGGATCAACAAGTTCATAGCGTAACGTATGTGTCTTGCAATACCAGGCCGAGTGATCGAGATCGAGCGCAGGTCGCTGGAGAATGGTGAAGTATCTCTCACGGGCAAAGTCGATTTCGGAGGAATCAGAAAGAGCGTCTCACTGGACTTTGTGCCGGATGCCGCGATAGAGGACTACGTCATTGTCCATGCCGGCGTTGCGATCAGCAAGCTCGACGTGGAGGAGGCGGAGGCGACGCTGAAGCTTTTCGGAGAGCTTGAGGCATTCGAGCGTGAATCTCCGCGCACCGATCCGCCAAAGGACTGAAGATACGTGAAGCACGTCGACGAATACCGTGACGGAGCCCTCGCGACGACATTGTCGGCCCTCATTGACGCAGCCGTCAGCCGTTCGTGGACCATCATGGAAATCTGCGGGGGCCAGACTCACACGATTGTGAAATCGGGGCTCGAGTCTCTGTTGCCGGAGAGCGTCACCCTCGTCCATGGCCCTGGTTGCCCTGTCTGCGTCACCCCACTCGAGATGATTGACAAGGCCCTTCACATTGCGGCTCTTCCCGGCGTGATCTTCACGTCGTTCGGGGATATGCTCCGAGTGCCGGGATCGTCAAAGGATCTTCTGTCGCTGAAAGCTGCAGGGGCCGATGTCAGGATTGTCTATTCTCCCCTTGATGCGCTCACCGTGGCCCAGGAGAACCCCGGCAAGAAGGTTGTATTTTTCGGCGTCGGTTTTGAGACGACTGCTCCCGCTACGGCGTTGGCGGTTCGCAGGGCAAAGGAGTCGGGGCTGAACAATTTCTTTCTTCTCTCTTCGCACGTCCTCGTCCCTCCCGCAATGAGGGCGATCCTATCGTCGCCGCAAAATAGGATACAGGCATTTCTTGCCGCCGGCCACGTCTGCACGGTGACTGGATACGGCGAATACTATTCAATCGCGGAGCGGTACCGCGTACCGGTTGTCGTGACCGGCTTCGAACCGGTCGACATCCTCCAGGGAATCTACATGGCGGTGAAGCAGCTGGAGCAGGGACGACACGAAGTGGAAAACCAGTACCGCCGTTCGGTAAAACGGGAGGGAAATGCATCAGCGCGTTCACTTCTCAGCGAAGTCTTCGAGCCGGTCGACCGCTCGTGGAGGGGGATCGGCAGAATCCCGATGAGCGGCCTCGCTCTCCGCGACGAGTTCTCTCACCTCGATGCTGAAAGGCAATTCGAAATTTCTTCCCTTGCGGTTGAAGAATCGAGCCTCTGCAATGCAGGGCTTGTGCTCCAGGGATTGAAGAAGCCGACCGAGTGTCCCTCGTTCGGGAACGCTTGTACTCCGGAAAGGCCTCTCGGGGCGCCGATGGTCTCGTCCGAAGGAGCCTGCGCTGCGTACTATCATTATCGGCCGGGAGGGAGGGCACTATGACGGATCCCTCCGGAGTCGACTTGAGCGGCGGCCTTAGCTGCCCGGTTCCCATCAGCGAATACAAACAGGTGCTCCTCGCGCATGGTGGCGGTGGAAGGCTCTCGCAAAGGCTGATCGACGAGATCTTTGTCTCAAGGTTCCGGAACGAACATCTCAGCCCCCTTCACGACGGCGCGTTGCTTCCCCCTGCAGACGGTCGTCTGGCATTCTCCACCGATTCATTCGTGGTCAATCCGCTCTTTTTCCCCGGAGGCGACATCGGTTCGCTGGCGGTCAACGGGACCGTCAACGACGTTTCGATGTGCGGGGCGAAGCCTCTGTACCTCTCGACCGCGTTCATCATCGAAGAGGGATTGCCGATCGATGTGCTGTGGAAAATTGTCCTTTCGATGGAGCAGGCGGCAAAGTGTGCCGGTGTTGAGATCGTCACCGGAGACACCAAGGTCGTCGACAAGGGAAAGGCGGACAGAGTCTTCATCAACACTTCAGGAATCGGAGTCATTCCGGCCGGGGTGGACATCAATCCGAGAAGAGCAAGGGCCGGAGACAAGATTATTGTCAGCGGCACGATCGGCGATCACGGTATGGCGGTCATGTCGGTGAGGGAAGGGCTGGAATTTGAATCCAGTCTAGAGAGCGATTGCGCTCCCCTCAACGGTCTTGTTGAAGTGATGCTGGCCGCCACGCAGGAGATCCATGTTCTTCGGGACCCAACGCGCGGCGGCGTCGCCAGCGCATTGAACGAGATTGCGCGGAGCGCTGAGATCGGAATGATACTCAGGGAAGAGGAGATCCCGGTTGCCGAGGGAGTTCACAGTGCATGCGAGCTTCTCGGATTCGATCCACTCTATGTCGCTAACGAGGGAAAACTTCTCGCAATACTCCCCTCTGCCGACGCAGATGCGGTGCTGAACGCGATGAGAAACCATCCACTCGGCCAACGAGCCGCAATTATCGGTGAAGTGACCGAGAAGGATGCCGGGAAAGTACTGATGAGGAGCCGGATCGGAGGGACACGGATTGTCGACATGCTCTCCGGTGAACAGCTCCCAAGGATTTGTTAACAGGCGAGAATTGCGTTGAAGAACTCAACGACGACCTTATCGGAATTGAGAAGGTCTCTCTTCCATCTTCCCATAGTTAGAAATCAATTGTCGGATTTGCCCGAAAAAAGAAAGCAAACCTAAGTATTCGACTCGTTCGCATGGCACAATAGTTGACTCGCGAAAGGACATGAAATTGCAGACAACATCCTCGCAGGAGTAGCGAATGATACGCGGAACAGTCCTCATCAATCGGGATGTCTGTAAGGGGTGCGAGTTGTGTATCAACGCATGCCCTCAGGAGAGCCTCGGTCTTTCCGACCAAATCAATCGTCATGGGTACCGATACGTTCAACTGGTGAAGGACAACTGCACTGGATGCATCAATTGTGCTCTCGTCTGTCCTGATTGCGCGATCACGGTCTATCAGGAAGCCCGGCCGAAGGCAAGGCCGTCCGCCCAGCCGATTCCTGCCGTTTGATGCCGGTTCCACTCACCCGCGTTCAGGGAGCATGATTGCATGGAAACCTCCGCTCGTTCAGATCTTCGTCTTATGAAGGGGAACGAAGCGCTTGCCGAAGCCGCTATCAGGGCCGGGATGCAGGCGTACTTCGGTTACCCCATTACGCCTCAATCGGAAGTTCTTGAATACCTGACCGTCGAGTCTCCCAAGCGGAACTTCGTCGTTCTTCAGGCCGAGAGTGAGCTCGCCGCCATCAACATGATTTACGGAGCCGGTGGTGCCGGGGCCAGAGTGATGACATCATCGTCGAGTCCCGGCATCAGCCTGATGCAGGAGGGGATCTCGTATATGGCGTCGGCCGAAATTCCCTGCCTCATTGTCAACGTTCAGCGGGGTGGACCCGGTCTCGGGACCATCCAACCGTCGCAGGGCGATTATTTCCAGGCGACAAAAGGGGGTGGACACGGAGATTATCGCCTCCTCGTCCTAGCCCCGGCATCGGTACAAGAGATGGCCGATTTTGTTTTCGACGGCTTCAGGCTCGCCGAGAAGTACAGGAATCCCGCGATGATCCTCGCCGACGGAGCGCTCGGCCAGATGATGGAGAAGGTTCTCCTTCCACCTGAAGGGTCTCTCCCATATCCAGAACATCCCTGGGCGACGACCGGGAAGCCTGAGGGAAAGGAGAGGCGCATCATCACCTCCCTGCATCTGGAGCCCGAAAGGATGGAGCAGATCAACCTCGGTCTTCAGGAGAAGTATCGTCGAATGCAGGAGGAGACGCGGTATGAACTGCTCGGCCCGCAGAACGCCGACATCATCCTTGTTGCATTCGGATTGATGGCGAGAATTTGCCAGAAGGCAATGGAAATAGCGAACGAGCGGGGCTCGAGTGTAGCCGTTCTCCGTCCCATCACACTCTTCCCGTTCCCGTCAGAAAAGATCCGGTCACTTGTCTCCGCCGCCTCGGCGTTCCTTACGGTCGAGATGAATGCCGGTCAGATGGTCGAGGATGTCAGGCTGGCAGTTGAAGGAAAGCGGCCGGTCTACTTCAAGGGGCGGATGGGGGGGATGGTCCCCACCCCCGACGACATCTTCGCGGAGATCGAAAAGATCGCCGTGGAAAACCAAATCACTGCTGAGTAGTGAGGAGCCAATGAGCACGACAACGGTTACACCTCCGATGAACCTCGTCTACGAAAAGCCCGGAACGATCACCGATACGCCGATGCATTATTGTCCCGGCTGTGGACATGGAGTCGCCCACCGCGTTTTGATGGAAGTCATTCATGAAAAGGGGATCCAGGGGAAAACCGTGGGAGTTGCTCCCGTGGGATGCTCGGTGTTCGCCTACAACTACATGAACGTTGACATGCAGGAAGCCGCCCACGGCAGGGCAAGCGCTGTCGCGACGGGGATCAAACGTGTGAGGCCCGATCTCTTTGTCTTTTCATACCAGGGGGACGGAGACCTGGCGGCGATCGGAACGGGCGAATCGATCCACACCGTCAACCGCGGCGAGAACATCCTCATGCTCTTCATCAACAATGCCATCTATGGGATGACCGGGGGACAGATGGCGCCGACGTCGCTCCTCGGGCAGGTGACGTCGACAACGCCGTACGGACGTAACTCCGGCCTCATGGGATATCCGCTTAAGATCACCGATCTTCTGGCGCAGCTACCCGGAGCATACTACGTGACACGCCAAGCGGTTCACACCGCCGCCGCCGTCCGGAAACTCAAGAAGGCGATCGAGGCCTCCTTCCGCTATCAGGAGTTGAAGAAGGGAACGTGTTTCATTGAGGTTGTGTCCAATTGTCCCTCGGGCTGGAAGATGACGCCGGTCGAAGCGAATGCGTGGATGGAGAAGAATATGTTTCCACTCTATCCCCTCGGGGACCTGAAAGTCCCGATGTTGAACTGAAGACGGAGACGAGTCCGTATGCAGAAGGCTCATGAAATCATCATTGCTGGGTTCGGTGGACAGGGAGTCCTGTCGATGGGACAGATCATCGCCTATGCGGCGATCAAGGAAGGGAAGGAAGTGAGCTGGATGCCCTCGTACGGTCCCGAGATGAGGGGTGGAACGGCGAACTGCATTGTCATCGTGGCGGAATCGAGGATCAGCTCACCGATTGTCTCGACCTTTGATTCGGCAATCCTCCTCAATCAGCCCTCGGTCGACAAGTTCGCAGCCCTCGTTAAGCCGGCGGGAGTGATTCTCTTCGAGAGCTCGACCGTGATCACCGCTCCTTCACGTCACGATGTCGAGATCGCCGGAATTGGCGCGAACGAGGAGGCGCTGAGGCTTGCGAGCCGGCAAGTCTCGAACATGGTCATGTTGGGTGCTTTCTTGAGCTTCCGCCCCATCGTTGCACCGGAGAATGTTCTCAAAGCCCTTAAGGAAGTCCTCCCCGAGCGTCACCATCATCTCCTGCCCCTCAACGAAAAAGCCCTCGAGAAGGGAAAGGCTTTGGCGATGGAGATGTCCGCGAGAAAAGTGTCTTAACGATCGACCAGAACTCTTCACGAAAGGCGGGAGCGATATGAACCTCGAGAATGTCCGTTGCGAGCATCTTTGCAGGAACACATGCGCCATGCTCAGCGCCGCGCTTGCGCAGGAGACGCTGACGGTTCGATTCTATCAGTCCGTTCTTTCGCAGTGCGACGAGCCGGACGTGAGCGGCTTCGTGCGGGGGCTGGTGGAGGAGCGGAGCGCATCGGTGATCAAGATCATGCAGAAGCTCAACGAGCTGAAGGCGCGATCGCAGGTGATGGATGGGATTCAAACGAGCTTTCAGTCTTAGTCCGCTTCTGCCGGGGGGCACCCCTCACCTGTTCCATTCCCTTCGATTGCAGATTCCGACCCCAAACCCGGGAGTTCTCCCGGGCTTTTCCGTATGATGCGCCTTCGCGGGGCGAAGATGGAAGGAGTGTCTTCGGCTTTCCCGGGTGGAGCCCTATTCTCCGGCAGGCGCCGGTTCTCGGGCTCCAGATGTGAACGAAAACAAGAAGAGCATCAGTGAGAAAAGAGCGTAGGCAGAGCTGATCTGGTAGGGAATCTTCAGAGCAGTACCGCTGAGAGTCCAGGGAAGGTACATCATCCCGTCCGGGGAGGCCGAATGGACGACGCCAAAGAATGAAAGCACTGCCAGGATCAAGAGATATCCGGCCGAACGCCTCAACCGACGGTCGATCATCTCCGCGAGGAATCCCCCCCATAACATCGCTGTCAGAATAAATCCGTTTCCCAACGCCACGGTGACAAGCATTTCAGGGAGCGCTTTCCCGGGCGCCTCCATCAGCCTGGCAAAATTCTCCGTCGGAATGATGTCCGGATTCGTGAACTTGATCGACAAGAGCCGGGCAATCGTCGGGAAGAACGCAAAGGCAACGGCGGGCGCGTGCCGTGCCGGTGATGCCTGAAATGACTGGACAACGATGTCGAGGGCGACGAAGATAAGGATCGGTGCTAGCACCGCCCTGGGTATGAGCTCAACGAAGAACGACACATACCCGAGCACCCCGCCGAGGCCGATGAAGATTCCGGTGATGAGTGTGTATCCCGCCCTCGCACCCATTCTCTTATATGCCGGCTGCCCGATATAAGGGGTAGACTGGGCTACACCTCCGCACAATCCAGCCACAAGCGTTGCCATCGCCTCCGTGAAGAGTATCGCGCGGGTGTCGTAATCGTCGCCTGCCACACGCGCGCTCTCCGTCACGTTGATTCCTCCGACTACCGTAAGAAGTCCGAAGGGGATCGCGATCGGCATATACTTCCACGCGTGGCTCAGCCCATCAACGAATCCGAGCGTTGGAATCGGAAGACCGAAGTGAAGGTCCATCGGAGGCGTGCCCGCAAAGGATCCCCCAATCCAACCGGTCGGGCCGAGGAGGTAATAGACGAGCGAACCGACGAAGATCGCGGCGAGCACACCCGGAAAGTTCTTTGGAAGGCGGATACGCGCGACGAGGGTGTAGAGAATAAGTCCGAGCGCGATCATCCCGACAAGGGGCATCCCGAAAACGTCAACGAGCGGAACGAGCCCGATGAGCGCGAGCCCGATTCCCGCCAACGATCCCAATAATCCCGCCTGGGGAACCGCTTTCTGCACCCACTGACCGAAGTACGAGAAGATGACCTTGATGATGCCGATGATCACCATGGTCGCCATTCCGATATACCAGGTCATCATCGCCGCATCACGCTCGGCGTATCCTTCGGCTTTTAGCCCTATGAAGGCGGGGCCGAGGACGACGAGTGCGATGCCGATCGTCGAGGGAGTATCAAGGCCGAGGGGCATTGCCGTCACTCTCGTGTTGCCGGTGCTCTTTGCGAGGCGAAAGGCCATCCAGGTATAGACGAGGTCGCCGAAGAGAACTCCGAACGCTGTCCCCGGAAACATCCTTCCGTAGACGATGTCTGCCGGGAATTTGAACGCGAAGATGAGGATCCCGGCAAGGAAAGAGAGGACGGTAATGTTATCGAACATCAGACCGAAGAAGCCGTTGACGTCTCCGATCGCGAACCACCCGTATTTTTTTTCCGTGTTTTCCATGGAGTGTTTTCCCGAGTAAGCATTAACCTACGAACATACCCGCAATCGACGCCGTCATCCACGTCGCGATGGTACCCCCGAGGAGAGCCCTGAGCCCGAAACGGGCGATATCGCCACGGCGATTTTCGGCGAGGGGGCCGATGCCGCCGATCTGGATCGCAATCGAGGAGAAATTCGCGAAGCCGCAGAGGGAGTAGGTGGCGATGACCATCGCCCGTTGCGAAAGCTGATGGGCGCTCAGCGCATCGGCCATCTTGGAATAGGCAACGAATTCGTTGAGGACCATCTTGATTCCCATGAGGCTCCCGACATTGAGCGCCTCGCTCCACGGCACCCCGATCGCAAAGGCGATGAACTGGAAGATCAGCCCCGAGACCAGTTCGAGGGAGAGGGGCATGCCGAATTTTGCCTGGATGGCGGCGTTCCAACCGGTGACGGAGCCGAGTTCGCCCAGAAGAAAATTGATGAGTGCGATAAGTGCAATGAACGCGATGAGCATCCCACCGACGTTCAGCGCGAGTTTCACGCCGTCCGAAGCTCCAGCGGCGGCCGCTTCGATGACGTTCGAGTGCGCCTTCTCGACCTTCAGCTTCACTGTCCCCATCGTGAGGGGTTCCCCCGATTCCGGATAAAGGATCTTCGCCACGACGAGCGTCGCAGGTCCCGCCATGATACACGCCGCGAGGAGATGGGCGGCGAAGTAGACTTGGGACGCGTCGATCGCTCCCCCCTGAACTTTTGCGACGGCGGCGCCAAGCATCGTGTAGTACGCGATCATGACTCCGCCCGAAATATGGGCCATTCCGCTCGTCATGATTGTGAGGAGTTCCGACTGGGTCAGCGAGGCGAGGTAGGGGCGGATGACGAGCGGGGCTTCGGTCTGCCCCATGAAGGTGTTCGCCGCTATGCAGAGAGATTCGCTGCCGCTTGCGCGCATGAATTTCGCGATCACCCAGGCCATCGCCTGAACGAACCTCTGCGCGATCCCGAGATGATAGAGGACCGCCATGAAGGATGCGAAAAAGATGATCGTCGGCAGGACCTGGAATGCAAAGAAGAAGCCGATGCTCCCCGAGGTGCCGGCCGGGGCCGCAAGCGACCCGAAGACGAACTGCGCGCCGTCTCCGGCGAAACCGAAGAGACGAACGAACCACCGGCTGATGGTATCGAAGACGAGCCGGCCGACCGTGATCTTCAGGACGAAGAGGGCGAAGAAAAACTGGAGCCCGACGCCAACGCCGACGAGGCGCCAGTTCACGGAGCGCCTGTTTGAAGAGAAGCTGTACGCGAGAGCGAGAAGGAAGACGATGCCGATGATCCCTCGGATCAGAGAGACGATATCCATAAACGCACCTCTCCCGGAATACTTTGCGGAAACGATCGATTCTTTTTGTTACGGCACCAAAGTATCAAGATTTGCCGAAAAGTGCCACAGAAAAACTCTTTCCGGAAGTCGTTCACTCTCCAACTTGTACCATCTTGCAGTGGCCTCCCTTCATTGAATGTTCTGCAGTGCACGCCTCCCAGCGGAGCGGTTGCGGTCTCCCTGTGAACGCCTCTGCGTGCTTCATTGACTTTTTTCCCCATCTTCTGTATATTTTGAATGCATTTTCCCCCACGACGTTACTAAAGAAAGTGAAGTTGAGATCTCATGATCAATGGGATTCTATGGGCAGGTGTCGCTGATTCTTTTCAAACGGAAGAGGGAACGCAGGTTCCCTCTTTTCTTTTTTAGATGAGGACTTCATGCCAGAGAAACAATACGATGTGGTAATCATTGGCGGCGGGCCGGGAGGGTACATCGCCGGAATCCGCGCGGGTCAGCTCGGCCTGAAAACGCTTGTGGTGGAAAAGGAGAAACTTGGAGGGATCTGCCTCAACTGGGGATGTATCCCGACGAAGGCGCTCCTTAAGAATGCCGAAATCTATAACCTGCTGCGGCACGCCGACGATTTTGGATTTTCGTTCGACAATCTGAGGGCAGATTTCAGCGTCGCGGTGAAGCGAAGCCGCGATATCGCCGGACGATCCTCGAAGGGGATTGAGTTTTTGTTCAAGAAGAACAAGGTCGAGTACCTCGCGGGGACGGCGAAGATCGTCGCGAAGGGGGTCGTGGAGGTCGCACAGCCGGGGAAAACCGAGCGGATCAACGCCAAGCATATCGTTCTTGCAACCGGAGCCCGGCCAAAGACCTTTCCCTCCATCAATATCGACGGAAAACAGGTCATCACGAGCTCGGAAGCGATGGTGCTTGCGGCTCCTCCCAAGAGCATGGTCATCATCGGTGCGGGCGCCATCGGAGTCGAGTTCGCCTACTTCTACAACGCGTACGGGACGAAGGTGACGGTTGTCGAAATGATGCCCAGCCTCCTCCCGATCGAAGACCGGGAGGTGACGAAAACCCTGGGACGAGTCTTCGCGAAGAACGGCATTGAGGTGTTGACAGAGACGAAGGTCGAAGGGGTCAGCACCGGCAAAGAGGTGACGGTGACGGTGAGCAACAAAGAAGGGAAGAAGGATCTCAAGGCTGAGATCGCTCTCGTGGCGATCGGCGTGCAGGGTAATATCGAGGGAGTCGGCCTTGAAACAGTTGGGGTGAAAACGGATCGATCGTTTGTTCCGGTCGACAAGTACTACAAAACAAACGTCGACGGCATCTACGCCATCGGCGACGTCAATGGCCCTCCCTGGCTTGCCCACGTTGCCTCCGCTGAAGGGATCGTTTGTGTGGAAAAGATCGCCGGAAAGAACCCGCACCCCATCGACTACGGCAACATCCCCGGCTGCACGTACTGCCAGCCGCAGGTCGCGAGCGTCGGTCTGACGGAAGAAAAGGCAAAGGAGAAAGGGTACGACCTTAAGATCGGGCGTTATCCGTTCCGTTCGCACGGGAAGGCGCTCGCGATCAACGAGCCCGAGGGGTTCGTGAAACTTATCTTCGACGCGAAGTACGGAGAGCTTCTCGGGGCCCATATCATCGGCTCCGAAGCCACGGAAATGATCGCCGAACTGGCGGTGGCCCGCACGCTCGAAACAACGCGCGAGCAGATCATTCAGACGATCCACGCGCATCCGACGCTTACAGAGGGGGTCGGCGAGGCGGCGCTCGACGCATACGGCGAGGCGCTCAATATATAGAGCACTCAGTGGAGACGAATGACGAACATTTTATGTTGAGATGAAGCGACTCCTGACAATCAACCTTGGCAGGACGAAGTACGCCGACGCCTGGGAACTTCAGAGGAAGGTCTTCGCAGCCCGTTTGGAAGGATCCATTCCGGATGTTCTTCTCCTGACCGAGCACGAGCCTGTCTATACGCTTGGCAAAGGCTCGGATGCGAATCATCTTCTCGCCAACGATGTTGAATTAAAAGAGCGGCACGTCGACCTCTTCAACATCGACAGGGGCGGTGACGTCACGTTCCACGGGCCGGGGCAGCTTGTAGGATATCCGATCCTCGACCTCAACGGGTTCTACCCGGATATCCATCGATACCTCCGGGACCTGGAGGAGGTCCTCATCAGAACGGCGGCGGATTTCGGGATCTCCGCGGGGAGGTCGGATGGTTACACGGGGGTGTGGGTGAAGAATGACAAGATCGCGGCGATCGGCGTTAAGGTAAGCCGATGGGTCACGATGCATGGATTCGCTCTCAATGTCAACACGGACCTTTCGTATTTCGAAAGGATCATTCCGTGCGGTATCTTCCACAAAGGAGTGGCGTCGCTCAGCGGCCTTCTAAACAGAGAACTTGAGATGACCGATGTTGTCGGGTCGGTCATCCGTAACTTCGAATCGGTCTTTTCGGTGGCTTCGGAACTTACTGCTCTCAACGAATTGCTCCCGGGCAAACATCCCGCAGGCGCTTCCAGGGTTGAGGAGAAGACTTCATGACAACGAAGAAGCATTTGATGACGGTCCACAAGCATGATTTTGCCGCCGAGCGCGCAGCGACGAGTTTTGCACTGAGTTCATCCGTCGAGCAGTCGCCCGCGAAGGAGGAACTCGTCAGGGCCTACAGAACCATGTTCACCGCCCGAACGATGGACGAGAAGGCGATGATCCTGCTGAAACAGGGAAAGATCCATTTTCATATCGGAGGCCCGGGGCATGAAGCCTGCCAGGTTGCTGCCGCCCTTGCGCTCAGACCGGGACATGACTGGGCCTATCCGTATTATCGCGATCTTGCGTTCGCTCTCCATTACGGCTCAACGCCCTACGAAATCTTCCTTGAGTCGATGCACCGCCTCGGCGGCCCAAGCTCGAACGGGCGGCAGATGCCCGCTCACTACGGCGACAAGGCCCTTCGCATGCCGGCTCAATCGAGCCCGACGGGGACGCAGTTCCTTCAGGCGGTGGGGACCGCCATGGGAGCCGTCAAAGAGGGAACGGACGAAATTGTCTATGTCTCTTCCGGCGAGGGAGCGACGAGCGAGGGAGAATTCAGCGAAGCTCTCAACTGGGCCTGTCGCGGCCGGTATCCGGTGGTGTTTCTGATCCAGAACAACGGCTACGCGATCTCTGTCCCGGTTAAAGATCAGATAGCCGGTGGATCGATTGCCGAGCTTGTCAGCGGATACCCGAACCTGCTGCGATTCCATGTTGACGGAACCGATTTCCTTTCATCGTACAAAGCATTGCGCGAAGCCGTTGTGCACACGAGGTCGGGACTTGGGCCCAGCCTCATCGAGGCAGACGTGGTGCGGCTGTTTCCCCATTCATCCTCCGACGACGCCAGGAAGTATCTCGTCGCGGAAGAGCTCGAGCGAAACAGGTTGCGGGATCCGCTTCCGAAAATGGAACAGTGGCTCCTCGAAGAGGGAATCCTCCCGGAGGCCGAGCTCGACGAGCTGAAGTCGGACGTGAGGAGAGAGGTCAACGAGGCAGCCGAAAGGGCGGAAGCCCAACCGAGTCCGGCGGCGGAGACAGCGGAGCGGAATGTCTACTCCCCGAATATCGTTGTTCCGCATGAGACGGAATTTCACCCGGCCCGCGAGGGAAAGAACATCGTCATGGTCGATGCCATCAACCATGCTCTCCACGAAGAGATGGGGGCAAACCCAAAGATGCTTGTTTACGGCGAAGACGTCGCCGGAAACAAGGGAGGAGTCTTCACCGCCACGAAGGGACTCACCGCCGCCTTCGGAGAGTCGCGAGCCTTCAATTCGCAGCTTGCGGAAGCGAGCATTCTCGGTACCGCGATCGGACTTGCGATTCGTGGATTCAAGCCGGTTGTGGAAATTCAATTCGGCGACTACATCTGGCCATCCTTCATGCAGTTCAAGGACGAGCTGGTGCAACTCCGCTACCGCTCAGACGGAAATTTCTCCTGTCCGGTCGTGGTACGAGTCGCCGTCGGCGGATACATCCGCGGAGGTCTCTACCACAGTCAGAGCATCGAGGGTTTTTTTGCGCATATGCCCGGCCTCTGGATCGCCATGCCCTCGAATGCCGCGGACGCGAAAGGGTTGCTCAAGACGGCATGTCGCGAAGAAAACCCAGTTCTCTTCTGCGAACACAAAGGGCTCTATCGGCAGGGATTCGCATCGACCCCCGAACCCGATGAGCACTATCTTCTACCTTTTGGCAAGGCGAAGGTGAAGACCGAGGGGACGGACATTACGGTTGTTGCGTGGGGAATGATGGTGCAACGCTCGCTCGAGGCCGCTAAGAAACTTGAACGAAAGGGAGTGAAGGTGGAAGTGATCGATCTCAGGACGATCTCCCCGTGGGACCGGGAGACAGTCCTGACTTCGGTGAAGAAGACGGGGAAGGTGCTTGTGGTCCATGAAGACACGCGCACCGGCGGCTTCGGCGGAGAAATCGCGGCGGTCGTTGCCGAGGAGTGCTTCCGATGGCTCGACGGTCCCGTCATGAGGGTCGCCGCCAAGGATGCGCCGATTCCATTCGCTCCTGCGCTGGAGGCGGCAATCCTTCCTCAGGAGAGTGATATCACCGCTGCGCTTGAGAAGCTGGCGGCATTTTGAAACGATGAATACCATCCTTATCTCCAACAACGCGCGAAACGCGAATGGCCATCGTTGACGTCGTTATGCCCCAGATGGGCGAGAGTATCGCCGAGGGGACAATAACGAAATGGTACAAGAAGGTCGGCGACAAGATCACCAAGGATGAGACACTCCTGGAGATCAGCACGGACAAAGTCGACTCCGAGATTCCTTCCCCTTCCGGAGGAATTGTTGCGGAGCTCCTTTTTCCCGAGCAGAAGACCGTCGACGTCCATACCGTCATCGCGCGTATCGAGACAGATCCGAGCATCCCGCTCCGGCCGAGAGGTCAGCATCCTTCGCCCGGGAATACGGACGTTGTCGCGGGGCTGAGACCGGATACAAACGATGTTCCGGCGGCAATTGCTTCGGCTCCGCGCCAGACGAAGGGGTCAGACGCCTTCTACTCGCCACTTGTCCTCAACATCGCGCGCACCGAGGATATCCCCCTGAGTGAGCTTGAGGGAATCACGGGAACAGGATCCGGCGGGAGGGTGACGAAAAATGATATCCTTGCATACATCGAGAGGCGAAAACCGGGGGGGGCTCAGTCGTCCGTCCCGGCCGCGCCGCGACCGTCCGGCGCCGTCGAAGTCGTCAAGATGGACACGATGCGAAAAGCGATCGCGGAGCACATGGTCCGAAGCATCCATACTTCCGCCCATGTCGGCTCCGTCACCGAGGCGGATCTTTCGAAGATTGCAGCTTACCGGGAGAAGCACAGGGAAGAGTTCGAGAAGCGCGAGGGTTTCAAGCTTACCTATACCCCTTTTTTTGTCGAAGCGGTGGTCCGATCTTTGGCAGAATTTCCGATGGTGAACTCCTCCGTCGAAGGGGACTCCATTATCATCCGGAAGGATATCAATGTAGGCATCGCGGTTGCGCTCGAGCAAGGGCTAATCGTTCCAGTAATCAGGAACGCAGGATCGCTGGACTTCACGTCGCTCGCGCGTTCAGTGAACGACCTCTCGACGAGGGCAAGGACGAAGAAGCTCCTCCCGGCCGACGTCCAGGGGGGCACGTTCACGATTACGAACCCCGGGATTTTTGGAAATCTGTACGGATTCCCGATCATCAATCAGCCTCAGGTGGCGATCCTCGGCGTCGGGGCGATCAAGAAGCGCCCCGTGGTGATCGACGACGCTATCGCCATACGCTCGATGGTCTACATCTCGATGTCGTATGACCATCGGATCGTGGACGGTGCGTTAGGGGGAATGTTCCTTCAGCGTGTCGTCGAACACCTGGAAAAATTCGACGTCGGACGGGTCGTTTAGCTTCCGGCATGGCGGAATGCCCGAGAACAATTTCTCACGGCTGTGTTTCACTCACGAATCTGAGATTGAAAAAATGGAGATCGAAACCATATCAGCGGCACGTCCCCGCAAGCCGGAGTGGCTTAAAGCGAAGGTCCCGGGGGGCGAGAATTATTCCGCGCTAAAGACCCTTATCGACAGCAGGTCCCTCCACACGGTGTGTCAGGAGGCGCGTTGCCCGAATATGGGAGAATGCTGGAATTCGGGAACGGCCACCTTTATGATCCTCGGCGACACCTGTACGCGGAGTTGCGGCTTCTGCGCCGTGAAGACTGGCCGACCGATGTTTCTTGACAAGGACGAGCCCCGGAGAGTCTCGGAGGCGGTTGCCGCAATGAAGCTCCGGCACGCGGTGATCACCTCGGTGAACCGGGACGAGCTTTACGACGGAGGTGCACAGATCTTTGCCGAAACGATCAGGGGAATCCGCAGCCGCCTCCCGCAGTGCAGGATCGAAGTGCTGATCCCCGACTTTCAGGGAAGTGAAGCGGCGCTCAACATCGTCCTCGACGCCCAGCCGGATATCCTCAACCATAACACCGAAACGGTTCCGCGCCTCTACAAAACCGTTCGTCCCCAGGCGCAGTACAACCGGTCGCTCGAGCTTCTCGATCGGGCGAAGGAAAAGGGGTTCCTCACGAAGTCCGGGCTGATGGTGGGACTTGGGGAAACGATGGAGGAGGTCGTCGACACGATGAGCGATCTCAGGGAGGTCCGGTGCGACATCCTGACGATCGGCCAATACCTCCAGCCGACAAAGGAGCATCTCCCGGTGGAGCGATACGTCCATCCGGACGAGTTTGCGGAGCTAAAACGAACCGGACGTGAGATGGGTTTCCGCTACGTTGAATCGGGTCCCCTGGTCCGCAGCTCATACCATGCGGCCGAACAAGTGTAGTTTTTTTCACAAGGAGAAAGAATGACAACTGCTGCATTGAAGAAAGATACGAAAGGGACGAAAGCCCTTCGCTGGAAAGAGATCGGACTCTCGAACGCAAAGGTGATCGATCTGTACCGCCAGATGCTTCTTATCCGGAGGTTTGAGGAGCGCTCAGCGCAGGAGTACGGCAAGAGCAAGATCGGAGGATTCTGTCACCTCTACATAGGCCAGGAGGCAGTGGGTGTCGGCGCCATCGCGGCGCTGAGAGAGGATGATTACATCTTTTCCGCGTACCGCGATCACGGCCACGCAATCGCGCGCGGAATGGACCCGAAAGGAATCATGGCGGAGCTGTTTGGAAAATTCACCGGCTGCTCGAAGGGAGTCGGAGGCTCGATGCACATGTTCGACCTCGCAAAGGGCTTTATGGGAGGGTACGGGATCGTCGGGGGCCACGTGCCGCTGGCGTCGGGAACGGCCTTCGCCTCCAAATATCTCGGGAAGGATTCGGTGACGGTCTGCTTCTTCGGAGAGGCGGCCGCGAACCAGGGGGTCTTTCATGAAACCCTCAACCTTGCCGCTCTCTGGAAACTCCCGGTCGTCTTCATCTGCGAGAACAATCGGTTCGGGATGGGGACCGCTGTCGAACGGTCGACCGCCGTGTGGGACATTTATCAGAAAGCCTCTGCCTATGACATGACGCGTCAATGGGTGGACGGCATGGACGTCCTGGAAATGTACCGCGTCGTGAAGGCGGCAGTGGATCGGGCGCGGGAAAAGAACGAGCCGACGATGCTCGAGGCGAGGACGTACAGGTTCCGCGGCCACTCCATGTCCGACCCGATTCACGGTCATTACCGGACGAAAGAGGAGGTCGAGGAACAGAAGAAGAGCGATCCTCTGCTGACATTCGGGAGGGAGCTTCTTGAAGCGAACGTCCTCAGCCAGTCGGTGATCGATGAGATGGAGCTGGAAATCAAGAAAATCGTCGACGGATCGGTCGAGTTCGCCGAGCATAGCCCGGAACCCCCGGCCGACGTCCTCTTTGAAAACGTCTACGTATAAAACTGAAAAGGGCATTGAAGTATGGCAGTCATTGCGTTTCGTGAAGCACTGAACCAGGCGATGTGCGAGGAGATGGAGAGAGACCCCAACGTGTTCCTCATGGGGGAAGAGGTGGGCCAGTACCAGGGGGCGTATAAAGTAAGCCAGGGGATGCTCCAGAAATTCGGGGAAAAGCGCGTCATTGACACGCCGATCACGGAAGCCGGATTTGCGGGGCTCGGCATCGGCGCGGCGATGGTGGGCCTGCGGCCCATCGTCGAAATGATGACCTGGAATTTCGCGATCCTCGCGTTCGATCAGCTCTTCAACAACGCGGCGAAGATCCGCTACATGTCGGCCGGCCAGTTCAAAGTCCCGCTCGTTGTCCGGGGCCCCTCGGGGGCGGCGCACGCACTCGCCTCGCAGCACTCACAGTCCCTCGAGTCGATGCTCGCACACGTACCCGGTCTTATCGTCATCATCCCGTCGACCCCCGCCGACGGAAAAGGATTGCTGAAGTCCGCGATCCGCGACGACAACCCGGTGATGTTTATGGAGAGCGAGATGATGTACGGCCACAAGGGTGAAGTGCCGGAGGAGGAATACCTCATTCCGATCGGCGTCGGCGACATCAAAAGAAAAGGCGAACATGTGACGATCGTCGCCTGGTCAAAAATGCTTCATGTCTCGCTCGCGGCGGCCGATGAGCTCATGAAGGAGGGAATCGAGGCCGAGGTCATCGACCCGAGAACGATTCGTCCGCTCGATGAGGACCTCATCATCAACTCGGTGAAAAAGACGAACCGTTGCGTCATCGTCGAAGAGGCATGGCCGTTCGCGTCGGTCGGAGCCGAGATCGCGAGCAGAGTCCACTCGAAGGCGTTCGACTACCTCGACGCCCCGGTGGAGAGAGTGAACGGCGCCGATGTGCCGATGCCCTATGCGACGAACCTTGAAAAGCTCGCGCTGCCGAGCGTACCCAAAGTCGTCGCGGCGGTGAAGAAAGTTCTCTACCGCTAGACGTCACGAACTATAACCTGAAAGCGATTAGCACATGGCGACAAAAATAGCAATGCCGAAGCTCAGCGACACGATGGAGGAGGGAATCATCCTCAAGTGGATCAAGAAGGAGGGGGATGCCGTGAAGCAAGGGGAAATCATCGCGGAGGTTCAAACCGACAAGGCCGACATGGAGCTCGAAGCGTACGACACGGGCGTCCTGCGGAAGATTTTCGTTCCGGAAGGAAAGGGCGCGGCCGTAGGGAAACCGATTGCCATCATCGGCTCTCCCTCCGAAGACATCAGCGCTCTCCTCGCCGATACAAGTGCCCCTCCTGCCGTCCACGGGGCTGCGCCGTCGCCCACGGTTTCCGCTGTGGCTCCGGCACCGAGCGAATCTCCAAAGGCCGCTTCACCGACCGCCTCCGGCGACAACAGGCTGAAAGTCTCGCCTCTTGCCAAAGCGATCGCGGCCCAGAACAAGATCGATCTCCGGTCCATCGTTGGCTCGGGCCCGATGGGAAGGATCGTCAAGAAGGATCTCGAGGGGCCGCTGGCGAAGGCTTCGGGGCGGATTTCGAGGAGCTATTCCGCCGCGCCCACGCAGGAGATTCCGGTTTCGTTGATGCGGAAAACGATCGCGAAACGACTCGTCGAAAGCAAAACGACGGCTCCTCACTTCTACGTGACATACGAGATCGACATGCGCCGTGCGATCGACCTCCGGACTTCTCTCAACACATCAGGGGAAGTCAAGATAAGCTACAACGATATCATTGTTAAAGCGTGCGCCATGGCTCTCCGGAACCATCCCAGGGCGAACTCGACGTACGCCGGGGACAAGATCATTCAGCACGGCGAGATCAACGTCGGCATCGCGGTCGCCCTCGAGGACGGGCTTATCACTCCCAACATCCGCAACACCGACATGAAGAGCCTCTTTGAGATCTCCGAAGAGTCGAAGGATCTGGCAGCGAAGGCAAGGGACAAGAAGCTGAAGCCGGAAGAGTTCAGCGGCGGGACGTTCACGGTGAGCAACCTGGGGATGTTTGGGGTGGAAGAATTCTCAGCGATCATTAACCCTCCCGAGGCGGCGATCCTGGCGGTCGGAGCAATTGCCGAAAGGCCGGTCGTCGAAAACGGCCAAATCGTCGTGGGGCATCGCCTTATGCTGACCCTCTCCTGCGACCACCGGGTTGTCGACGGCGCGGTAGGGGCTCAGTTTATGCAGGAGGTCAAACTGATCCTCGAGAACCCCTGGAAGCTCGCCATGTAATTTTTTTCGCGAGCGACCCTTGCATTTTCGGGCATTTTGAAGTAAATTTAAAAGCTTCGCAAAATTGAAATTTGAATATTGGAGGTTGTCGTGGCTTTTGGAGATAAGAGCACCCGATTCTTAAAGCAGACCGAAGTCGACCAGAAGTGGTATCTCGTCGACGCTCAGGGACAGACCCTGGGTCGCATCGCTTCCCAGGTAGCACACGTCCTGAGGGGAAAGCACAAGCCGATCTTCACGCCGAATATCGATGCCGGCGATTTTGTCATCGTTGTGAATGCCGAGAAGGTGAGGGTGACCGGCAAGCGGACCGAACTCAAGGCCTACTTCCACAACACCGGGTATCCGGGAGGGGCGGTGTTCGAGAGCTTCAAGGAGGTGCTCAAGAAAAACCCCGAAAGAGTCATCGAGCATGCCGTGAAGGGGATGCTCCCCCACAACAGGCTCGGACGGCGGATCCTCCGAAAACTGAAAGTGTATGCGGGAACCGAGCATCCGCACGCCGCGCAGAAGCCCGTTGCGATGCCGGTCGGAAAATAAGTTCACTTCATCCTGAAAGAGTCGAATGCCTCAACACAACATCAGCACAGTCGGTCGCCGCAAAACCTCGGTCGCGAGGGTGATCCTCAAGCCGGGGACGGGGGTGATCACGGTCAACAAACTTCCATTCGAAAAATATTTCCCGCAGGAGATTTACAGGGCGAATATTACGAAGCCGTTTGCCGTTACCGAGACGGGCGGAAAATACGACGTCTCCGTCACCGTCGAAGGCGGAGGGAGTGCGGGGCAGGCCGGAGCCATGCGGCTCGGCATCGCGCGCGCCCTGGTGGAGGCGAACGATGAGCTTCGCGGTGCACTTCGCACCTACACGCTCCTCACCCGCGACCCGCGGATGGTCGAGCGGAAGAAATATGGCCAGAAGAAGGCCCGAAAGAGATTCCAGTTCTCCAAACGTTAAGAGCCTCTGGAGGAGGCTGCGTGCTTCCCTCCTGCGCTTTCGACGGACTATCAAGCATACCTTCCGACTCGCGGGGAAGTGTGGTCCCATCCAGGCCATCCCCCGGGGAATGACGAAGGTAGAAGACACTAACTAAACCGCAAAGGAACACCATGCCACGAGTAGAACTCGCCGACCTCCTCGGTGCCGGCGCCCATTTCGGGCACCTCACCCGCCGATGGAATCCCAAGATGAAGCCCTATATTTTTATGGAGCGGAACGGGATTCACATCATCGACCTCAAGAAATCCCAGGAACTCCTCGAAGCGGCCTGCAACGCGATCGCGAATATCGCCGCCGAAGGAAAGAAAATTCTCTTCGTCGGAACGAAGAAGCAGGCGAAAGACGTCATCTATGAGGAGGCAAGGCGCTGCAACCAGTACTATATCAGCGAACGGTGGCTCGGCGGCGCGCTGACGAACTTCACGACGATCCGGAAGAGTGTCAAGAGGCTCACGAACATCGAGAAGATGGAGTCCGACGGAACGTTCGACAAGATCACGAAGAAGGAGGGACTCTTCCTCACCCGCGAGAAGGACAAACTCAGCAAGACTCTCTCAGGCGTTGTCGACATGACGAGACTTCCCGGTGCCCTATTCGTTGTCGACGTCAAGAAGGAGGGCATTGCCGTCAAGGAGGCGAAGAGGCTTGGTATTCCCGTTTTCGCCATCGTCGACACGAACTGCGATCCGGATGAGATCGACTACATCGTTCCCGGAAACGACGACGCCCTGAAGACGGTACAGATCATCACCCATGCGATCGCCGACGCAATCATCGAAGGGTCCGAACGGGCAAAAGCCCGCCAGCAGGAGGTCCCCGAGGCGCAGGAAAAACAGGAAGTGCCGGTGACGAAAGAAGAGGCGGCGAAGATCGAGGAAAAGTCGTAACCATAGATCAAACAAGATCAAGAAAGAGAAGAACAATCAGCATGGCCATATCAAGCGAGACGGTAAAGAATCTCCGTGAGAAGACCGGTGCGGGGATGATGGACTGCAAACGCGCCCTTGAGGCGACGAGCGGCGACATGGAGAAGGCGGTCGAGTATCTCCGTAAGAAAGGGGCGGCTACCGCCGAGAAGCGGGCGGACCGCGTTGCCAACCAGGGAATCGTCGTCACGAAAGTCGGGGAGGGCGGGAAACTCGGCGTCATCGTCGAGATCAACAGTGAGACCGACTTTGTTGCACGGAGTCAGGATTTCATCCAATTTGCGAACGACGTGACGGCAATCGTCGAGAAGGAGCGACCTGCTTCGATCGAGGCTCTCCTGGGGCTCGAGTACGGCCCTGGAAGGAAAGTCTCTGACGCCCTTTCCGACCTCATCGGAAAGATCGGCGAGAAGATCGCGATCAGAAGGTTCGATATCATCGTCGCCGACAAGAGCGTCATCGAAGCCTACACGCACATGGGGAGCAAGATCGGCGTTCTTGTCGAGCTCGCCACGTCGACCCAGTCTGCCGAAGCGAAGACCGTCGCCCGCGACGTGGCGATGCAGACGGCCGCCATGAGTCCTGCCGTCGTCGCGCGGGAGCATGTTGCAAAGGATGTCGTTGAGCATGAGCTCGACATTTACCGGCAGCAGGCGAAGAATGAAGGGAAGCCGGATCAGGTCGTCGACCGCATCGCAACCGGACGGCTCGAGAAGTACTACCAGGATGTCGTCCTCCTTGAGCAGAGCTTCATCAAAGACGCGAGCAAGACGATCAAGGATGTCCTCCACGAAACGTCGACGAAGCTTAACGACACACTCACGATACGCCAGTTCAGGCGCTATCAACTCGGCGATGAGAAATAGAGGTTGTCAGAAAGGTCTCGCAAGAGACCTTTCCTTTTTCTGACGAGGAGAATCCATGTCCGCCCCAAAATATCATCGGATCCTGTTGAAGCTCAGCGGCGAATCGCTCATGGGCGAGCGGGACTACGGGATCGATCCGAATGTCATCAGCCGGTACGCCGAGGAGATCAAATCGGTCCATCAGATGGGTGTCCAGATCGGCATCGTCATCGGGGGCGGCAACATCTACCGCGGGATCGAGAATTCGTCCGACGGAATCGACAAGGTGACGGGCGATCATATGGGGATGCTTGCGACGGTCATCAATGCGCTGGCGCTTCAAAACGCGCTTGAGCGCCACGGGGTTTTCACCCGCTGCCAGACCGCCATCAACATGGAGCGGATCGCCGAGCCGTTCATCCGGCGCCGGGCAATACGGCACCTTGAGAAGGGGAGACTTGTCATCTTCGCCGCCGGGACCGGCAACCCCTACTTCACGACCGATACCGCGGCAGTTCTCCGCGCCATCGAAATTGAGGCGGACGTTATCGTCAAAGGAACCCGTGTCGACGGCGTCTATGACGCCGACCCCGAGAAAAACCCAGCGGCCGTCCGCTTTCAACGGATCTCGTACCAGGAGGTGCTCCGGAAAGATCTCAGGGTGATGGACCTGACGGCGATCACGCTCTGCAAGGAGAACCATCTCCCGATTGCGATTTTCAACATGAATATTCCCTCGAATCTTCGTAAACTTGTCATGGGGGAGCCGGTCGGAACCGCGGTGGACGAGGCCGTGGCCGCGGCGCAATAATCCGTCAACATCTTCGGGTGATCCTAT
>DATJQP010000065.1:0-69772 GCA_035505655.1 Bacteroidota bacterium
CTTGCGCGTGGGGATCGTCGTGTTCGCGTCGATGAGCTTCGTCATAACGCTCCCGAGCGTTTCGATGCCGAGCGAAAGAGGGGTGACGTCGAGGAGGAGAACATCCGTGACGTCGCCGGAGAGAACTCCGCCCTGGATCGCCGCTCCAACCGCGACAACTTCATCCGGGTTCACTCCCTTGTGTCCTTCCTTCCCGAAAACATCCTTCACGAGCTGCTGGACCCTCGGCACCCTCGTCATCCCACCGACAAGAATCACTTCGTCGATCTGGCTCGGTTGAAGCCCTGCATCCTTGAGCGCCTTCTCGACCGGGGGGATACACTTCCGGATCAGGTCGTCGACGAGCTGCTCAAACTTCGCCCGTGTCAGGTTCATATTGAGGTGCTTCGGCCCTTCGGCGGTCGCCGTGACAAAGGGAAGGTTGATCTCAGTCTGATTGAGCTGGGAAAGCTCCATTTTCGCTTTCTCCGATGCTTCGCGCAGTCGCTGCAGAGCCATCGGATCCTTCCGGAGGTCGATGCCGTCGCTCTTCTTGAATTCTTCGGCGATGTAGTCGACAAGCCTTTGGTCGAAGTTGTCTCCGCCTAGATGCGTGTCGCCGTTCGTCGATTTTACTTCGAACACGCCGTCACCGAGTTCGAGAATCGAGATATCGAACGTTCCGCCGCCGAGGTCGAAGACGGCAACTTTGCTGTCCGTGTTCTTCTTGTCGAGACCGTACGCAAGGGCTGCGGCCGTCGGCTCGTTGATGATGCGGCGAACGTTCAGCCCTGCGATCTCGCCAGCCTCTTTTGTTGCCTGGCGCTGTGCATCATTGAAATACGCCGGAACGGTGATGACTGCCTCAGTGACCTTCTGGCCGAGATAATCCTCGGCTGTCTGTCTCATCTTCTGAAGGATCATCGCCGAGATCTCGGGGGGCGAGTATATCCGGTCTCCCACCTGGACGCGGGCGCTGTTGTTGTCGCCCGTGACAACCTTGTATGGAACCAGCTTCATCTCCTCGTTGACTTCGTTCATGAACCTTCCCATGAACCTTTTGATCGAGAAGACCGTGTTCTGGGAATTGGTGACAGCCTGACGCTTTGCCGGCTGGCCCACAAGTCGCTCACCGTTCTTGGCGAACCCGACGACGGACGGTGTCGTCCGCATTCCTTCCGAATTCGCGATGACGACCGGGTCGTTTCCTTCCATCACAGCGACGACAGAGTTTGTCGTGCCGAGATCGATACCGATAATTTTTCCTGCCATGTGATTGCTCCTTTGAACAAATATTGAATCTCCCGTTCGGAGATCCTTGGAATTCTCTGAACTCTCTGAACTTGATTCAGCAAGGCCCGTACCAGACCCGATCCTTCATTTTTGGGGAATTTTGACCTGTTGTGACTCGAGGTCGATTTTTGATTGTGTCAGATTGTCAGCAAAAAATGCATGATAGCTGACATAATCAGAAAAGTTTGTCATCTTGTCTTGAAGCGAGCTGAAAATGATTTCTTGACTTTCGACTCGAGTTTTGCTTACCTTGTGGCAACTTTTGAAGCGCCCACACATGATCCCGAAGTCCCCTGCCGCCGCACACCACAGATTTTTGATACCCGTTATCGCGATCGTTTTCTTCCTTCTCAGTGTCAAGCCGGCCCAGGCTTCGGATCCAACCTCACCGGGGCTGGAGGGGGCCAATCTCATCACCTCCGGGCGGCTTAGGGCTCAGCTCACGCTCATCGCCTCCGACGAGTTTGAGGGGCGCGAGACCGGGTTCCGGGGCCAGAAATTGGCTGCCCTCTATGTCGCGCAGCAGTTCGAGCAGATGGGACTCGTGCCGATGGGAGACAACGGAAGCTACTATCAATACTATCCCCTGCTTCACCTCACCGTCGATACATCAAGCACCCTTGAAACCTCGACCCCCTCGGGGAGAATCCGATGGACAGATTTCGGCACTGATTATTTCTCGTATTTTTCCGGCAATGACACTTCAATCACCGGAGAAATTGAATTCGTCGGGTACGGGATCAATTCAAAGACGCTTCACTATTCCGAGTACGATTCAACCCGCGACTACAAAGGGAAAATCGTCCTTGCCCTTCACGGCACTCCCGGGGACGATGACTCTACGAGCATTTTCTTCCAGCACAAGGATGCCGGCAACGCAACGGCCAAGAGGTTCTATGCGCAGTGGAGCGGAGCGGCGGCCGTTCTTGTGGTCGAAGAGACCGCCGATAGAACGATGGCGGAGGCCTACGAGGAACAGCGCGATGAGCTGACCCGCGGCCTCGTTACCATTCCTCAGCGGGTCCGCAGTCAGATTCCACTCTTCTCCATTAGCAGAAAGGTCGCCGATGCGCTCCTCGCCTCTTCAGGAACGACGGTGGGGGGGCTTCAACGTGAGATCGATTCCACTCATCACACGAAGAGTTTTCCTCTTCCCGGGACGACGGCAACCCTTACCGTTAAGACGATCCGCGATCAGATCATGTCGAGCAACGTCATCGGGCTCCTCCCCGGCAACGATTCGCTCCTGAAGAACCAGGTTGTTGTCTTCTCGGCACACCACGACCATCTCGGAAAAAATACCATCACGGGTGAGGTCTACAACGGAGCGGACGACGACGGGTCGGGGACGGCCGCGATTCTTGAGATTGCCCATGCCTTCACTTCAATGCCTCAGCGGCCGAAGAGAAGCATCCTGTTCCTCTCCGTTTCGGGGGAGGAGAAGGGCCTCCTGGGATCTCTTTACTACACCGAGCATCCGACGATCCCCCTTGAGCAGACGGTGACGGACCTCAACACCGACATGATCGGTCGCCGTGACCCGGAGCATGAGTTGAACCACGACACCGATTACGTCTACGTCATCGGGTCGGACAAGCTGAGTTCTCAGCTTGACTCGATCAACCGAGCCGCAAACGACGAGAGCGTCCGCCTCCACCTCGACTACACGTTCGACGACGAATCGGACCCTCATCAGTTCTACCGGAGGAGCGATCATTACAATTTTGCGAAGAAGGATGTTCCGATTATTTTCTATTTCGACGGCGAACATCCGGATTATCACCGGCCGAGCGACAAAGTGGAGAAGATCGACTTTGATATTTATCTCAAACGAGCGCGGCTGATATTTTTCACGGGATGGAAGATCGCCAATGCACCGCACCGGCCGATGTTGAATCGCGACCTCACGAAGCCGTCAACGGCTGCCCCGCGATGATCGAGCCCGCGGAGATCCGAAGGCGACTGCAGAGCAGGACGCTCGGAGGCAAAGTCTACTCGTTCGATGTCATTGATTCGACAAACAGTTTCGCGAAATCGCTTTCCGAAGAAGATTCCCCCCACGGGACGCTGGTCCTTGCCGAGGAACAGACACAGGGGCGGGGCAGGCAGGGACGGCGTTGGGAAGCCGAAAAGGGAATGAATCTCCTCTTCTCGGTGGTGTTCCGGACGCCCTTCATCCACGAGCGCGCGAGGATCCTTCCGTTCGTTGCAGCGCTGGCGACTGCGGATGCCGTGGAACAGACGACCCGGTGCAAAGTCGAGTGCAAATGGCCTAACGACCTTCTCATCGACAAAAAGAAATTTGCCGGAATGCTGATCGAGGCTGAGGCCCAGAATGATTCCGTTACGACGGTGATTCTCGGCACCGGCGTCAACGTCAATCAGACCGGGTTTTCCGACGACCTGGTGACGAAAGCCACCTCGCTGCGGCTCGCCGGGGGTGTGAATGTTGACCGGGTCGGGTTGCTCTGTCGAATCCTTGAAGAGCTTGAACGCAGGCTGGTGCAACTCGGCAGGTTTTCGACCGACATCGTTCTCGACGAGTGGAAGCGGCACACCACCATGATAGGATCGACGATCACCTTGACGGAGAAATCGGGCCGGACTACCGGAAAGGCAGTCGACGTTGCGCCAAATGGCGCTCTTCTCTTCGAGGAAAAGGGAGGAGCGAGACGGGAAGTTTTTGCGGGGGACGTGACGCTTGGATGAAGCTCCCTCCCGGCAGGCATGCGCCGGGCTCCCGGATCGACCTACGGCAATCAAAAGAGTTTAGCTCACTTTCCACATACCAAACAATTACGACGATCCATGATACTCGCGGCAGATATCGGAAACACTCATACCGTGTTTGGAATCTATGATAAAAAGAAGCTCCTCGGCGACTGGCGCGTGACGAGCTTTGTCACCCGGACTGAGGACGAGTTCGGAGCACTTGTGAAGAACTTCTGCAGCGAGGGGGGAATTCAGATGAAGAAGATCTCCGCTCTCGGCATCTCCTCGGTCGTTCCAAACCTCACCGACGTCATGGAGAGGATGTCGAAGAAGTACCTCAAGCTTGAGCCGATCGTCGTCTCCTCATCCCTTCCCCTTGGAATCAAAATCCTCTACGACGACCCCTCCTCCGTCGGTGCGGATCGTCTCTGCAACGCCGTCGCGGGATACGCAAAGTACAAAGGACCCCTCGTCATCGTCGATTTCGGGACGGCGACAACGTTCGATGTTGTCTCGAAAAGCGGGGAGTACCTGGGGGGAGTCATCGCGCCGGGGATCGAGACCTCCGCCGCCGAGCTCCACCGGAGGGCGGCGAAGTTGCCGAAGATCGACATCCATTTTCCCAAGACGATCGTCGGACGAAACACCGTGAGCAGCATGCAGTCGGGGATCCTCTACGGAGCGCTCGACTCCATGGAGACGATGATTCGGCGGATCTCAAAGGAGATCGACGACTACCCCACCGTCGTGGCGACCGGCGGCTTCTCAGAACTCATGATGAAGCACTCGAAAGTCATCAACAAACACGAGCCGACCCTTGTGCTCGATGGAATCCGGATCATCGTGGAGAGGGTATTGGGAGGGAAAAAATAGCTCTGGACTGAACTCTTCTTCACTTCCCCGGCGCGATCAGGATAAGACAGGCCGGGGGCAAGTACCACCCTGGAGGCCCGATCATGAACGGAAATGTCTGTCCGAACTGCGGGAAGCCGGTGATGTCGTACTGGAGATTCGTGAGGGAGGCTGAACCGTACAAGATTTCGAAATGCGGGAGCTGCGGCATTGAGCTGAAGCGTTCCCCCAAAGTTTACCTCTTTCTCGCGGGGATGATTGTCATCCTCGCCGCTCTGAGCATCCCCCTCTTTGTTGCCATGGCCGCCACAAGAATGGTCTGGTGGATTTCGTGGTTCCTCGCCCTCCTCTGGCTTGCCTGCTGGGCTCTCGTGACGAACCATCTCTCCTGGAGGTACATCGGGTGGGTGGCATCGAAGCCCGGTCCCGATCAGGCACCAGAGGCGGCCGCCTGAAAGGGAAGACGGATATCGGGCGCCTGAGCTGATCGTTCTCGTCCGCTCCGCCCGACAGTTCGCCTGCCACGATCTCGGTTCATTTCAGGAGCACCATCGCTTTTGTCTCCACGTAGTCGCGCGGGGCGCCGCGATACCAGTAACGGACGAGATAGACCCCGCTCGAAAGACCGCTTCCATCAAAGTCCATCGAGTACTCCCCCGCCCTCATGAATCCCTTTGCCAACGTCCGGACCCGTTGACCGAGGATTGTGAATACATCCAACTCCACCTCCCCCTCTGTGCCAACCACAAAATGTATCTTCGTCGAAGGATTGAAAGGATTCGGATAATTCTGATCGAGTCGCGGGGAGAGTGGAACGGTTCTCGGGTCACTCGATCCGATGACGCCGGTCGATGACTCGCTGCGGTAGATACCCCCTCCTTTGGTGCCAGCGTACAAGTATCCGCTTGAATCGATGGCAAGACTGGCAACCGCCAACGAAGGCATTCCAGCCGCGAGCGCTTTCCAGGAGCCGCTCTTGCCGTCTGTGAAAAAGACTCCGCTATCGGTCGCCGCAAAAACAATTCCGTCAGACCCAATGGCGAAAGCGTTAATCGTGGCACGGGGCAATCCGTTGTTCTCAATATTCCAGCTTTTCCCGCTGTCGGGCGAGAAATACGCCCCTCCCCCATCGATCGCTACGTAAACCTCTCCTTGTGTTCCGGCCCCTATCGCGCAATCGTAGGGAAATGCTTGGCCTGCCTGGAGCACTATTTGCCAAGTCGTACCCTGATCTACGGAGCGATAGACGAATGCCGACGTTGTTACGTAGAGGGTTCCGACGGAAGTGCATGCAAGTGGGTTCGTACCGATTGGATAGGGCACATAGAAAAGGTTCTTCCAGCCCGCGCCATCATCCGTGGAGGAGAAAATGCCCGCTTTCCATTCACCCAAATAGAGAGTGCCGTTCGATCTCGCAACAAGCGAATTGATGGAGGTCGCGCCGATGGTCAGCGCTGTCCAACTTGCTCCTCCGTCTGTAGACCGTCTGAGAGAGCTATCCGGGAAAGGGGCAAAAAGGGATCCAGGCTTGGAGATGCAGAATACAGGGACGTTCATCCCTGAAAGACCCAGGAGCGACCAGTTTTCCCCGTTGTCTGTTGAAGAAAAGAGGCCGACGTCTGTGCCAGCACAGAGCCCTCTCCCGGGATCGACATGAAGCGCAGATACATAGGTAGCGGAAACCGCCCCGTGGGTCCAGTGGATCCAGGGGTTGGCGGAAAGGTAGACACCTTCGTTCCAGGTCCCAACGAGGAGCACCGAGTCACTGCCCACACACAGCGCCGTTATCGATTGCGATGGAAAGTCTCCGGTGATGTCCTTCCAGGTGCTTCCGTCATCGGTTGACCGGGAAATTTTCCCATCTGCTGTGCCGGCGTACAGGCGCCCATCCCGGTCGACTGAGAGTTTGGCGCGGAATATGCTGGAGAGTGAGGGGATCCATGATTTCCCGTCGTCCGAAGACTTGTAGACGCCCGATGAACCGGCAAAAAGATAGCCATGCGGACTCGCGATTAACGAGCCGATGGCTCCCCCCGTCAGCCCGGAATCGCTTTCCGTCCAGCTCAACCCCCGGTCCGTGGACCTGAAGATCTTGTAGTCACCGGCGGCAAAAACAGTCCCCCCGGAGTTCACGGCGAGCGACTTCACCGGATCGGTCAGGCCGCTGTCGCTCCGAGACCACGTCGGCCCGCCCGCCGTCATCCGGAAAATCGCCGGCTCATTCCCACAACCGGCATAGAGATTCCCCGTCGAATCAAAAGCGAGCGAACTAATAATAAATCCAGAAAACTGCCCCAAGGTTGCATTCCAGCTCCCTCCTTGGTCAGTCGATCGGTACACATCGTTGTCGCACGCGGCATACCAGATCCCATCGGTGCCTACCTCAACCCCATTCACTTCACGAAAGGGGGATGGGATCGTGTACTGCACCCAAGCGATCCCGCCATCCGTTGAACGGAAAAACCCGGTTGATGCGGAGGCAAAGATCGATCCATCCGGGAATGCCTGAACGGAATTGATCCTTCCGCCTGGAGGTCCAGCCACGGATTTCCAGACTACGTTTTGAGCAGAAAGAGACGCACAGAGAAACAGGAAAGCGATGAACACGAGAGGGATGTGACGATCGAAGTTCCGCATGACCTTGTCCCCGGCGGTAGATGATCCCCCACAGCGGGAGGCGGTTATCTTCATTCCACACCGAAATGTACCTGCGGAGAAGAAGAATAGCAATGCAACCGGCAACATTCGTGAACGAACTGTCAACGCTTGGCGACGCGTGGAACAAGAAGGGACAAAGGGGTGGAACCGGGGCAAATGAGGGGTGCTACCGCACCCCGAACATCGCAACGGAGTTCTGGGCAAAGGTGACGAGGGGACCGAAGTAGAGGCCGAGCGCGAGGGTCGGGACCAGGAGAACCAGAAGAACGACGATGCTCATGGCATCGAACGTGAGGGGCTCGGCCGATCCCTCCGAATCACGGAGGAACATGTTCCGGAATATCCGGACGTAGTAGTAGAGGGAAATCACACTGTTGAGAACGCCGACAATCGCCAGCCAGATGAGCTTCGCACGTATCAACGCCGCAAAAAGATAAAGCTTCCCGATGAATCCTGCCGTCGGCGGCAAACCCGTGAGAGAGACGAGAAAAATCGCCATCGCAACAGCGAGAAGAGGGGACCTCGAACCCAGGCCTTTGTAAGCCTGGATGTCTTCACTGCCGGTCTTGTTGGCGACCAGCATGACGACGTAGAAGGCTCCGAGGTTCATGAAGAGGTAGACGACGAAGTAGATCATCGTCGCGGCATATCCGTCGTTGCCGAGGACTACGAGGCCAAGAAGCATGTACCCGGCATGGGCGATGCTCGAGTAGGCGAGAAGACGCTTCACGTTATCCTGCCAGATGGCGACAAGATTGCCCAGCGTCATCGTCAGCACGGCGATGATGATGAGGACGTTCGTCAGCTCGAAGCCCTTTACGGTTGCCCAGAGACCGGCCGGGAGGGTCGCAACCGTAAGGTCGGCGAATCCCACCTTGAGGAAGCGCATAAGCATCGCAAAGCCCGCCGCCTTCGAGGCGACCGAGAGGAACGCCGTGATCGTCACGGGGGCGCCCTCGTAGACGTCGGGCGTCCAGAAGTGGAAGGGGACGGCCGAGATCTTGTAGCCGAACCCCGCGATCGCGAGGACCCCACCGAAAAGGAGCGCGAGTCTTCCCGCCCCTCCCTGCGTCAGCACCTGGTTGATTGAATAGAGATCGAGGGAACCGGTGAGGCCGTAGATAATGGATATCCCGTAGAGCATAAATCCCGAAGAGAGAGCGCCATAGATGACATATTTCAGCGACGCTTCAGCCGAATCCGGGGCTTCCTTCGTGAATCCCGCAAGGAGATACGAACTGATGCTCGTCAGCTCGAGCGAGAGGTACATCATCAGGAGGTTGGACGCACCGACCATGAAGAACATACCCGTCGTCATCGCCACGAGGAGTGCATAATACTCTCCGATCCGCCTCGTTGAGCTAAGGACCTCGTTTGACGAGAGCGAGAAGAGGACGATGATGATGCTCGCCGTCACGACAACGAACTTGAAATAGACCGCGAACGGGTCGACGGCCAGCATGTTGCTGAAGATCGAAAGATTCACCCCAATCTCATCGACAACGTAGTACGCTACCGCCGCGAAGCCGCCGAGGACGATCCCTGCGACGATGGCCTTTCGCTTGAAAACAAGGTCGGCGACGATCGCGCTCAGAAGCGTGAAGACGAGTGCGGTTTCAGGCCGGATATAACCGATACTTTGCAGGATGAGCTGGAGCATGAATGTGACTTTCGGTTCGTCGAACGATTACTTTCCGAGGAGCGTCAGGCCTCCGCCGCCCCGAACGAAATCCACGAGGTAGTTTGCCGAGGCGTTCATCATGTTGAGCATCGGCGCCGGATAGATCCCGAGGATGATGACAATAATTGCCAGCGGAACGAGGGCAACGAGCTCCCTCCCGTTGATATCGGGGAGTTCCTTCCACTTGTCCGGAAGGGTCCCGAGAAAGACGCGCTGGAGCGTCCAGAGCATGTACGCCGCCGTCAGAATGATGCCGAGGGTCGATGCGACCGCAAGCCAGCGGAATGTCTGAAATGCCCCGAGGAACGAGAACGCTTCGGAGATGAAACCGCTGAGACCCGGCAGCCCGAGGGCGGCAAAGAACGCGATGACCATGATCGCCGAGTATTTCGGCATCTGGTTCATGAGTCCGCCGAAATCGTCGAGGCCGCGCGTATGGCTCCGGTCGTAAATGACTCCGACGATAAGGAAGAGCATCGCGGTGATCGTCCCGTGATTGAACATCTGGAAGACCGCCCCCATCATCCCCTGGGTGTTCATTGCCGTCATGCCGAGGATGACGATCCCCATGTGGCTGATGGATGAATATGCGATGAGCTTCTTGAAATCCTTCTGCGCCATCGCGCAGAGGGCACCGTAGACAATATTGATGAACCCGATGAACGCGAGCGGATAGAGGTAATACATCGCGGCATCGGGAAAGATCGGAAACGCCACGCGCATGAGCCCGTACGTCCCCATTTTCAGCAGAACGCCCGCAAGGATCACGCTGATGGCGGTCGGAGCTTCGACGTGGGCGTCGGGAAGCCACGTATGGAACGGGAAGAGAGGCACCTTGATGGCAAACCCGATGAAGAGGGCGATGTACGCGACATAGCGCCAGTAGGTGTTTAGCCCGGAAAGGATGGAACCCGGCTCAAAATTCGCTGGGTTCATCATCGCGAGCATGTTGAAGGTGTGAAGCTTCTCCCCCGTCGCCGGATCGACGACCGTGACACTGAAGTAAAGGGCCAAAAGGGCAAGGAGCATGAGGACCGAGCCGAAGAGCGTGTAGATGAAGAACTTAATCGCCGCGTATTCCCTTCTCGGACCTCCCCAGACGCCGATGAGGAAGTACATCGGCAGGAGCATCACTTCCCAGAAAACGTAGAAGAGGAAAAAATCGAGGGCGACGAACACTCCCATCATCCCGGTGTCGAGCAGGAGGAAGAGGGCGAAATACCCTTTGACAGCCTTCTCGATGTTCCACGACGCGATGACCGCGACAAAAGAGATGAGGGCCGTCAACAGAACCATCGGGGCGCTGATGCCGTCGATGCCCACGAAGTAGTCGATGTGGATTCTCCCGAACCAGGCGACGCTCTTGATGTCAATCCACGAGAAGAGCTCCTTGAACTGCATCGTCTCCGCACTGTTGATCCCCGTCATCCCCCGGTTGAAGTTGGCGTAGATGAGGCCCGCGAGCACGACCTGGAACACGGTGACGGCGAGCGCGGTCCAGCGCATCGCCCCTTTGTTTGTTTTCGGGAGCAACAGCACGACAACCATCCCGACGATCGGGAGAAACGTCATCCAGGTGAGGATCCCGACATTCAGTATCGTAAAAGACATGACGCACAACCCCGGTAATTAGTGATTCGAATTCTTTTCTTACACGATCCGATAGATGAAGAAGAAGACCATGACGCCGACAAGGACAAAGGCGATGTAGGTCTGAACTTTTCCGGTTTGAATCTTTCGGAAGAGCAATCCGAAGAATCCCGCAAGATAGGCGACCAAGTTAACGGCACCGTCGACGACGATGCTGTCGAACTTTCCGCTCGCAAACGAGACGAGGCGCGTTGCCGACCCGGCGCCGTTGACGATGCCGTCGATGATTTTGCTGTCGAACCAGGCGAGGACCCGTGAGAACCCGACCGTCCCGGCCACCGCGGTGGCGCCGTAGAGCTCGTCGAAGTACCACTTGTTGAGGAGAAAGGCGTGGACGGGCGGCAGGGCCTTTGCAACCTTCTCCGCGCTGATCTTTTTCCAATAGTATGTCACATACGCGAGGAGGATGCCGAGCCCGGCGACGCTCAGCGACAGCATCATTGCCGTCACATGGCTCTCATGAAGCACTCCTTCGAACTCCTCCGCCGAGGCCGCAGCCACGGCATTGGGAACCGCCGTCATCGGCCGTTCGACGGCGTGGAAAAACCATCCGCTGGAAGCGCCGAACGGGTTGAAGCTGTAGAACGCAAAGAACGATAGGCAGGCAAGAACAACGAGAGGGATCGTCATCGCCTTCGGGGATTCGTGGAGATGTTCGAAGCGTGCCGGGTCTTTGTGATCGCCGAGAAACGCCAGGATGACGATTCGAAACATGTAGAATGCCGTCAGTCCCGCAACGAGAAAACCGATCACCGGGATGAGCGTCTGGCCGGTGAGTTTGCCGAACGCGAGCGATCCGGCCAGGATCTCATCCTTGCTCAGGAATCCCGACGTGAGCGGAACGCCGCAGATCGCGAGCGTATAAACGAGGAAGGCCCAGAACGTCACCGGCATCTTCTTTCTCAGGCCGCCCATGTTCCTGAGATCCTGCGCATCGGTGTGATGGTCTCCCTGATGATGAAGGGCATTGTGCATCGCGTGGATGACGGAGCCGGAGCCAAGGAAAAGCCCGGCCTTGAAGGCGGCGTGAGTCACCAGATGAAAGAACCCCGCGGTGTAGGCGCCGACGCCGAGCCCAAGGACCATGTACCCGAGCTGGCTGATGGTCGAGTAGGCGAGAACTTTCTTGATGTCGTTCTGTGCGATCGCGATAGTCGCCGAGATGAACGCCGTGATCGCACCGACGTAGGCGATGAAGACCAGTGCATCGGCGGTCATCATCGGGAAAGTGCGGGCCACGAGGTACACACCCGCCGCTACCATCGTCGCCGCGTGGATGAGGGCGCTCACCGGTGTGGGACCTTCCATCGCGTCCGGCAGCCACACATGAAGAGGAAATTGGGCGGACTTCCCGATCGCGCCGCAGAAGATGAGAATACCGGCGGCGGTGAGCCACGGGTTACTGTCGTACGGAATCTGACCGCCCGCGATGGCGGCAAAGATCTTTTCAAACGTAAAAGTGTGGTAATTCGCCCAGAGGATGTTGATGCCGATGAACATCCCGACATCCCCAACGCGGTTGACGATGAACGCCTTCTTCGACGCATCGGCCGCCGATTTCTTTTCGTACCAGTGACCGATGAGAAGATATGAGCTGATCCCGACGAGTTCCCAGAAGACGTACATGAGGAAGAAGTTGTTCGTCAGGACTATCCCGAGCATCGAAAAAGAGAAGAAGCCAAGGTAGGCGAAATACCGCGAATACCGCACATCCCCGCTCATGTAGGCGGTCGAAAAGAGGTGGACGAGAAAGCTGATCAGCGTCACGACGACGAGCATGATCGCGGTGATATTGTCGATCATGATGCCGAGGTCGATCTTCAGCGGTCCGATCCCGGCCACCGATTTGAAGTCGACCCAGGTGAAGGTGAAGTCAAGGACCTCATCGTGGAACAGGAGCAGCTTTGCAAGGAGGATGACGACCGAGGCAAGAAGCGCCAGCCCGAGCATCGACGTCCCGATGGCATCCCCCTGCCGCGGCAACCTCTTCCCGAAAAAGATGATGAGGAGGAAACTCGCCAGCGGAAGGAAAAGGACCGCCGCAGAAAGCTGTAGGATGAGTTCTTGGTTCATGAAGAGAACGGTACCGTTTTCGTGTCAGTCATGGTCAATCGCGAAGAGCGTCGACGTCGTCGACATTCACGGTGTTGAACTGCTGGAAGATGTTCAGAACGATCGCGAGAGCCACTGCAGCCTCGCATGCGGCGAGAATGATGACGAAGATCGCCGCCATCTGGCCGTCGATCGAGAGCGCGCCATAGTGGCCGAACGCGATGAAGTTGATGTTCGCTGAGTTCAGGATCAACTCGATCCCCATGAGGACCATGATCGCGTTGCGCCTCGTGAGCACGGCGTAGACTCCCAGCGAGAACAGGACCGCGCTGACGAAGAGAAAATGTACAAGAGAGAGATGTATTGTCATGGAACCAACGATGCTGGTATCACGCTTCGATTCTCAACCGGGGACATGCGCACGCCCCGGACTGTGCATTACGTTCTTTTCTTTTCCCTTCGGGCAATCATCGCCGCCCCGATCATCGCCACGAGGAGGACGACAGAGGCCACCTCGAACGGAAGCAGGTACGTCGTCATGAGCATTTGACCGATCGTCGACGCAGTGCTCGCGGGAGCCGCCGATTTAGGGGCCGGCGTCACCCAATCCGTAATCCAGAAAACGCCGCAGAGGGTTCCGACAAGGAGCGCGGCGAGGATCGACGCGGGAATGGCATGGAGCGTCCCTGCCTTCGTGTCGATGTCCACAACCCGTGTCGTCAGCATCACACCGAAGAGCAACAACACCAGAATCCCGCCGACGTAGACAAGCACCTGCGTGACGGCGATGAAATCGGCGTTGAGGAGGACGTAGAGGCCCGCCACTCCGAAGAAGGTGAACATAAGGGAAAACGCCGAGTGAATGATGTTCTTTGAGAAGACAACGACGGCGGCCGAGAGGATGACGACAACGGCGAAGACGTAAAAGACGATATCGGTGGTCGTGAGATCTGTCAGGATGGACATGACTATTCAGGCTTCTGCTGTTGTGGGGCCGCGGGAGGCGCGGGTGGTACCGGGACAGCCGGCGCCGCTGCCTTGGCCTCCGCCGCAGCTTTCGCCGCTGCAGCAGCGGCGGCCTTCTTCGCTGCCGCTTCTTCCTCCATCTTCTTCGCCTTCATTTTCGCGGTTTCGATCTCCGCGGGCGTCATCGTGCTGAAGCTGTAGATGAGGCTGTGCCGGTCGAATTCCGAGAATTCGTAGACGTCGGTCATTTTGATGCATTCCGTCGGGCAGGGATAGACGCAGAGCCCGCAGTAGCAGCATTTCGCGATGTCAATGTCGAAGACGGGAACATGAAGCCGTTTCTTCTGCCCCGTCGATGTCGTGCCGAGATTGTCTTCGGGGGTCGACTTGATCGTTTCGATCTGGATGCAGTCGACGGGACAGGCCATCGCGCACTGGTCGCACCCGATGCAGTCGTCCATGTTGACGTAGAGCCGGTTGCGAGCTCTTTCGGGAAGCTTCATCTTGACGGTCGGGTACTGAATCGTCACGGCGCGGGTGAAGAGGTGCTTGAACGTGATCCGCATCCCGATCGTCGCCGTTCTCAGGCCACGATAGATATCACCGAAATATTCTGCAACAGGGTTCATTCAATCCTCAAGCCGATACTCACCACACGAGGAGCAATCCGAGCCCGACGACGCAGGCGAGAGCGAACGGAGTAAGAACTTTCCACGACATATACATAAGCTGGTCGACACGAAAACGCGGGAGCGTCCATCGGAGCCAGATATTGAGAGAGACAAAGAACATCCCTTTGGTGACAAACCAGAAGGCGCTCCACCATGGCCCCGTCATGAGCGAGGCAAAGGGGCTCGCCCATCCTCCGAAAAAGAGGACGGTGACGATTGCGGAGACTGCGAAAAGGTTTGCATATTCCGCGAGATAGAAGATCGCGAATTTCATCCCGCTGTATTCGGTGTTGTATCCCTGGACGAGCTCCGACTCCGCCTCCGGGATGTCGAAGGGGGTCCGGTTCACCTCCGCCATCGACGACACATAATAGATGAGGAAGAGGACCAGCATCAATGGGACGGCAATAAGCTTCTTCGCCAAGGGGAGCGAGCCGCCAAGGATCATCCAGTGACCGATCCCCCCCGTCTGCATCGCACTCAGTTCCTGAAGGTTCATCGTCCCTGCCATCATCACCACGGCGAGGATGGCAAGGGCGGAAGGAATTTCGTAGCTCACGATTTGTGCGGCGGACCGGAGCGCACCAAAGAGCGACCACTTGTTGTTCGAGGCCCATCCTGCCATCAGCAGGCCGACGACGACGAGCGAGGAGATCGCGAGGATGTAGAAGACCCCGACATTGATGCCGCTGCCGATGTAGGCGCTCCCGAACGGAAGAGCTGCAAACGCGGCATAGGTCCCGATAAAAACGACGTAGGGGGCGAGCAGAAAGAGGAACTTGTCGGCGGCCGCGGGGATCGTATCTTCCTTCTGAAGGAGCTTGAGCATGTCGGCAATCGGTTGAAGAAGACCGTGCCAGCCGGTGCGCATGTACGCAAGCCGGTCCTGCATATGCGCGGCCATCTTCATTTCCAGGTAGATGACGACGAGAGCGTAGAGAAGGATGAAGACCAACGGCGGGACGCCCATAAGGATGTGAACCCAGATGGTATCGCCAAAGAGAGAAGTAAGGTATTGCTCCATTCAGGTAGCCGTGATCTGGTAGTACTCCGAAAATTCCGACTCGATCGGGGCGCCCTCCGGCTTAGCGATCGACTTCCCCCAACACGATGTCGATGCTCCCGACGATGGCAACAAGGTCCGCGATCATCGCTCCCTTTGCGATCTCCGAGATGACACTGAGGTTGACGAAACCCGGTCCCCGAGCCTTGATGCGGTACGGAGTCGCCGTCCCGTCGCTCACAATATAGAAGCCGAGCTCGCCGCGGGGTGATTCCGTCCGGGCATAGACCTCGCCCGGGTTCGGCCGGATACGCTTCGGGATCGCTGATTGCACGTCGCCTTCCGGGATCTGCGCGAGGGCTTGCTCGAGGATCCGGACGCTCTGTTCCATTTCCTTCATGCGGACGATATGACGATCCCAGCAGCTTCCCACCGGACCCATCTCCCCCTTCCCGACCGCCACTTCCCAATCAAATTTGTGATAGACTGAGTACGGATCGTCCCGCCTGAGGTCCCAGTTGACGCCTGAGGCTCTCAGCATCGGTCCGCTGCAGGCGTAATTCAGCCCAACATCAGCGGGAAGCACACCGGTCATCGCCGTCCTTTTCACGAAGATCTCGTTGTAGGTCAGGAGGTCGTTGAACTCCTTGATCTTCGGCTTGAAGTACGCACAAAACTCCTTCGCTCTGGGGACGAAGTCCGGCGGAAGATCGTGAGAGAGACCGCCGATCCACATGTAATTATAGAGCAGGCGCGCGCCGCATGTCATCTCGAAAAGGTCGAGGATCTTTTCCCTGTCGCGGAAACAATAGAGGAACGGGGTGAAGGCGCCGATGTCGATCCCGTACGTGCCGACCGCAATGAGGTGACTGGCGATTCTCTGGAGCTCCGCCATGATTACGCGGATAAATTCCACGCGCTCCGGGACCTGAATCTTGAGGAGCCGCTCGGCCGCAACAACGTAAGCGAATTCGTTGTTCATTGCACAGACGTAGTCCATCCGGTCGACGTAAGGGATGACCTGCTGGTAATTCGTCATGTGCTCGCAGTGCTTCTCGAAGCACCGGTGGAGATACCCGATATGCGGCACAACATCGACGACGATCTCTCCGTCGACGACGATTTCCAGGCGCAGAACGCCGTGCGTCGATGGATGCTGCGGCCCCATATTAATAATCATCTCTTCGGTGCGAAGAGATTTCCCTGTCGAGGTCTTTGGGGCGGCTGTGAGAGTATCGGTCATGAGGATGCTGCCGCTAGTACGGCACTTTCATTCCGTTATAGTATTCGGGGACCTGGTAATCTTTTCTGAGCGGATGCCCCTCCCAGTCGTACGGCAGGAGAATCCTGCGAAGGTCGGGGTGGCCCGCAAAATTGATTCCGAACAGGTCGAACGCCTCGCGCTCGTGCCAGTTTGCGGTCTTCCAGATCGATTCGACCGACTGCACGGTGGGATTCGCCACGGGGACCTCAACTCTTAACGTCAGCTTGTGGCGCTTCGTCATCGAAAAGAGGTTGTAGACCACGGCGAGCGAGCCTTTGAGGTCAACTCCCGACAGGCATGAAAGGTAGTCGAACTGGGTTTCTTCGTCGTCCCGAAGATACTTTGCCACTTCGAGGATGTGCTCCGCGGAGACTTTCAGGTAAGGATCGACGGGATTCTCGGGCTTCGGCTCGAGCCCGATGCCCGGGACCGTTCCGAACCGTTCGGATAACCTGGAGGCAATTTCCTGGAATGTCATGCTCATTCCTCGTCCATTCTTCGCTCAGGCCGTCTTCTTTTTCGCGAGGCTCTCGTTCCGGACTTTTTCCTGGAGCTTCATGAGACCTTCGATGAGAGCTTCGGGGCGCGGCGGGCACCCGGGGACGTACACATCAACAGGAATCACCCGATCCACACCTTTGAGGACATGGTAGCCGTGCTCCCAGTACGGGCCGCCGCAGTTCGAGCAACTCCCCATGGAGATAACGTACCGCGGCTCCGACATCTGGTCATAGAGACGCTTGATGCGGGAGGCCATCTTGAGGGTGACGGTCCCTGAAACGATCATCACGTCGCATTGCCGCGGCGTTGCTCGCGGGATAACGCCAAAGCGCATCATATCGAAATTCGATGCCGATGCCGCCATCATTTCGATGGCGCAACAAGCAAGTCCGAACTGCATTTGCCAGAGGGAAGAAAGACGCGCCCAGTTGAGGAGGTTGTCGAGCGTGGTGATGACGATGTTGCTGTTGTCGAACTGACTGTCGAGGAGTCCCATGAAAGAGTATCCTACGCCGTGAGGTGTTCTTCGATCTCGGCATTCTGGTCCGAGACCACGCCTATTCCCTTAACGTACCGCGGCACCTGTGGCCGGGGCTTGTCCCAATCCAAATCTCCCTTCACCCAAACGTAGGCGTAGCCGACGATGAGGATAGCGAGAAAGACCGCCATCTCGATGAATGCGAACATTCCGAGTCCTTTGAACACGAGCGCCCAGGGAAAAAGAAAGACCACCTCGACGTCGAAAACGATGAAGATGAGGGCGACCACATAAAAGCGGATGTTAAACTTCACCCAAGGCTTGCCGATTGGTTCTTCGCCGCATTCGTAGGTCGAGAGCTTCCCGGGGTACGGCCGACGGGGTCGTAGAACCCACGACCCGATGAGTCCCGCGGCCGTGAAAATGGCTCCGATGAGGAGAAAGATGAGAATCCGGCCGAAATCGGTCAGCATGATCTATTCACCAAACTATGTGGGCGGCGTACTCCACCGAACCAGAGGCGGTCCGAATATAGAAACCAATTCCCACTTATTCAAGGTTCCGCGACTTAGACGCCGGCTTCGGCGATATAGCGGTCGACATCACGCGCCGCGAGGGAAGTCGGGTAGTCTCGTTTGAGCCGTTTCAGAAGCTCAACCGCCCGGTCCTTTTCTCCGGCTTTAACATAGTCGCGGCCTGCGTTGAGCAGATTGTCCGCGGCGTTCGGATCGTCTGCGTTCTTGAGAGCTGCCTTCTCGTAATTCTCCGCCGCTTTCTTGTAATCCCCCTTGGCCTCATAACAGGCGGCAACTCCGGCGATGGCCGAGTTGGCCAGCAGCGACGTCCCTCCGCTGAAGTCGTCGAAATACTTCAGAGCTTTGTCGTAATCCTGGGTGTTGTAGTAGCAATTGGCGAGGTAGAACTTTGCGATATTCCCGGCCGTCGTGCTTCCATAGTTGTCGACAATCGACTGGAGCCCGACGATGTTCCTTTCCGGAATGCCGTTGATGGCAATAAGGTACTGTCCGTTATCGTAGAAGGTGAAGACGCGGGCGAAGTCAGTGGTTGCGCGGTCGTTGTTGGCGCGGAGATTGTTGGAATAGAACCAGAGGCCGAGCGCGACGACGAGGAGTATGCCACCGACGACGCTGACGCGCTTCCTGTTTTCGTCGTACCAGGTCTGGGCCTTGAAATAGGTGGTGACGAGCGTATCTTCTTTGATGACTCTCTTTGAGATCTTCTTCTGGGCACGAAGCATTGTCTGACCGGAAATAAGTAGTTGAGTTCAGTAAATCGTGTACGCTCGTCGGGAGTCGAACCCGAAACCTTCAGCTTCGGAGGCTGACACTCTATCCAGTTGAGCTACGAGCGCAACAAAGTATCGGCAGAATCCTTTCAGCGAAATCCCGCTTTCTTTTTGCGGGATTGAGCTACGAGCGCAACAAAGTATCGGCAGAATCCTCTCAGCGAAATCCCGCTTTCTTTTTGCGGGATTGAGCTACGAGCGCAACAAAGTATCGGCAGAATCCTTTCAGCGAAATCAGCATTCCTTCGCGGGAGCACGCTGCGAAAGGCCATTTGTCCGCCCGGCCTGGAACTAAAATGTAACGAAGTATCGCTGGAATTGCAAGGGTTTTTGAGAAATCGGGTCGATCGGGGATGTTATGAGAGCCCGCATTATGCGGGAAAGCCGGTGATTCGGTGTGGGGTCCTCACTATGTATCGCCGGGCGAGTCGGATCGAATGAGAGGTGGGCGTATCAACCGAGGCTAAGGTGTCGCATCGCTTCGTAGGCTACTGCAAGACCCAATTCTCCTGCCCTGAAAAAATCTGCCTCAGCTCCCTTGGGATCCTTCTTCGCCATACTTTTAATGAGGCCCCGTTCGTAGTAGGCTATGGCGAAATTCGGCTGCAAAGAAACTGCGCGGTCCAAGTCCCCGAGTGCGCCGGTGTAATCTTTCAGGAAATCCTTCACCTTCGCACGCCGCTGATAGGCGATCGCATTCTTCGGCTGGAGCGTAATCACTTTGTCAAAATCTCCGAGAGCCCGCTTATAGTCTTTGATCCCCGTCCGTGCCTTCCCGCGTTCAAGGAGGGCCTCGACATTCCCCGGACTCATCTCAAGAGCTTTGGTGAGAAGTTCGACGGCGTCCCGGTAGTGCCCGGCAAGGACCGCGGCTTTTCCCCGGTCGTAGCACTCCGCCGCCGTTTTCGGGAGATCGCCGCCGAGAAATCTCTTGAATAGCTCCATCCTCACTCGTCCCTTTGCTTCGCCCTGTGGTTCAATCCTCTTCCTTCACGCTCAGTCCACGAATGGTCGCTCGGCCGGCTCGTCAGGTGCCAGCTGCTTGTTTCTCGCAATCCTCCAGTAGGACTTCCATTTCTTTGCGTTCGTCTTCCAGAGAGCCCTGGACCTGGTCGTGTAACAGGTATTCCAGCATCCGGTGCACTCCTCAAAGTCCGCCAAACGTCGGGCCCAACCATCCGATGCGAAGAACTCTTCCGGCGTCTGACGGAGAAGGTTTCCGCACTCGTCGCCAATGCATACTTTCACCCCCCCATCGGGGTTAATGAAGAACTTGCTCCCCAATGATGGAGAATCAAGATAAGGACAATACTTTTCGAATTTTCCCGAGAGGTAATCCGGGAACCCATCGATGAGCCAGTCGGGAGTAAAAACGACGGGGGATTTCTTGACGATCTCGAGGACCCTTCTCAGTTCAGGGGAGTCCACAAGCTTCATCCGTTCGTCCTCCCGTTGGTTCGTCGCCTGCCAGCGGTAAATGTCGACGTCGGTCCACCAACCAAAGCGCTCCAGATATGCGAGGATGTCGGGCACCTGGTGGAGGTTAAGCCTGCTGATAACGACATTGACTCCAACCTGGATCGGCTTCCGTCGTTTCTGATTCTCGGCCCGGACCATCTCCATGCTGCGCATGACCGTTTGCGCGACATCCTTCGCGCCGCGGATGGTATCGACCTCCTTGCCGAAGCCGTCGAACGATATGCCGATCGAGATCCCGGTCTCGAACACTGCATCAAGTGTCCGGGCGACAGCTTTTTCGGAGCCGTAGAGTGTCGTGAGCAGGTGGACTCTCGCAAAGTTTTTCCCAACCGCATACCGGATGCAATCGGCGAGGCGCGGGTGAAGCATCGGATCGCCTCCCGAGAGGGTGAGAACCTGTGTTCCATATTCGTCGAGACGGTCGACGAGAGCGCGATAATTCTCGAAGGAGATGACTGGGTTCTCCGATGCGTTCAGCGGGATCGAACACTGAAGACAATTCTGAACGCATTTCTGCGTCAGGAGGATGTTCGTGGTGAGGATCGCGGGCCGGCGTTTCACGACGCTCGCTACATTTCTTCCCGCACGCCGGATCATCGTGAGTGGTTTCATTTTTTCAATCCGTTCATGGCTAACAACACTTCTTGCCGAAAAAGGTCTTCCGACCTTCAAAGCTTTCTGACCCCGATCCCCGGATAGTCCATAAGAGTGACTTTACCGTCGATCACTTTCATACCGGTGAAGGGGTCGTTGCTGATCAGCAGCGCGCCGTCGAGATCCGCCCAGTCTGCCATCGGCGAAAGGTTCGAGGCAGCCGAAATGGCGCAGGAGGTTTCGGTCATGCAGCCGATCATCACTTTCAGACCGAGCGAACGGGCGAGCAGAAGCATCGCCTGCGCCTCCCTCATCCCTGTCGACTTCATGAGCTTGATGTTAATTCCGGAATAGCATCCGACCGCCTTCTTCACGTCCGGGAGTCGTTGGATCGCCTCGTCCCCCATGATCGGAAGCGGGCTCCGTTCCGTCAACCAGGCGTGCTCATCGAACCAGGCGCGCGGCATCGGTTGTTCAACAAAGACAACCCCCTTCTCCTTCAGCCAGTGAACCATCTCAAGCGCATGTTCCTTGTCTTTCCATCCTTCATTGACATCGACGCAGATGGGCTTGTCGCTCACCGACCGGATCGTTTCGATCATTTCCTTGTCGGTCTGCCTCCCAAGCTTCACCTTAAGAATCCTGTACTCTTCTGCCTCCTTCACCTTCTGACGAACCACTTCGGGAGTGTCGATGCCGATCGTGAACGAAGTATAAGGAGTCTTTTCCCTGGCAAAGCCCCAGATGTTGTACCACGGCTGCCCCATGATCTTTCCGATGAGGTCATGGAGGGCGATGTCGATGGATGCTTTTGCGGCGGGGTTCCCCGGCGCCAGGCGATCGATGTCTCCGAGGATTGTCTCCAGATCAAAAGGATTGTCGTACTTGGAGAGGTCGACACGGGAGAGAAACGCATCGGCGGTCAGATGGGACTCGCCGAGGTACGGAGGCATCGAGGCCTCACCGTACCCGACGTGCTCGCCGCACGCAATTTCCGTCAGCATGACCGGCGTGGTAGTTCGGGAACTGCCGGAGAGGGTGAAGACGTGGCGGAGTTCAAGGGTGAATGGGCGATACGTGAGCCGCAACGTCGCGCCGGAGCCAAGGTAGGTTCGGGCGAGTGCTTCGGGCGTGTATCCCACAAGAAGAGATGTTCCCGCCGCGAGGGCCGAACTCTTCACAAAATCTCTACGTGTCTGATCCACCAAACCCACTCCACTCACATTCTCTTGCCGGCCCCGGATTCCGCTCACACACGCTCATCGACAAAATCACGTTCTTCGGCCCGGACGACGAGAACGGGACACGGCGCCTTCCTGACGATCTTCTCCGCCGTGCTTCCGAAGAGAACGTGCTCGACGCCGGTATGGCCGTGCGTTGCGACGATGATGAGCTCGATCGCTTCATCCTTCGCGAACGACACGACTTCGACGAACGGAAGTCCGACTTTCACGAGGGCCTCGGCGGGGACGATTCCCTTGATCTCATTCTTGATAAGCTCTTGCAGCTCTTCGCCCCCCTTCACCCTCAGCTCGTTCTCGACGTTCGGCATCCCGATCTGGCCAAAGCTGAAATCGGCCGGATAGACCGTCGGCTCGACGACGTAGAGGAGATAGATCTTCGCGTTGAACTGCTTCGCGAACGGAACGGCGTACTGGAGCGCTTTCTTGGAATACTCCGAGAAGTCGATCGGGACGAGGATTTTGCCGAGGACGATGGGAGACGGAATTTTGCCCGTCGCAGTGGGTGGCTTCTTCCGGGCAGGTTTCCCCGGTTTGACCGGGACCTTCTTCCGCGCATTCTTCTTCATGGCTACCTCCGGATCGTTAAGAACCTTTCTTCGCATCAAGCTCCGCACGAAGCTTGGAGAGCTCCTGGTTCGTATTCCGCAACCTTTCACCGATCATCTCGGCGACCTTGAGAACGATCTTCAGACCTGTCTCCGGCGTTTTTTCCATGATCTCGAATAGGTCGGGACGGAAAAATCCCACAAGGTTTGCATCGGCGAGAGCGATGACCGACGCAGATCGAGGGGACTCGTCAAGGAGAGAAAGCTCTCCGAAGAAATCGCCGTCCTTGAGAACTGCAAGCTCTTTCTTTGTCCCGTCATTTGAGAGGATGAACACCGACACCTCCCCCTGCTCGATGACGTACATTCCCAACCCCGGGTCGTTCTGGAAAAAGACATACTCACCCGGCACATACTGTCGCCGGTGTACGATCCCGGCGACCTGCCGGAGCTCCCGGGGTTTCAGATTCTCGAACACCGGGATCTTCGCCAGCATCTCCTCGACGGATGTGGGCTTTCGTTTGATGCGAAAGACATTCTTCCACTCGAGGCTCTCAGACTTCTGGACGATTTTTCGGAATTGATTGATGGCCACGGCATGCCTTTCTGTGTCCGACGCGGACGGTGGAGGTCAGTGATAGGCTACGCAAGTGTACACTTTCGAATCCATAGAATCAATACGCCGACGGGAGCCGGCGGCGGGCATGCTTCGGGGGCATCCTCGCTGCCGCGCAGATCCGAGCTTACTTCACAAAGGTCAACCAGCCGTGAGAGTCCTTGCCGTCCTGCACAATTTTCATAAACCGTTTCTGGAGCTCTCGCGTGACGGGGCCCGGCTTCCCGTCGCCGACGGTCATGCGGTCGATCGTGCGGATGGGTGTGATCTCCGCGGCCGTGCCCGTAAAGAAGACTTCGTCGGCAATGTAAAGAAGCTCTCTCGGGATATGCGATTCCGTGACCGAAATCCCCGCCTCCTTTGCCAGGGTTATGACCGAAGCCCGGGTGACGCCGGGAAGCAGCGCGTCGATGAGCGGAGGCGTGACGATGGAGCCGTCACGAACGACGAAAATGTTTTCCCCGCTCCCTTCGCTGATCTGCCCGTGGACATCGAGGGCGATTCCCTCTGCGTAGCCATCTGCAAGCGCTTCGAGCTTGATGAGCTGGGAGTTCATGTAATTTGCTCCGGTCTTCGCCATCGTCGGGAGGGTGTTGGGGGCGGGACGCGACCAGGAGGCCGTGCGCACATCGATCCCTTTGTCAAGGGCGTCCGACCCGAGGTACTTTCCCCATTCCCAGACGATGATGCTGACATCGATCGGGCAGCCGATCGGACTGACGCCCACATCGCCGTACCCCCGATAGACCACGGGACGGATGTAGCACGCCTTCATCTTGTTGACCTTGATCGTCTCTTTGATCGCCGATTCGATTTCCTTCTTCGTGAACGGAATCTCCGCACGGTAGATCTTCGCCGAATCGAAGAGACGCTGTACGTGCCGGTCCAGCCGGAAGATCGCCGACCCCTTCTTCGTGCCGTAGCATCTGATCCCTTCGAACCAGCTGCTCCCGTAGTGCACGACATGGGAGAGGACATGGATCTTCGCGTCATCCCAGTTGACGAACTTTCCGTTCATCCAGATCTTTTCGACTTTGTTCACAGGCATTGTCGTATTCCTGAGTTGTTGAGATTCGCCCTGGCACACCGGCCAGGCATACTGTCACCGGAGATTCTCACAGCGAGACGGCGTTGACGCTGTTCGTCTAGATCGCCATCTCGTAGATTCTGTACGTCTTGTAGCGCTGGCCGCTCATCATCTCGGCCGCACGGTTCATCATGATGTTGTCTTCGAGAACCCAGCTCGCTTCGCCGTACTTATAGCCGAGCTTCTTTGCCCTGACGGCGGTCTCATAGAAGAGCACTCCGGCCGCCCCCGTCTTCACGTGTTCCGGGATGACGCCGAGGACAATGATTCTGACGGTGTCGATCTTCTTTTTCTTTGTGTAGAGGTGGTAAAGCCCGCCGAGGATTCCGCCGTTCCTGTTATGAATGAGGGCCATGTTGATGTCAGGGAGCGAGAGGGCGAAGCCGATCGGTTCCCCCTTCGCTTCGGCCATGATGATGAGCTCCGGAACGACAACCGGTTTGAGGTCCGCGGCGAGCGCGTCGAATTCCGCGTCGGTCATCGGAACGGCCCCCCAGTTCTTCGCCCACGCCTTGTTGTAGATCGTCTTGATCCTGTCGACCTCACCTTTGAAGTCTTTCATGTTGATCGGGCGAAACGTCAATCCTTCGCGCTTCTTGACGATCTCGTTGAAGCGGAGGAAGCGCTCCGAGTACACGGTGTCCTGGCTGAGGATGTAGGCATAGAGGTCCCGGAGTTTCTTCAAGCCGTACGTCTCGAACTGCTGGATGTAGTACTTCGGGTTATACGTCATGAGGACGACGGGGCTGCGGTCGAATCCCTCCACGAGCAGGCCATACTCGTCGTTAACGGACGGGTTTGCCGGCCCCCTCATCTCCGTCATCCCCTTCGACTTGAGGTACTTCTTTGCCTCATCGAAGAGCGCGTTCGCGACCGTTTGGTCGTCGACCGCCTCGTAGAATCCAAAAAATCCAACCTTGTCCGAGTGCTCTTTGTTGTGGTTGTGATTGACGATCGCTCCGATCCTCCCTACGACCTTCCCATCCCGCTCGGCAAGAAAGAGCTCCATGTCGGAATGAGCATAGAAGGGGTTCTTCTTCCTGTCGATGAGTTTCTCGCGGTCCATCATGAGGGGCGGAACCCACAGCGGGTCGTTCTTGTAGATGTCCCACAGAAATCTGATGAACAGTTTTTCGTCGGCCTTCGAGCGAACGGGCCGGATTGTAAGATTCGCCATGAAGGATCTCCTTTAAAATGAAAGGCCACGCAACGGTGTCAACGCGGCGTGGCCTGATCGGAAGATTGGAAACTACTTTCAGCTTATCACGCCGAGCTTCTTGCCGGTGCTACGAAAGATGTCCAGAATCTTGTCGAGATGCTTGTCTTCGTGCGTGGCCATGTAGCTCGTCCGTAGCATCTCCATACCGGGTGGGACGCCCGGACGGACGAAGGCGTTGACGAACACACCGGCATCGTAGAGCTCACGCCAGAAAATCAGCGTTTTCTCCGTTTCGCCGATAATCACCGGTACAATCGCGGTGTCGTGGCCGTCGATGACCTTGAAGCCCATCGATTTGAAACCGGTCCTCATCTTCGCCGCATTTGCCTGAAGTCTCTGGATCCGCTGGGGCTCCGCCTCGAGGATGTCGAGGGCCGCTAGGGCCGCCGCCACCGCCGCGGGAGTCGGGCTGGCGCTGAAGATCAGCGCCGGAGCAAAGTGCTTCAGGTAGTTGATCACCGACCGCTTGGCGGCAACGAACCCTCCGAGGGAGGCGAAGGTCTTACTGAACGTTCCCATCGTCAGGTCAACCTCGGATTCGAGGTTGAAATGGCTTGCCGTTCCGCGTCCCCCTTTCCCGATGACTCCCGTGGCGTGAGCATCATCGATGAGGATGCGGGCGTTGTGCTTCTTCGCCACCGACACGAGGGCCGGAAGGTCGACGATCTCGCCGCTGGTGCTGAACACGCCGTCGGAAACGATGAGCTTGCCGGTGTCATGCGGGAGCTTCGACAGGACGGTCTCGAGGTGCTTCATGTCGTTGTGTTTGTAGCGAACCATCTCGGCCGTCATCCCGAGCGCGATCATATTCCCGGCAACGATGCAGGCATGGTTGTCCTTGTCCGAGACGACGTATTCGCCCCGTTGAACGAGCGTAGGGATGATCCCCTGAGCGGTCTGGAATCCGGTGCTGAAGAGAAGGCAATCCTCGCTGCCGATGAACTTTGCGAGACGCCCTTCGAGCTCGATGTGGAGGTCGAGCGTGCCGGTGAGGTATCTGGAACCGGAACATCCGGTCCCGTACTTCAGGACGGCTTTTGTCGCAGCTTCTTTGACCTTCGGGTGTGCTGTGAGCCCGAGATAGTTGTTCGACCCTGCCATGATGACCTGCCGACCTTCCATCTGAACGACAGGTCCTTCGTTTGCCTGAATGGGACGAAAGTAGGGATAGAATCCTTTGCTCTTGACTTCATCTGCGAGTGTAAAGTTGGTGCACTTGTCGAATAAATCCAAGGTGACTCCTTGTGAAAGAGTGTTCCAAACAACACCTGCGTGGCACAATACTTCACCACGACGCACCTTTAATAAGTTGCGTTGATTATTAAAAGCGATTTCAATATACTCTATCGTCAAAAAAAAGTCAATCAAAAGAAAATATGGCTCCCTCCGCATTTGTTACGGGTGGAACGGGCTTCATCGGCAGTCATCTGGTCGAGCGGCTTCTCTCGAAAGGCTACCGTGTCCGTTGTCTCATTCGTAACCCTCAAAAACCCGGATATCTCTCGAACCTCCCCGTCGAATTGATCGTCGGGGATCTTTTTTCGATGGAAGCCCTTGAGAAGGGAGTCGCCGGAGTGGACTTCGTTTACCACGTTGCGGGGGCTGTGGCTTCGCGCGACAAAGCGGGCTTCTACCGGCAGAACAGAGAGGGGACGAAGAATATCGTTGAAGCGGCCGCCCGAAAGAATCAGGCGATGAGAAAATTCGTCTTCGTCAGCAGCGGTGCGGCAGTCGGGCCCGCGGAACGCAACGGGGCAGTTGACGAATCGACGCCATACCATCCTATGACGACGTACGGCAAGAGCAAGATGGAGGCAGAGCTTGAGGTTCTCAAGTTCAAGGAGAAGCTTCCGGTCACGATCGTCCGCCCCACCGCAGTCTACGGCCCGAGAGATCCCGCCACCTTCGATTACTTCAACACCATCAACAAAGGGCTCGAGCCCCTCGTCGGGTTCCACGATAAGCGGGTGAGCCTTGTCCACTCAACCGACCTGGTCACCGGGATCACCCTCGCCGGTGAGAGTGATGCCTCCGTAGGAGAGGCATACTTCCTTGGGAGCGACCGGGCCTATTCATGGCGGGAGATCGGGGATATCACAAAAAGTGTGATGGGAAGAAGGGCCCTCAGGATTCGGCTTCCCGAGCCCCTTGTCTACGCGGTCGCCCTGACGGCCGGTCTTTTCTCAACCTTCAGCGAGAAGCCCTCGGTCCTCAATTTCGAAAAAGGGCGGGACATGGTGCAGGATTCGTGGACATTCGATTCGTCGAAAGCGAAGCGTGATCTGGGATACAAGCCCGTCGTCGAACTGCCTCAGGGAATTGCGGAAACCGTCGAGTGGTACAGAAAAGCAGGCTGGATGAAGCAATAAGATCAAAGATCAAAAAGGAAATAGCAAACATACAAAGCAAAGATGAGAAATTTCTCAACTTTGATTTGTAGGTGAGATCTCAGCGCAGCGATCTTCGAGATTAGATTGCCGGGGAAGTGACAGCTTACGTGAATCGCAGGATGGCCTCAACTGCTGTCTCAAGAATTTCAAGAAAAGGAACACCGTGCCAGGAGAAGAAGTTTTTTGTCTTTGATATGTATTTTTGCTCTTTGCTATTTGATTTTTGATTTGGCTCCGCACGCCGCGCACCTTCCATCATGTACGCATACAATCCCGCCACACCCCGCACACTTCCACCTTTCGGCTTCGAAGCGAAGAAAATCCTCCATCCCTAATCCTTTGATCCGGCAAAGGTTGCCGATCATGCTCATACGGTACTTCGTCCTGTACCGCGCGTCGAGCCGTTCGAGATTCTCGCACGGGAATTCATCGCATTCGTGGCAAAAGCTGTCTCCGGACCCTCGAAGCTTCGAGCATCTCTTGATCCTGCATCGCACGCGGGTCGGCGGCTTGCCGGCATCCTGCGCGCGGCATCCGGGACACGGCTTTTTTTCCCTGAGATGTGCCTTGCAGACTGTGCAGTCCATTCCGCAGGCAGCGACGAGATGTGGCGAGAAGGGTGCCATGGAAGAATGACGTTTAGATCAAATATCAAAAAGAAAAAGGCAAAAATACAGAGCAAAGATCAATGGTACCTTTGACGGCACAGATCCGGGTCGATGAAGCAGCCAACTGCTTCCGGAAGATTGTTCGAATCTTAGATTTCTCATTTGTATTTTTCCTCTTTGATGTTTGATCTTTGATTCACTCCGCCAGTCTTGCTCCGCTTCGCCATTTTCCATATATTAATCCGTCTTTAGACCATTTTCCTCGCATTCGTCATGCCCCAGCAGCGCCGTAACGATTTCCTGGTGCCGCTCCTCGCGGTCGTTTCCGACATCATCGCCGTCGAAGCGGCGTTTCTGCTCTCCTATTGGCTCCGATTCGATTCTCCGCTCACCGCGATCTTCGAGGTCACGCACGGCGTCCCCCCACTCTCGGGCTATCTGATCAGTTCGGCGATCTTCATCCCGATCTGGCTCGCGGTCTTTCAATCCCGGAGGATGTACGGCGCGAGGCGCAATACGCACATGAGCGACGAATTCTTTTCCATCGTCCGCCTCGTGAGCATCGGACTTCTTTTCGTGATGAGCGCGACCTTCTTCTACAGGGGATTCTCATACTCGCGCGGAGTCTTTATCCTCCTGTGGGCGACTTCGATTCTGACGATCGCGGCGGGAAGATTCCTCCTGATGGAGTTCGAGAAGTTTCTCTACCGGCACGGGAGGGAACTGAAAACGGTGGCGATTGTCGGGTCGAACGAAACCGCGGACGTCATCTACTCGATTTTCCTTTCGCATCCCTCGCTTGGCTTCGAGATCGTCGGATACTATGCCGACTCGCCCGCGCCCCCGGAGCGGCGTCTATCGCATTCAAAATACCTCGGGCGGATGAGCTCCCTTCCCGGCGATATTCCGCGCTATCGGCTGCAGGCGGCTCTCATCGCCCTGTCATACAAGGAACACCCGCAGCTTCTCGAGATGATCCGCGAGGCCGAAGGACTCAACGTCGAGCTGATGATGGTCCCCGACATGCTTGACATGATGACGAGCAGGATACGAATTCAGGAGGTCGAGGGGATCCCCTTCATCAAGGTGAAAGAGATTCCTCTCTCGACCTGGAATAGGATCACGAAACGCATGTTCGATGTGCTCGTCTCCATGGTGGTCCTCATCGTCGCTCTCCCCCTGCTTGCTCTCATCGCTCTGCTGATCGTACTCACGTCACCCGGGCCGATCTTTTTCGTTCAGGAGAGAATCGGGCTGGATGGAAGAGCTTTCAACCTCTATAAGTTCAGGACGATGCGGACGGACGCCGAGGAGGAGACCGGACCGGTGCGCGCAAGGAAGGGAGATAGCCGGGCCACAGTGGTGGGACGGATCCTGCGCAGGACGAGCCTCGACGAGCTCCCCCAGCTCCTCAATGTCCTCCAGGGAAGGATGAGCATTGTGGGTCCACGGCCGGAGCGTCCTTTCTTCGTCGAGCAGTTCAAAGGGAAGATCCCACGCTACCTCGAGCGCCATCGGGTGAAGACCGGGATGACAGGCTGGGCTCAGGTGAACGGCCTCAGGGGCGATACGCCGATCGACCAAAGAACAAAATACGACATCTATTATGTTGAGAACTGGTCGCTCGTCTTCGACATGAAGATCATTCTCAAGACGATCAGAGCGGTGGTGTTCGGGAAGGAAGCGTACTAGAAACAGATTACAGGAGACAGGAGTCAGTGAAAAGGAACATAGAAGAGAGAAAGAAGCAAAGCGAATGAATCCTCGGGTGGGAAGAGTATCGGAGAAAGTTGAGTAACGATGGTTGCCTTGTTCGTATTTTACCTCCATACGGTGGCGGCGGCATATGCGTTCACCGATCAGTACCAGGAAGAGGGAGTCGGGGCCGGGATCCTGGCCGTGGCATTTATGGGGATCATTTTCTCCGTTGGATGGAGCATATCGACTTTTGTTCTCAAGTTCCTTGTTAACGAAAAGGGGTTCGGACTCTACTTCAACCGCGACGCCATGTCACTCGCCTTGCTGACGATTGGGGAAGGCGTGTTTTATTACCTCTATCTGAAGGGGACGAGAAAAAGCACCAAGAAGTCATCCTGAACGAGTTCGCCCTTCGACTCGCTCAGGGTGACTTTCGTTTTTCTCATGCACGAAAGAAAGTGGGGAGTCATCCTGAGCGAGTTCGCCCGATGGGCGGACGAGTCGAAGGATGAGCGTGAGTCGCTCGGGGTGTCTGATGTACTCGATGGAGTTGAGTTTCTGCGGGGAGAGCTTACTTCACTCTGAAGTTGAACGTGATCGTGCAGATCTGGTCGAGGGCAGGCTGGCGCCACTGGAGAGACTGGAACCTCCAGGTGCGCACTTCTTCGATGGCGGCATTTTCCAGTTTCGTATTCCCCTTCCGCAAAGGCTGAACGGCCTTCACCGTTCCCCGCGGCTGAACAACAACACGCAGCTTGATTTGTGCGTTGACGTTGACACCCTGCGGATACTTCGGCAGGTCCCCCGTGATGAGATCCCTCGTGCCGCCTCCCACCCACTTCACATCATAAGAAACATTCGAGGCGATTGACCCTCCAACACCTCCCGCATTGAATGGCGGCGCCACATCGGATCCGCTGGGGATCCCCGGCTTGCCGGTGACTCCTTCCTTCCCTCCAGGGAACCCAAGGTTCGCGGCCGAGGCCACCGGCTCGCGCTGAGCTTCGGACACTCCTTTGGTGCCGCCGAATGTCGGCACGGCACTGTCGTTCGCGCTCATCTTTTTTGTCGCCGGCATATTGATGACCTCATCCGACGGAGCGAGGTTATTTGCCGTCGGCAAATCAACCCCGGATCCCTGAGGAGGCTTTCCCTCCTGTCCGGGCATCGGGCTTATCGCCTGGGTCACTGCCGGCGGCGTTCCCTCGGGAAGGACTTCTCCCTTCGGCATCGGGCCGAGCGATGAAGCCATGCCACCGCCGAAAGTAAACTCCACGAACTCCTGTTGCTGGGCTTGAGGCTGAGAGGGGTGAACAACGTAGAGAAGCGCCGCGGCGCAGATATGGAAGACGATGGAACCGATCCAACCGACGGTGGTTTCCCTGGACATGGTGCGACCTTACTGACCCGCCTGGGTCGGAGTCTCTGTGGCGATCATGAATCGCTGCGCGCCAACCCCTTTGGCAATGTCCATGAGGTCGACCGCGCTCTGGAGGGAAACGGATTTGTCCGCACGCACGACGATCACGTGATTCCTGTCGCGATCGATGATCGGGATCAGCTTCTGTGCGAGCGTCACTTTTGTCACCTCTTCCGAGCCAAGGAAAATTCTGCCGTCGCCGGTAAGCGTCACGACCGACTGCCGGTCCGCCTGGACCTCTCCTGTCACCATCTTCGGCACCTGGACCTTGATCCCCGGGGTCACGACGAACGACCAGGAAAGAAGAAAGAAGATGAGCCACTGAAGCGCCATGTCGGCGAAGGAGGCGTAATTGAAAGCCGGATTGAATTTATTTCGCGTCCTGAAGGTCATGGTATCCAACTCATCGGTGAGCGGCCAGTTTCGTCAATCGCCTGCCAGGCGACGACGGTTCGGTCTGACGAAGGAAACGCCGATGAACGCCCACGATGTCGCGGCGGTCATGAAGATGCCGGCGTAGGTCATGAACGGGATGTTGTCGAAGAAGCCATAGGCCATCGCGAGCACGCCGGCGAGCAAAACGACGGCGAAAGATATATCGCCGGTTCTGACCCGATTGTTCCTCAGTAGGTCCGTTTGATGCATTCGATGCACTCCCTGAGAAGTATCGTCCATGGACGGTTTGACCAGGTGGTTAATCCTTCGGCTCGAAGAACTCATCCTCTTCGCTGAAGACCTTGCGGACCGGACGCTCCTTTTTCGCAGGAGCCGTGGTCCCTTCCGCCGGTGTCTCGGCAGGGGGCGTCTTGAAGTAGCTCAAAAACTCGTCCGCCGCGGATTCCATCCGGTAGGTGATCTGTGAAACCCTTCCAACAAAATAGTTGTAGAAAAAGAGAGACGGAATTCCAACGGTGAGTCCGAAGGCGCTCGAGAGCATCGCTTCCCAGATGCCGCCGGCGAGGTTTCCGGAATTGACGTTCCCACCGAGGAGTTCAATGGCCCTGAAGGAAGTGATCATACCGACCACCGTCCCGAGGAACCCGAGCATGGGTCCGATGCCGGCGATGTTCGCGAGGATGCCGAGGTGATTCTCCAACCTGAAGACTTCCTCTTTTCCCGCAGACTCCACGGCAATTTTCACCGCCTCAGCCCCTTCATTGGCGCTCGCCACTCCCTTCCGCAGGACGGCCGGAATCGACGCAGTGCTTTGTGAGCAGGCATTGAGTGCGCCGACGAGGTCATTCCGTGAGAGGCAGCTCCTGATCTTGAGGAGAAGCGGCTTCTCGTCGACCTTTGCCTTCGAGAGGACGACAAATCGTTCGATGATGATGACCACTGCCAGGATAGAACACAAGAGAATCGGCCACATCACAATCCCGCCCTTCATAAACAAATCAAGTAGGTTCATCATTGCTCCTGTGTGCTGACATTCTCGGTCACTTGCCTAAGCGAACGACCCAGTACCCGCCTTCGAGCATGTGTGCGATTTTCTCGGCGGAACTCCGTGCGGAGCGGTCGCTGTCATACCGGCCGACGTAGACGCGGTATCGACGACCGTTCCCTTTTACGTCCGCTTTTTCAACGAACGCAGGGAACCCCGCTCTCGACATCACATCCGCTTCGATCTTCGCCTTCTGTTCGCTCGACCAGGAAGAGACCTGGACGCTGTATCTTCCGTTGGAGGAGGTCGAAATTTTCGGAAGCGTATTCGAAGCAATCAGCGGGCTCTGCTTTGAGGCGGATGCTCCCGCCATCGATGATGTCGAGCCCTTGAGGCCGGCCTTTCCTTCGCCTTTCTTTTCGGAACCGAAGGCGGGCTTCTCCTTGAACTCAACCAATCCTTCATTCTCCGGAGTTGTCGCTGCGGCTTTCGACGTGTCTTCGGCGGCTGCCGGGGGAGGAGCAACGACAACCGCGGCCGCCTTTTTCTTCCCGATGATCCCCGCCTTATTCAAGGCAAAGTACCCTCCGCCAAGGAGAACGACCGCCACAAGGATGAAGACCACGGACGAGGGGAGTCCGGCAATCTTCTTGCCGCCACTTCCTTCTCCGCCTGGCCTCACATTCGGCCGCACACCTGCCATCGGTGCCGGAGTACCAGCCTTAAGATTCAGATTGGGCATGTTCTACTTCCTCCTTCCTGAGAGATAAAAAGAGAGTGATTTCGTCATCACCATCTGTACGTAAACGCAAGAGAGACATATGCCGGCTGCTCGAGGTACCCACCCCACAGGTAGTAATGCTGATCGAACAAATTCTCTACGTTCAGCTCCGCCTGAAGGTTATCGAGGAGCCGATAGTCACCGCGCAGGCCGACGTCGATGAAACCGGCGTTCGCCGACGAATGAGCGAAGTTCGTCCAGCGCTTCGAAACGTATCGCGCGTATCCTTCAACCGAGAGTGCGCTATCGATGCTGCGGCGGTAAATCCCCGATATCCGGAACGAAGGAATATTCGGGACCGAATTCGCAGAATCGGCCTCTGTCGTGGAGTTCCAGGAGGCGAGAAGGACCGCTGTACCGCCGGGCGAAAGCCGATACGATCCCTCCAAATCAGCCTCCGTCACGTGCACGGTAGGAAGATACATAACATCCCAGACTTTTGCACTACCAATTTCCATAAAATACGGGTAATTGCCGATCGATCGGTAGCTCAGAGAGCCTCTCCCCTGCGAATTTTCGTCAAGGTTGAAGTCGGAGCCAACCGTCAGCGCCACCGGCACCTCGCTCTGCCTTAATTCCTCCCTGTTGAGGATGTAGTTGTTGGCAGCGGCCAGACTGAAAAGGGTGTTCCGTCGCACCGTCGGATCGTACTTCAGGAAGACCGTCGCGTCGCCGGAGGCAAAGTATCGGAGATCGACCGTCGGAAAAAATCTTCCCGAGGATGGCCGAACGTTGCCGCTGTAGAGATATTGGGCAACCCCCACGGAAGCTTGGAGAAGTTGCGTCAGCGAACGCTCGCCGGATAGGCCGATCGTGAACCATTGCGGGGCATGGGTCGCGGTACCGGCCGGGAGATTCATGGAAACGGCGGAGGTTTGAAAATCCAGCCAGCCCCGAAGCGGTATCCCCCACTTCTGGCTCGACGCCTGTGCGGAAAATCCAAAGTCGTTCTGCGAGGCGTTCGTCGAATCGTCGAGTGAGCTCCCGTTCCAGTTTACTCCGGCGGAATATACTGCCGGCGCCTCAAAAAACGAAGAGGGAACCGACGAAGAAATTCCAGCGTGAATTCGGAGATCGTTGAGCGACCTCGCTTGCGAAGGATCCGTCGATCCGAAAGCGCGATAGCTCTTTCCCGAAAAACTGAGGCCGCCTTCGAGCCGGCTCCCCGACAGAAGCCCGGACGTCGCCGGGGGTCTGTAATCGCCGCTGAAACCGAGATCCGTCTTTTGCCGGTTGGTGTTTGAGATGTACCCCGCGCTCGACTCATATCCTGCATGGAACAAGACCCCTCCCTGATCATAATCCTTTCCGAACCATCCTTCAAGCGTGGGAGAAGTGTACATGCCCATCCCGGCAAGCACCCTGCCGTTCATCTGACCCTCCGGCGTCGCGACGCTGGTCTCCGGCTTCTGCCCTACATCAACCTTGATATCCTTCCTTCCAGGAGAGAGCGCCCCGGGCGAATAGATCCGATCCTCCTCCTCGATTGGTTTTGAGGTTGGTGGAAGGTCGATCGCTTCCTGACCTGTAATAAGGAATTCGGGTAGATCAATCTTGGGCAGAGGAGCTGCGCCTTCCTCGGGAACCGCTACGTTGCGTTCTCCCGGTTCCTTCTTCTCCTGCGCGGATACGGGGAGCGCGAGAAAAAGAATGAGCCAAACTACACTGTATAATGTGTGGTTGGAATGCATCAGGGTTGATCGAGTCTACGGAGTCGTTGTTGTGCCTCGTTTGCCAGCTCGCCCCCCTGCTTCACAACAAAGTTGTACGCGTCTTTCGCCTTCTGAACCTGGTTTGTCTTTTCGTAGCATTCACCGAGACTAAAGTACGACTTTGCGATCCAGTCGCCCGCCGCCGGAAAGACATATTTGATCCTCATATACGAGAGGATGGCCTCGGGATAGTGTTGCATCGCTTCCTGGGCGACACCGAGCCCGTACTGCGCCTCGGCACCAAGGTCATCGGTGCGGTTGGTTGCAACCGCTTTGAAGTACTCAAGGGCCTTGTCGAAATTGCCCGCCCCCTGGTTCATCCATGCGAGGGCAACCCTGCTCCTGTCCGCCGCCGCACTTTTCGGATACGACGCGATCGTCGCTTCGAATTTTTTCACCGCTGCATCGATCTGGTTCGTCGACTTGAGGACGACCCCCTGCTGGTAGGACGCCTCGGGGGCCTCGTCCGACCTCGGATAATCCCCGGCGATCTTCGCAAACGCCGCGAGTGCGTCGGCAGGCTTCCCTTGCTGGGCCAGGACCCCGCCTTCCTCAAAGAGGGCGGTACTGGCGAGCTTGTTGGATGGGTACCTCGTTACGACATTCTGGTACCCTTCAAGAGCTCCCAGCGAATTGCCGAGGGCCGCGTAACATTTGGCGGACCAGAACCACGCATCGGGAGCCTGCTTGCTCGCCGGATACAGTCGGAGGAACTCCTGGTAGGCAGCGATCGCTTTGTCGTAGGCGTGCTGCCCAAAATAGATATCGGCCTTCTTGTAGGAAAGCTCGTCGGATGCTTTCGCCGACGGATTTTTCTTCACGTACTCGTCGATGGCCGCCACTGCCTCATCCGGCTTGTCGAGAAGGACGTAGCAATACTGGATTCCGTTCATCGCATCGCCCGCGTACGAGGAGCCCGGATACCGCGTGACAACGACCTGATATGCTTTGATCGCCTCGGCGTAGTTCTCGAGGTTGTAGTACGAGTCCCCGGTACTGTAGGCCGCCTTCGGAGCCAGTTCGCTGTTCGGGTATCGAACGATCAGTTTCTGGAAGGCCGCGATTGCGTCAGCGTACTTCTTCGTCTGGAAATAGATCCACCCGATTCCATACTGCGCATCATCGGCCAGGTCCGAATTCGGGAAATGTGCGATGAGGCTTTCGAAATCATCCAGCCCCTGCTTGAAATTGTCCGCCCTGTAATCCGATTGCGCGACCTGGTAGTAGGCATAGTCGATCCCCTGTCTCGCCGGGTATGCCTCGATGGTGTTGCGGTAGGCGTTCGCGGCCTTCGCAAATTGTTTCAACGAGTAGTACGCATCGCCAAGCCTCAGCCGGGCGTCGAAATCGAACTGCGAGCCCGGGTGCGCCGCCAGGAATTTCTCAAAGGTCGCCGCCCCCTCCCCGAACCTTCCAAGCTTGTAGTAACTCCAGGCGAGACCGTACTGCGCATCGGGAGCCTTTGGCTGACTGCTCCCCTCGTCGAGGTACTGCGCATAACATTTTGATGCCTCGGCGAACTTACCGTTTTGAAAGTACGATTCGGCCGCCCAGAAGAGCGATTCGGTCGACCTCGGGCTCTGTCCGTTTTGTCGATGGAAAGCTTCGAAGAGCCCGGCGGCAGAGGCATAATCTCCCGACTTATAGAGCGACCATGCTTCCTGGAATTTGGCCTCAGACTTGACGCTGTCGGAGGTCGGAGCACCTTCCACCGAGCCAAAAGCTTTCGTGGCACTCCCGTAATCCTTCTTCGCAAGGTACGATTCGCCCAGCATTCGATAAGCCTCTCCCGCGACATCGGAAGAAGGAAACTTCGACGTTACTTCCCGAAACGATGCGATGGCCGCATCATATTCCTTTGAAGAATAATGGATCAGTCCCGACTCGAAGACCGCATTGTCGGCGTACTCTCCCGCCGGACGGGCTGCAATGACTTGCTGATATACCGCGAGGGCGTCGCTCGTCGCACCTCCAAGGCGCAAGGCCTGGGCCTTCCGGTAGAGCGAATTGTAGGCGACGTCATCCTGGCCGGAGGTCAGACTCCCGAATGATGCAGCGGCCTGGGAATACTCGCCGGTCTTCAGATAGGTCCATCCGATCGAATACGCCACAGTCCTCTCGAGGAGGTCTCCGGGGTATTTCTTCAGAAAACTCTGGTACAACTGACGGGCGCGCAGATAGTCCTTAAGGCCATAGTAGTCCTCGGCAAGCAGGTAATCGATCTGCGACCCTTCACTCGTGTCCCCCGCAGTTCTGGCGGAGCCAATGAAGTCTATGCTCTTTTGGTATTCCCCCGTTTTGTTGTAGCATTCAGCGATCCGGATTTTTGCGGTTGGAACGAGGGGGCTCTCTTTGTGCCGATCAAGAAGCTGTTGATATGAAGCGACCGCCCTGGAGTAGTCGTTTTGGCGCTCCGCGGTCCATCCTAATGAGTAGAGGGCATAATCAACGAGCCGGTTGGCCGGATACTTCTGCGCGCTCAGAGCATAGTAGGTCGAAGCGGAATCGAGACTACCGAGCTTGAAGAACGACTCGCCGATCCAGTAGGCGGCTTCACCCGCGATGTCTGTCCCGGCGTACGAGGCAAGGAGCTCCTTGTAGGCGGCGATCGCGTCGCCGTACTTCTGGAGCTTCACCTGAGCCTCCCCGACGCGGAAAAGGGCGTCGGACCTCAGCTTTTGGTGGGGGAATTCTCGGGCAAATGAGTTGAAATCGGAACTCGCCTCTGCGTAGTCACCGAGGTCGAACTGGCACTCGGCGTAAAGGAAGAGGGCGTCCGGGCGTTTGGCGCTGGAGGGATATTGATCAACGAACTTCTGAAATTGCTGTGCGGCGAGCTGGTAAAGCCTGTCGTGATAGAGCCCGTACGCGAAGGCGTAATCCTGCTCCTCTTTGATACCATCCGGGGGAGTCTGGGCACGGAGGGATCGGGGAACCACCCCTCCAAGTAGCAGAACAATCAGAAACACACGAACAACCCTTCCAACCGCCGCAACCGGGTTTTCCGATTTGTTCATTTAAAGTAAAGGTTTTAATGGATATACTAACTCAAACAATTTAATATATCGGTCGGAGTGTGTCAAGTTAAGAGCAGAGAGAAGACCAAAGAGACAAGAGAGAAAAGAGCGGAAAAACCGCCGACGTGGGCAAAAATAGATTTCTTTGGTGTATTGTCAGTGGGATGGACTTGGAGCTTGACCGGGGGGCCAAGGATGGAAGTGGAAGAGGTCGATGCAGACGCAGAACAGAGAGCGTCCAGCAAGAAAGTCAGGAAACCTGGTGGAATTCCTGGAGACTCTTTACCGAGAGTTTTCCGTGGCGGACTTCTTCAATAGCCCTCGCCGCGGTTGCGGCAGCGGAAAGGGTCGTAATGAATGCCACCTTGTGCTCGATCGAAGCCCAACCGATCGCGTATTCGTCCATCCTCGACTCTTCCCCAAGCGGCGTGTTGATGACGAGATCGACCTCGCCGTTCTTGATGAAGTCGACGACATTCGGCCTCCCCTCCTGGACCTTGAATACCTGCCGGTTTTCGATCCCGCTCTTCGTGAAGAACTTCGATGTTCCTTCCGTCGCCACAATCTTGAACCCCAGTCGGACAAACTCCCTGACGATGTTGAGGGCTTCCTCGGTTTTGTCGTTTTCGTTGAGGCTCACGAAGACCGTCCCTTTCGCCGGGAGAGTATTTCCGGCGCTGATCTGAGATTTTGTGAACGAAGCCCCGAAACTCGTCGAGATCCCCATCACCTCTCCGGTGGAGCGCATTTCAGGACCGAGAAACATCGTCACCTTCGGGAACTTCGAGAATGGAAAGACGGCTTCCTTCACGGAGATGTGTTTCACGGTTCTGAAATCAAAACCGACGACGCCGAGGTCTCTCAGCTTCCGGCCCACCATGACCTTCGCAGCGATCTTGGCAAAGGGGACGCCTGTGGCCTTGCTGACAAACGGGACGGTCCTCGAGGCGCGCGGATTCACTTCCAGCACGTAGACAGTAGTCCCCTTCATCGCGTATTGTACGTTGATAAGACCCACGACGTTGAGCGCGAAAGCGAGCTTCTTCGTGATCTCGATGATCTCGTTCGTCTTTTCTTCGCTGAGCATGAAAGGAGGGATGACGCACGCGCTATCGCCGGAATGGATCCCCGCCTCCTCGATATGCTGCATGACTCCGCCGATGACGACGTCCGTTCCGTCGCAGACCGCATCGACGTCGAACTCGAAGGCATCTTCGAGGAAATTATCGATGAGGATGGGGTGATCCGGTGCGACGTCGACCGCTCTCTTCATGTACTCTTTGAGGGAGGAGCTGTTGTAGCATATCTCCATCGCCCGTCCGCCGAGAACGTACGAGGGACGGACAAGGACGGGGTAACCGATCTCCTCGGCGACCTGCACCGCATCCTTCACCGACATCGCGGTTCCGTATTTTGGATGGACGATCGAGTGCTTCCGCAAGAGTGCCCCGAAACGCTGTCGATCCTCGGCAAGGTCAATTCCCTCCGTTGAGGTCCCAAGAATGCGGACACCGTGAGCCTCGAGTTCCTTCGCAATCTTCAGCGGGGTTTGTCCCCCGAAACTTACGATGATTCCCTCGGGCTTTTCATGCTCGCAGATGTTCAGCACGTCTTCAACCGTCAGCGGCTCGAAATAGAGTTTATCGGTCGTATCATAATCGGTCGAGACTGTCTCCGGATTACAATTGATCATGATCGTCTCGTACCCCTCCTCGCGGAGGGCATAGACGCCATGGACACAGCAGTAGTCGAACTCGATCCCCTGCCCGATACGATTGGGTCCCCCGCCAAGGATGATCACCTTCTTTTTTGCGGATTGGACCGACTCGTTCTCCTGTTCGTAGGTGGAGTAATGATACGGGGTATGCGCCTCGAATTCAGCGGCACAGGTATCGACGGTTTTGAACACCGGCACAACGCCAAGTCTCTTCCTGAGCTCGCGCACCGTTTGCTCATCGGTCTTCCACATCGTGGCGAGCTGACGGTCGGAGAACCCGTACTGCTTCGCCTTCAACAGCACTGCAGGAGTAATCTTTGTGAATTTGTCCTTCATTCCTTTTCCGTCATCTCTTTACGCTCCACCTCGTCCCCTTCGTTTCACTCTCTCCACTTCTTCCATCGTAGATCTTATTTCTTCCATCTCATATCTTTTCTCTTCTCTCTCTCACTCTTCCACAAGGGCCTCCAACTCCCGCTCCGTCTCCAGAATCTGGCTGATGTTGAAGAGAAACCAGGGATCTATTTTCGTGAGGTTGTGAACCTCCTCGATAGACAGTCCGAGTTGGAAAGCATACCGCAGATAGAAGATATTGCTCGGCTTGGGTCGGCGGAGTTGGTCCTTCACTCTCTTTTCCCACTCTGCCTTCGATTTCGCCGTCAACCTGCGGGGATTGAAGAGATCCTTGCCGTCGGCGCCGAGTCCTGCACGTCCTGTCTCGAGGGAACGGAGCGCTTTCTGAAGCGCCTCTTTGAACGTCCTGCCGAACGCCATCGCTTCCCCCACCGACTTCATCTGAACTCCGAGCGTATCATCGACTCCTTTAAACTTCTCGAAATCCCATCGGGGAATCTTCACGACCGTGTAGTCAATGGTCGGCTCAAAGGAGGCAGGAGTCAGTTTCGTGATATCGTTTGGAATCTCGTCGAGCGTGTATCCGACCGCGAGCTTTGCGGCGATCTTCGCAATCGGGAAACCCGTCGCCTTCGAGGCGAGTGCCGAGCTGCGTGAGACGCGGGGGTTCATCTCGATGATGTACATCCTTCCATCAGTGGGGTTGAGGGCGAATTGGACATTCGATCCCCCCGTGTCGACGCCGATGGCGCGCATGACGGTGATCGCCGCATCGCGCATATGCTGGTATTCCTTGTCTGTAAGGGTCTGCGCCGGTGCGACGGTGATCGAATCGCCGGTGTGAACCCCCATCGGATCGAAATTCTCGATTGAGCAGATGATGACAACGTTGTCTTTTGTATCCCTCATCACCTCGAGCTCGTATTCCTTCCAGCCGATGACCGATTCCTCGACGAGCACCTCGTGGATCGGACTGTTCGTAAGCCCGTGTTCAATGATCGAATGGAACTCTTCAAGGTTGTACGCGATCCCTCCGCCGGTGCCGCCGAGCGTGAACGATGGCCTTATGATGATCGGGAACCCGATACGATCGACGATCTTCAGGGCTTCCTCGTAACTGTAGACGAACCCGCCCTGCGGCATTTCAAGTCCCGCCGCCTTCATCGTCTTCTGGAAGAGCTGTCTGTCCTCGGCTTTCTTGATCGCATCAAGTCTGGCACCGATCAGCTCGACATGATACTTCTCCAACATCCCCCGTTCGGCAAGCGCGACGGCGGTGTTGAGGGCCGTCTGTCCCCCCATCGTCGGGAGGATCGCGTCGGGCTTTTCCTTCTGGATGATCATCTCGACGAATTCGGGGGTAATCGGCTCGACGTAGGTTGCGTCGGCGAGGTCCGGGTCGGTCATGATCGTCGCCGGATTGCTGTTGATGAGGATGACGCGGTATCCTTCCTCGCGAAGGACCTTGCAGGCTTGAGTTCCGGAATAATCGAATTCGCAGGCCTGGCCGATGACGATCGGCCCGCTGCCTATGATGAGGATGGACTTAATGTCTGTGCGTTTGGGCACGGATGAGGCGAGACGATTCGGGTACACAAAAACCTGGCAGGGGTCGGGCCGCCAGGTTCATTCGAGAATCCATGACAGTATACGGATTTTCTTCGAACATTACAACGGTTTTCAGTTGCCGGGAGAAAATGTGTCCGGTTGGATGCAACCGCAGGTCACCCTTCGGGGGCTTCATCCAAGAACCGATGAATTCTTTCGGCTCCCCGTCAGAACACCACGAAGACCCTTCCTCCTCCATCGGCCGCTGTCTCAGCAGCAACCGTACTCCGGCGGCTGGACCTTCCCTCCGCTCGCGACCAACAGCTCCCCTCCCGAGGTATACTCCTTCATCACAAGAACGCGGTACCATTTTCTTCCCGAATCGACGAGGATGATGATGGCGCAGGCCATGATAACGATCGTAAGACCTGCATCGAGATACCCCTGGAACGCCGTATCCGGATTGGCCGTCATCGGGAAAAAACTGTCGGTGATGTTAAGGAAGCCCGCCGACAGCGTTGTGACCGAGACGAACGCGAGCGGGACCGCCGTGACCCAGATGTATTTCTGTTTCCCCGCATTGATGATGCTGGTCGTCGCGACGCACAGAGCAACGCTGGCGAGGAGTTGATTCGCGACCCCGAACATAGGCCAGATCGTGCTGATGCTTCCGGTGTGAATAAAATAGGCCCAGGCGAAAACGATGAGCGCCGAGGCGATGATGTTTCCCGGGAGCCAGTCGGTTTTTTCGAAGGGCTTGTAAAATTTCCCCGCAAATTCCTGTATGAGAAACCTCCCGATCCTCGTTCCCGCATCGATCGTCGTCAGGATGAAAAGCGCCTCGAACATGATCGCGAAATGATACCAATACGACATCAGGCCGGTCATGCCCGGAAGAGCGGTGAAGATTTGAGCGAAGCCGACGGCAAGCGACACGGCGCCTCCCGGACGCCCGGCGATCGCCTCACCGACTTCGTGCGCTAATTGCTGAAGGTTCACCGGGGGAACTCCCATGGCGGAGAATTTCTGCGGAGCCACGTTGATCGCAAAGTAGTCACCGGGGAAAAGAGAGCTCGCAGCGATGAGGGCGATGATACCGACGAGTCCTTCCATGAGCATCGCCCCGTAGCCGATGAAGCGCGCGTCTCCCTCCTTGTCAAGCATCTTCGGAGTGGTCCCGGACGAGACCAGCGCGTGGAAACCCGAAATCGCCCCGCATGCAATCGTGACGAAGACGAACGGAAAGATCTTGCCGGGGATGATCGGGCCCCCGCCGTGGATGAAGTCGGTCACCATCGGCATCTGGAGGTGCGGCATGACAATGACCACGCCAATGACAAGCGCCGCTATCGTCCCGATCTTCATGTAGGAGCTCAGGTAATCGCGCGGAAGGAGGAGCAACCAGACCGGAAGGATCGATGCGACAAATCCGTATGCCGCCATGAGGTTCGTGATCCCGTCCTTCGAAAAGGTGAAATAGGGGGCGAGCCACGAGCCGGGGACATAGCTTCCAACGAAGACCGAGAGGATGACGCCGATGACTCCGATAATACTCGCTTCGGCGATTCGCCCCTTTCTGATCTTGTACATGTAGAGCCCGACAAAAAGGGCAAGGGGGATCGTCATCGCTATCGTAAACGTTCCCCAGGCGCTGTCGTGGAGGGCGTTGACGACGGCCAACCCGAGTCCCGCGAGCGCGATGATGACGATAAAGAGGATCGCGATCGATGCGATGATGCCGGAGAGGGGGCTGACTTCGTGGCGGGCGATCTCGGCCAGGGATCGGCCGTTACGCCGGATCGAGAGCCCGAGAATGAGAAAATCATGAACCGCGCCGCCGAGAACGACGCCGATGAGGAGCCAGAGGTATCCCGGAAGAAATCCGAACTGCGCCGCCAGCACGGGTCCAATGAGCGGACCGGCTCCGGAGATCGCGGCAAAGTGATGTCCGAAGAGGACCCACTTGTTCGTGGGTTGATAATTGCTTCCGTCGTCGAAGAGGTGGGCGGGGGTCGTCCGCGAATTGTCGAGGGCTATGATCTTCGCCGCAATGAATGCGCTGTAGTAGCGATACATGATCGCCATGACGCACAGCGCTCCGATCAGAAATGGAAGTGCACTCATAGGTCCGGCCGAATGATGGATGATATGGTGGAGATCGTTGGCATTCCCGGTCAGAGGTCGGGCTAGAACGCGTTCCTGAAATACTTCAGCCGCTTCTCTCCAGCGGCAGTTGAAATCGCAATGACGTCAAACCGGCAGTCGACATCGGTCAAGCCCCGCTCCGCGACGTAACCCTCGGCGGTGCGTCGGAGAAGCGCCTGCTTTGCGGGCGTGACAGCCTCTTCCGGGGATCCAAAATGGAGGGACCGCCGGAACTTCACCTCCACAAAAACGATTTCGTCGCCGTCCTTCGCCACGATGTCAATTTCGCCGTGGTTATGGACGTAATTACGGTCAAGCACGATGAAGCCCCGCCGTTCCAGGAATGAAACGGCACAACGCTCTCCGCTTTCCCCGATAGTTCTATGAGACGGCATTTCCCCCTAAGTCCTACAACCACTTGAGAAGCTTGAAAACGATAAAGATGAAGAGAAGAAGAAAGATCATGATGACCGACGCAGCTCGCTTCGGAGGGCCGATGCCCATTTTCGCCGCGAGAGTCGTGGTCTTTTGAAGGTCGTCCTCGTCAAGGCGCTTGAGCGACGCCATAAGATTCCCGGCAACGGCTTGCCATCCCAGAGAGAACATCTCCGGCTCGTTCGGGTCGGAAGCTCCCTCCCCGCGCACCTGTTCAAACGGCAGATGAATGTGAACGCGCACCCGAACGTGGGCCTCGCGCGTCAGGTAGATCTTCTGTTCCGGGATTCTGGCCAAGAGAAGAGCGAGGGTCTCCAGGCCTTTTCCCGCAATCTCCCCCTGATGATCAGCGATCTCGCCGTAATGGATCCCCACCTTCGCAAGGATCGTTCCTTCGTCAAGACCAAGCCGGTTGTAGCTCGCAAACTGTTCCTGGAGGCTGATGGCGCAGTTCACGGCATCGGCGGCATCCTTGAATTCAACGACGGCCGTAGTGCCGTCAACCCGGAGAATGGTGCCTGCCTGCTGCAACACTCTCGATGCAACGATTTCCTCATACTGCTCCTTCAACCCGCGATCTCCTTCGACGGAGAGTCTCGCCGAGATTCCCATCAAGGGAACTCTCCTGCGAAGAAGGTCGGGGTTCGCTGTCGGCTGAAGCTTCATTCTCGGGTCTGCCCTGCGATCGGTTCGAGCCCCGGGACGCGGAATGAACGACGATGTATTTCCGACAGCCCGTACCGATGGATCGCAGCCACGTGTTCGGGGGTGCCGTATCCTTTGTGTCGTGCAAAGCCATACCCTGGGTAGCGAAGGTCGAGGCGGCGCATGATGTCGTCCCGTGTGACCTTCGCAACGATGGATGCCGCGGCAATCGAATGCGAGAGGGCATCGCCATGGACGATGTTCTCGACAGGGAAACGCGGATGCCGGAAGAAATTGCCGTCGACGAGGAGCTGCTGGGGCTCCACGCTCAACTGGTCAATCGCCTTGTTCATTGCAAGCATCGACGCCTGGAGGATGTTGATCCGGTCGATGACGTCGTGTTCCACGATGCCGACTCCGACAGCCACCGCCTGTTCGATGATCGAGCGGCACGCTGCCTCCCTCCTCTTCTCGGAAATCTGCTTTGAGTCCTTCACGAAGGGGATCCGCAGGCCCGGGGCCATGATGACCGCCGCGGCGACGACAGGTCCGGCGAGCGGCCCTCTGCCGGCCTCATCCACCCCCGCAACACGTACAATTCCAGTGTCCCAGTATCTCCGCTCATAGAGATGGAGATCCGTCAACACTCCGGCGCGCACGGCATGTGGAGCGTCATCCAGCATAGATCGCCGCAAGTCCGATGATCATGTCGTATTTGAGGACCGCGCTTAGCAGGCCGAGATTGCCCGGCGTCATCTCCCGCCAGAGCGAAGCAATGACCCCCGCAAGGACAAGATCGACTCCCACTGCCACGATCGTGAGGTAGGCGAAGCCGTACTGATGCGTCAGGAACGGAACGATGGTCGAGCAGATGACGGCGAAAAGAAAGGCCGATGCGAGCATCGCCGACTTTTTCATGCCGAAGACGACGGGAAACGTCTTCGCCCCCTGCCGGGCATCACCGTCGAGATCTTCCATATCCTTGACGATCTCCCTCCCGACGTTGATGAGGAACGCGAAGATGGCCGGCATGATGGCCCTGTCGATTCTCCCGACGACCGTTCCGCCGTAGAGAAACGCCAGCCCTGTGAGAGCCCCTACGGTGAGGTTCCCGAGGAGCGGCGTCCTTTTCAAACGATAGCTATAAAAGAAGATGAGGAGCGCAGCTCCGGCAGCGATCACCTGCGCCCCCGAATGTAGAAAAAGATTCAACAATAAGCCAAGAGAGGTAACCCCGGCGTAGAACGAAGCGGCAGAGCGCGGGGAGACGGCTCCGCTCGGAAGAGGGCGCGACGGCTTGTTGATCCGATCGATCTCGACGTCGAAGAGGTCGTTGATGACCATTCCTCCTCCTCCGATCAGACCGGCAGCGATGGATGCAAGCGCCATCGGGAGAATGTCAGCGGCGCCCGCTCCCGCAAGAAGAGCGGAGACGAAGACCGATGCCATGGTGATGAGAAAATTTGACGGCCGGAGAAGAATGAGGTAGTGCTTCATTGCTGGGCTTGTCACGCTATCTGGTTCGGTGGAGGAGGTCAATTCGTTGTCAGGTTCTCCGTACGAAGGGTACGACGTCAGTCGTCAAAAAGCATTGGCAAGCCCAAAGTGGATCTTCGCCGTGCTGAAACTATCCCCCTCGCCCAACGCGAAGCTGACCCGAAAAATTCCGAGGGAGGTTTCAAGATTTGTCCCGATGCCATAACCATACAACAATTTTTCCTGCGAAGCAATTTGGTGCAAGAGGTCGGGCGGGCGGGAGAAGTATCCGCCATCGACGAACCCAAACAGGCTCGAATACCTCCCGACGAGGAAACGGTATTCGAGATTCGACCAGACCACCTGGGAGCCGTAGAACTGGTTCTCCCTGTACCCACGCACGCTGTTGATCCCCCCGACCTGGAAGAGGTCACTTGTCTCGAGTTGGCTGGAGGTGATCTTCCGGCCGTGGAATCCCGCGAGAAGGACCTGGCGGGCAAACGTGGGGAGATACGTTTCAAGGTCGACGGTGAATTGCTCGACGAGAAAACTCCTCCCCGTCGCGAGGGAGAGGTATTGCGCCGGCCCGGAGATCCTTTTTGAGCCGCGGGAGTACGTGGTCGAGTAATTGACTCCGGACCTCGGGCTCATGACATTGTCCCGCGTGTCGTAGTGAATCTCACCTCCGACCGAGAGAAGGCTGCTCTCGAAAACGGTGAAGTAGTTCAGATCGGCCGATGGATCCACCGATTCGTCGGTGAGCGTCCCCGCGAGCGAGAGTTCATCGGTGAGGCTCAGGTCCGCACGAAGGGTGTATTGTGTCTTGATGTACGTCGAGTCTTGTTTCCTTTGAAAAATTCCCGCGCCGAGATTCACCGGGTACCCTCCGACCCATGGTTCCTCGTAGTGAGCTTCGATCTGTTGAGTAGTGGGATTCTCCCTCTGCCATTGGACCATCGCCTTCCTTCCGGTCCCGAAAAGATTTCGCATCGAAATAAGAACATTGCCGGTGAGATACCCGCTCTGTCCATTCCCGGTTGCCGGAGCGTATCCGACGATGCCGTCGAAACTGTTCGTCGAGCCCTCCTGAACAGGTACGACCAACCCGCCCCCGACGCTGTCCGAGCCGGACGGATCATGAAAGAGATAAAGCCGCGGTTCGCCAACCGACGAGAAGATCCCGAGTCGTTCGAGTTTGTGCCTGTAGCGCTCAACCCGCTCCTGGTCATAGACCTCCGCCCCATGGATGGAAGCCTCCCTGGCGATGACGTACGGCTTCGTCGAGCTATTTCCCTCGACCGTAATTTCCTTCAGATAAACTTTCGGCCCCTCCACTACGGTCGCCGCCAGAGTGATCCCAGAGCTGTCCTTCGTGTCCAGGCGGATGGAATCGACGTGAACCGCGGCGAGAGGGCGGCCGGCGTTCTCGTACCTCGTCAGGAGGTTGTCAAAGTCCGCTTCGAGGACCGCCTGAACAAGTGGCCTCCCTGTCGAGGTCTCGAATTCCCCCCTCACTTCATCGGGGGGAAAGGAGGTGACACCCCGCAGGTTCAATTGCCTCAGGACTGCCTGCTCTCCCTCGTGGACGTAGTAAGCGAGCGCAACTGTCTGGCTGTCGTTGGAAAACAGACACGCCGTCGATTCAATGCGCGCGAAGTAGAAGCCATCCGAACGGTAGCGCGCAATGACGACCGAATCCGCGGCGCGGAGTGAGGCGAGCGAGTACTCCCGCCCAACACTGACGGGAAGGTTTTCAAGCAGTTCCCGCTGCGAAAAGTGGCTGTTCCCATGCACCGTAACAGAGGCAATCCGCGGCTGGGCTTCCAGCAGCGCCGTGCACATCAGGGCGGTACCGATGACGAAGAGGGAAAGACGGGATGAAATGAAGGACATCGCAGCGATGGTAGAAATCGGGACGCCTTAGTGAATTCGGCGGACGAGATCCCAGATTGGAGTGACGAGGCGGTAGTCGCCGAAACCGGTGTTATCGACAAAAATCACGCGGGCGTTGTAGTCGTAGTACGACCAGACTTCGTAGGGTTTGGCATCTTCGTCGAACGGATGGCGGTCAACACTGTTCGGGGGGCCGAGAAGGATGAAGACCATCCCCATGTCGGTGCGCCATCCTTCGATGTAGTGGGCGAAATGCTCGTTGGCGTACTGGACCCTGCCGTAGTACTGCTCCATGAAATCGTTGTGCTGAAAATCCTTGCTCGCGTTCCGCTTCTGCCAGAATTCGATGAAGCGTTTTTGTTTCTCTTCGAAGGTCTTTGCGCTCGTCATGGCATCGTACTCGTCGGTCGTCGCAATGTACTTCGCCTGGCGGATCGCGAGGTCGAGGTCGGCCATCGTGATGGGGACATTCATCCACCTCGTGAAGAAACCGTGGTCGCGTTGGGCGCCGAAGACCGCGGTGTCCGGGGGCCTGGGAATCGACTGAACCTGCGCCTCGAGGTCATAGGCGCCGAGCGAGAACTGTGCACTGTCGATGTGGGAAACGATCTCTGTCGTCGGGCCGTCGAGCTTCCGGCGTTCGGTCTGCGAATAGAGACACGCCGCATTCCTCGTGAGAACGCTGTAGGTTACCTGGACTGACTCGGCGCGCGTCTTATTGTAGACCTCAAAGAAAACGTAGAACCCGTGAGGCAGGTCGTAGAGATTCCCCGTGACGTTGGGGGAAATGGAGGTGTGCCCCGTTTCGCTCGTGGCCTTGTTCACGAGCATCATATCGCTCATCGAAAAGTTGGTGTGCGCATAGTCCGGGACCATGATTTTCTTTATCCGGAAGTACGTCTTCCCCGACTCGACTTCGCGTACCTGGACCCGAAGCGAATAACTTCCGGACACAAGCGAGATGGAGCGCTGTGTGAGGGCATGTTCCTTCCGGTTCTGCGTCTCGTCAAAGGTCTTCACGCGCACCTCTTCGTTCCACGATTTCTCGAAGATCTCGCCCCCCTCACCGTTGAGGACATCGACGGTCACTTCGTAGCTCGCCGAAAAGCCGGCGTCTCCGGTCACGAATTTCAGGACTTCGTACGGAATTTCCAGGTAGATGTCGATCCGGGAAGCAGTGGTGTCGTGCGACTCGAAGCTCAGGGCTTCAAGGTAGAAGGCGGGAATACCGGCTTCGGGGTTTGGAGGAGACTTTTCGACCTGCGCATGGAAGCTCGACGGCAGCAGGATCCACAGGAACATCATGAAGAGCGGTATTCTCATTCCGATCCCCGTCCACCGATGTGTGAGTCGGGGCATCACGATTCCGCCAGGACGTCGCCGTAAAGATCAAACTCCGCCGCATCGCTGATCCGAACGGTAACGAACTCCCCGATCGAAAGCTGACGTCCGGCCGGCGGCGCGATAAAAATCTCGTTGTCGATCTCCGGGGCATCCCACTCGGTCCTTCCGACATAATTTCCATCCTCTTCCCTCTCGACAACCGCACGGGTCGTCTTCCCGATCCTCGACTCGTTTTGTTCGAGCGAGATTCCCTGCTGCAGGTCCATGATCGCCGCCCGCCGCGCTTCTTTTTCATCCTGAGGGATCGGATCGCCGAGGGGAAATGCCGTCGTGCCCTCTTCCTGCGAGTAGGTGAAGAGTCCCAGCCTGTCGAATCGAGCTCCTTTGACGAAATCGAGGAGCTCCCTGAAGTCCTCTTCCGTCTCGTTCGGATAACCGACGATCAGTGTCGTCCGGAGCGCGATGTCCGGGACCGCCCGTCTGATCGACGAGATGAGCTCTTCCGTGGCCCGGCGCGTGATCCCACGGCGCATCGATTTCAGGACGTTGTCGGAGGCGTGCTGGACGGGGATGTCGAGATATCGGCAGAGATTACGGTGCTCTTCGAATACTTCGAGGAGCCCGAGAGGAAACTTCGAGGGATAGGCGTACATGAGCCGGATCCATTCGAAACCGGAGACCGATGTGAGCGACCTCAGGAGAGATGGAAGCGCGCGCTCCCCGTACAGGTCCATCCCATAGAAGGTCGTGTCCTGCCCGATGACGACAAGCTCCTTCACCCCCTTCGCCCCGAGGCGGACGACCTCATCCATAACCTGTTCCACCGGCCTGGAGCGGTGATTTCCCCGCATGAGCGGGATGGCGCAGAACGAGCAGGGATGGTCGCATCCTTCCGAAATCTTAAGATAAGCCGAGTACGAGGGAGACTGGAGAGACCGTTCACCGAGCAACATCTTCTTATAGTTCCCGCCGAGTTCATTGACAATTGCGGGAAGGTCGTTCGTGCCGAAGAACCGATCTACTTCGGGGATGTCTTTCGCGAGATCGGTGTGGAAGCGCTCGGAGAGGCACCCCATAACAATCACCTTCTCGAGTTTCCCCTCGTTCTTCAGCCGAATGGTCTCGAGAATCGTCTCGACGGATTGCTTCTTTGCCTCCTCGATGAAACCGCAGGTGTTGATGACGGCAACGGAGGCCTGGGAAATGTCGGAGGTGAGTTCCAAATCGTTCCCCTCCAACTGACTCAAAAGGAGTTCGGAGTCGACCTGGTTTTTGGCACAGCCGAGCGTTATGACGTTGATTTTTTTTGTCGGCATCTTCTTGGCGGGGAGGCTATCGTCTTCTACGATAGCACAACAAAGTCTATATAAAGATACAAAATCGGGGCGACAAAAATCAAACTGTCAAACCGGTCGAGAACACCGCCGTGCCCGGGAATCAGGGATGAGGAGTCTTTGACTCCGGCATCGCGTTTGAAAAGAGATTCGACAAGGTCGCCCGTCTGGCCGAGTGTCCCCACAATGACTCCGATGAGAAGAGCCTGGTGGAATTCGAGGTAAGGGAGGAGAAACCCCTGCGCCACCCCCATCGTCAGAACTGCTGCGACAAACCCCCAGACCGCCCCCTCCCAGGTCTTCTTCGGACTCACGCGTTCGAAGAGCTTGTGCCGTCCCATCGCGAGCCCGCCGAAGTACGCCGCCGTGTCGCACATCCAGATTGTCGCGAAGATCGCGATCACGGTAAGCCCGCCCCAACGGTAGGTGATCTCGCGGACAGAGGCATCCGGGAGAACCGCTGGCGTTTCGAGATGCTTCCGCACGAGCCAGTAGGGGAATTCGTTCCCGAAGAGCTCACGGAGACCGACAAGGGTCGCCAGAAAAAGTCCGACATAAACGAGCCCGAGAATGGTGAACCCGGCATTGAGGAAGACCGAGCCGGCGTTCCGGAAGAGCTCGACGAGGAGAATGAGGACGATGAAGAGGAGAAAAAGGGTGAGAAAAAGCTGAAGCTTGGTGAGAACCGAGAGTGCAACTCCGTGCTCGAAGAAGAGCGGAAGGATGACGGCAGCGATCCTCTCATGGAAGAACGCGATATTGAGGGCAACCGTCCCCGCGAACCCGGTGATCCGCTGAGGAGAAGCACCTTTGAGCGCCGCAAGACCGTAGAATTCGCCGAGCGCGAGCAGTGCGATTATGGTCACAAAGAGGAAAAAGAAGACACCCCCCACATACGTGACATAGAGGATTGCAGGAATGGCGACGATCGCGATAAGAACGCGCGATGCAAGGTTCGAAAGAGAAGAAGTCATGGCGCCGGGTGCTCAAATGTGATGAACTCGGTAAGATCGTCGTTCCCGATGATCCGCACCGCGTCGGGAATTTCCTCTTTCGCGGTGTAGATCGCCGTTCGCTCCTCGCCTGTCAGGCGGGAGAGATAAAAGAAGGACCTGCCGGGAAAGACCACGACGGAGATTCCTGCGGCCTGGAGGTTCTTTGCGATGAGTTCCGCCTCACCTTCACTCGACGCACGGCCGAGGAGGGAATGGGTCTTCGTGAGACGACGGTGGGAAACGTCTTCGCAGAAGGTCCTCCCTCCTTCCGAGGAAGCGCAATCGCCGCAGACCGGCTTCCCGCACAGGACGCAGACTCCCGCGGCCCGTACTCCGACATGGTTCTCGCACTCGATCGGCTCTCCCTCGGCGAGAGGTCTCCCGCAGCAGGAGCAGAAGAAAACTCCGACCGGCGACTCCGCGCCACAAGCCCGGCACTTCATCCAACACCTCCTTCAGGTTCAACTCTCTGCCTCGATGTCACCTGATGGTAGAAGTAGAGAGAGACGGCGAAGATGAGGCCGAACCCGAGCGTCGACGAGAGAACGAACTGCGCAGAGTAGTCGGAGAGAGAATTGAACATTTTCAGCGCCTCAGAACTCTCCGGCCGTCCGCCGAAGTAAACACCGAAGGTCGAGACGACATTGTTCGTGAAATGGGCGGCGATCGGGACCAGAATAGTGCCGGATCTGGACATAAAAAAGCTGAAGAGAATCCCAAGGGAAACGAGGGGCACGACAAGGAACGGGTTGACATGGTAGAGACCGAAGATGATCCCCGTCGCCACGTATCCTGCAGTCTTGCCGGTCCCCAGGACCAGATTCTTCTGGATAAGCCCGCGGAAAAGAAGCTCCTCGCAGACCGCCGGGGTCAGGGAGACGACAAGGAGGACAAACATCAATTCTCCAGGAGAGTGCGCTTCGACCAGCTGCTGGTACGTCTCTTCAATGAGCCGCTTCATCATCTCGACGAAGGGACGAATCGATTCGGGAAGAGGTATCATATCCTGGAAAAAAAGGTACCCCTCCATGACCTGTTGAAGCGAAAATACGGCCACGATCGCGAGGATGACCTCCGAAGCTTTTGGGAAGCGCCATGAGAAGGCGCGACGGAACGAACCATGCTGGTAGCGGATGAGGAAAAGCGTCGGCACAAGAAGAAAGAGGATCTGCGCGATCATCGTCGCGGCCCTCATCCATTGGACGTTACCGGCGGTGATCGACGAGCCGAAGATGAGGAGCGTGAGCCCTCCCCCGACAACCTGATACAAAAAGAAGATGATGATCAGGGAGAGCGCCGCGAAGAGAACCGGTCGGATCCGGACGGCGTTCTCCTCCGGGAGCGGGAGAGCGGGTGTCGGTATCTCTGTGAACTCAGCCACGTCCCCTCAGCCGTTGTTTCACAAGAGCTGCAAGAAGAGGGATCATGATTTCGTGATGGCCCGAGAAATCGTATCCCCTGCCGTACTTCTGCGTGGGGCGCTGGACGACGTTCATCGCCGGACGGTAATGGCGTAGCATGTCGAAGTTTGCCGTCGTGAAGCCGCGTGCTTTGTCTCCGAGGTTTCGCGCCACGGTGAGTGCCTTGAGGAAGACCTCGGGCATAATGACCGCCGACCCGATATTGAGGACAACTCCTCCGTTCACAAGTCCTCCAACAACGTTGGCGAAAATTTTAAAGTCCCGAAAGCTCAGCTCTCCCGTCGCCGCACCATCCATCGTCGGCTGCTGGTGGACGATGTCGGTTCCGATCGCCGCGTGAACGGTGACCGGTACTCCGAGCTCGTAACACGAGGCCAGGATACTCACGCCCTTGTTCCTGGCAGGGGCTTCGACGAGCGCGCGCCCGAGCGTCTCGCCGTAGCCGAGGTCGGTCATCGTGTGGCCGATCGTAAGCGAGGAATTGATGAACTCTCCCGTCTCCCTCGACATCCCGAATCGTCCGTCGAGGATGTTCTCCGCGACATCCTCCGAGGTCTTTCCCCACAGAGCCGTCTCCACATCATGGATGGACGCCGCGCCGTTCATCGCAACGGCCGTCACAATTTTCCTCCGTGCAAGGTCGATGAGAACGGGAGCGAGCCCGACCTTCACCACATGCGCCCCCATCATGACGATGACCGGCTTCTTTCTCCGCGCCGCCCGGACTATCTCGTCGGCGAACTCTCTGAGCTGAGCCGCCGCAAGGATGCGGGGCATCGATGCGATGAATTCCCCGAAGGTCCCTTTTGAGGGGTCGAACGGGGTGGCGAAATCCTTCGGGGTCACCTTGCTTTTCCGGGTCTTGATGGAGATCGTCCTGATCTTCGAGAGGTCTGCCTGAGTATATCGTGACATTTATTTTGTCCTCGCTTTCAGCTCTCCGTTGATGCCGGAGTATTCGCGCAGCTCCGCGTTGATCGACCCGATGAGGACCTTCGTGCTCACCTTCACCGGAATCTTTCGGTCGTCGTCCGACAACCAGATGAGCACGCGTCCTTCGCTCTTGAAAAGTCCCCCTTCTTTCGCCAGCGGCTCGATGAGGAGACAGTTGAAGGTCCCGGCCTCCACCTTGATGGTCTGCCGGCCGAGAAACTTCACATCGAGCTCGTACGTCGAGTCCTTGTAGAAATTGTGAAGATGGATCCTGTCGCCCACCTTCCTCTGCGAGAAATCAAGCGTCCTCGCATAGTAGAAGGCGGACATGATGTCGTGCACGGCCGGCGGGATGGCGTACGTTTTTTCCGAGGTTCTGACGATGTGGTTGGTTTGATCGAAATCCGCCGTGAAGTCCCTCCGGTAATGCCCCTCCTTGATATGCTGTTCGAAGTGCCAGGGGTAAATGCTGTCAACGTCGAGATGAGTCTGGTAACGGTCGCGCACTTCATAGAACCAGGAAAAGGTCGGCGTGGAATTTACCTGGAAGGAAACAAAATAGCATTGATGCCCGGCGACCGTGTCGTAGGAGGGAATCGACATGATTGCCTCTCCGGCGGTGATGAACCCGTATCCGACGTCGAAGACGAGCTTCTCACCGACGGCGAACGCAGACTGTGCGGGCATTTCGACGGGCCCGTCTGACCTGAGGATGGACGGAGTCAGGAACGCCGCCACGGCAAAGAGCGCCTGAACAAGGCGTGAGGCGATCGCTTTCGTTTGTCTATTCATTGATGAGTTCTTTGACAGCATCGTAGACCTTCCCGACTTCGATCTGGTCCATGCAAACGTTGGATCGGCAATCTGATCCTTTACAAAGGGGGCACGCCCCGTTGTCCGCCACGAATATCCGTTTTTTTTCGCTGTACGGTCCCCACCGGACGGGGCTGCACTGTATGATGGGTGGAAAGAAAGCCACCACCGGTGTTCCGACGACGGCGGCAATGTGCATCGGACCTGTCGAATTGGAGATGAAAACGACCGCCCGGCGCAGAAGCGCGGCAAGCTCGCCGAGCGATAGATCTCCCGCGAAGGTCACTGCGGGAGATCCGAGTCCTCCGGCCGTCATGCTCACAAGCGCCGACTCTTCCTTCCCTCCTGTGACGACGATCTTCAAACCCAACTCTTCCGAGATCCGGTTCCCGAGCTCGGTGAAGTTCACGGCGGGCCAGTCGCGCGCGGATCCGCCGCTCCCCGGATGCAGGACCGCGAATTTTTCCCCCTTCCCGAGCCCCTTTCCCGCCAAAATCGAATCGACAGCCCTTTCCGACGAAGGCTCTGTGCGAAACTCAAATTCAGGGGACGAGGCCGGGTCGATGCTGAGCGCAGAGAGAAGATTGAGATTATACTCGACTTCGTGTCGCCGGGCGTCTTTTCGGTGCTCGTAGATTCTTTTGTTATACAGAAACGAATACCAGCGATACCCCGAGCCCACGCGGACCCGTATGCCGGCGAGGAAAAGAATCAGGGTGGGGCGAAATCGGGGATACGGTATGATCGCGACGTCGAACTTCTTCTCGCGGATGCTCAAAAGCATTGACCAGAGCGACGCGATGCTCCCTTCGTTTTCGTAGACAAGAACTTCATCAACGCACGAATGGCGTTCGACGAGCTCGCGTGTGTATTCTCTTACGAGGACGGTGATCGAGGCTCCCGGGAACTTCCGTTTGAGAAGCGGGAGCATTGGCAATGAGAGGATGACGTCTCCGATCCTGTCGGTGCGGACGAGAAGGATATTTTTCACTTCCGGGTTCAAAAGGATGCCGACGTGGGGAGCGGGGTCTGCCTCTCGCAACGATATTCAAACGTAATATACGCCAACGGCGACTCAGTCGCAAGGTAAACGGCGGCTGGAATGAACGGAGGATGGATATCAGGCGGCGGAGTCTTTAACGGAGAGGCATGTCCAGAATGCCGTACCTCCCCCAGTGTTGGAAATCGAAGTGCCACCATTCGGTGCGCATGGTGAGGAACCCGTGATTCGTCATGACACGTTCGAGGAGCGCCCGGTTCTTCAGCTCGGCCTCCGGAAGATTGGTGAAATCGCAGTGTGCCCGCACGGTGAAATCATCGAACGGAGTCGGCATGGAAAGCTCATGACCATGCGAGTCAACCAGCGTGAGATCCACCGCCGCACCACGATTGTGCCGGGAGCCTTTCGATGGGTTCGCGACGTACCGATCGTCGGGAACTGCGGCCCAGAGCTTTTTCTGGACTGAGAGGGGACGGTACGCATCGAAGATTTTGAGGCCAAGACCGAGGGGCCTCAGCTCGCGCTGAGCCGCGCTGAGGCTCTCTGCGACAATGCGGCGAAGCATGCACCGTGCGACAGGATACAGGACATGGTGGGTGAAGTTGTTCGCCGTCGCATACCGGAGGTCGAGGACGATGGTCGAATCGACGTCACGGACGTCGACAAGCTCGTTGGGGGAATTCTTATGAGGCGACGCGGCGGGAAAAAGAAAGAGAAAAAAGAGCAGGACGGGAAGCAGATGCCCGATGTTCCTCTCGGTTCCAGGTTTGACGTCGTGCATCGTACAGCTCCCAGCGACACCGGTTGATCCGGAGCCAGATCATGAAACAAAAACTCTTGCCACCTCGAGGAGCATCGACGGTCTGTTCCAGAGCGCCACGCGGAAAATGCCTCCGAGCGTCCGTTTCTCCTCCGGGAGCTTGAGTGCACTGTCGCAGATGGAATTCAGGGTCTCGTCCGAGAAGCCGGCAATCGCTTCCTTGATATTATAGAAGACATCATGGCGCCACCCAAGCCGTTTGTGCCACCGCTTTTCGTACTCGGTCAGATGAGAAAGATCCTTCGAGGCGATTGCCTCCGCGGCAATTTCTCCCCCCATCATCCCGCCGATCATGCCGCTGACGATCCCTCCTCCCGAGACCGGATTCACCTGATGAGCGGCATCCCCAACCAGGAGGACATTGTTCTCAACAATCTTCGCACACGTCTTGGCGCACGGAACTCCTCCGGCGATATGCGTGAGAATCGCCGCACGGGGGAATTTCTTCTCGATGAATTCCTGCAGGAACCGGATCGCGGGTTTTTTCTTCGCCTCCTCTACGCTCAGACCAAGCCCCACGTTCGCAGTATTCTTCCCCTTCGGAAAGACCCAGAGGTACCCTCCGGGAGAGACATCGTCCCCGAAATAGAAATCGAGAACATCATTTTCCAGGTCGATCCCGGAGATCGTCATCTGTGCGCAGCTTTCCATGTCGCGGATATGACACGTCGTGTCGATCCCCGCCCACTTCCCCACTCTCGATTCCACGCCATCGGCCGCGATAACAACCCTACACCGGATGTCGACCTTTTCATCCTTCACCAGAGCCCGGACGCCGACCGCAGCGCCTTTGTCATCCTTTAGGAGGTCGTAGACGTACGCCTTCGTCACCACTTCCGCCCCTTCGTTCGCGGCGAGCTTCGCGAGTTCGTAATCGAAAATGCGTCGCTCGAGGACGTAGCCAACCCCGTCGAGCCTGGGGACGACACTCTTTCCATTCGGGGCAATCAGCCGAAACTTTGTCACGGTCGAGGCGATCCATTTGGGGTCGGGCTGGATAAACTGAACGACACCCTCATGGCTCACCGCTTCCCCGCAACGCACGGGGTATCCTACATCCCTGTCCTTCTCGAGCATCAGGACAGAGGCGCCTCCGGCGGCGGCGTACCGTGCGGCGGTTGAGCCGGCCGGGCCGGCACCGACAACGACGATGTCGTAGTCCTGTCTCATTTCACCGAAGAGGCAAACTGCATATTGTCCAGAGCCGAGATTTCCCTCGGAAGGTTTGTGACTCCCTCGCGATGAAACTCAATCACTTCCCATGGGCAGGCCCAAACGCACTTCCGGCAATTTGTGCACCGCTCCTCGATGATGGCGATCTTCGACTCCTGAAGCTCAATGGCATCTTCCGGGCATACGCCAACGCAGCAACCGCAGTAATCGCACTTGCCGGGACGGATATGAATCATGAGATACGGTTTGGGCATGGCGCGGGGAAAATCCTACTTGATGGAAAGAAGCTCAACCTGAAAGATAAGCGTTGCATTCGGTGGAATGATTCCGCCGATTCCCCTGCTCCCGTAGCCAAGCTCGGGAGGGACGTAGAATTTGGAGATCCCGCCAACTTTCATCGTGGCAACTCCGTCGTCCCATCCCTGGATAACCTCTCCCGCACCAAGCTTGAAAGTAAACGGTTGATCCCGGTCGACCGAGCTGTCAAATTTCGTGCTATCCTCAAGCCAACCAATGTAATTCACCGTCACAGAATCCCCCTTTTTGGGCGAGGCCCCCGTCCCTTCCCTGAGAACTTCGTACCTCATGCCCGAGTCGGTTACCAATGCTTTCTCCTTCGCGCATCCCCCAAGGGCGACGGCGACGATGCAAAAAGCGGCGGCGATTTTCATATTCCGAACAATAATGGGTGTTCAGCGTTCAAAGTAGTGAAAAGATTCATAACATCCAATCGCTCCGGATACGCGGGGTGAATCATCTTGTGTGATTGCGTCCAATCGCCGTGAGACTTTGATCCGTCGATGATCCTACTTCAGTTTCTTCGCGTAATCTGCAATTTGGAGCCCTTGAATACCTCGGGAGGAATAACGATGGCAATAGAATCGGGCGTGCGTTCGAATTTGCTGAAAGAGCCTCAATGGTTCGATCAGTCTCCGAATGTTTTTCGAGGGAGCAGGGTCGCAGGATGAGTGCAATCCTTCAGTTCACTTCTGCACAATCCCCTGGAAGAGCCTTCGAATGATGACGCCGCAAATGCTCGATTTATGGGCAATCAGGATCGTATCCTGGCGCCGGTTTGCGGGAATCCACCCATCAACAAAAAATCCATGCGGTCAGCGGCGGGCTGAGTGTTTGGCCCGCTTAGAACCGCATGGATTCAGTTGAAACTGAGGTGACTCAGTTTTGCGAGAGGATCGCGTCCTTCGCCGCTTTGGCAACGCGGAATTTTACAACCTTTTTCGCCGGGATTTGAATGATCTCGCCCGTCGCCGGGTTCCGGCCCTGGCGCGCCTTGCGGTCGACCAAAACCAGCTTGCCTACGCCCGGAATTGTAAACTGGTTCTTGGCCTCTGCATACGCAAGTCTCGCCAATTCTTCGAAGAAAGCCGTGGCTTGCTTCTTTTTCAAGCCAAACTTCTTCGCGAAGTGATCGGCGATCTGGGATTTTGTCATGGCCTTTGCCATTGTGCGCTCCTCAAAAAAGTTAAATGTTTATTGATTATGTTGATTGGTAAGTGGGGCGGTTAAAGCCGCGAAACTTCGATCCTAATTCTCTGGCCGAAATATATGAAATCAGGTTATTAAAAACCAAGCAAAATTTGAGGTTTTTTGAGATTTTCTTGGTGTCACAGCAGAGGGTCTGAAACCCTTCAATTCAGCTCGTTTTTGAAGGTCTTCACCCAATAAAAAAGGGCAAATGTCGGGGCTTTCTGGAACGTACGCGTTCTACGCGGTTGTTGCATACACAGAGCACTACAATAATCCACGATTTACTAACCGCATCACTATTGATTGAAGGAAGAGCCAAATGAAAATGTCTGCATTGTTTGCTCTCTTCGCTTTCCTGATCGCAGGATTTTTCAATGTCCAGGCTCAGGAAACCGCCGCGAAGCCCAAGGTGCACACCATGAAGGGATATCTGGTCGACAAGATGTGCGCTACTGGAATGGCGAAAAAGTCCCACGACGAGGCGATGGCGAAGGCGGCAAAGCACACGAAAAGTTGTGCGCTCGAGGAGAGTTGCCAGGAGAGCGGATTTGGATTGATGTGCGATGGCAAATGGTACAAGTTCGACGACGCCGGGGACAAGAAAGCCGAAGCGTGGCTGAAGAAAACGAGCAAGACTAACGACCTCTATGTTGAGGTCACAGGCACCCATGACGGCGATATTTTCAAAGTCGTTTCTTTGAAGGAACTCAAAGGAGGCGCCAGCAAGAAAGACGAGGGGATGAAAATGGACGACATGAAGATGAACTGAAGCAAGGTCCTCAGGTAGCCCGGCAAGGAATTGTCGGATATCCTTCCAAGATCGAAGCCTTCCCGGACATAAACCGGGAGGGCTTTTTTGTTCCCCTTCTTCGGCCGTCAGGATCACACGGAACGCTGTTTCATCCGAAAATTCATAAACGTTGGGTTTTCGGGCATTCCGTGAGAGCGCGCCGGTGGAGCGAGATCCTGGACGCCAGCTAGTGACGAGCTGAAGCCCTCCGCAAAATTCGCGCGCACGACGCGGATTTTTGGTACGCAATATCTTCGGCTAATCTGGCATCCAACCGAACCTTCTGCCTTACATCTCGGACCACGGTCTGCTCGCCACGAACCGTGAACGGCCGACCGCGAAGTATGAACCCAGGACAACGAAATAAGAACTCAAAGGTTCCGTCCGTGGACTTTGGATCTTGGACTTTGAACCTTGGACCATCGACTGCGAACCAACAACCCCAAGACCCCAGAACTCCCCAACGCACCTCCTAAATTGATTGCTATCAAATTTAGACTTATCTTAATCCATCCCTTGAAGTGATTTCTCAACATGACTGCAGGGCTAGATGCGCATCGGACTCCTTTCGATCGTTCTTTTTTTCGCCGTCCTTACAGAGTGCGCAGCTCAAAACACCAAGGAAAACGCCGATTTTAAGCTCGCGGTCAACCTCTTCTCCGACAAGCTCTACGATCTTTCCCTCGAGCAATTCAAGCAATTTATCTCGACCTACCCTTCAAGCCCGCAAAGCGTAGACGCGAAGTACTATGTAGCGCTTGCTGAACGTGCTCTGAAGAAGGACGATGATGCGCGCGTCGCCTTTCAGAATTTTGCGATCACGTACCCCGAGCATCCCAAGGCCGCAGAGGCGTGGTGGAATATCGGAGAGATCTACCGCGCCACCGGAAAACTCGCGGATGCCGCTTCTGCCTTTGAGCGGATCAAGGTCTTCCAGTCAAAAAGCCCTCTCGCCCCAAAAGCTCTTCTCACGGCGGGGGATCTCTTCTTACGATCCGGCGACGCCGATGATGCAAAGCGTTGTTTGAAGTCGCTGATCAGCGATTATCCGACGGATGAGAATGTCACCGCGGCGCACGCACAGCTCGGCTCGATCTATCTCAAAGAGAACAACACAATCGCGGCACAGAAGGAGCTTCAGACAGTCACCGAGAGCGGCGGCGACCCTGATGTGACCGCAACGGCAACGTTGCAGCTGGCTTCGATCGCGGAGTCTTCGGGAAACCCGGACGAAGCCGAGCGCTTGTACAAATCCATTGTCGACGAGAAAAAGTCCAAAGTGTCGCCGGCGACCGTGGGACGCGCAAGGCTTCTTCTCTCCCGGTTCTATTTCTCCGTGGGGAAGCAATCAGAAGGGACCGATTTGCTTCAGAAGCTCTGTGCGGATTCGACCAGGATCCCGCGTTCACTCGTGCAGGAATCCCTCCTCGAGCTCGGCAAGAACAGCTTCAGCCAGGGAGAGTTCAAGAAATCTGCGGCGGCGTTTGAACGTTCGCTCGAGTATCCGGTCGATTCGTCGCTCGTCGTCTCCGCCCTCTTCGGAGCGGGTCGGGCCTACGACATGACCAGGGAGTATAAGCGATCGTTTCTCGCTTACACGACGGCGGCGGATCATCTTCCGTCCGGACCGGACAAGCGGACGGCAATCCTTCGCACCGCGGTCATTGCCTCCGACCTCAAGAACCCCGCCGCGGCCCTGCAGTACTACCAGGAGTGTCTCGATCTTTTTCCCTCCGACCCCGAGTCGCCGGAGATTCTCTATAGAATCGCCGAACTCGAAGGAACGAAACTCAACGAACCTCAGAAGGCGACGGAACTCTACGAAGAGTTCCTCTCCCGGCATCCGCAGGACGGGCGGGCGGACGACGCCGCTTTTGCGCTCGCAACGACGTACGAGTCGCTCCACGAGAACAGCGACGCTGTGAAGGCCTACGCAAAAGTCCTCCGGAATTACCCTTCAAGCCCCATGGCTCCCGAAGCCGAAGAACGGAAGGAGTTTCTGGAGAAGTACCAGTCGTCGGACAAAGAAGAGACGGTGAAGCAGCTTGCGCTTCTCATCGGGGATCTCATCCTCGAAAAAAACCGGGCCGAGCTCGCGGTGCGGCTCGGGGACATCTACCTCAATGTGCTCCAGGACTTCCCCGAGGCTGCGCTTCAATATCAGAAGGCCGAATCCGTGAGCAAGGACACCTCCCTGGAAGAACGGGCTGAGTTCGGCCGGACGCTTGCGTTGACTCGCGAGTGTTCGCTCGATAGCTCCGCGACACGTCCTGCGATCGACGCACTCACCACCTTCCTCAAGCGGTTCCCCCTCGGGAAGAACAGCGACGAGGCGGCGTATACGCTCCTTCGTCTCAAGAGCGAAGGCGCGACCGCGTCTGCGCGGATCCAAATTGCGAGGGATGAGCTGGCGGAGAGGCCGGGATCGACTTTCACTCCCCAGGTTCTCCTTGCGCTCGGTAAGGCACAGAAGGATAAGGGTCTTTTGGGGGAATCGATCGAAACGTACAAGCGGATTGTGTCGGAATTTCCCCTTCGTCCCGAGGCAGAGGAGGCGTCCGCAGATCTGGGTCTTCAACTCGCTTCGCTTGGACGGGACGACACGGCGGCGGTGGTCCTGAGCGAGTATCTGAGAGAATACCCCCGCGGGTTCTACTGTGCCGAGGTGCTCTATGAAATCGGCATCGTTTCTGCGCGGGGGAACAAACCGCTCCTCGCCGCGACATCCTTTGAACAGCTCCGGAGCAAATATCCCTACTCCCCACGCGCGGCGGACTGTCTCGAACCGCTGGCTCAGTGTTACCGGAACACCGCCCAGTATCCGCGGGCGGTGGATCTCTGCCGGCAATTGATCCGCGAGGCATCTTCCCCCCTCAGAGAATCCGCGGGTCCGAAGCCCGGCACGATCCTTCTCCTTGCGCAGACGTACGATGCGGCACAGGACACGGCCGATGCGGAAGCCGCTTACAAACAATACGTTACGCTGGACGCCCGTTCGGCTGACGCTTCGGTGGCCTATGCGCGGCTCGCGGCATACGAACAATCGAGGGGAAGGGACGACGTAGCGGTACGCTACCTGGAAAAATCGGTCTCGGCGACCAGAGGGGTGGCAAACAGTGCTGCGCTGGCATCACTGTGTTTCGCCTCCGGCGACTATGAGCGGGCCATCGCGGAGTACGGCGCGCTCGTGGAGCTCAGCAATGTGGACTCCGCATCGGCCCACGACGCCCGGGTGAAGATCATCACGGCTCTCCTTCGTTCGGACAAAAATTCGGAGGCCGAAAAGCGAATCGGAGAATTTGCGAAAACGTATCCCGGCGACAAAAATGCCGCCGCCGAGTTTGAATTTGAAAAGGCAATGTCCCTCTACCGCGCGGAAGAGCTCGACCGGGCGCTTGCGGCATTCCGGCTGATCCAGATGAAGTTCGATTCGACAGAGATCTTCCCCCTCGCATCCTTCTGGGTCGGAAAAGTCCTCGAAGCCAAAGAACTCCCCGACAGCGCATTGGTTCAATATGACCGCATCCTGAAGTCTTCCCCGCGTTCCGACGTCCTCCCCAAAGTCTACCTCGCGGAGGGGAATATCTACTTCTACAAGGAGAAATACGACGACGCCGTGAAATATTACCGGCTTATCGTCGACAAACCGGACCTGTCTCCCGAAGTTCTCCCGTTCGCCATGAGCAACCTTATCGAGGCATACAAGGAGCTGGCGCTCTACGACGGTGCACTCGAGCTGACGCGGACCTTTATTGAGAAGTATCCGAACGACGAGTCGATCCTCGACAAAAAGGTCGATCTCGGCATTCTCTATCAGAAGCTTGGCTATTACGATCAGGCGATCGTCCAGCTTGAAGGGCTCCTGGAAACCACGAACAAAGACTTTGAATCGGAGATCCGGTACTACCTGGGCGAATCGTACTTCGACAAGGGGGATTATCAGCAGGCGATCCTTGAGTTCCTGAAGGTCCCGTACCTCATCTCCAAGAAGACGAAGATCGACTGGACGCCGAACTCGTACTACATGTCGGCGCAGTCGTACGAGAAGATGGGAAAGTTCGATCAGGCACTCAACATGTACCAGCAGATCATCGACAAACCCGGCATCGATCCGGCGTTCAAGACCGCGGCACAGAAGGAAATCAACAGGGTGAAAAGTCTCGTGAAGAAGGACAACAACTAAGAGAGACGAGTACAGCCATGTTTGAAAAAGAGACCGAACAACTGATGACGGCAGTGCGGCAGGCGACGATCGGGGACCGAAAATCGATCGGCCTCAGGGAGGTGTTCGAATCAAGCATCCCGGGAAACGTCAAGGTGTTCTTCCGATCGGAGGTCGAGTCGCTGCTCGACGCCGAGCAGAAAGGCGCCCCTCCTTCATCGCGGTTCGCGCACGATCTTCCCGAGGTCCTCATGCTCAGGGAGCAGATTGCGACCCTTCTCGTCCACAATTTCATCTTCACGAAAGAGGACTTCGACGCCACGCTCGACAAGTGCGTCCACTTCATGCTCAACTATCTTTGCCGGCCGCAGTGGACCCTCAACAGCTTTCTCTTCGAAGAAACGGGGAGAGCACCGGCCTCACTCATTCTGAGAAAACTCAGGTACTTCAGGGACTACGGTTATTTCCCCGACATTATGAGGAAGTACCTCGGTCAGAGGAACATTACCGAGCTGACGCTTGAGGAGGGAAGAAACCTCATCGCACGGATCGATGCAGAAATTACGCGCGAACATTCGAGCCTCGAGCTCGCTCAGATGACCATGCCCCTCTACGAATTCGTCGGCTACGCCCGGTCCCACGAGCTCAGCGCTACGCCGAGAACGGTTCCGACGCGGGCTCTCATCTATTTCTTCGACGACAAAAAGATGGCTCCTCTCTGTGAGCGTCTCACAAGAGAGCGCGACGTCGTCGGCAACAAAGAGATAGGCTTCCACCGTCTCATCAACCTCATCGAACAGGTTCGGACGGGGGACGACCATGCGAGACTCGTCAACGAGGATTCGGAGCCTCTTCCCGCCGCGGATGAGACCTCTGCCGGCCTGCCGGGATTGGAGGGACGCGAAGGGTCCGGAGCGATGGAAGAAGAGAAAAGGCACGAAGTGCCGAAACCGCTTCCCCCCGCTTTTTCGCTCGAGGAAGAGCGGTCCATCATCAAGCACCTGTTTCGACACGATGAAGCGGCGTTCCGCGCCGCGATGGAGGAAGTGCTTGAAGCCGGGACGTGGGACGAAGCTGCCCATGCGATCGACCACTACTTTGTCATGAACGACGTCGAGCCGTTCACGAAGGAGGCGATCCTCTTCACCAACCGGCTTCAGAGTCGGTTCACTGAAAAAAACGTCAGGCTCTGAACTCCGTCACAGCCGGCCTGTCATCAGCCGTCGGCGTTCCCGATCCGGGGTGTCCCTCAGCACCCCTCCTGTCACTCACCAGTCCGTAGAAAGACCGCAGAATGTTCGTTGATTCAGCAAAAATATATGTCCGATCCGGAAGCGGTGGCAACGGCATCATCCATTGGAGACGCGAAAAGTTCGTCCCGAAAGGAGGCCCGGACGGAGGGAACGGCGGCAAGGGAGGCGACGTCGTCATCCGGGCGGAAAAACAACTCACCACCCTTCTCGATTTTCGGTACAAGAAACGGTACATCGCCCAGAACGGCGAGCACGGCGAAGGATCGAATCGCGAAGGGCGTTCGGGACAGGACACGCTCATCAAGGTCCCGTGCGGGACGATCATCAGGAACGCGCAGACGGGAGATCTCATCGGGGACCTCGTGGAGCACGGGACACAGATTGTGCTTGCCCGCGGAGGACGCGGGGGAAAGGGAAATTCCGAATTCGCGACGTCGACGAACCAGGCGCCAAGAATCTGCACTCCGGGTGAGGAGGGAAAAGAGCTGAATGCCGAGCTCGAGTTGAAGCTCCTCGCGGACGTGGGGCTGGTGGGTTTTCCGAACGCGGGCAAATCGACTCTCATCTCGAAGATCTCGGCGGCAAAACCGAAGATCGCCGACTACCCTTTCACGACCCTTGTCCCGAACCTCGGGATGGTCTATTTCCAGGAGGGAAAGAGTTTCGTCGTCGCCGACATCCCAGGGCTCATCGAGGGAGCCCACGAGGGGAAAGGACTCGGAACACAGTTTCTCCGGCATATCGAGCGGACAAAGATCCTCGCTTACCTCATCGAATGCTCAAGCGATGATCCGAAGAGAGAGTTCCTGACGCTCAGGAACGAGCTCGAATCGTTCAACCACTCGCTCCCCAAAAAACCTTCACTGGTCGTCGTCACGAAGCTCGATATTGCTGATGCCCCTCTCAGGAAGAAGCTCGGGTCTCTCAAGTTCCGCCGGGGAGTCCCCGTCTTCTTCATCTCTTCGGTCTCCGGCGAGAACCTTGACGGCCTCATCGCCGGTATGTGGAAGCTTCTTGAAAAAGCCGACCGGAATTCGAGAAACTGAAACGCCGTCCGCAACTGCCCGGAGAGCTCCGCCTCCCCGTTGAGGTTCGGTCTAATTCTTCATAGATTCTTGTTTGATGAAAACCTCGAAACGCGGCTCCGACTATACGTCGCCGGAGCGGCTGGACAACGACTCGGAAACCGACCAGGCTTTGCGTCCCGGCCTCTTTGACGAGTTCGTCGGTCAGCAGAAGATCGTCGACAATCTCAGGATCTTTATCAAGGCGGCGAAGAACCGGAGCGAACCGCTCGATCATGTGCTCCTCACCGGTCCTCCCGGTCTCGGCAAGACGACCCTCGCATTCATCATCGCGCACGAAATGGGGGCTCGGATTACGGTCACGTCCGGACCTGTGCTCAATAAGCCGGCCGACCTGGCAGGCGTCCTGACAAACCTCGGAGCGGGGGATGTCCTCTTCATCGACGAGATCCACCGGCTGAACCCGGTCGTGGAGGAATATCTTTACTCCGCGATGGAAGAGTTCCGGCTCGACATCGTCATCGACAGCGGTCCGAGCGCACGAAGTATTCAACTCACCCTGCCAAAATTTACGCTCGTGGGAGCCACGACGCGGGCAGGACTTCTCACCTCCCCGCTGAGGGCACGGTTTGGCGTCACCAATAGGCTGGACTACTATTCACCGGACCAGCTTGCCCGCGTCATCTCAAGGTCGGCCGGCATCCTCAAGATCGACACGACGCGGGAGGGCATCGACGTCATCGCGCGGAGATCCCGCGGGACTCCCCGTATCGCGAACCGCCTGTTGAGGCGTTGCCGGGACTTTGCCGAGGCCGACCTCTCTCTTGCCGAGTTCCGTCAGGTGATCACGAAGGAAGTTTCGGAGCATTCCCTGAGAGCCCTGGAGGTCGACAACCTGGGGCTCGATGAAATGGACAAAAGAATCCTCCGAACCATTATCGAGAAATACGGCGGCGGACCGGTCGGCGTCGGATCCCTTGCGGTTGCCGTGGGAGAAGAGCCGGGGACGATCGAGGAAGTCTATGAGCCATTCCTCATCCAGGAGGGATTCATCAAGCGCACGCCCCGTGGGAGAGAGGCCACGAAGACCGCGTACGAACATTTCGGGATTCAACCCGGATCCTCCGGCCAGGAAACGCTTTTCTGACCCCTGCTGGAATTTCTTAAGAAAATTCGACACTATACCGTCGCTCGCCCGCGAGCCACTGGCCGACCGATCAACAGCGCGAACATTGCCATGACCATCGATAAAGACCTGCAATCCGTTCAAGAAGTACGTGAGCTCCTTGCGAAGGCAAAGGAAGCCCAACTTGCGTTCCGCGCCTATTCACAGGAACAAGTCGACACGATCGTGAGGGCGATGGTCGATGCCGGCTTCGCGGAGGCGGAGCGCCTTGGCCGGATGGCTCATGAAGAGACCGGCTTCGGCAAGCCCGAAGACAAGAAGAAAAAGAATGAATTTGCCACAAAGCGCGTTTGTGAATCCATCAGAGACCTGAAGACGGTCGGCGTCATCCGGGAGGATAAGGAGAAGGGCATCGTCGAAATCGCCGAACCGATGGGAGTCGTTGCGGCACTGATCCCTTCGACCAACCCGACCTCCACCGTGATGTTCAAGGCGATCATCTCGGTGAAGGGACGCAACGGGTTCGTCGCCAGCCCGCACCCGAAAGCAGTCGGGTGTACGCTTGAAGCGGCGCGGGTGGTCGCGCAGGCGGCAGAGCGCGCGGGAGCGCCTCAGGGTCTCGTCGCCTGTATGTCGGTGCCGACGATTGAGGGGACGAATGAGTTGATGAAACACAAGCTCACCGCGATCATCCTTGCGACGGGGAGCAACCCTATGGTGCGTGCAGCCTACAGCTCGGGGAAGCCTGCGCTCGGGGTAGGTTCAGGAAATGTCCCCGCGTTCATAGAGCGATCGGCAAACATCGAAAAGGCGGTCGCCGACGTTGTCTCAGGAAAAATGTTCGACTGGGGCGTGCTCTGTTCGACCGAATCTGGAGTGATTGTCGACTCCCCCGTCAAGACCCGGGTCGTCGAGGAGTTCAGGAAAAGGAAGGCATACTTCGTGAGCCAGGAGGAGAAGGAACGGCTGGGACGGACGATGTTCGATCCCAAGGGGGCGATCAATCCCGACATCGTCGGCAAGCC
>DATJQP010000066.1:0-10112 GCA_035505655.1 Bacteroidota bacterium
GGCAACCGCGGAGTTGCTCGGCATGCTCACAACGAGCGGCCTCTCCTGGTTCCCCGAGGCACCGGAGATCAGGATGCCGTCAGCGGTCCAGGCCACCGAGCCGGCGGCGTTCACGCGTTGTCCGTAGATGTTTTCATTCGCCCCTGACGATCGGTTATCAGACCAGACTATTGTGGCTCCACCATTGCCATCAGAGGTAATGGCGGGATTCTCTTGTGGAGCCGTGTTGACGCAGACGTTCGCCCCCGAATCGCTCCATTGCCGCTGACCGGAAGAATTCAGGCGCTGACCATAGATGTTGTCACTGCCGCCGATCCCTGTCCCCCGAGCCTCCTCCCACGCGAACTCTGCGCCGCCCGCTCCGTCGGTCGTCATGACGAGACCATTGATGGAATTTGTCGTCGTCGAGATGGGCACACCGTCCGCGGTCCATTGGGGGACGCCGTTGGAATTAATTCTCTGGGCATATCCCCGGAAATGCGAGGCATCCCGGAAATCCTGCCATGCAATGATCGCACCACCGCTTCCGTCTCCCACAATCTGGGAGTATTCTTGGAGGTTCGTTGCACCGCAGACAAGAATTCCGTTGTGAGCCCAAACGGCTGTCCCTCCGGAATTCACCTTCTGGGCATAGATATTGGCGATGTCCGTTGAAAGCCCCCGGTCATCCGTCCATGAAAGGATGATTCCACCCGAGCCATCACTCGTGATCCGGCTGTCGACTGCGCCGAGCGTGTCGTCGACGGGTGTCGTCCAGGCGACCGAGCCCGACGAACTTACCTTCATCAGCGTGAGCCCGAACGCATCCTCCCAGGAGAGGAAATAGTTTCCGCTCCCGTCTCCCAGCGATTGAGGATTAATGGGCGATCGGAAGGAAAATTCGCCGAGATTCGTGATGTTTGCACCGGAAGTTTGCCATTGAGGCACTCCTCCCGCCGAGAGATGTTGAGCATAGATGTTCTGGGTGGAATTTGCAGAGCGCGAGTCAACCCACGACACGAAGACTCCACCGCTTCCGTCAAGGGCCAGCGTCGGGCTCTGGAAGCTTTCAGGAATTGAATCCACCCTGACACCCGCAGCACCCCACGGAAGCGATCCTGAGGGGGACGTCTTCTGAACGTACACCCCCCCCGTTGTCCCCGTTGAAACGTCGTACCATGCCGAATACACATTCCCCGACGCATCACTGATCGCCGTGAGATCGTACCGTTTGTCCTTCCCCAGCGCAAAGGCTGTGTTCGCGGTCGGATCGGTGGTCCACTGGGCGACGAGCACACTCCCGGCGGGAATGGCCAGCAAAGCACAAAGTAGCAGTACTTTCACGGGGATCTCCTTCATTGAATTTTTGATTGATTGGTGATTGACAATCGCATTAACGATCTACGTGATGCCACGCGGGCACTCACGCCGCCTCTGCGTGAAACCACAACCGGCCGAACGGGAATAGGCTACGAGGGAATGACTAGGTCAAAATACGGATCGGACGAGTTGAGCACAACTACATATCTATGTAGTTTTGCCTGAGCGTTAGCGGCGTCACAAGGACAGTATTCAAACCGCGTTGCTCTTGAGGGCTTTCGCCACCGCTTCCGTGCGGGACCGCACGTGGAGCTTCGCGTAGATGTTTCGAAGGTGGAATCGAACGGTGTTGACGCTGACGAAGAGCTTGTCGGCGATCGATTTGTACGTGTGCCCTTCGGTGAGGGCAAGAAGAACATCGAGTTCACGTTGGGAGAGGGAGGAGAAGACATTCGATTGCCTGGGCTGCTGAAAATAGGTCAGGACTTTCCTTGCAACTTCTCCGGTCATCGGCGCGCCGCCGGCATGGGCTTCCCGGATAGCGGTAAGGAGCTTGTCGGGGGTCGTCGTCTTCAGGAGATATCCGACTGCTCCGGCACGGAGCGATTGAAAGATCTTCTCCTCGTCGCTGTGAACGGTGAGCATCAAGCACTGCACGTGAGGATATTTTTCCTGGAGAATCCCGACCCATTCAATACCGGTCTTGTCGGGCATACCGATATCCATGAGGACCACGTCCGGCGGGTTCTCGTCGAACGTTTCGAGTGCGGACGCACCGCTTCTGAAATCCGTGCAATGGAACCCTGTCGCCTGTTCGATGATCCTCCTGAGGCCTTTTCGCATCTCGTCGTCGTCGTCGACAATCGCCACCCGGATCATCGTGTCCGTTTCCTGGAAGGTGCGCTTCATTCTCCTCGCGTGAATAGTGACCGACCAATCTAGCGTATTTCGCGCCGGTGCACAACTACATAGATATGTAGTTCAACCCGTTACGGGGAAATACGCCTCAACCCGTGTCCCTCGAGTCCGGACCGACGAGACGGACAGTGTGCCCCCGGCCGCCTTTGCCCGCTTCTCCAGGTTCAGAAGTCCGTGCCCCTTTCCTTTTTCATCCCCCTCCATTCCCTTGCCGTTGTCAACGACCGACAACGTGATCCCTCCGGGCTGATACCGGAACTCCACGACCGCCTCGGTGCATTCCGAATGTTTCACTACATTTGTGATTGCCTCTTTCGCACAGAGCAAGATATTCCTCGCGCTTTCCGGCGAGATCTGAACTGCGGAGATCCTTTCATCGACAGTAAAACTCAACGAAATCTCCTTCGCTTCGCAGGCTCCGAGCGCGAACGACCGGAGCCTCTGCGTCAGCTTCACCAGCGGCTCACCACCCACTTCCAGGGACCACACGACGTCGCTCATGGAATCGACAAGCTCGCGCGCGGTTTCGGCGATCTTCCGCAATGTTTCAGCGGGCCCGGGTTTGCGAACGAGTCGGCTTTTTCGTTGCCGGAGCTCCCGTTCGGCGGCGGACGAAAGGATGGCGATTCTGGTTAACCCGGCTCCGACATCGTCGTGGAGATCGGTGGCAATGCGCGATCGAATCCGCTCAATTTCGAGAAGCCGCTCGACACGGATTCGAAGGAACACAGAACCGAATGTTCCAAGAATGATAAACACCGTCGCGACGAACCACCAGGTTCTCCAGAACGGGGGAGCGATTTCGAATGAAAATTCGGCCGCCTGTGAACTCGCAATTCCGCTCGCGTTGATCGACCTCGCCTTGAACAAGTAGCTCCCGGGAGCAAGAGCAGCAAAAATGATCGAATGGTGCGAACTCGGCGCGCTCCAGCCGGTGTCATTCGGGGTGAGCATGTATTGATACCGCACCGCCTTTTCATCCCTGAAACTGAGGCCAATGACGTCGATGCTGAGACTGTTCTGATCGTACGCCAGGCTCAGCGATTGATGCACATCGACGGTAACGCCGTTGACCCTGACGTCGGTGAGGTAGATCGGAGGAGGCACGATGTTGGGAGGGTCGTTTGAGCGGTCGTAGAACATGACTCCTGCGTCGGTGACCAGCCAGAGCCATTGAGCCGCAAGTTCTCCACACGCGTAGACCGGGCGGCCTTGAAATTCCTTTTTGGCCGAGAACCGCAACGGGGAGGTTGAGAGGAGTTCCTGAAAGCCAAGCTGCGTGCCGAACCAGTGCCCCAGTCGTCCGTTCGTTGACGACCAGACGGCGGTGCTGGTCAATCCGTCCTTCAGCGAGATGGTTTGAAAGACGGAGTCCCGATACATTGCCATCCCACCGTACCTTGTGCCAATCCAAAGCGCGCCGGTCGAGTCTTCATCGATCGACCGGATGGAGGTGTTCGGCAAGCCGTCCGACGCACCGAAGTATTTCGCCGGTCCGGTCAGCTTGCGGCTTGCGGGGAGGAGCGCAAGCCCGTTGTCGTAGCCGCCAAACCAGAAGTTTCCACGTTGATCTTCTCGGAGCGCCCGCACGGAGTTGTCAGGGAGTCCGTCGTCGCTTGTATAGCTACGGACGAATGGGATACGACGGTTCGGATCGAAGAGATAGACGCCGCGATTCTCGCTCATACTGGCCCAGAGCATTCCCTCCCTGTCGCGATAGAGAAAAAGGGGCGACCCATGAGGAAAGTCCCTCCCCCGCAGCCATTCCCGTGTGAGGTGAAGCGAAGAGGCCTCGCCGGAGTGAGAAACAATTGAATATGACAGGATCGGTCCGCTGTCGCATCCCACCCAGAGCGTGCCCGGGGCGTCATAGAGAAGGTTGAACGGCGACCGGTGGGCGTCACGCTCTGTCTCCGTGTGGAGCTTTGTTCGCCAACGGTCCGGTCCCCTTTCCCAGATTTCCCAGATCCCCGATTCGGAGGTCACCCAAAGATGGTTCTTTCCATCTACCGCCGCGCATGATCCGTTGGGCGCAAAAGTCATATACTTTACGGGAAGCGTGATCACGGCACGTGTCGTGAGCTTTGCGATCCCCTTCGATCCAAGGCCGAACCACAAAACCCCCTCGCGATCAACCGCGCCGCAAGTGACATAGTCTTCCGGCAAGCCATTCATGGTCGAGAAGTACAGCGACGGGCCGTCGCCGGCCTTTCCCATGCGGTACACCCCACTCCCTGTCCCGACAAGATATCCGTTTCCATCATCCAGAAAATAGGCGATGCCGCCTACAGGGAGTCGTGTTTCCCGGATCAACCGGCCATCACGGAATTGCCGGAGGGCCCCATCCTCATATCCGGCCCACAAGGTGGAATCGGCTCCGGGATGGATACAGGAGATGGCGCTTACGAGAAGGTGTGAATCGATTATTTTCCTTGGCGCCGGATCACGCTGTCTTTCGAGATAGAACCCGTCCGAGGTGCATATCCACACATCGCCGTCGGCGGTCTCCGAGATGCTGTTCGTCGGCCCGCTGTACGTCTCCGGACGGTAACGTCGAAAACCGCCTTCTTCGAGCCTGTAGACTCCGTCGACAGATCCGCACCAAACTCTCCCCTGGCGGTCTTCAAACAGACAGGCTACCATGTTCGACTGCTGGCTGGGGCCGAGGTGGTACGTCCGGAATCGCCCCTCCTTCAATCGACTGACACCGCCGCCGTTTGTGCCGATCCAGATCGTCCCCGGGTCTGCACCGCTCTCGATCATGCAAGTGATTCTGCTGAAGGCAAGCCCGTCCGCAACGGTGTAGTTGCGGAAAGCGTCCCCATCATAGAGACTGAGCCCATCGTTCGTACCGATCCAGAGGTAACCGCGTGAATCGGCACAGATCGCAAGGACATAATCGGAAAGGAGACCGTCTTTGGAGGAATAATGGTCAAACGGCAGGATCTGGGAGAACGAATCCGCACAGAAGATCAGGTTGATCCAGATCAACGCAGCGGCGCGAAGAATCATCGAGCCTCGGAGACGATGCATCGTACATGGAGACGCAAAACGACCGTGTCGTCGATCGAAGGGAGCAGCGTATCTCAATAATGGTACAGGAAAAGATACACGGCCACTCCCGACACTGAAACGTAAAACCAGACCGGAAGAGTCCACCGTGCGATGCTCCTGTGTTTTTCGAAGCGTGAGGACAAGCCGCGGATCAGTGTGACCACCGCCAACGGCACCACGACGGCGGCGAGGATCGAATGGGAGATTAGGATCGCAAAGTATGTCGTCCGCACTTCTCCCACTCCCTTGAACGGAACAGAGCCGACGTGAGCGTGATAGTACAGATACGAAAGAAGAAATATCGTGGAGACCCCGAATGCCGCTATCATAAACCGCTTGTGGATCTCTCGTTTCCCCCTTCGTATGCAGATGTAACCACAAAGGAGCAGGATCGCTGTCGTTCCGTTGAGGAACGCATTAAGAGTCGGCAGGATGGAGAGAGCCATCGTCAGGATCTCTCAGCGGCGAGGGTTTTCGCGTCGTCAAGGAGCTTCGTCAGGACCGATTCTTCGCTCGAATCATAATATCCCCGGATTACTCCTTCCCTGTCGACGAGAACGAACATCGTGCTGTGGATGATCGGCTCGGCCGGAGAGGTCGAATCCTTCACCGATGCAAGATGAAATCCCTCCCGTGTCAGGTAGTCGATTTTCTCCTTTTCCCCCGTCAGGAACAACCAGCGGGAGGGAGATGCCTTGTAGAGATCGGCGTACTCCCTCAGAACCTGGGGCGTGTCCCGTTCCGGATCCACCGTGAACGACACGAGGAGAATATTCTTCCGGTCTTTAAGCTGTTCCTGGAGGCTCGACATGGTGCTGCTCATAATGGGGCAGCTTCCTCCGCAATTCGTAAAGATGAAATCGGCAATCCAGACCTTCCCCTTCAGGTCGGAGAGCGGGATTTTCTCTCCGCTCCGTTCGACGAGCGTGAAATCCGGAACGACGCTGAGCTTGGGAAGAAGGCTTTTCGCGGGAGCGTGGAGCAGCGAGTAGATGAATGAGAAGGCGACCGCGGCTACAACGAAGCCGAGGAAACCCCAGAGGAAATATACACGAAATCGGTTTTGCGATAATTGGGCATCCATCATTTTTTCCTGACTGAAAGTATCGATCCGGTAAACACCGCGGCGCCAAACGCGAAGACGACGAGGACCGAAAGAGTGAACTCTCCCACATGAGAACTCACCTGCCTGTAGAGCAGTCCCCTGGTCGCATCGACAGCGTATGTCAGGGGGTTGATATTCATGAGAAGTCGGAGCCAACCCGGCGCGCCATCGATCGGGAAGAGGGAGCCGGAGAGGAGCCAGAGTGGAATGAGGAAGAGATTGACGATGGCATGGAATCCCTGCGCCGATTCCATCCTCCATGCAATCAGGAAACCGAGCCCGGTGAGGCCGAAAGCGACCATAAAAAGCAGAAGGACGAGCGCCACGAGGTGGGCGACGTCGAACGTGATACCGATGAACGGCGCAAGGAAGAGGAAAATCAATGCCTGGAGAACGGCGAGGGTCGTTCCTCCGAGGATCTTTCCCAGGGCGATGCTGCTCCCCGTTACAGGCGCAACGAGCACCGATTGAAGAAAGCCTGCGTTTCTATCTTCTATGATCGAGATGGTGGAAAAGATCGCCGTGAAGAGCATGATGAGCAGGACCGTCCCGGGGAAAAAATATTCAAGGTAGTTTGTCCCTCCCGCGATGGCATTACTACGGAAGGAGGATCCAAGACCTGACCCGATGAAGAACCAGAACAGAACGGGCGAACCAATGACACCGATCATTCGGCTCCGCTGTCGGACAAAGCGAATGATCTCGCGCATCCAGAGCGCATAGGTCGGATAAACAAGTTCGGCAAGAAAACTCATGAGGTTCTGGTTCCGCATGTCGGCGAGCTTGTCAACTCCTACTCGTCTGAGCCATTGGGATGCTCGTCTCTCATCCGATGACCCGTCCGATGGATAAAGACATCTTCGAGCGTCGGCTGTCCTACGGAGACGGCGTCAATCTTTCCCGGAAAAGCCTCGATAATCTTTGGGACGAATTGGTGGCCGTTGCGCTTTTCGAAGCGGAGCGTATTCTCCACCACCGTCGCGTCGAGCTTGAAACGTTTCTTGATCAGGAGCTTGATCTCTTCGGGCTTCTTTGCGACAATCGAAATGACCTCTCCTCCCACCTCCCTTTTCAGACGAAGCGGAGTGTCGAGTGCGACCAGCGACCCTTTGTCGAGGATTGCCAGCCGATCACAATGCTCTGCCTCGCTCAGGATGTGCGACGTCATCGCGATGGTTAACGTGAGTTCTTTCCGCAATCTCAGCAGGTAGTCCCACAAATCTATTCGGGCGCCTGGATCCAGCCCGGTGCTCGGTTCATCAAGAATAAGCAGATCGGGGCTCGAAAGGAGTCCTTTCCCGATCTCGACGCGGCGCTGAAGTCCTCCCGAGAGACGCTCAACCGGCTCATTCCGGCGATCGTCCAGCCCTAGATTGCTCAGGGCCTCGTCGATCTTTCGCATCGCTTCGCTCCCCCTGAGCCCGTACATCAGACCGTGGCAGCGGAGGTTCTCTTTCACGGTAAGTTTCAGGTCAAGACTAGGGGATTGAAAAACAACGCCGATGCGGCGGCGAACCTTCGCCGGATCCCGCACCACGTCGAACCCGCACACCCGGGCCGTGCCCGACGAGGGAACAAGAAGCGTGGAAAGGATTTTGAACATCGTCGTTTTCCCGCCCCCGTTCGGTCCGAGAAAACAGAACGCCTCCCCCCTCTTCACGTCGAAGGAAACGTCGTTCAGGGCGCGACGGTCGCCGTAGTAGTGCGAGATTGCGTTGACGGATATGACGGGGTTTTCCACGATTGTCGGCAAACAAGTCTATCCAATATACCCAAAAAAACGAGCCTCAACAACACAAGGAGTGGCACTTCGCCTTCCGATCGTGAAGCCGATACTCAAACTCCGGCTTCGCCCGCGGATCCTACACCTTGTCGAGCACCATCAGGAAAAAGAGTGACGGAAGGTAGATGAGAGAAGCGAAGAAGAGGCGGCGCGCGGTGCTGCTTGACCGGGATCTGTTCACCGACCCCGCAGAAGAGAACGACGCTGCAAAGAGGACTGCGTAAGCCAGAAAAACCATCCCGCCGACAAGGGCTCCGACGAAGTAGGCAGTCGAGGTCATCCCCGCAACGGAAGGCATGAGGCTGATTGGAATCAATGCGGCGCAGTTCGCAAGGATATGGAGCGACGTCCGGGATCCACTCTCATCGACAACCGTAAGCAACTTGAAACCCGCCCTTGCATAATCCCTCCTGTAAAGCCATCCCAACGAAAAAAAGTGAGGCATCTGCCAGAGGAAAAGGATGGCAAAAAGGATGAATGCGCCGTAGGAGAGTTCGTTCCTGGCGGCAGCCCAGCCCATCAGTGGAGGGATCGCCCCGGGTATTCCGCCAAGAGTCGTCGCAACGGGCGAAAGCCTCTTCATCGGCGTGTAGAGAAAGATGTAGGAGAGGAGCGTCGCGATTCCCAGGCATCCGGTGAGGGGGTTCACCAGGAAAGCCAGCTCGATCAGGCCGATGCTCGCCAGAACAATTCCAAAAAGAAGCGCCGCCTCGGGGGCAAGCCGGCGAGCCGCCAGCGGCCTGTTCTCGGTCCGCTTCATCATCCTGTCGTACCGGCGCTCGAGGTACTGATTCAAAGTGCCGGCGCCTCCGCCGAGAAACATTGTCCCCAGGACCAAATGAGTGAGCGCAGCGAAATCGCCGCCGTCCCAGACGCCCGTGTGGGCCACGATGAAAGAGCAAAGAGCGGTAAGAACCGAGAGAGAGGTCAACTCCGGCTTCATCAGTTCGATGTAGTCGGCGGCAGTTCGCCACAACGGGCGCTCGGTGTGATAAGCCTCCCTGACAAGTTCGGCTTCGTTGCTCATGCAAGGGCCCTCTCAGCTGAATAGACGAAGCTGAATCTGCGGATTCTCACTGCATAGCAGCGAGCGAGATGGAAGAGGATTTGAGCCGATGTAACGAGGATCAGCGCGCCGCACGCGACATGCGCGGTTGTGATGAAGACGTCCTTGTTGGACCAGACTGTAAGTGCGCCGAGTGCAATCTGGGTCACCACAAGAACCGCCATGAGGACGCCAAGCCTTCTCACCCGAGCCGGCAATCCGCTTGCGCGCCAAAGCCGAACAGCGAAGAGTGCTATCAAGATAAGGACCGCCACGGCCCAAATCCGGTGGATCATGTGGATAAGTATCTGCGCCGACGTCACTGGTCCGTCGGCAAAGAGCCGCAAGTTTGCGTCGATAAGCTGCTGATTGTAGCGTGCGACACTCTCCGGAGAGAGAGAGGGAAATACCTGACCGTAGGCGAATGGAAAATCATGAACTGCAAGTCCGGAGCCGGAGTGCCTCATCCAGGCTCCGAAAAGGAGCTGGAGATAGATGGCGCATGTCGTGATGATCGAGAGCCTGAATAATCCAGTGTCTACCGGGGCCACCGACGTTTCGGATTCCAGCCACCATCTCGAAGTGCACAAAGCGATGAGCGTGATAATCGTGAAGAACGTCTGTCCGAGCGCGGCGTGAGCTACCGAGATCGGAGTCGGGAGGAGAAGCACGACGGTGAGGCCGCCGAGCAGCCCTTGGGCAATCACCGCAGCAAGAGCGGCAATTCCGAAACCCTTCACCCACCGCCTACCCTCTTTCTTCCAGATCCAGATTGTGAGCACCACGGTCAGCAAGCCGACCAACGATGCGATCAGGCGGTGGCCATGCTCATAGAGAATCCCTCCCACCATCGGCGGCATCACCATTCCGTAGGAGAGAGGCCAATCGGGGACCGCGAGGCTGGATCC
>DATJQP010000067.1:0-6191 GCA_035505655.1 Bacteroidota bacterium
TCGGCGACGATCTCCTTAAGGTGAGGGAGGATCGATTTCACGCGTTCCTCATCGTCGATGAAGAGGATCATCAACGGCCCCTCGTCGCTCGCCCCGAGCTTCCGCGGATAGTGAAGATGCCGTTTCGCGCCGTATCCGCCGTAAGCACTGAAGACGGTCGCGCCCCGGATGTGGTGATGAAGAAGGTACTTCATGATGTACTCATGAAGCGGTTCGTTGCCGAACCGGTCGTCCTCATCGAGGAATATGGTTACTTCGAGCATGCCTGCCTCATGGTTGTGAGCTTGGTGATACATTCTGCGGATTTTTCCTCCGGACGAACACGAGATAGACCGACGGCAGAATCAGCGGAGTAAGGAGAAGAGCCGACATCAACCCTCCCACGATGACGGTGGCCAAGGGCCGCTGGACATCGGACCCGATTCCCGTTGCGCGCGCGGCGGGGATGAGGCCGAGGAGGGCAAGAAGCATCGTCATGAGGTTCGGACGAAGCTGAATAATCGCCGCCTTCCTCACCGCCTCGGTGATGTTGAAGTCCATATCCTCCACGAGCCGGTTCGCCCTCGAAACGAAAAGGACCCCCGCGATGATCGAGACTCCGAACAACGAGATGAACCCGACTCCCGCGGAGACGTTGAAGCTGTAACCGCGGATCAGCAGCGCTGCAATGCCGCCGATGAGCGCAAAGGGAATGCTCGACATTGCAACGCCGACGTGGGCAAGATTCCGGTACATCGCGAAGAGGACGAGAAAGATGATCCCGATTGTCACCGGGATAACCACGGCGAGTCTTTTGCCGGCTCTCGAGAGGTTCTCAAACTGCCCTCCCCACGTGGCGGTGTATCCCTTCGGCAGCGTCACCGCCGCGGCGACTTTCGCCTGAGCTTCCGCAACGAAACTCCCCTGATCGCGTCCTCTGATATTGGTTCGCACGGAGATCTGCCGCTCGCCGTCCTCGCGCTGGATGATCGTGGGTCCGTCCACGAGCTTGATCGATGCGAGCTGGGACATCGGAATCCTCCCCCCGCTTGGAGAGGGGACGATCATTTCCTTCACCGCTTCGATCGACGACCGGTACTCGGGCGAATAGCGGACGACGATGTCGAACCTGCGCTCTCCTTCGTACACCTTCCCCACAACCTTCCCGCCGATCGCCGCTTCGATCATCTTCTGAACGTCGGCGACGTTGATGCCGTACCGCGCGACCGAGCCCCGGTCGATGTCGACCGTCAGCTGGGCCTGGTCTCCTTCCTGCTCAATTCCCGATTCACTCGCTCCGGGGATTGTTTTGATGATCGCGAGGATCGAATCGGCTTTCGACCGCATGAGCTTCAGATCTTCGCCGTTGATGAGGATGGCGAGGTCGGCGACGCTTCCCGTGACAGCCTCGGTGACATTGTCGAGAATCGGCTGCGAGAAAGAGAACTGGGCTCCGGGGATCGCCTCCTCAAGCTCGCTTTTGACCCGCTTCAGGAGCTCTTCCTTCGTGATCTTGTCCGTCCAGGCGGAGTAGGGGCGCAATCCGACGAAGATCTCGAGCCGGTTCGGACCGTACGGGTCGGTCCCGTCGTCATTCCGCCCGAGCTGGGTAAGGACGACGTTCACCTGTTTGTGCCGGCTGATGACGTGCCTGATCACCGGGCAGTACCGTTCGGCCTCGTCGAGCGAAATCCCGACGGGGAAGAAGCACCGGATGTTCAGCGACCCCTCGTCCAGCTCCGGAAGAAATTCTGTCCCGATGTTCTTCGCGCCGATAAAGAGAACGAGGAGAACGAGGAGTGCTGCTCCGGACACTGTGACGAGCGAATAGCGGGTGATGACCGAGACCGCAACCTCGTATCTTCGCGCTATCCACTCGTAGACGGGGTTATGCCACTCGAAGGAACCGGGGTTCTCCGACTCGAAGTGTTTCCGGTAGATCATCGTCATGAAAACGGGGATCGCCGTCAGGGCAAGGAGCATCGAGCCGGTGATGGCGTAGGCAAGCGTATACGCCATGGGGGAAAAAAGCTTCCCCTCGACCCGCTGGAACGAGAAGATCGGCAGGTAGGCGAGGATGATGATCGTGATCGAGAAGAAGATCTCCCGCCCCACTTCCTGTGCCGCCGAAAGCGTAAACCTCGAGATCCCGCGCTTTCTCTCCTCCAGCGTCGCGTCGCGGTACCGACGCATGATGTTTTCCACCATGACGACGGCCCCGTCGACGATGATCCCGAAGTCGACCGCACCGAGGGACAGGAGGTTCGCGGGGATCCCCGTGAGCTTCATCATCGTGAAGGCGAAGAGCATCGAGATCGGTATCGTCGTCGCAACGACGAGAGCCGACCGGACGCTCCCGATGAAAAAGATGAGAACGATGATGACGATCGAAAATCCTTCAAAGAGGGTGCGGGAGACCGTCTCAATCGTATAGTTGACGAGCTCGCTCCGGTCGTACGTGATCTGGAGGTGCACCCCATCCGGCAGCTCGTTTTCGTTGATCTCCTTGACCTTCTCCTTCAGCGCCTCGACGACCTCGGAGGGATTTTCACCACGGCGCATCGCGACAAGCCCCTGAATGCTCGAGTTGACGTCGATCGTCGTCGAATCGTTTGGCCGCAGGGTGTACCCGAGAACACCGGTCGGCGGCGAGGGGAATGCTTCCACGCTTGCAAGATCGCGGATGAAGATCGGGACGCCGTTGACCGACGTGACGACGATGTTCCTGATATCCTCGACGGTGTGGATGGCGCCGATGCCGCGAACGACGAACCCCTGCCCGCCGCGGCGGATGATGTTGCCCCCGGTGTTGAGGTTGTTCGCCGTGATCGCATCGATGACGTTCTGTATCGAGAGGTTATAGCGCAGGAGTTTCTCCGGGGAGGTGATGACATGGTACTGTTTCACCAGCCCCCCGAAGTTGACGACGTCGGCGACCCCGGGTACCTGCAGGAGTCGCGGGATGATCGTCCAATCCTGAAGCGTCCGGAGGTCCATCGGGGTGTAGTTCTCGTTTGCCTCGATGACGTAGCGGAAGATCTCTCCCACCGGGCCCGTAAGAGGCCCGAGGGAGGGATTCACCCCATCGGGAAGCGTGGCGTCGTTGAGCTTCTCAAGCACGCGCTGCCGTGCGAAATAATCGTCGGTGCCGTCTTCGAAGGTAAGCTGGATAACCGAGAGGCCGAAGATTGTTTTCGACCGGCGGCTGATAACGCGGGGGACCGCATTGAGGGCCCGCTCGATCGGCAGCGTCACCTGCTGTTCCACCTCTTCGGCGGCGCGTCCTGGAAACTGAGTGATGACGGTAACCTGCGTATCTCCGACGTCCGGGTACGCCTCCTTCTCGAGGTCGATCCACGACCAGACCCCGAGCGCGATGATGCCAACGACGAGCGCAATCGTCGCGTACCGCTGGTTCAGCGCAAATCCAAGTAAGGTGCGTATCATGAGTGATCTGACAAGTTCGTGGGAAAGAGGGGGGAGTCCTCCGCATCGTGCTGCGAACTCCGCCAGGCCTAGTATCCGAAGCTCAACCCCTTGAGGAGCATGGCGCCACGGGTGACAACCTTCTCGCCGTCGCTGATGCCGCCGAGGACGAGGGCATTCTGAGCATTGGCGTTGGAGACTGTCACACGCCGCCTCGTAAATTCCCCCGCCGCCGTCTCGATGAAGGCATAATCCTGCGCATCGACCGTGACGATGGCGGCGTACGGAAGGACGATGACGCCGCTTTTCGGGTCTCCGTAGTCGACGCGGGCAAACATGCCCGGGAGAAGACGTCCGCCGGGGTTGTGAAGCGTGACGCGGACCTTGACGGTCCGGGTGACCGGGTCGACGATATCGCCGATGGCGACCGCCTTCCCGATCATCTTCTGCCCGGGAAATGACGTGAAGTAGACATCGACGTCTTCCCCTTTCTGGACTTCATGGAGTTCCGATTCGGGAACGTCGGAGATCAGCCACGCCATCTGCGTCTTCACCGATTCAAGCTCGGCGGGGCTGAAGCCGAGCGCCCGCAACCGCCCCTCCATTTCATTCATCGACGCGCGGGCATTTGCCGCATCGGCTTCCGCCTGATTCAGATCTCTTGATGTCGCCCCCTGGTTGTCGAACATCTCCTTCACGCGCACAAGGTTCTTCGAGGCGAGGTCGGCGTTCGAGCGGCTTTGTCGGTACTGCGAGTAGAGAGTTGTGATGTCGGATGATTCGAACAGGAAGAGATTCCCGGCGGTGCCGGTTCCGGGAGTAATCGTGGCAACGACACGTGCCGGACCGATGACGGAGACGAGAACGGTTCCCTGCCGGGCGACGGTCGTTCGAATCTGTTCGAGCCCCGTCGACCCGGAGGGAAAGCGGATCGTTGTGCCGTCATGGTCGACGACGGCTGTCTTCAGCGATTCCGGGAAAACTCCTCCGGCATCGCTCTTCTCCTGGCAGTTGAACGAGGAGAACGCGGCGAGGGCCAATGCCGCGATGAGAACTCCCTTCTTCGTCGAGATTGAGTGTCTGTTCATAGGGAACGTTCCTTCATTGTTTGACCACGAGAGCCGTTGTTACGGGCCGACGAGCGTGGTCCCGGCGGCGTAATTCAGCGCTTCGAAGGCATCGAGCCTGTCGTTGAAGAGCTGATACATCTGAAGCATGCTCGTCCGGTATGATTCATAGAAATCGGTGAATTCGATGATCGTGATGTTCCGTCGTTCGTAGCTCGCGTTCATCCCATCAACGAGGGTTTGGTACTGGCCGGTGAATTGCTTGTCGAACCTCCGGTAGAGACTGTCGACGGCCGCCGCTTTCCGGTAGGCGTCGGTGACCTCTTTTTCGACCTCGATCCTCGCGTGCTCGCGGAGAGCCCTGTCCGCCTCGAGATTCTGTTCCGAGGCCGCGATGTTCCCCTGGTTCCGGTTGAAGATCGGCAAGTCGATCGATACCGTGACCGCAAGGTAATCCGGGATGTAGCTCCCGGCCCGCGAGTAGAGTCCTCCGACCGTGAGGTCTGGTACGCTCAGCGCCTTCTGGAGGGCAAGATTTTGCGCATCGTACCGCACCTGCTGCTCGGCGAGGCGAAAATCGGGCCTGTTTTCCGCCGCCGAAGCAAGGATTGCGGGGAGGCTGAGTACGTCGTACCGAAGACTGTCGAGCGCCCGCTCGTCGAACGAGGGATGATAGTAGACCGGAGTACTCGAGGTGTCGTGGACAAGAACGGCGAGCTCGTTCTCCTTCTCGGAAATCCTGTTGAGAAGGTCGAGTCGCTCGTTCTCGAGCGAGAAGAGGAGTGATTTCAGCCGCAGCACCTCGGCAAGAAGGATCGACCGCTTCTCGTAAATCGCTTCGGTCGCCGCCACGGTCCTCCTCACCTCCGGGAGCGTCTGATCATAGAACGCAAGTGATTTCTGGAGATAGAAAAGGTCGAACATGTCCGTCCTGAGCTCGGTCCTGAGAGCCCGGAGCGTCCCTGAGAATGTCTCCCGAACCATCGCTGTGTTGATCTCCGCGAGGCGGACCTGCTTGTCGCGCTTTCCGGCAAGAAGGATCAGCTGCTGGAGCTGAAGCCCGGTGTTCCCCGTCTTCGTGACGTCGAGGAACCTGCCGGTGTATTTGTTGTAGGCGTTCTGTTCGATGGAGATGTTTGGGTTGCTCCAGAGAGCCGCCTGGTCTGCCGCGGCCTGGGCCGCCCCGATGCCGAACCGTCCGGCAAGAAGCTGAAGGTTGTTTCGCAGGAACTGATCCTCGGCCTGTTGAAGGGTGATCGAGACGGTGTCGGCGGCATTCGTCGTCGTGGGAGCGCATCGAACGATCCCGGCCACGATCACCTCGGCGAGGATCAGTGCGAGTCCGAAAACGGAGCGCATTGTTCTTCTACCTCAGTGTTGTTGACTACGGAGGAATTCCGATCGTTTCCGCTCCCCGGAACTGTCGTTACACTGCGGGGCCGAACATCTGCAAAAGCTGGCGCTCCGTCAACGGAGGAGCGCTGTTTCACAGAGCCCGGGGATACGTCGGATCGATAATGGATTTATTGCCGGGGCGGCCGTCGTGACAATCAACGGTCCCCGCATTGTTGGGAGGAGCGGACGCTAGATCAACAGCGTGCAGTTGAGAAGATAGAGGGAGTGGACCGTCGTCGCCGATTCATACTCGGCCGGCGACTCCGGAGGAAGCGGAACAAAAGTCTCTGCCAGGGAAACCGGGTTGGCCGCGAGAGAATCGCT
>DATJQP010000068.1:0-10606 GCA_035505655.1 Bacteroidota bacterium
GGGACAAAGTGATCGTCTGGAGCGATAGCGTCCTCCATCCTGTCGCGGTCAGGTATGCCTGGGCCGACAACCCGGCCGGAGCCAACCTCTTCAACAAAGAAGGGCTTCCGGCATCCCCCTTCCGGACCGACGATTGGACTCCCGTACCCGACGCAGAGCACTAAACCGGGGATCATAAGACGAGTCTTCGAGTTCGGGGGAATTGCACGCTTCGTGCCGATCTCGGCGCGGGATTTTCCGTCATGAAGCTGAGCACCAGTTCTGATCTCGCTCACACGATCCTTCCACCTTCATATCTTATCGGAGAGGGCCCGGAGTGTCCTCCCGGGCTCCACGACGAATCGAGGGTTCTCCGCTGCTTGAAGAAATAGAGGAAGATTTTTGTGGGTCTCCCCTCGAGAGAATGTGGAGAAGCATCCACTTGAGTGGAAGCGAACTCACTAGTCAACATTCAAGGAAGAGTATGGAATCTCTGATCCAGCCACCCTCCGCCGCCGATCGGCACGCTTCATCCTGGAGAAGGTTATTCCTTCCCGCGATTATGGGCGTCGCTGCAACTGTCTTGAGTTCCCAAACTACCGAGGCACAACTGCCGCCGCAGACCTTAGAAAAGATTCGTTCGGTTGCCGATGGCGTCATTCGGACCAGCAGCTTCCGGTTTTCAGACAAGAAGAGCCAGGCGGTTTATGCTTCGACAGGGGAAATTCCGGATGGGGCCGAGGTTCGGGTGGAAGGCCAATACAACGATTGGCGATACTGGAACGGGGTTCTTAACCTGGCGATGTTTGAAGCCGGCGAGGCGCTGGGCGATTCGGCGTACCTTGAGTTCCCGGTGAAGAACATCGCCTTTGCGTTCGACAACGCCCCGTTCTTCGAAAAACGGTATCATGGAGAACCGAAATGGGATTATCCCTTCGCCCAGAAGTTCACGATGGATGAACTGGACGATTGCGGCGCGATGGGAGCAAGCGTCATCGAAGTCTATCGGCGCAAACCCCGTCCCGAGTACCGCGCATACATCGACAGTGCCGCCAAGTTCATCACTTCGAGAGAATATCGGCTCGCGGACAGCACTTTTGTGCGTCCATTTCCCGAGCGATGGACGATCTGGGCTGACGATCTCTACATGAGCGTCTCCTTCCTTGCTCGAATGGGGGCTTTGACGGGAGATTCCCGCTATTTTGACGACGCCGCGAGGCAGGTAGTGAACTTTCACCAGCACCTGTTCGATGCGTCAAAAGGATTGATGGTGCACTGTTGGTACTCATCATCCGACCGGCAAGGGATCGCCTTTTGGGGGAGGGCAAACGGATGGGCGTTGATGGCGGAAGTGAACCTCCTCGACAGGATCCCGAAGAATCATCCGATGCACGATACCCTCCTGACCCTTCTTCGACGCCACATTTTCGGCATCGCGCGTTGGCAGGGAAGCGAGGGGCTCTGGCATCAGCTCCTCGACAAAGAGGATTCATATCTGGAGACGTCGTGCAGCGCGATGTTTGCCTACGCGATCGCCCGGAGCGTCAATCAGGGATACATTGAGAAGAGATACTCCTCGATCGCGCTAAGAGGTTGGGAAGGGGTGATGACGAAGATTCTTCCGGACGGAGAGGTTGAGGGAGTATGTGCGGGGACCGGCGTCGGAGATGATCTCGTTTTCTATTACCAGCGCCCCACTCCGATCAACGATCCTCACGGCACGGGGGCGGTTATCCTTGCTGGAGTTGAGGTGCTGCGACTAAGTAACAAATAGATTGGGGGAATCGTCGCTGGTCTGCAAAGTCCAAGGTCCGAAGTTGAAGGTCTTCGGCGAGCCCCAATGCTGATTCTTAGTTCTTGGTTTGGAGTTCGAGGTTCGTAGTTCGTGGGACCTGTCTTACGTCTTATATCTTACCTCTTCCTCAGATCTTCCTGATCGCCTCCGCGTAGCCCCTGCTCACGACCAGCTCCGTCTGCGCTTTGTCCTTGAGCCGCACCTTCTGTTTTCCCCCGAACCACTTCACGATTTCGCGTACGTACTTCAGGTTGACGATTGCTGATCGATGGATCCGGGCAAAATCCCGCCCATCCAGCTTCTGCTCGAGTTCGTTGAGGGTCTCGTCGATGAGGTGCTCCTGATCCACCGTGTGAAGGAATGTGTACTTGTCCTTTGCCTCGAAGTAGACGATGTCCGCGGTGTCGACGAGGACGATTTTATCTCCGGTCCGGACCCGCAGTCGCCTCAACGCCGGCGAAGAGAGATGTGTCAGGAGCTGCTCCAGCCGGTCCGCCATGTCACTCCCCTGTGGCGACTGAAAATGGAGAAGCTTCTCAATCGCTTTGTCGAGGCGTTGCTGTTCTATAGGCTTGAGGAGATAATCGACTGAATTCTCCTCGAAAGCCTTCAGCGCGTATTCGTCGTACGCCGTGGTAAAGATAATGAGGGGTTTGTGCCGCAGCCGTCGGACAACTTCAAACCCATCGAACGGCGGCATTTGCACGTCGAGGAAGATCAGGTCGGGCTTAAGTGATCCGACCCGCTCGACAGCCTCCTCGCCATTCGACGCCTCCCCCACGACCTCGATGCTCTCATACTCCTGCAGCATCTTCCGGAGGCGCTTCCGCGCGAGCTCTTCGTCGTCAATGATGATCGCCCTCAGGTGCATTGGCGTTTGTTATGCAGCGGGAATCGTTATCTGGAAATGTGCTCCCCGGTCGGGGATGATCCGGAGAGATGCTGCGTCGCCGTACCTGAGCCGCAGCCGCTCCTCGATGCTCTTGAGTCCGAATCCCCCCTCCGTCAACCCTCCATCCAGCCCTTTCCCGTCGTCGATCACCGAAATGAGACAATGGCCATCCTTTTGTCCTACCTCAACGCGGACGGTTCCGCCGCGGACCTGGGAAGCCAAGCCGTGCTTGATGCTGTTTTCCACAAGGGGCTGGATGATGAGCGCGGGGATCGTCAGGTCACGCAATGGCTCCTCGCACGTGATCTCGTAGCGGAGACGATCTCCGAATCGGACTTTTTCGATTTCGAGGTAGATCCGTATGATGTCGAGCTCCTCGGCAAGCGTCACCGTGTCGCGGTCCGCGCTCTTGAGCGTGTATCGAAAGATGTCGGAGAGCTTCTCCACCGTTGCCTCGGCCGATTTCGGGTTTTCCGAGATGAGGCTCGCGATGGAGTTCAGGGTGTTGAAAAGGAAATGCGGGTTGATCCTCGCCTGAAGCGCCTTTAACTCCGCTTCCATCCGGGTTCTGTTGAGGCGCTCCTCGTTGAGTTCCTTCTCCTTGAGCGCCGCGGCCATTCTTTCCACCCGGGCCCTCAGGGTAAAATAGACCACCGCGAGCGTGCCGAAGAGGGCGGAAAGGACGAAATTCATCGAGAGGAGCCGCACTTCGTCGTGCCAGGCGAACTTGTAGCCGACGGTGACAATCAGGATTCCGATCCCTACCTCGGTCCCGATGAGCCCGCCGGCGAGAAACGTCACGAGCTGCAGGAAGTATCGCACAGGCCTCATCAACCTGCTCAGTCGGGCCGAGAAGAAATACATGATGGTGTGGATGGAGAATCCGATACACATCGAGAAGACAAACGAGCTGTAAAGGGCTTCCTTCCAGAAGTGGGGTTGGCTGTAGATGAACCCCGCGGCGATGACAAAGGTGATGATGAGGCAGAAAATGAACGTGCGGAGGAGTTCGTCTCTTTTCATAATTGCACCTGGACCCCCAGGTTAGAGCTGGTCTTTGTGAAAAGGGCGCCGTATTCCGAGTCGCTGCTGCCAAGGAAGGAAGTGAGCCTCCCGTAAACCGAGACGTACTGTGAAACCCGGTACGTCACGGTCGGCACAAGGACGACGCTGGCGTCGTCTGCATTCATAAGTTGGATAAACTCGAAGCTCCAGTCCCCCGTGGTGTAAAACTCGCGGCCAAAGAGATAGTCCCGCATCGTCCCTTTCGGCGAAAGGGTCTCGAGCGCCCAGAGAAGATTCAGGCGGGACGGTCCGATGAGCTGGGGCGGAACCCCGATCACTCCTTGCTGGATATCGTTCTGAAACTTAACAAACTTCCACCATTGATTCCATTGGTCCCGGCTCAACCCGTCGAGGTTCCGGTAAAATTCCGCCGCGAAGTTGAGTCCGTTCTCGAAGGTGTACTGAGCCCCCAGGAGCAGTTTGTAGAAAATCCTGTCCGAATGATCGTACAGGGCCGTGTACGGGAAAATCGCATAGATCTGGTCCGGGTCCGGCGAGACGAGGGCATCGTGATACGTCATCGATGAGCCCTCCTTCCCCAGAAATTCGCCATGGAGTTCAAGTCCTTCGCCGATCACGTACGACATATTTGTTCCGGCCTCCAGGCGGTCCCCCTCACGGTAATGAAGGATTCCAGACAAATCGAGCCCCTTGATAAATGTGTATGCCCGGAGTGCGTAGTCGTGTGTCCCCCAGTGAAAGGCGCCGGATCTCACTTGCGCGTCGTTCAGGTAGACGAGAGTGAGCGAGCTCCTCCCCATGAATGCATTGAGGGAGACAAGGGTGCGGCCGACATTCTGGCCAAGCCGGTCCGACGGGTCGGAGGGAGTCCTCTGCGGTTCGACCACGCCTGTCGGGTTGAAGGCATAGCCGGGTCCCCACTTGAGGATCTTTCGTCCAACCGTGAGATCGAAGTTGTCGGAAAGGGAGAGGTCGTAGGAGAGTTCCCTGATCGCCGTACTATAGTCGGGGACGGTCGTGTTGGAAGCCAGGGCCGAAAAGTTCAGAGAGGTCGAAAGACCCCCGTAGCCGAGGTAGAGGTTGGAGACGGCCGTGTTTGACCGGATCGGTTGAGGGAGCGTTCTGTTCTCCTCGTTCACCGGCGTGGAAAGATTCAACTTTGAATAGGCTGCCTCGTCGACAATCGAGAACCGGTAGTCAAAGTCCTGCGCCCTCACCTCGCTCGCCGCGAGAATGGCCGCGGCAGCCATGAGAGTCTGGTACCGGTTCATCACCGCAGCTTCTCCAGGTAATCTTTGTTGAAGTACTTCTCCGGCAGCTCCCGCTCGGCGTATGACGAATATTTCATGATCGTCGACCTCCCTTCACGAAGGCGGTCGGTGATCGTCATCTGCGTCAGAAGGATCTTTCCGTCGAGGTTCTCGTACTTGTCAAAGGTGATGGATTTGTAGTGTTTGCCGGAAATGAGATAGATCTCGGCCCGTTTGGGTTGGTGCGTTGTTTTCTCGATCCAGTATTCGATCCGCTTGTAGGTCGCCCCATCCCGTTTCGCCGTCAGCTCAAGAACATAGCAGGCGTGACCGTTAAACGTCTCATCCCGCAGGATTTTTGCGGCATAGTCCTCGGCGTATCGTGTCCGCGCGACATCGCCGTTGGAGGCATCTCCCATGAGGCGCTGGAGCGGCGTAATTCTGATCGGCTTCCGGGTGTTGGGCATGTAGATCCACATGTCGTCATCGACCATGAGGAGGTATTGCCCCTTGACGTCAGCGTTCATGAATTTCACGAGGGTCTTGTTCATCCCCTTTATGCTGACATCGAAGACTCCCTTTTCCTTCAGATCCCCATCTTCGTAGTTGAGGATCGTCGTCGTCACCGAATATGAATTCCAGCCGTTTCGACTAAGGTCGGAATAACGGAGGAGTTCATCGGCGTCCGGTCTGCTCCCCTCCTGCGGGGCAGGGGGTTGGGCGAAGAGTGTCCCCCCCAGAAACAATGTCAGGGTAAACGCGAGCATTATTGTAGTCGTTTTCATCCTGTTCTCCGGTCGGTTCATACGTGTCCCAGGGCATCGACGATCTTTAGCCGCGATGCTTTGTAGGCGGGGAAGATCGTGGCGAGGACCGTGGTCACGGCGATAAGAAGGAAAACCGCCACATAGAGGGTCGGGACGTAGTCGACGATGAGGGGATACCCGCGGGTGCTTCCGGGAGGAGCCGGCATCATGATACCGGCCTGGTTGACCAGTCCCGAAAGGATCAGCGCCACCACGAGCCCGAGTCCGCCCCCGAGAGCGCCGACGATGAGTCCCTCGTAGAGGAAGTTCATCATGAGCCGGAGGGGGGATGTCCCGACGGCGAGTTGCGTTCCGATTTCTTTCGTACGCTCGAAGATCGACATCATCATCGTGTTCGAGCTGCTGAGAACGACGATGACGAAGATGATCACGCCGAGGAATCCGAAGATCGCGTTGTAGAGGCGGACCACGGCATTATAGAAAGTCGCCATCTCGAACCACCGCTTCGCCTTGATCCCGGGGAGGAGATGCTCGAGCTTCTGAGCCACCTCTTCGGTTTTGTCCGTCTCGTCAAGGACGACGACGAGCTTCGAGACTTTTGCGGAGTTGAGAAGCTGCTGGGCTGTAGGGAGGCTTACCATCAGGGCGCGTTCGTCATACTCCGGGATACCGGTCGAATAGATTCCGGCCACTTTGACGTCCATCGCGTTGAGCGCCCCCTTCGAGGTCGTCGTCATGAGGGTCAGGTATTCGCCGACTTTTGCTTTGAGTGATTTTGCCAGCCCCTTTGCAAGGATGACCTCGCTTTCCGTGGCGTTGGCCTGGGTTTCTCCAAGAAATTTCCCCGTATCGACCGCAAGGGCAAACCCGGCCAACTTTGTCTCCTTCTCCGGTTCGACTCCGCGCCCGAGAAAGGCGACCGACTTGTCGCCGTTTGAGATGAGCCCCATGAACTCCACACGGGCCATGCTGAAGCGAACATGGTCGAGGGCGAGGATCTTCCGTTTCATCGCGTCGGCGCTGTCGATCCCCAGCTCCAGGGGCCGCTCCTCTTCGCGCTGGAGCGCCTCCTCCGTGAAGAGCTGGATGTGTCCCAACTGTCCCCGGATCGTCGATTCGCTCAACCCTCTGAACGAAAATGCGATAAACCCACCCGCGAGGATGAGAGCCGTGGCACCGAAGACGAGCACGAGACCCGTGATGATCGTCCTGCGCCGGTTACGGAAGACATTCTTCGTTGCGAGCTTGATAAACTTGAACATTGGTGCTTCTCCTTTGCCGTTAAGCGTTGACGATCGCCCCGTCGTGAAGCTTCACGACTCTCCGGGCGTAGCTGAGGACCAACTGGTCGTGCGTTGAAAAGAGGAAGGTCACCTTTTCCTCTTCATTGAGGGTTCTCATGAGGTCGAGGATCTCGGAGGCGGTACCGGAGTCGATGTTCGCCGTTGGTTCATCCGCGAGGACGATCCTCGGGCTGTTGACAAGGGCCCGGGCTATCGCGACGCGCTGGCGTTGGCCTCCGGAGAGCTCGTTCGGTTTGTGCTTCCGGAATTCCCACAGCTTCACATCCTTCAGCGCCCGCTCGACGAGTTCCTTTCGGATCGCGGAGGACTTCTTCGTGAGGAGGAGCGGGTATTCGACGTTCTCGTACGCCGTCAGGACCGGTATGAGGTTGAAGGTTTGAAAGATGAACCCGAGTTTCTCGAGCCGGATCCTGTGGAGGGTCGTGAGGCCGTTGTATTTCACCTGTGCCCCTTCAAGGTAGACACGTCCCGAGGTGGGGGAATCGATGAGACCGAGGATGTTCAGGAGGGTGGTTTTACCGCTCCCCGACGGCCCGGAGATGGAGGTAAACTCTCCTTCCTCGATCGCGAGGTCGAGCCCGCGAAGGGCCGGGACTTCAGTGTTGCCGAGCTTGTAGGTTTTTGCGAGGCTCTCTGTTTGCACGAGCGAATTCATTGTGGGATTCTCCGGTGACCGTTCCTATGACTGTTTCAGTTCGTTTTCCGCTCTGCGGGATATGTCTGAGTTCGGGTCCGCGACTGCCGCCTTCTGAAGGAGCTCTTTGGACCTGACCGTCTGCCCGTCGTTTTTGTACGCGATACCCGCCCAATAATAGATCGTTGCTTGAAGGTTTGGATTCAGATGGACAAACCGCGTGTCTCCGATGAGATAGTCAAAATCTTTGAGTGCGGTCGGAAGTCGGTGGAACATCGACGGGAGGTTAGTGCTCGTAACTCCGCGCACGATGTGGACGGTGATGTCGTTCGGCGCAAGGTCAGCCGCCTTGTCCATTTCGTCGACACCCTTATCGACATCCTTTGCTTTCGTGAAAGGCCACCACGCGTCCCGGGCCCGGAGGGTCCAGAGGCTTCCCCGGTAGACAAAGGCCACGGCGTTCGAGGGGTCGAGTGTCAGGGCTTTGTCGAAACAGCCGAAGCCTTTGTCGACGGCATCTTCGTTTCCCGCAACTGCCTGGTCATGATAGATTTTGCCGAGGGTGATGAGAGTGTTGAGATCGTTGGGATTCTGTTGTAGGGTTCCTTCGAGCTCTTTGATCTTGTCTTGCCCGAGAGTGAGGGTGAAAGGAAGGAGCGCCGGAAGGAGGCAGAGAAAGAGACGACGCATCATGATGAACCTCCGTGGTTGGTTGAATGCTTTATTGGATTATCGAATCGCGGCTAAGCTGCGGCTAGATCCGACATCTTGAGCCAGATGGTATAACGAACGCCTTAGAGCATCTGTATTCATCGATCCTGAATCGTTGTCGTTGGCTTTATGGAATGATCATCGTTTGCGTTCTTTACCTTTGTCAATCTACCCTAATATGAGCGAGGGACATCATCTTCAGCGAGTCAGCGATGTTCATTCCAATTCTCTCCATAAAGGAGTAATTCTTCTTATTCTCCTGATACATTGGTCTATGGCTCAGTACTGTTATGCCGGGATTCCATCTTTCTAATTCCAGGATATCGTCAATCCCCCACTTTATATACGCAGATTTATCCATCCCTCCTTTTTCAATGACTCTCCTGTTCGATATTTTTATTCCCAATGATGACCCGTAGTCAAAAATAACCTCCACCCCTGGAAGGAGGTTATGAAAATCGTTAAAGAGGCTTTTGACTTCACATTCATCAAAATAAAAGAGCACCCCGGCAATCAAGAGCATCACATGGCTCTTATCCTGTATTTCATTATACCAACTCTTGTCAAAAACTGATTTAGGGATGAACCGTCTTCTTTCTGATTCAGAGATATACTTCTTTCTCAGCTCGATGGCATCCGGCAAATCCAGGTCTATCCATTGCAACGTTCCATTATCGACACGTTCAAATGTCGTATCAAGTCCGCAGCCAATATTAACGATTGTCGCGTGAGGAAATCGCTCAATGAATTCCTTTATTCTTTGGTCGAAGTAATTGCTCCGCGCGACCCATCCGAATTGAACGAACTTGTTGATGTTCTTTGAAATGGCTGAGAAATCGTAAGGGAGACTATTTATGATGGCAACAGCTTTGTGATCCACCAGGAGGGGCCTTTGCTTTTGCGTCTCAACGGCTCTTCCCCAAAGTGGGAGGAGGAGTGTCTCTTGTATACTTCCAAGTTGTATTCTGTCAGGTCGACTATCCATGGATCAATCTCCGATACTTGTGGCTACTTGAATCATGGCGTGCAAACCACGAAAGAACGAGACATGTGTGTTATGCGTTCTACCATACGCAAAGTAGCGGAGGAGTTGCGCAAAATGGAGCTAATTCCGACGAAGCGACAAAGGGAGGGGATAGAATGCCGGAGGACGGGATGAGGATATGCTGCTGGCGCCCTGCTCCCCGGGTTCCACGTCGGATGGGGGGTCGATGAGAAGAGGCCTCGGCAACCCAGTGGGTTAGCGGATTCCCGCGGCAAAAAAATCGCTTGACATCCTAAAACAAATCCATTAGAATACAAACGTTTGCGGTAACGATTGCAGGGAATGAGAAACGCAACTATCGTCGATATTGCCAGGAAGTTGGGGGTGGCGCCTTCCACCGTCTCCCGTGCCTTGAGCGATCACCCGGATGTCAAAAGGGCCACGAAAGAACGAATCCGGAAGCTTGCCAAGGAGCTTCACTATACTCCGAACCCGATCGCGCGAAGCCTGAAATGGAACCGCACGACGACGATCGGGGTCATCGTCCCCGAGATCGAGCACGACTTCTTCGCATCCGCCATCAGCGGCATCGAGGAGGTCACCTACCAGTCCGGATACACAATCCTCGTCTGTCAATCGAACGAGCGGTACGAGAGGGAGGTGGTCAACGCCAATGCGCTTCTCCATCACAGAGTGGCGGGAGTTGTCGTGTCGATTTCCCAGAGCACGAAGTCGGGAGAACATTTCCAGGATTTCCTGACGCGAAAGGTACCCCTCGTCTTCTTTGACCGTGCCTGCGACGACGTGCCGGCCAGCAAAGTCGTCATCGACGACCACAAGAGCGCGATCATGGCGGTGACGCATCTCATCGACCGCGGATACAAACGGATCGCCCATTTCGGCGGCCCCAAAGAGCTAGGCATCTGCGCACGGAGAAAGGCCGGCTACCTCGAAGCGCTGAAGGAACACGGGCTCGCTTCTCCGGAGGGCTTCATCCGCTACGGAGGGTTGCACGAAGAGGACGGATACCGCTCGATGGCCGCGATGCTGCAGGAGAACAAGGTTCCGGATGCCATCTTTGCCGTAAACGACCCGGTTGCCATCGGGGCCTTCCAGAAGATACGCGAGGCCGGTCTGAAGATACCGTCGGATGTCGCGATCATCGGCTTCTCGAACAACAAGATCACCGCGCTCATTGATCCTCCTCTCACAACCGTGAAGCAGCCGTCCTTCGAGATGGGAAAGAAGGCCGCCGAGATTCTC
>DATJQP010000069.1:0-49513 GCA_035505655.1 Bacteroidota bacterium
GATGAGCACGAAGGTCAGCACCGCCCCGAAGAGAGAGGTCTTCGTGTCGTACGCTTCGTACAGCCGGTCGGGAATCGTGACGAGGTTCGTTCCACGCGCCTTTTTCGCGAGGAAAAGGGCGAAGATGACGGCGAAGAAATAATAGGGGACTCCAAAGACAACCCAGTTGGAGATACCGTAGTCGTATGAATACTCACCTACTCCGAGGATCCCTCCATACCAGGTCGAGACGAGGGTCGCAACGAAAACGGGAAGAGTCAGGGATCGGCTGGCGAGAAGATACTCCTCGGTCCGGGACCGCTCTTTCCGGGCGGCCCGATAGCCCACGAAGACGACCGCAGCAAAGTAGACAACGATGAGGAGAATATCGACGGGGGAAAAGGTCACCATGCTGCAAAGCCGCCGCAGTTGGTTCGGAATCCTTTCGAACCCGGGTACCGGTCTCTCATAATTGTTTCACCAGGAATAGGAGCAGACATCCTTTCTTGATTTCAATCGAGACCGGAGAAGCGCAAACGCGGTTGCTCGCACCTTCGCGGACTCCCATCTCCAGCGAGTCGTTCACCAGGGGGAACTCAAGCCCCCGCGCTGTAATCCCGTCGCATCGCCCGAAGGGCATCAGCGATAGTATCGATCCCACCGGAAGGTCGAGGATATTCTTCCCTTCGATGATCCGTATGTCGCATAGCGCATCGGAGAAGACGAGATCCAGGAGTTTGTAATACTTCTTGAAGATGCTGAAGTTCGCATACGCGTGATCGGGCCTTCCCCCCATCGCCCCGACAATCACCGCGCTTCGAATCCCCTTTCCGACAAGAACATCGAGCGCCTTTTCGAGATCGGTGTTTTCCTGACTGGTCACCCTGATCGTTTTCACCGTGGAGTAGAACTTTCTCGTCGAAGGCGTTATCGAGTCGAGGTCGCCGATGATAAGATCGGGCGTGATGCCGAGTTTGCGAGCCTTGTTTGCTCCCCCGTCGGCGCAGACGATCAAGGACGTCGTCCAAACAAGGGGAAGGAGTTCCTTCCTCGGAAGGACATCGCCGTTGCATATGACGAGCGCTCTCCCGCCCGATTTGTGTTTACCCTTGGGCTTCGTCATCGTCGTTTACAGTTGAGCCGTGAGTCCCACGACAAAGTTCCTCTCCGCAGCCGGGAAGAAGAGGTCACCGAGACCGGTCTGATTGTAGAGCGTGTTGAGGAGATTCCGGACTTCTCCCCGGATCGTCAGGTTCGCCCCGGAAAAGGAAGGAAGCCTGTAAAGCGCTGAGAGATTGAAGACCGTGTACGCGTCGTTCTTCTCCTCTTCGAGTTTGAAATCGTCGGTATAGAACGAACCGACATATTTTGCCGAGAGAGATATCGTCGCCCGATCCGACTGGTAATTGAGAAAGATATTCCCGAGGAGGTCCGGGAAACCGCCGATCGGATTACCGTCGAGCTTCGTGCTGATCACCGCCCCGGTCGAATCGACGTCGAGGTAGGTCTCCCGAATGATTTTGTTCGACGAGAGGGAGACGTTTCCGCTCAGCGAAAGAGAGAACGGGAGCCGGACCGCACCGTCGATCTCGAGCCCGATATGCCGGGTCCGGTCCGCGTTGCCGACGATCGGAATCCCGAATCGGTTGAGCTTTCCGTTCGGCACAAGCTCGTTCGTGAACTCCATCCAGTAGACGTTCACGGTCCCCGTGACGTCGCGCGATTTGTAGCCGGTGCCGAGTTCGAAATCGAGAAGCTGTTCCGGTTTCACGAGCGGCTTCGTGTCGTCGTAGACCGTATCGGTGTTGAGCACCTTAGTTTCGAACTGTGGAACGATCGTCGGGTCATAGGCGGCATTCTCGGCGTCGTAGAGGTTGCTCAGCGGGGGCTCGTGCGACGTATACGCCGCCGAGACGTACGCGTTCCACGACTCGTCGATGTTGTAGTTCACGCCGACCCGGGGGTTGAGGAAGTAGTAAGGCACGCTGAACGAGTTGTCGAGGTATTTCTCGTTGTCGATACGATACTGGTCGTAAGCGAGCTGGACGTTCGCCATCAGGGAGAGGTTCTCCTTTAGACGGTAGACTTCGGTTGCGTAGAGCGAGGCCATCGTCTTGTGCGCGTCATATTGATAGAACCGGTCGCTGATGTCGTAGTTCGCCGGGAGACTGTCGGCCGACAGGATCTGCCCCCAGTGAGTCCCGGCGTGAACGCGGAGCTCACCCCCCAGCGTGAGCTCTCCGTTGGTATGAGCCCACTCGTACCGCGGGAGCCATCCCCATTGGGCGAGATCGATGCCGGCCCGGACAAGCGCCGTCGAAATGTCGTGGTCCGGGGCATATCCATGCGCCTGGTCTATGCGGAAGGTCGAGGTATCACCCGCCTCATCGAAATCGAACCAGCCGCGCCCCTCATAGTAGAAGAGCGTGTTGCTGAGCTTCTGCGTTTCGGAGATCTTCCATTCGTTGAGGATTTCGTAGTGCGGCTGGGTGAATTGCTCGTTCTCCGCCGGCTGCCGGAGTAGTCCTTCGTCGTTGATGTTCAACCTCCGGAGAGTATAGCTGTCGTTGTACGATTTCGGGAGGCCGTTGTAGACGAGCTGGTCCTGAAGAGGGCCTCCGAAAAAATGGATGCGCGTCGTAGTCTTCTCACCGAGGAGGAGAGCGCCGAAGAAGTACGAATCAAGCGTTGAACCAGAATGAACCCGGTAGCCGTCGGAGTTGATCTGTCCGAGTTTGGCGTAGAACATGTACTTGTTGTCGACAAGCCCCGAGTTGAAGGAAGCGGAGAGCTTTCGCATCGTCATCGGAAGGGACTCGGAGCTGTCCGCATACTGTTGGAATCCGAAGAGGCTCTCAAAGGTCAGCGACGGCTTCGGTTCGAAAGGATTCGTCACGACATTGATCGAACCCCCGATGGCGGGAGGCCCGTAGAATGCACTGCCGGCCCCCCGCTGGACCTGGACGTTCGATGCGCTCGCGAGGAGGTCGGAGACGTCGAGCCAGTACATCCCGTGGTCTTCCGGGTCGTTCTGAGGAATGCCGTTTACCATGACCGATAGACGCGACTGGTCGAAACCCCTCAGGGTCAAATAATTATAGCCGATACCGTTCCCCCCGTCCGAAAATGAAATCATCGACGGGAGCTCCGACAGGAGAACCGGGACATCCTGCATCGAGTATCGTTGCTGGAGAAGGGTTTTGTCCATGTTTGTGAAGGTCACCGGAGTCTCCCGCTCCTTGGCCTCGGTAGCCGTGACAAGCACCGGTGCAAGAGTGTACTTCACTGTGTCTTTCGACGATCCATCCTGCGCCCAGGCCTCATCGCTGGCAGTAAGGGTTACGCCGGCGAGTGCCATGGCAAGCAGAGCGTTATTCATTTTTGTCTCCTCTTTTGATCCGCCTTTCCCGTCCCCTCAAAACGAAAAAAGCCGTCACTGAAATGGAAAGCGTCAGTAACGGCTTACGAAAGATCATCGTCTTCCCTACGCTGGCATTATCCAGATCAGGTCTTGTTATCCCGCATCATTCTGCGGGATCGTTGTAGGGTATATTCTCAGATTCGCGCTTGGCGAAACACCCCTAACGATTGTCACTTCAAAGAACAGGTTCTTTGATAATATAACCTCCGATGGACCGAAAGTCAACGACGAAGTTCAAAGCGAAAAATGCAAGAGGCAAAATTACACTGCAAAATGCAAGATGATGGCGGCAAACGGGCTTCGACCGATCGACTCTCGGTCCTGTCATTGATTTTCCGTCTTGAACTGTAAATTTGCCATTTGCACTTTGAACTTTCCCCTCCCAAGAGCGACAACTTCAAGTTGACTTCCCTCTCTACGTCCTGCATCTTTCCTGTCCGCATCTTTACTGTCTACTTTCTCCTGTCTCCTTTATTCTGTATTCTGTTTTCACTATCTTCCCCCATGATCAACGTAGCGGTTGGGGTCATTCGGGCCAGCTCGCGTATCCTCGTCTGCCAGAGGAAAAAAACCTCGCGTTATCCTTTGAAATGGGAATTCCCCGGCGGGAAGCTGGAGAACGGCGAATCGGTCCCTGCCGGACTGCGGAGAGAACTTCTCGAAGAGCTGGGGATCGACGCCACAATCGGTCCTGAGCTTCATCGGCAGGAATGGGTCTATCCCGACTCCGGGACCTTCCGGGTCTTCTATCATTGGGTGGAATCGTACTCCGGAGAAGTCCGGAACAATGTCTTCGAACAGATACGATGGGTGGATATTGCTGAACTGCCGCGCGTGGATATGCTGGATGGAAACAGAGATGCGGTGTCGGTAATCATGAAGCCCCCCGAGCATGGAAACCGGACCGCGTGACGTTTGCGATTCTTCCCGCCTCTTCGACGACAGACTGCCAGAACATTGAATCGCATCCCCCGCACAAAACTCTCGAAGTGGTACTCCGGAAACGAGCGCCCTCTCCCCTGGCGTCGCACCCGCGACCCATATCGGATCCTCATCTCCGAAATCATGTCACAGCAGACGCAGGTTCAGCGGGTCGTGGGCTTCTACACTGCATGGCTCCGGCGGTTCCCCACCCTGAAAGCGATGTCCCGCGCTTCGAAGCCCGACATCCTGGCTCAATGGTCGGGCCTTGGGTACAACAACCGTGCGCTTCGCCTCCACCGCCTCGCACAGGAGGTGATGAGGCAGGGGGGTACTCTTCCAAGTTCCGTCGAAGAGCTTCGGCAGCTGCCAGGTGTCGGAAAATACACCGCGCATGCCGTAGCCTGCTTTGCCTTTGGCCTCAGAGTCCCCGTCGTCGACGTCAACATCCGCCGGCTTCTCAGCCGTTTCTTTTCGAGGATGAACTCCGCGACAGAGATGATACCGGAGAAGGATGCGTGGACGATTGCCGAACGGATCCTTCCGGCGACGAATGTCCCAGGATGGAATCAATCCCTCATGGAGCTCGGCGCTCTCGTCTGCACCGCAAGGACTCCACGATGCACTGTCTGCCCGATCAGCAGATCGTGCCTATCGGCGCATTCGAAGCGATTGCTGGCGGCGGGCAACGCCGGCAAAAAAAAGGAACCTTCGTTCAAGGGTGTTCCCCGTAGAATCTACCGGGGGAGGATCCTGAAATCGCTCCATCGGAGCCCGTTGACACCTCGGGAAGTAGGAATGCGCGTGGTTGACGATTTCCGGAGCGATGATCTTCGGTGGATCGGGTCGATCCTGAGGACAATGGAGAAGGACGGACTTATTGCCGTGGAACGAAAGGGGAAGAACGAACGGGTGAGGGTGGCGCGATGAGCCGTCAGTACCGGAATATTGATGAGCTCCTCGACGCTCACCGAAAAAAGAAAGAGGCGATCCTGGGGAGGCTCGCGCAATTCAGGGCCATCCCTCCGGAAAGCTATTTCTACGAGCTCGTCTATTGTTTCATGACGCCACAATCGAGCGCGGTGAACTCACTGAAGGCGCAACACGCCCTCGCCTCTCATGATTTCGAGAACCGTGATATCGACCCGGAGCCGCTCCTTCACCAGAGTGACTATTATATTCGATTCCACAAGACGAAGGCGCGGCTTCTTGTTGAGATGAAGGGGAACTACGAAGAGATCCTCCGCCAGGTCACCGGTGGAAACTCGGCTGAGGAGAAGCGTGAGTGGCTCGTTAAGAACGTGAAAGGACTCGGATACAAAGAGGCGACTCATTTTCTTCGGAATATCGGACGGAACGACGGTCTCGCAATCCTTGATCGTCACATTCTAAGAAACCTGAAAAGGCACGGCGTCATACGATCTCTCCCCGCTTCCCTTACGAAGAAGAGATACCTTCGGATCGAAAAGAAGTTCCGGGAGTTCGCCGCCGCCATCGGCGTACCTGTGGACGAGCTCGACCTCGTATTCTGGAGCAAAGAGGCGGGGGAGATTCTGAAATAATCCGTTGGGGGGTGAACTCCTCCTCGCGATTCCACGCCGATTTCGAACTTCTTTGTGACTCCATTCCCGGAAAAATTTTGAATTACTAAAAAAACGTCTTACATTGAGCAAAATCTGTCTGTCGGGGCGACGACAACGTCTTAGCCGGCCGGAGATAAGAACAGGGATGAACAAGAAGCGATAACTCATGGGGCAACAGAATTCCTTCGACATCGTCTCCGAGGTAGACCTCCAGGAGGTTGACAACGCTCTCAACCAGGCCCGGAAGGAAGTCGCCCAGCGGTACGACCTCAAAGATTCCAAGTCGTCGATTGATTTCGATCCGAAGGAGAAGGTGGTCACCGTCACCTCCCTCAATGAGTTCAATCTCAAGAGCGTTGTCGATGTTCTTCAGAACAAATTTGTGAAGCGGGGAATCCACCTGAAATCTCTCGTCTACGGCTCCGTCGACGCGGCCGCGGGCGGATCAGCCCGACAAAAGATCACCGTGAAAATCGGTATCGACAAGGAAAACGCGAAGAACCTCGTGAAGCTCATCAAGGATTCGAAGCGCAAAGTACAGGCGCAGATCATGGAAGAGCAGGTACGGGTTTCAGGGAAGGACCGCGATGAACTTCAGGCTGTCATCGCGCTCCTCAAGGCGGCCGATTTTCCGTTGCCGCTTCAATTCACGAATTACCGCTCATGAACAGGTCTTTTCTTCGGCATCTGTGCTGGGTCATCCTGGGATTCGCCTCGGTGCTGAACTGTTCCTCGCTCTACCCGCAGCAACTGGACAGCACCAAGATCATCGTCATAAAAAATGCTGCGGCGTCGAAGTACGTTTCGGCCGTCATGATCAACAGGGTGCGCTACATCTCCCTCCCCGACCTTGTGAGGATGTTCGGGCTGAAGTATTCCTACAACCCGGTCCTCAGAAAGATGGAGATCACGCTGAGCCGCGCCGAGATGAAGCTCGCGGCGGACAACGCGTTCCTCGTCGTCACAGACTTTGCGACACGGAAAGAGACCCCGCTTCAGATGCCCGTCCCGGCCCGCTCGCTCGGAGACTCGCTCTTCGCACCGCTGATGTATTTTCTCCCGATTTTCAACTCGATCTCACAGACGGAGCTGGCCATCGATACGGCGCGGGAGCGCAGTCTTGCCGGCCTTGACTCGACAGGCCAGCCAAGGCAGTACGACGTCGCGAGCGTCGGCGTCGAAGCCCGGAGGAACGGATACCTCCTCCGCATCCACTCGAAGAAGCAGATCACCGACGCGGACAAGTTCGAGCGGGACGACGGCTGGCTCTATGTGACGCTTCCGAACGCCACGGTCGACACCCTCGCCCTCGACGCCATCCAGCCAACACCTCTCTTCGATCGGGTTCTTGCCGTCCAGTCGCCCACCTCCGCCCAGATCGCCTTCAAGCTTACAAAGAAGGTCGCGACTTCGGAGATCCTCTCGGACAGCGGGAGCGATGATGTCCTCATCTCGCTCCACACTTCCTCGCCCGTGCCGCGGAGGGAAATCGCGGCTGAGCGCAGGTTGAAAGAGGAAGACGAACAGAAGAGGCAGGAAGAACTCCAATCCCAGCTTGAGGCACAGAGGAAGAAATGGAAGCTTGACGTCGTCGTCCTCGACGCCGGTCACGGCGGAAACGATCCGGGCACCCTCGGTACGATCGGGACGCGGGAAAAAGACATCACCCTCGGGATAGTCCTGAAACTCGGAAAGCTCATCGAGGAACAGCTCCCGGAGGTCAAGGTCGTCTACACGCGGAAAACCGACAGGTTCGTTGAGCTCTACCGCCGCGGTCAGATTGCAAACGAGAACCAGGGGAAACTCTTCATCAGCATTCACTGCAACTCGCTCGAGCGAAAACCGTCACCGACGAACGGGTTCGAAATTTACCTGCTGCGCCCCGGGAAGACCGAAGATGCCGTGAAGATCGCCGAGAAGGAAAATGCCGTCGTACGGCTCGAGAAAGACTACCAGGACCGGTACAAGGGGCTCACCGAGGAGAATTTCATCATCGTCAATATGGCGCAGAGCGCCTACGTGCGTCAGAGCGAGCAGTTCGCGGCGGACCTGGAGCAGGAGATGGGGAAAAAGATGACCTCCGCGAGTCACGGAGTGAAGCAGGCGGGATTCTACGTCCTGGTGGGAGCTTCGATGCCGAACGTTCTCATCGAGACTGGATACCTTTCCAACCGGCATGATGAGATGTTCCTTCGGAGCCCCAGCGGACAGCAGATCGTGGCGGAGTCGATCCTCGAGGCCTTGAAACGATACAAGGCCTCGTACGAAAGGACGCTCAAGGAAGGAAGCTGACACGCCCGGGCGTCAGCCGGCAAGACAGGCCTCTTACTTCGATCCATCCCTCCAGAATTTCCCGGTCGTTGCTATCTCTTTTAAGAGCGGGCAGATGCGGTACCGCTCTTCTCCAAGGTCGTCGTGAAGCGCCTTGAGAGTGGCGTAGACCTGTCCGAAGCCGACTCTTTCTCCCCACTCGAGCGGACCCAACGGGTAGCCCGCCCCGAGCTTCATCGCGAGGTCAATCTCACCCGGCGATGACGTACCATCCTGCACCGCAAACATCGTCTCGTTGATGACCTGGCAGAGGATTCTCGGCATGACCATCCCCACGCGGTCCTGCACGACCGCCGCCTTCTTTTTCAACGATCCGAGGAACCTCACCGCCACGGCGACGGCAGGATCCAGAGTATAGACCGAAGGGGCGATCTCCACGAGATCCTTTTCGAGAAGCGTTGGGAACGCAGCGATTCCAATAAGACGGTGTCTCATCGAGACCCACGACGATTGATCGAGCACCGTGACGTTCACCGACGAGGTGAGGATTGCCGTTGTTTCAGGAAGTGCCTTGTCAAGCGCGACAAGTCTCTCTTTCTTCGCCGCAAGGTCGACATTTGACAATTCGAGTGCAATGCTCGCGCGGGTGGCGGCCCCCTTGAGGTTTTTGGTTTCGCCGGGAGACAGGATTTCGTACCCGCACGAAGAAGCAACGCGTCGGTATTCGGCGACAAGCGGCTCATCGCCAAAAAGAAGCACGCTCACGCCTTTCGGGCCCTTCGTCGAGGAGGCTTTCAATAGATGAAGAACCCCCTTCCTGATTTCTTTCCGAGAATCCCGGCTTCGGCCATGCGTTTCAGAATCGGGTGGGGTCGGTACCGGGGATCCTGAAACGACTGATCATAGATCGCCTGCGCGAGAGCCATGCCGGCGTCGATCCCTTCCAGATCCATGCTCTCAAAGGGTCCCGCACTGAACCCGCCGGAGTCTTTGACAATCCGGTCGATATCTCCGGCCGTTGCGATCCCCTCCCCCAGCACTCTCAACGCTTCACCGTAAAAAAGGCTTACAACTCGATGAACAACATAGCCGGGAGAATCCTTCGTCGTGACGGAAGTTTTGCCAAGCCTCTCGACGAACTCTCTTCCCCGGCTTGTAGAATCTTCGGACGATTGCAGGCCCCTCACGACTTCTGCGAGCCTTGTTCGATGAACCGGGGGAAAGAAATGAAGTCCGACAACCCGTTCCGGCTTTTTCAGCCCGGCGGCAATCGATGTGACCGGGATTGTGGAGCTTGTTGTGGCAAGAAGGGTCTCAGGCTTCACCTCTCCATCGAGTCTCCGGAAGAGATCCCGTTTGATCTTCAGGTCCTCGAGCACTGCTTCGATGACGATCTCGCAGTGAGCGAGCTCCGAAAGTTTTGTCCGTGCGTGAATCCTTGAGAGGGCCTCTGTCATCTCTTCCCGGCTGATTTTTCCCCCGTCAGCCGCAGCCTTCATTTCTGCCGTGATACGCGAGGTCGCGGCAAGGATGACCGTTTCATTCACATCATAAAGGGAGACGGTGAACCTGGCGAGCGAAGCGAGGTGTGCTATTCCTCCTCCGATGGTGCCGGCGCCGACAATTCCGATCGACTGAGGCATATGTCCAGACCATGCTGTAGGAGACAAGAAACTCCCGGCATAAGGGGAAGATGCTCTCTCGATCGATGACCGGGAGCAAAGCCGGGGTTGCGCGGGACAAAAGTACCAAATGGAACACTGAAAGGCAACGGGCCTAAGGAACCGATTCAGGCATTTGCGCTGTTAGAGCTGATGGTTTTTCAGAGTGCGGTCGGGGAAGGGGGTCTCGTCGTCCCTCCGTCCGGTCGCAGAATGCAATAATTTGACAGCGGAGGCAAACCATGAAATTACACTACCTTCTCCTCTCCCCGCTCGTGATAATGTTGTGCCGCGGCCAGCAGCTCCCGGCGTCGGTTCACATGACGCCGATCAGGGAGACGAAGCTCGCAGCCGTGAGGGTGGAAATCCCGGAGAAGTTCAAGGGGAAGATCCGGGACAGCATGGTCCTCAATGTGCCGGAAGGATACACCGCCAAGGTTTTTCACACCGGTGGACTCAGCAAGCCCCGCTTTTTTGCCTGGGGACCGGACAGCGTTCTCTATGTTGCGAACAAGACGAGCGGCGAAATGATCGCGCTCCCTGACAGAGACAGGGACGGGGTCGCAGACACGGCCATCGTCGCCGCCTCCGGCTTCCACAACTCGCACGATCTGAAGTTCTATCACGGGGCGATGTACGTGGCTGAAGAGAGGCGGGTGATGAAGTGTCTCGACACAAACGGCGACGGGATCTACGAGACCCAGAGCATTTTCATCGACAGCATCGCAAAGGGGGCGCAGCAGCCGGGAGGAGGTCACAACACCAGGACGATCGTGTTCGACGAGCCGGCCCACAAACTCTATCTCTCGATCGGCTCATCGTGCAACGTCTGCCGGGAAGATCTCCGAGCAATCATCGAGCAGTACAACGATGACGGATCGGGCCGGCGCACCTTCGCGAGCGGCATCCGGAACGCCGTGGGGATGACGATGCATGACGGACGCCTCTGGGCAACGAACAACGGGAGCGACTGGGAAGGAGACGATATCCCGCCGGAGTGGATCGGTGTCGTGCGAGACGGAGGTTTTTACGGCCACCCGTTTGCCTATGCCGACGGGATCTACTTCGATTTCAATCGTCACGAGGAATACCGCCGACTGCTGCCCATCACCCATGAAGACAGCATGCGTGTGGAGTCGATGAGGCCGCCGTCGGCCCTTGTGCAGGCTCACTCTGCCCCGATGGCGATCGAGTTTTCGAACTCTTCATTTCCACCTCAGTTTCAGAACGGGGCCTTCGTCGCATTTCGCGGTTCGTGGAACAGAAGTGTCCCGACCGGCTACAAAGTCGTCTTCCTGAAATTCAGGAACGATGGGGATACGACAGCGGAGTATGTCACGGATGTCGTGACGGGGTTCCAGCCGACGGGGTCGACATCGCAACGGACGGTCTGGGGAAGGCCTGTCGGACTCGCGGTCGACCATCGCGGAAACCTCTACATCAGTTCCGACGACATCACGCAGTTCATCGCGGTGATCTCTCCAAAGAGATAGGAAGTCTCTTCCAGAAGGAGAGTTCATAAAAAAAGCCCCGGCACGCCGGGGCTTTCTTGTTTACGCCTTCGAAGTATCTGCTAGAAGGTCTTCGTATTTCCGTTCGGATCGATTGTGTTCCCTGCGAGATCGGTAAGCCCGGTCACGATAAGGAGGTAGCCGGTCGGAAGGGCCGCTGTCGTGGTCACTCCAAGTTGCACGACATAGTCGCCCACCGAGCTCCCCATATAGTTTGCACTGTTAACGGTGAAGGTGACTGTCCCGGTATTCGAGAACGAATAATTGGCGATATTCTCGGCGATGGAAATCGTCATCGGCTCGGTGAAGCGGAGCGTGTATATCCACGAATTGGTGGATCCCGAGGTCGCGACGCTCGTCGTCGATTTCATTTTGGGCCTTATGTTGTCGCCGACGGTAATGATGTTACTGGCGGGTCCTTCGACGAGGTCTTTGCTTTCTGCCCGGACTATATATCGCACGTATGTATTTCTGAGCGGATCAGTCGCACCGAGCGGAATGACAAGGGATCCGCTGTTGTCGGTGGCCTGGATGGCGAACACATTGCCGGCAAGGAGATTGAACGATCCTCCATCGACGCTTTTGTAGATGTTATAGCTTCGAGCGTTTGCATCGTAGTTCCACTCGAGCCCAACCGTTCCTCCCGAATAATCAAGGCTGGGGAACGTCGGTGGCATGTACCTCCGCACAAGGACAGGCGCCGCCGGAACGGTGGATCCGCCGCTCGTCGCGAAGTTCAACACCTCAAAATCACCCGTGATGTTGGGGTTGTTGACGAGAGCATTGAGCGCCAGGTCAGTGATCTTCCCGGAAGAAAATGCGGGAGTGGCGTTGACCGTGTACTTCGCCGAACCGACAACTCCCTGCGGCGTCAGGGTCAATGTCGTGAAGGTGGAGTTCCATTGCGCAGTGTAATTGATAGCGGTCGCCGTCTTCTTGAGACCGACATACGTCACGGTGATGTCATCCAGGATGGTCGCACTCCCGGGCGGCAGATCGAGTCTCGTATACGCTGTCTGTTTGATCGGCTCGGAGAATGTGTAAATGACCTGGAGGTTGTTCGGAGAAACGTCCGAGTTGTTCTCCGGTGAGAGCGTGATGACTTTCGGCGCGACATTGTCGACCGGAGTGATCATGACCCGTTCCGAGACGACTTGAGAACGGAGCGAGTCGGTCAGGACGTTGGCGGGGAGCGTCACGTTCGTGAGAGCACCTTGCAGCGTCCCGTCGGCGCTTCGAGCCTGGACAGTGACCGTAAGCCCGTTATCGATCGCCGTAAAAATAAATGCCCCGTTGCCCGCTGAGAGGGTTTGACTGAGGAGGACGTTCGGAAAAACGGTGGCATCGTAGAGCATGACCGTGGCGTTCGCGACAGGCTGCTGATTCTGGTCAACGACCAGTCCCTGCACCATCGTGTTGAGGTACGAGATGTCAAGGTGGGTGACGCCGACAAGATCGCTCACGGCAAGCGAATCACCAGGGGAGAGAGAGGTAAATTTGATGGTGACCGTGGAGTAATAGTAATCGCGGTACTTCTTCGTCGGGTCGGTCGCTTTCGAGTTCACGTCGACGAGAGAGACGGTGAGGTTGTACGTCCCGGTGGCGACGGCCTGCCCGTTGACGATCTGATACTGCCCCGCCGGAACATTGGCAAACGAGAACGCCCCCGCGCCATCCGATGTCGTCGACTGCACCCCCCCTTCGAACCCGACGGAGATCACCGCCCCGGCGACCGGAGTGGCCGTGATGCCGTTCCTTATCAAGCCGCTGATCGTCCCCTTCGGCTGATACGTGAGGAGCGAGGTCGGCGCCGCCGGTCCAATCGGCGTCGACGAATCCTGCTTGCACCCGGCGAGCAATGCCATAATGCAGGCGATGAGGCTGATGAGCATGCGTTGTCGAATCATACGAATCTCCCTTCGAATGCGAGATGTTGGCAAAATGAGTGCTGCAAAGAGTACTTACATGATGATCGGTATACCGAGCTGGATGCCGCCGGCTATTCCTTTCATCGTAAAATTCAGGTCCGAACGGGTTGGCCGAACGGTCGAGGCATAGTTGTAGCGTCCTTCAAGAGAAAGGGATACCCCCGTCTGGTTGAAGAACTGCAGGCCGAAAAGCGCGTGAAGCTGGGCAAGCTGGGCATTTTCCTGTGCCACCCCTACCCTCGTCGAGTATGTGCGCTGGCTGTTGAGCCAGAGATATCCTGCTCCTCCTCCTACATAAATTGAAGCGGTCGAGAGAGGCAGGCTGAGAATGTACGAACCCCCGCCGTAGTACGTCTGAAGGAAGTTCGTGCTCTTCGCTGCGCTTGACTTCAGGACGCTTCCGCCGTACTCCGCCTGAAACGCCTGAGTAGTGCTCGGCGCCAGACGAAGCCAGAGAAGGATGTTGTACGGATTCGTGAAATCCTTCCCCGACGGAAGCGAGAGACTTTTTTCCAGGTCGCCGTACACGGTGTTGAGGTCCGACAACTTCTGTCCAACATAGCTTCCGCCGACGCCGATCGAAAGAACCGGAGGAGCGAACTTCTGCTGAATCACCAGACTCTGCTTCTGTTGTCCCAATCCTGAGAGAGGACTGAGGAGCAGAGCAGCAAAAACGTAGATGAGTAACGATCGTGAGGTCTTCATAGGATGGTCCCTCATGTGGTGCAGTGGGTAAGCGATGTTGCGATGGTACTCGAATATTGCTTCAATGTCAACAGAGGGGATGACGGCCCTCACGTTGCGGTGAAGGAGGAAAAGGTGCGAGGAGCAGAGCTGGGGGAGCCGGTATCGGGTCTGAGACGAGAGTCCAGGAGAAAGAATATGCGATCACGTTCAGGAACCCTTCCAGGTCGGTTTCCGCTTTTCGGCAAACGCCTTCATCCCCTCCTTCTGATCGTCGCTCGCGAAGAGGGCATAGAAGCTCTTTCGCTCGAAATCCAACCCGCCTTCCATCGTTGTGTCAAAAGATTTCAGTACTGCCTCCTTCGCGAGCCGGACGGCGAGGGGCGGCTTCGATGCGATAAGTCCGGCGAGAGCCGTTGCTTCATCGAGGAGCTTATCGTTCGGGACTACTCTCACGACGAGCCCCCATTGCTTTGCCTCCTCGGCGCTCAGGGTGCCTCCGGTGAGGATCATTTCCATCGACTTGTACTTTCCGACGGCACGGGTGAGACGCTGCGTTCCTCCGGCCCCCGGGATGACGCCGAGGTTCACCTCGGGCTGCCCAAATTTTGCCGACTCCGACGCGATGATGATATCGCACGACATCGCGAGCTCGCAACCGCCTCCGAGCGCAAACCCGCTCACTGCGGCGATGATCGGGTTCTTGATTTTCCGTATCCGGTCCCATCGGGCAAACTGATCGCGCTGAATCATCTCGACGGCCGAGGAATCCGCCATCTCCCTGATGTCGGCGCCCGCCGCGAAAGCCTTCTCGCTCCCGGTGATGACTACACACCGGACGGCCGGATCGCGATCGAGCTCCTCGAGCGCGGTGACGAGACGCTCCATGAGCCCGACCGTGATAGCGTTCAGCGCTTCGGGCCGATTAAGACGCAGGAGGGCATATCCCTCCCCCCTCGTGATGATGAGTTCTTCGGCCGCCATTTTCCTCCTCTATAGGCCTTTCATTGAGAGAATGTTGTGAACGCATGCCGCACGGGAGTGACGCTGAAACCCTCGCTCGTTCTCGAAACGACCCAGAGGTCCTCCGCCGTCTCCTCCCGGATTGAGAGGACAAAGACCGCTTTCGGCTGCCGGCCGAGAGAGATCCTCGCCGTCGCCGGCGCGACTCCGTCCAGACACGGCGTGGGGCGGATGAACCCGGAGGTAATGACAACGACGGTATCGCCGATCTGGCGCGTCTCCGTCCGTATCGTAGATCCGAGACAGGGAACGGGGGCAACCGTCTGGAGCTTCATCATGATGTGGGCATCGACGGAATCGAGCGTGAATCTGTAGGAGTTCTCCTGCGATACTGCGCACGAGCTCGCCACCAGGAGAACGATGGCGATTCTCATCTTAAATGAATTCATCATGACCTCGCCGGCCTGGATGGAAGGCCAAAGTTACCCGACAAACCGATTGCGACGTGGAGCAATGGACGGTACCTGGCGCTGAAGAAAAGCCTCAGTCGCCGAACGACGGAATCTCCTCTCGGAGGCTCACTTCAGCAATCATAAGCGTGACGTATTTGCCCGCAAAGGAGATCAGGTCTTTCGCCGCGGCTTTTCCCGACGGCGATGCGAGCGCCTCGTCCAACATCCCCTTCGAATCGAAATACATCTCGCTGAGGAGATGCGAAGGGGTCTCTCCGATCGGCGCGCCGATGATCCTCGCCACTTCGATCCTCCGCAGACCCGGGAGCTTTTTCACAAGGGGGATGTGGATGTCGGCAAAGTGCATGTCGAATCCCTCAACATCCTCGGGCCTGCTGAAGAGCGCGATGAGCTTCACCATGGGATATTCCTCCGTTCGGTGGAGAGGGGTGGTCGGGAACGGCGTAATATAGCCGAAGCGCGGGGGAAAATCAATGAATCGCCGGCAAGGACGATTCGTTGAATTTCCGCCCCGATTTCTCTATACTGTGATGAGTTTCCGGTCAGTCATCCTCGAACGTTCCATGGTGCCGCCAGCGTCCTCCCCAACAGCGAAGACATCTGCCTCCGCAACGCGCCATCGGAAGATCATCGAAGAGATCCTCTTCACCTCGGGGCTCGGAGACCGCGTCTCCCACTTCTTTGCCTCCTTCTCCGCTCAGCTTGCCCGTTCTTCGGACGAGGTAATGGCGACGACGAATTTTCTCCGCTTCCTTGAAGCAAGCTTCAACCGCACAACACTCCTCCGCGACCTCGACGACCATCCGATTCTCCTCGAGACACTCTTCCTGATCTTCGGTTCATCGCAGTATTTCGCCGATGTCCTTATTCGCGACCCGGAACTTTTCCGCTGGCTCACCGCAACCGAGATCCTCGAGACGCCACGATCAAGGGAGGATTATTCGTCGTTGGCCCGACAAGCAACGGATCCACTCCGCACGGTGGGACGAAAGCTGAACACTCTCAAGCGATTTCACAGGAGGGAGATGCTCCGGATTGGCGTCCGGGACCTCCTCGGTCTCGCGTCGTTGGAAGGAACAACGCTGGAGCTTTCGAACCTCGCCGATATCGTTGTCGGAGCAACCGCGGAGCTCGTGGTGAACGAAATGGGGGAGCAATACGGCGCGCGGCCGGAGACACGATGGGCAATCGTCGGCCTGGGAAAACTGGGAGGAGAGGAGCTGAACTACAGCTCCGACATCGATCTCATAGCGCTCTTCGACGACGACGGCGAGTTCACCACCGGCGCCGGGGTGAAGATGACGTACGGGGAGTTCTATGTCCGCTTTGTGGAACGGGTCGTCGAGACTCTGAGTCATCCGACGGAAGAGGGGTATTTTTACAGGGTGGATCTGCGACTGCGGCCGGACGGTAAGTCAGGGGCTCTCATCCGGAGCTTCGCCTCGACGATGCTCTATTATGAGTCGAGGGGGGAGCTCTGGGAACGGCAGATGCTTATCAAGGCGAGGGGTGTCGCAGGAAACGGGGAGCTCGGCTCAAAATTCCTGAACGCTATTTCTCCTTTTGTTTATCGCCGCACCTTCTTTGAAAACCCCGCCGAGGAGATCTCGCGCATCAAGTCCAGGATCGAATCCGAGGCAGGCGAGCACAACATCAAACTTCAGGCAGGGGGAATCAGGGACATCGAGTTCATTGTACAGGCACTCCAGCTTATCAACGGCGGTCGGACGCCCTCGATCAGGACCGGAAACACTCTTGCCGCCATCGGTCTCCTCAGCACCAACGGCCTCCTCTCCGCACCGGAAGCATCCGAACTTCGCGAAGCGTATCTGTTCCTTCGCAACCTTGAGCACCGTCTCCAGATGCAGGAATACGCCCAGACGCACTCGCTCCCCGTGACGAAGCGCGAACGGACAAGGGTCGCCGCCCGCCTCGGCCTCACGCTGGAGCAACTTGAAGGGTTCCTGAAGCTCCATCGGCGAAACGTTCGCAGGATCTTCGATTCGGTCTTCACCCGGCAGGCCCGCGTCCAAACCTCGCTCGACCGGTTCCTCGCCGAGCGGCCAGATTCGGAATTCGTCCGTTCGTACGCCGCGAAGTACCGGCTCACGAAGGTCGAGAAGGCGACGCACGCCCTCCGCAGGCTGATGTACGGCACGACTCTCCTTGGGAGAAAGGAGTATCCCGAACGGACGCGGGAACTCTTCAGGAAGATCTCAGAGCCGCTTCTCGCAGAAGCCGCCGGGAGCGTCTCGCCGGACACCGCGCTGACACGTTGTGAGCGCATCCTCTCCTCATTTCCCTCACCCGACACAATGTATGCTCTCTGCGCGGAAGGAAGTTTTCGAAAAGTGTTCGTGACTCTCTGCGCGGAAAGCGGGCTTCTCGCGAATAGGTTCGCCCTGTCGCCGGACCTCGCTGAGACGATCCTTACGGGTATTGACCCCCTCCTCGGCGAGAGTACGGCAACCATGCCCCCCTCACAGGGGCTCTTTCGCTGGAAGGAGCGCGAGGAAACAAAGGCCATCGTTCGGTATCTACTTTCACACCGAAGCGAAGAACTGCTTTTCCGCTCACTCTCCGTTCTCGCAACGCTCACTCTTGCCGCCGTAGAAAAAAGGGCAAGGACGGCCTTGAAACTCCCCGCCTCCGCACGCTTCGCCCTCCTCGGGCTCGGCAAACTCGGGGGAGAAGAGATCGGAGTGGGATCTGACCTTGACGTGCTCTTTCTCTTCGAAGCGAAGAAGAAATCGGAAGGGGAGCGCTACGAACGCCTCTCCGCCCGGATCATGAGCGATTGTTCCCAGGCCGTCGGGTCTGGAAAACTCTACGACGTCGACGCACGTCTTCGTCCCGAAGGAAGGAATGCGCCCCTCGCGGTTGCCGGAGAGCAGTACCTTGAGTATCTTCATCACCGGGCTTCGCTCTGGGAACGACAGTCCTTGACGCGAGCCCGGTTTGTCGCGGGGAACCGGGACTTCGCCGAAGGGATGCTCGGTCAGATTCATGAAATTGTCTATCGTACTCCTCTCCCGCGGGATTGGAGTCGCGAAATCGTTTCGATGCGGAAGCGGACGGAGGGGCGCAGCAGAATCTCTTCGGCAAACTACTACGACATCAAGCTGGGGTCGGGAGGGATGATGGACGCGGAGTTTGCCATCCAGGCGATCCAGCTTGCCCGGGGACGAAGTGCCCATCCCTCCACGAATATGTATCAACTCCTCGATGCCTATTCGGAGGATCCACAGGTCGGCCGGCAAGTTGCGACGTTGAAGAAGCATTACGGATTCTATCGGAAGGTTGAAGCGTCGTTGCAGATCGGACTCAACGCGAAGAGCCACGTTATTCCGTCCGACGAGGAGGCACTCGACTATCTTTCGCGGCTTCTGAAGTTCGCCTCCGCCGCACAATTTACTACAGCTCTGCGGTCAGCCCTTGGGGAGACTCGCAAAGCGTTCGAGTCCGTTCTTGCCTCCTCCGCATGAAAAATCTCTTCGGTGAAAAATACAGGGATCATTCGGTTGCCGCTCTTCTCTGGGTCGGCATCGTTCTCGTCTACCTGAAGTCCCTCGCTCGTACGGTCGGTTTTATCGACGGCGGGGAACTGGCGACGGTTCCCTACGTTCTGGGCATCGCCCATCCGACAGGATACCCGCTCTGGACTCTTCTCACTCACCTTTTTTCGAAAATCCCGCTCGCCTCGGAAGAGATTGTCCGGCTCAATATTTTCTGCGCGCTCGCGGCATCGGGTGGGGCGATCTTCTTCTACTACACCCTTCTGATTCTTCTCAGGCACAGAGGGTCCGCTGCGGGCCCGTTCGGTGATATCGTCCCGGCCGCCTTCGCAACGCTGAGTCTTGCGTACTCACAAACCTTCTGGGACCAGGCGACTTCCATCGAAGTCTACGGCCTCCATCTTTTTCTCGAATGCGCCACTCTCCTCACCTTTGCGCGGGCGCTGCTCCCCCTCGTCAAAGGAAACCAGATCGACCTGCGGCGGTGGTGGCTCTTCGCTTTCACGCTCGGCCTCTGCTTCTGCAACCACCTGACGACGATCCTCCTTGCCCCGGCTTTTCTCTTCCTATACTTTTCGGTCTTCCGGGGATCGCGCGATGGCGTTCGCCTGATCCTGACCCTCATTCCTCCGTTTCTTCTCGGCCTGTCGGTCTACCTCTTTCTGCCGATCCGTTCGGCCGAGAATCCGATCCTTAACTGGGGACATCCGTCAACGCTCGAACGCTTTCTCTGGCACGTGAGCGGCAAGCAATATCGGGTTTGGATGTTCTCCTCGACAGGGGCCGCGGCGAAGCAGTGGAATCACTTCGTCGATGCTGTTCCGCACGAGTTCTTCTACTTTCCACTCCTCCTGAGCCTCTTCGGCGCATGGAGGCTCTTCTGGAGCGACAGAAGGGTGTTCACCTTCACGGGCCTCCTCCTTGCCGGGTGTATCGCCTATTCAATCAACTACGACATCCACGACATCGACTCATACTTTCTCCTCGCCCACATTGCCATCGCCCTTTTCGCAGGGTTCGGTGCATTCGAGGCTCTTCGTCTGGCCGGGGGGATCCGGGGAAAAGTCATCGGTGCGGCACTCCTCTGCATCGTCTTAGCGGCGGAGCTGAGGGCGAATTGGGACGAGGACGACGCGAGCGGCAACGACCTTGTCGAAGACTACACGAGGAATATTCTCTCGAACCTCCCGCCAAACTCGGTCATTCTCTCGTACCAGTGGGACTACTTTGTCTCCGCCTCATATTATTTCCAGTACGTCCATCATTTCCGTACCGATGTGACAGTCATCGACAAGGAGCTGCTCCGGCGTTCATGGTACTTCATGCAGATGGCGAAGAATCATCCCGAGTTGTTCGAGCGATCGCGAAAAGAGATCGACGCGTTCCTCGTCGAATTGAGCAAATTCGAGCATGATGTTCCGTACGACCCGCAAACGATCGAGGCCCGCTATAACAGGATGATCGAGAGCTTCGCGGACCGCGCCATCGACAGCCTCCCCGTATTCGTCACTCCCGAAATCGAGCGGCATTTGTTCACCCGATACTCGCGTGTTCCCGAAGGACTTGCGTACCGACTCTATCGCGACACACTCTACCATCCGTACGAATTCCCCAACCTCACGTACCGCCCGTACCAGAAGCACGACGCCTACACCGATCAGATCACCGGCTTCTATGCAACGATGCTCACACAGCGGGCGCAGTATGAAGACCACTACGGAAACAGGGATCTTGCCCTGCGGTATCTGCAAAGAGTCTACGAGATCATGCCGAACCCCAGAACGAAGGAGATCCTGGAGCGATATCGCGCGGTGATGGGAGGAAGGTAGAACTTCGGGGGGAAAAAAACGGCCCGCGGCAATTGAGTCACCGCAGGCCCGGAGCGGAAGAATACCGGCACCCTTTCCGGGGAGATAAATGTCAGCTCCTATCTCCGGAAAGTGTGCGGATCAACGGATCAGAAAGCGTAGCCGCTCTCTCCGTGCTGGCTCAGGTCAAGTCCTTCCATCTCCTCCATATCCTTCACCCGGACACCCATCGTTACGTCGAGAAGCTTGAGGATGATCCATGAGACGCAGAATGAGTAGGCGATCGCTATCACGACGCTGAGAGCCTGCACGCCGAGGAGTGAAGGATTCCCGAAAAAGGCTCCGTCGCTCCCTGCATCGTTGATCAGCCTCGAGGCGAAGAGTCCCGTCGCAAGTGCTCCGAACGTCCCTCCCACTCCGTGAACTCCCACCGCGTCGAGCGAGTCGTCGTACCCCAGCCGCACCTTCATTCCAACCGCGAAGTAGCAGAGCCCCCCCGCCAGGAGACCGATGACAAGTGCCGGCATCGGACCGACAAATCCAGAGGCGGGGGTAATGGCCACGAGCCCGGCGACCGCCCCGGATGCCGCACCGAGAACAGTAGGCTTTCCGCGGATCGACCACTCGATGATCAGCCACGACAGCGTCGCGCCAGCGGCGGCAATATGGGTGGCGGTGAAAGCAGAGACCGCCAACGCCCCCGAACAGAGCGCACTCCCCGCGTTGAACCCGAACCAGCCGAACCAGAGCAGCGCGGCTCCGAGGAGTGTCAGGGTCAGGTTATGAGGAGGCATCAGCTCGTCGGTGTGTCCGCGGCGATGCCCGATGACCAAGGCGGCCGCCAGGGCCGCCACACCCGAGCTGATATGCACGACGAGGCCGCCGGCAAAATCCAGAGCGCCCATCGAGCGGATCCAGCCGCCGACTCCCCATACCCAGTGAGCGATCGGGGCGTAGACGAATGTCGACCATGCGATCACAAAGATGAGATAGGTTTTAAACTTGAACCGCTCGGCGAACGCGCCGGTGATGAGCGCCGGAGTGATGACGGCAAACATCATCTGGAACATCATGAAAGCCTCATGCGGCACCGTCGGCGCATAGTCTGCGTTTGGCTCGAGACCAACGCCGCGGAGGCAGGCCCACTGCAATCCTCCGATAACATGTCCGAAATCGGGACCGAAGGCGAGGCTGTACCCGTAGAGGATCCAGACAATCGAGACGACACCCAGGGCAATGAAACTTTGCATGATCGTCCCGAGGACATTCTTTCTTCGGACCATGCCGCCATAAAAGAGGGCGAGCCCCGGCGTCATGAGCATCACGAGTGCCGTGGAAACAAGAAGCCAGGCGGTATCTCCCGGGTCAACCTTCGCGATGGCCGGGGAAGGAGCCTGCTCGGCGAAAAGCAGCGAGGGAACCAGGAGAGCGAGAAGCGCAAGGAGGAGACTCAGGGCCCGCAGTCTCCGGGGGCCATCCGGTGCGACGGCACGATTATAACGCGTCATCTCCCACCTCCTCCGTCCTGACACGAACGGCTTCTTCAATCGGATAGATGAACACTTTCCCGTCTCCCACCTCTCCGGTCTTTGCCGTCTTGACGATGATGGCTACGGCCTTCTCAACCTTGTCGTCGGTGCAGACAAGCTCGACCTTCAGCTTGGGAAGAAAACTTATCTTGTATTCGGCTCCCCGATAGATCTCGTTATGACCTTTCTGACGGCCGAACCCCTTCACTTCGCTGACCGTCATCCCCCGGAAACCTTCCTCGAGAAGTCCTGCCCGCACGTCGTCAAGCTTGTGCGGACGGATAATCGCTTCGATCTTTTTCATACACCCTGTTCTCCTTTTGACCTTCCTGATTGTGCTTCATATTGCCCTAGGAATTGAGAACCTAAGGATTTTACGTCATAAAGATAAGAAATTTAGGTTTTTGATGAAAGTACTTTCATCTTCTTTGCGCGGCGGACGGAACCGGCCTTCCCGGATTGCGGAGAGTCAAGGGAACGGGATGATCTTCCCGCACCTCCGTTGTCATTCGGGATGGGATTTGGTATAATTCCATGCAAAGGGAACGCCGGATCGACCGGCCTTCCGGGTCAACCTCAAGGCTCCGTGAATGAAGGATCAATACTTCGGCGACATCAACGACTACCGGAAGTACGCTCTTCTGCGCCTCCTTTCCTGCGGCGGCTCTGTTCCGATGATGGTCTGTTGGATGTTGACGGAGGGAGACCGGCGGAGCGACGGCAGCCGGGTCGGCTACCTCCGCGACCCCATCTCCTACGCAGGGCTCGATCCCGGACTATTCTGGACGCTTAGAGAATTGCTTCTCCTGGGGAGGCGGTCCGTCAGCGAAGCAAAGAAGCATCGTCTTGTTCCGCGCGCAACCTATTGGGAGCGGAAAATCCTGAACCGATCGCGCGACGAGTACTTCAGGGATCTTCACTCCTCCGCCAGAAGCTCCGCCTCCCGGCTGATCTTCTTCGATCCCGACAACGGTATGGAGGTGAAGAGTGTGCCAAAGAGCCGATCCGGCTCAATAAAGTATCTCTATTGGGATGAAGCGACATCCTTCTTCCTTGAGGGCTTTTCGATTCTCGTCTATCAACATTTCCCCAGGGTCAGCCGTGGACCTTACATTGAGAGACTGGCGCTTGAGTTTCGCTCACGCACCGGCGCCAAAACATTGATTTCGTTCGAAACGAGTACGGTCGTCTACCTGCTGGCCTCCCAAGAGTCGGACAGCCAACACTTTGCGCGGGCAGTCGAACATCACCGGAAAAGACTGGGATGCCACTTCTCAATCACGAACCATCATCCACGATGAATACTCCCCGGCGGGAAAACCGATTCTACACCTCCTTCGACACCCTCTGTCTCACGAAGAAGCGATCCGAAGACTACCGTTCGGCGTTTGAGATCGACCGCGACAGGGTGATCCATACCGCGGCCTTCCGCCGCCTTCAGGCAAAGACGCAGGTCTTCCTCTCGGGGGAGTACGATTTCTACAGGACGCGGCTCACGCACTCTCTCGAAGTCGCTCAGATCGGGAGGTCGATCTGCAAGTACCTCCTTCATTCAAGCCCCCTCCTTTCCCCGGATTTCTACATCGATTCGCACCTCGTGGAGGCCATCTGCCTTTCGCATGACCTCGGCCATCCTCCTTTCGGACATGCCGGCGAACGGACCCTGAACCGGCTTATGGAGCCGTACGGAGGCTTCGAGGGAAACGCACAGACCTTGCGCCTTATCACGGAGACGATCTATTCATCGGAGGGGGAAAGGAAGGGGATGAACCCGAGCCGGGCATTCATCGACGGCGTGTTGAAGTACAAATCCATGCGAAGCCAGCTCGGGAATCCGGAGAACCACTTCATCTACGACGAACAGAAACCGTTCATCGACTTCGTCTTTGGGAGTACTCCGGTCCCCGCCGCACTGACTCCCGGAAAGGAGCTGAACGGTTTCAGGAGCATCGAGTGCCAGATCATGGATTGGGCCGACGACGTGGCGTATTCGCTCAACGACCTCGCCGACGGAATTCATTCCGGGATCATCAGCGGAGAAAAAGTTCGTCGGTGGGTCGGCCAAAGGAAGCTCGACGATGGTGCGGCAGTCCATCTCAAGGACTTGACAGGGGCGATCGAGGAGGGGCGAGTCGAGAAGTTAATTGCGGGAAAGATCGGGGAATTCATCGCCGCGACATCCGTTCGGGAGACAAGCAACTGTCTCAGCTCATCCACGGCGCGATACCGATTCGCTCTTGAGATCGACCCGGCCGTCCGGGAGGAGGCGGAGGTCTACAAGAGGATCTCCGTCGACCTGGTCTTTCGGTCCCCCCAACTTCACCAGCTCGAACACAAAGGAGCCCGTCTTCTCACGAAGATCTTCGGCGCGTTGCGGGACAACTACCTCGGCGATGACCGGCGCTCCACAAACCTCCTCCCCCGGGACACGGAGCGGGCCGTGCGCGCCGCGAAGGAGGAACGGACAAGGATGAGGCTCCTTTGCGACCACATTGCGGGGATGACCGACGGATTCGCGGTGAGGACCTACAAACGATTGTTCGAAGCCGAGTTCGGATCTCTCGCCGATCTCATCTGAAGAGGCGCCCCCCTCTCGTCCGCCGTCCGGTGAGCGAAACCGACAAGAAATTCAGTGCGCCGACTTCAACATCTCCGGCGTGAACTTGTTGAGTTTCACGACCCTCGCCGCACTCCGGGCCATCGAGGGGACGACCATCCTGGCCTGGGCCTCGTCTTCCGCCTCGATGATCGCGAACCCGGTATGGTTCCCGGACTTGCACCCCCACTCAAAATGTGTGAGGTATCCCATCGCCTCGACCTGCTTCACGACGCGGGCACAGTCATCCTTCGTGTGAGGCGATTCGACAAGAAAGCGTTCCATGGCGATCCCTTTCTTTGAAGTCCCGGTTATTTCTTGGCCGGATGTTCGGCGTAGTCGTACGCATAGAAATAGTAGAGGGCGTTCGGAGTCTGCGGCGACCACTCTCCCACCTTATGCTCTACCGGTCTGATGTGCCGGAGATACACGACGAGTGCATCCCGGTCTTCCTCGGTCATGTTGGAAAACGCCGGCCACGGCATTGTCGTCGGAGCCATGATTCTTCCGTCATGAAACACTCCCGAGCGAAGGACTCTCTTCACTTCCTCGTCGCTTGCACGGGCAAGGCCGGTCTCTTTGTCCGGCGTGAGGTTACGGGAATAGACTGTGCCGGTGTAACGGGTTTGAAACTTCGCTCCCCCCGCAAGGAATTCGTCCCAGTTGGGACCCTGATCCCCCTGCGGAGTATGGCAATCGCTACAATCGGAGTAGGACATGATGTATTGCCCTCGCTCCGCAAGCGCACGCTCCGCCGGGTCGGCGATCGACTGGAGCGAGCCCGCAACGGCCGCCGCATGCGGATTGATGAACGCCTCCCGCGGAAGAAGATCGAACGGCGGGATAAGATAGAGGAAGGCAAGGAAGCCGACTACCGCCAGGGCGGCAACCGCGATCGCAACTCTCTTAAGTATCTTTTTCATCGCTGCACCTCCTTCGCATCGACGCTTCTAAGGGCAATCGGTCTCGCTTGGGATCCGGAAAGGACCGACACCGGTTTGCCGCCATCGTCAACCGGCTTCATTGAGTGTGCCGACGCCGGAAATTGTTCCTTCAGGACGAGCATCCGGAACTTTCCCCACAGATACGAAAAGATGTTCGGCTTCTCCGGATCGGGGATCTTGTGATGGATCGCCGGGAGAGTCCGGAGATACGCGACGATCGCGTCCTGATCCTCCTCCTTCAGCGATGCAAACGATGCCCAGGGCATCGGGAATGGAAGGAACTTCCGTCCGTCCCGGGCGATGCCCTGCGTAAAGGCCCGCTTGATCTCCTGGTCGGTCCAGTTCCCGAGTCCGGTCTCCTTGTCCGAGGTGAGGTTCCTTGACGTGTAATTCCCGAATGGATAAAGCTCGAAGGTGAGGCCTCCCGAGAACTGTGTCCCCTCGATGATACCAAGGCTGTCATCATACATGGAATGGCAGCCGCCGCATCCGATCGTCCGTACGAGGTACCTCCCCCGCTGGATGGGATTTGCCTTCGCCTGGAGGTCGAGTTTGGCGTAGAAATCTTTCAGCTCACCGGCGTTCATTTTCCACGCAGGTTTCCGGGCGAGGGACACAACGTAGTTTGCAAGGTCCCACATTTCTTTATCTGTGGCCGTCCCAACGTATGACGGCATCGGCGTGCCGTCGACTCCCGCCTTGAACCGTATGTAGATATCCCGCGGCGTCGAACCTCCACGGAACATCCACGGCTGGGTCAGGTCGGCCGCATCGATGTCGTAATTCCAGTCGTCCTTGAAATCCCCGGCCACAACTCCCTTCCCGGCCCCATCCGTACCGTGGCAGTCTGCGCATTGCAGTTTCGCATAGACCTTTTTTCCGGCCTCGATGCTCGCCGCGGTCATCGGGACGGGAGTCGTCACCCGGATCGGGCGCGGCCTGTCGTTCTGGAATTTCGGCGAGAAGGTCTTGATGTATGCCACAACGGCTTTGAGAGAGTCGCCGTGAATGAACGCTCCCCAGTCGGACATCGATGTTCCGTGGAGGCCATTCTTCACCGTCGACATGAGGTCGTCGTCGGTGGGAAGGCTCCCGCTCTCCGTCGACCGGAACTTGTACACCCCCGAGGTGAAATTCCGGGGCCGGGGATTGAGGAGCCCGGCATTCGGGCCATTGCCTTGCCCGGTCGATCCATGGCATGGGGCACACCGTGCGGCGTAGATCGACCGACCGAGGTCGGCTGTCGGCCCTGCCTCATCGGGCGGCGAACTGCGGAGAGGCGAAGAGAACAAAAAGAGGAAAAAGACCGTGGTAACCCTCGCAACGCCGGAACTGTTCCTCCTCATCATTCCTCCTTCAATGGGTGGCTGGACGGTAGTGGAAGAATTATTCTACGATCGTGAATATTTCGCGCATCCCCGATTCGACGAGCGGCGAAAATTTCTCCTGGTACCATTGTCCGAACTCCTTCATCGCCAGGTTGCTCTTCATCGAAGACTCAAACGACGCGAGGTCGTTATGAGTGTTCTCCAGAACGAAGGTGTAGTACGGCCCTACAAGGTCCGTGAGTGCGCGTCCCACCGGAAGGTTATGTCTCTGCAGGATCGCCGCTCCCTCCTTCCATGCTGCCTTGGCCTCCTTTGCTTTGCCGAATTTCAGTTGGAACACCTCGCGGACAAGTATCATCGGACCTCTTGGCGTCGAATAATAAAATAAGAATCCCTTGCCGGCGGGGCCGGTAAGGGGAACGGATATTTCGCGGATTCGGCTGCAGCTTGGATGGATGAACGACGCCGGACTGCCCTACGCGCAGGCCCGGCGAGAAACCCCGCAGGCTTGAATCTGCGCGGGGTACTCTGTACATTGGGTGCGTAAATGTATCCTTTCGGGTACAATAAGTCAATAGTTTTGGTCCTTTTTCCCGTCCCCCTCCGACCTCATGCACGCTCTCCTCGACCTCCTTGCTGAAAATCAGCTTCTCCTCCTCTTCACCGTCATCGGCATCGGCTATCTGGTCGGCCACGTCAAGCTCTTTGGTTTCAGCTTCGGGGTTTCGGCCGTCCTCTTCGTCGGGATCGCCTTCGGCTCTCTCGACAAAAGGCTTGGGCTGCCGGAGTATACGTACGTCATCGGGCTTGTTCTCTTTGTCTATGCCGTGGGGCTCCAGTCCGGTCCGAGCTTTTTCTCCTCCTTCCAGAAGAGGGGCCTTCGGACAAACCTCATGGGGGCTCTTCTTCTCACCGTCGGGGCGTTGGTCACCGTTGGGTTCTGGAGACTGCTTCACATCTCGGCCGCTGAGGCAGCCGGCCTCTTTTGCGGGGCGCTGACGAGCACACCGGCCCTCGCCGCCACCGTTGAGACGGTCAAGACGATATCCTCGAATCTTCCGCCGAACACCGCGGAGCTCCAATCGACAATCCCCGTGGTGACGTACGGCCTTGCATACCCCTTCGGCGTCCTCGGGGTGATCCTCTGGTTTTATGTTTTCACGAAGCTCTTCAGGGTCGATTTCGTCAAAGAGGAGAGCGCCCGGCTGAAGGAATCGGGGACCGGAACGATCATCAGCCAGACGTTTAACATCACGAACCCCGCCGTCGAGGGCAAATCGGTCTCGGATCTCATGAAGCTTGTCGGTCAGCGCGCGTTCGCGCTCAGCCGCGTCAAGAAGGGCGAGGCCGTGGCAATCGTCATGCCGGACACGACGCTTTCGCTTGGCGATTCAATCGTGGCGGTCGGCACCAGCGAGGCGCTGGAGCAAGCCCGCATCCTCTTCGGCGAAACGGCATCCACCCATCTCCCCCTGGACAATACCGGAATGGATTTCCGAAGGATCTTCGTGTCGAACCCGGCCGTTGTGGGTAAACGGGTGCACGAGCTCGACCTCGAGCGGAATTTCGGCGCGACGATCACGAGGTTGCGCCGCGGCGATATCGACTTCGTCCCGGTCCCCGGGACCGTCCTCGAACTGGGAGACAGGATACGGGTCGTTACGAGGGAGGAGAACATCGAGCGTGTCACCCGCTACTTCGGCGATTCGATGAAGGCGATCTCGGAAACCGATTTCCTCTCCATCTCCTTCGGCATCGTCCTGGGAGTGATCGTGGGGATGATCCCGCTTCCGTTGCCGAACGGAATGGTCTTCAGACTCGGATTTGCGGGCGGACCTCTTGTCGTCGCGCTCATTCTCGGCAGGCTCGAACGGACGGGACCGATCGTCTGGTCGCTTCCTTTCAGCGCGAACCTCGTCATCAGGCAGATCGGGCTCGTCTTCTTCCTCGCCGGAGTGGGTACGAAAGCGGGCTACGGTTTTGGGATGACCTTCCAGTCGGGAGGATGGGCACTCATTGCGGCGGGAGCGGCGATCACGTCATGCGTTGCAGTCCTCACCGTAATCCTCGGCTACAAGTATCTGAAGCTCCCGATGTCGGCGGTGCTCGGCATGACTGCCGGTGTCCACACTCAGATGGCCTGCCTTGCCTACGCGAACCAGCAGACGCAGAACGAACAGCCAAATGTCTGGTACGCCACGACGTATCCCGCGTCGATGATCACAAAGATCATCCTTGCGCAGCTCATTGTGACGGGCCTGTGGGGCGGGTGAAGAAACATCAAAAAGGAAATAGTAGACAGGACAAATTCAGAGCAATAATCAAAGAGCGGGCCCTTTAAGGGGATGGCAACATTCAAAGGGATGTTCTTAATGGATGTCTATGTTCCGGGGAGGCTCGGATTCAACGCAGTCCCTGTGTCCAACCTTGCATTTTGAAATGTAATTTTGCCCTTTGCACTTTGAATTTTTAACTTTGACTCTGTTTTTATGTTTTAATCTTTACCCTGTGTTTTTGCTCTTTGATTTTTGATATTTCATTGACTTTTTCCTCAATTTTTGCTACGTTAGTAGTCCAATTCCGAATCAACGTTTTTCAGGAAGGATGATACGATGTTCGCAGTGGTTGAGATTGCCGGCATGCAGTACAAGGTGAATCCCTCGGAGAAGCTTTATGTCCCCAGGCTGGAAAACGAGGTAGGCACCGACGTCAAGTTCGACAAGGTGCTCCTTCTCTCCGATGACAAGGCCGTCAAAGTCGGCTCTCCCACCGTCACGGGCGCCTCGGTGAGCGCGAAGATCCTCGCCCATGTGAAGGACGAGAAGATCGTGGTCTTCAAGAAGAAGAAACGGAAGGGCTACCGCGTCAAGCGCGGCCACCGGGAGCAATACACGCACATAGAAATTACCTCGATCTCGTAAGAGTCGATCACAGGATTTGCGAAGAAAGGAACGGACAGGGTATGGCTCATAAGAAAGGGGGCGGAAGCTCCCGCAACGGACGCGACAGCAACGCACAACGGCTCGGCGTCAAACGCTTCAGCGGCCAGAAAGTGCTCGCGGGGACAATCCTTGTCCGGCAGCGTGGAACGCGCTTCCATCCCGGCGTCAACGTCGGCAAGGGAGGAGACGATACTCTTTTTGCGCTTGCCGATGGCACCGTGAAGTTCCAGAGACTCGGCAAGACGCGTCAGGCGATCTCGATCGTCACTTCGTAGTTGTAGAAGGACTTTAGTTCGGCACCCCGGTGCAATGCGTAGGAGCGAAGGCTCTTACGCATTTTTTTTCACGACACTCGACCGGGGAGTGCGCTTCCAACCAATCATCGGAGACTACCATGAAGATAACAGTGATCGGTGCGGGAAATGTCGGGGCATCTGCGGCACAGCGGATCGCGGAGAAGGAGCTTGCGAACGAGGTGGTGCTCGTCGACGTCGTCGACGGCCTCCCCCAGGGAAAGGGGCTCGACATGTACGAATCGGCCCCGGTGGAGGGATTCGACTCGAAGATTGTCGGTGCGAACTCATACGACGCGAGCGCGAACTCGGACATCGTCGTTATCACGGCCGGTATCGCCCGCAAGCCGGGGATGAGCCGCGACGACCTCCTCAACACGAACGCGGGCATCCTCAAATCGGTGACGGAGCAGGCCGTCGCGAAATCGCCCCGCGCCATCCTCATCGTTGTCTCGAACCCCCTCGATGTCATGGTCTACGTCGCCCTCAAGGTGAGCGGCTTCGACAGGCACCGGGTCGTCGGCATGGCCGGCGTGCTCGACACCGCCCGTTTCCGTTCGTTCATCGCGATGGAACTGAACGTCTCGGTCGAGGACATCACCGCTTTTGTCCTCGGCGGTCACGGCGATTCGATGGTCCCCCTTCCCCGCTATACTTCGGTTGCGGGTATCCCGCTCACCGACCTTCTTCCCCCGGAAAAGATCGAGGCGCTCGTTACGAGAGCCAGAAACGGCGGAATCGAGATCGTCAATTACCTGAAAACCGGAAGCGCGTACTACGCCCCCTCGGCAGCCGCCGTCCAGATGGTCGAGGCGATCGTCAAAGACAAGAAGAGAATCCTTCCCTGCGCGGTCTACCTCCAGGGTGAATACGGATTGAAGGAGACCGTCGTCGGCGTGCCGGTGAAGCTCGGCAAGAGTGGGATCGAACAGATCATGGAGATTAAACTGACAGGAGATGAAGCCGCGGCACTGAAGAAGTCCGCGGACGAAGTGAAGTCGAATATCGACAAGCTCAAGATCTGAACGAAGAAGGGCGCCTGTCACTCCACGCGGCAGGCGCCCTTGTCATCCACCCTCCCCCTCCCCTCAAAATTTAATCGTCAGCGTCACCTCGTTCCCGCTGGTGTTATAGTGAACCTTTTCCGCCAGCTGGCGCATCAGGAAGACTCCTCGTCCGCTGTCGCGGAGCAGATTCCCCTCGTCGATAGGGTTCGGAACCCTGTGCGGGTCGAACCCTTTTCCTTCGTCCTTCACCCTGATCGTGAGAAGATGTCCGGCCACCGTCCCGGTGACAACGACCTTCTTCGCCGCGTTCCGTTTGTTGCCGTGGATGATGGCGTTGTTGACCGCCTCCGTGACGATCACGAGGAGCGTGCCGAACCGCTCATCGCTGAACTTCAGGGACGAGTTGATCTTGAGGAGAAACTGCTCGACGCGGTGAATGTTTTTCGGGTTGCTCGACATCGTAAACCGAAAGGTCTTCCGCGCCGGTTTTGTCCGGTACTCTGCCGCCACTCCATTCCCTTTCTAAAAGAAGGCCTTCACCGTCATTGTCACATTCGAGATCTCACGCGTCGGGAGTCCGGTCTCCTCCTGGAACTCTTCCCACCCCTGCATCTCAAGACGGGAGGAGCGGGAGAGCGTGAGAGCGATCGACGTTGTCGGACCGTAGCTGAAAATGCTCCCATTGGGAACCCGCTCGCCGTTGTCGTATTGGTAACGCTTCTGCGCGAACGAGCGAAATCCCACCGCGCACACGAGTGTTCCTTCGATGGTGTACCGCAGGTCGGGAGAAAAAGTTGCCTCTTGAAAGTACTGCTGAGGACGCTCCGTAAACTCCCGCCAATGGAGCTCCCCCCGCTCGTACAACCGCAACTGGAAATACATATCCAGCCCGATCGCCCTCGTCATATCATACGACGTTGTGTCCAAAAACGCAAATTGACGGTAGGAATAGCTCTCCACCGTCGGGATGACCGATTCGAAGTCGAAAACAGTGTAATTGGCGAGGACTTCGAAGGCATTTACCATCTTCATCGCCCCGGAAGGAGTGTACGTGAGAACCGGGGAGAGGCGGAAGATCCGGTTCCAGTTGTTGTTGGCACTCCGGTCGCTGAATATATAGACCGTATGGTTCAGGGTGACGTCGAGCTGGAGCTCCGACTCGAGGTACCCGTTCCAACGGTGCGTCTCCCGGAGCCCTTCATTGATGAGGAGCTCGTCCCGGTCGTCGGTATTGAGTGAATCCGGCGTATCATAACGGAGAAGCCCCGCGGAGCTCTCGAACGAGAGAAGGTCGCTCGGGCTTACCGACCAGAGAAGCGAACCATGGAGAAGCGTCCGGCGCGCAGTGTTGTCGAGCTGCGACTCCGTTTCGGACTTGTTTGCCTGGATGTTCTTGTCGACCCCTTCAATGATCGAAAGGACGTGCTTCTCGTCTCTCTCCGAATAGTTGATTCCTGCCGTCGCCGTCACGGAACGGAAGTTCTGATACCGCAGCTCAATCCCCCCCTCGAGGCGCTCCTCCTGCACCGTAACGTCATACGGAATCAGCAGAGGTTCCGAGAGAGACTTGTAACGATAAGTGTTGGCGATCGATCGGTTTTCAAAAAGAGTCTGGATAACGGCGGAGAGGTTGTTCCCAACTCCGTAGTTCAGGGAGTTCGAAATGTTGAGGATGTCATCCACTCTGGTCCGGATGTTCTCCGTCGTCCCGAACTGGTTCTCGATGGCGCTGTCGGCGGGGACGTAGAAATCCCAGCGGTTATCGCTCCAGGTGAGTCGAAGACTGTCGAGCGATCCTTCGAGAAAATCCTTGCGGAAAAAGAGTTGGGCCGCATTATTGCGGTACTCTCTCGGTGCGATATTGCTTTCGTTGAGTCGGAGCGAACCCGAGGTTGCATACCCGCCGCCGTCGATGGTGTCAAACTGGGCGGAGAGCCTCCCGTTCAGCCCCTCATCGGCCCGGTCCCCTTGGCGATCGTACCGGAACCCAAGCATCGGACTTACGGAGAGGAAGGGGAACGGTTCGTAGGAAACTCCGGCGAGACCCGTGTGAAGCGCCGCATCGCTCACCCCGAGGGATTGATTGTCGGAGAGAAAATACGATGTCGCTTCAGCGTCAATGCTAAATCCGCGCGAGACTGTCCGAGATCCATCGACGAAGAAGTTCTGTTCGTTCCTGATCGAATTGTCGGTTTGCTTGATGAATGAGGAGGTCGACTTGTCGTGAAGGCTAAAACGAAAGAGAGTATCGCGCAACGCGTAGTCTGCCCTCAGGTTCCACAGGTAGGTGTTGAGGTTCCGTTCGAAGTGAAGAGCGGCGGCGTTTGAGTCGGGCGATAGCACATAAGCGACTCGGATCGAATCCCCGCCGGTCTGGGAGTACGACCGGAGCGCGAGCAGGAAAGGAACAACAAGGAGCAGGCGGAACGCGCGGAGAAACTTGCGTCCGGCTTTCCGCCGGTGTCGGGCGAGGTCAGCCAACGATTCCACGCTCCCGCGTCCGGGCAGCTCCCCCGAAATCACCGGTGAGGCAGGGATTCATCGAACGGCCCTTTCCATCTTCAGGGTTTTCGAAGCGCGGCGAGGAACTCCCGCTTGAAGGAGGCGGCATCGATCCCCGTCGCCACCCTCACCGACGGAGCGTTCCGGAGTGTCCGTCGTACCCATCCCGGCATCTCCGCATTCTTCCGGAGATCGAGTCTCGGAATAAAGACCGAGAGCCCCCGTGTGTATTTTCCCTCCCCTTCGACCCGGACATACCCGGTGCGGTACGAAAAGAAAGAGGGGTGCGCAACGGCTGCGACCGCCAGAGGGTCGTGGAGGTAACCGCCCGTAAATCCGGCCGTCCTCCGGTGGAAGTCGAAATAGAACGTCGTCACGCGCTGCACGTACCGCCGCAACGCAATCGGGAATACGTTTCGCAGATCGCCGGGGCTGAGGATGCAGCGATGCGTAACGTTCAGCGGAATCAACGTGACCGGAAGGCCGGAGCGCATGACGCAGTCGGCCGCCTCCGGGTCGACATAAAAATTGAATTCCGCCACGGGCCCCGTGTTCCAGACTCCCTCAAAGGCTCCCCCCATGACGATGATTTCCTTCACCCGCCTCATCGCCGCGGGATCCTTCTTGTACGCTGCGGCGATGTTCGTGAGCGGCCCCGTCGCAACAATGCTCAGCCGCTCCCTTCCACGGAGCATCCGGAGAATGAGATCGGCCGCAGGCTCGGGAGCCGCTCTCCGTCGCGGAGGATCGTAGAACGCCGATGCGTTTCCGATTCCATCTTCTCCATGCACCTCTCGCGCAGTAAAGAGAGCCCTGCGTAGAGGCCGGGATGCCCCTTTCGCGACAGGCGGCGCTCCGGCGATCAACCCATCCAACATTTCCAACGTAAGAAGGACATTCTGAGTGCAGAGATGCACGGGGACGTTTCCTGCCACGGTGGTGATGGCCCGGACGCGGAGCGAAGGGGTGAGAAGCGCGAAGATGACCGCAAGGGTATCGTCAACGCCGGCGTCGACATCCATGATCAGCGCGGTGGATTTCATCAGAAGAGAATATCGTGGACGGTATGACCCGGTTCGTAGCCGAGCATCCTGCGAGCCTTCTCGCATGAGAAGAGGGATGCCGCACCGGTGAAGTTCTCCGCGATGTTTTTCACTCCGGGGTAGAATTTCCCGAGCAGGATCCTGGAATCGATTCCGGTCCAGTTCTCCCTGGCCGTGATAAAGAAGACCTCGTGGAGTGAATCAAGGTCCTTCTCCACCGCGAGCCTGTGAGCCGCGGCCGCATCGCCGACGTGGACAAACCCCCAGAGGTTGTTTTTCCACTCGTGGTATTCCCGGACAAGTTTCCGATAGAGCTCCCGTTCGTTTCCTTCGGGGACCCAGATCCACGGCTCCCTTAGGCAAACGGTCCGGATGTCGTACCTCGCGCTGTAACTCCGGCACATCTCTTCACAGAGGAGTTTACTGAGCCCGTACGGATCCTGAGGACGGAGAGGATGCTTCTCGTCGATGGGGATATAGACCGGAGCGATGGAATTCTTCATGAACGCGAATCCCAGCGTCGATTCGCTCGAGGTGAAGACCACCTTCCGGATCCCCTGACGGGCGGCAGCCTCGAGGACATTGAACGTGCCGTTGACGTTGACCGCGAAGACCTTCTCCGCCGGATCGTTGAGCGGATGGGGAATTCCGGCCATGTGGACGACGGCGTCGAACCCTTCGATCGCTTTCATCACGGCGTCGAGGTCGAGAACGTCGGCCTTCACGAAGGGAACTCTCTCCGCTGGAGGTTTGAGGTCGAGTACCGAGACCGCATGGCCGTGCGCGGCGAGCTCGGCGACGACGTATTTTCCCACGAGACCGCTCCCGCCGGTGACGAGGACCTTCATGGCGCTCCTCCCGTCGTGTCGTCCGACCGTGGTGAGTTAACGACGGAGCTATTCCTCATAACTCAAATTTCTGCAACCGTACCGGGATCTCGACGCTCCTGAACCCCTGCTGCGTCAGCCCCCCGGAAAATTTCTCCGCCTGGTCCGGATCCCCATGGACCAGGAAGATCTTCTTGAGTTTTTTCCGGTCGAAGTGATTGAAGTACCCCATCAGCTCGTTTCTGTCGGCGTGTGCGCTGAAGGAGTTCATGACGACGACATCGCATTTCCTCTCATGGACTTCGCCGAAGATCGTCACTTCCTTGTCCTGCTCTACAAGCCTCTTGCCCAGTGTGTGATCTGCCTGGTAGCCGACGATGAGGATGGTGTTCTTGGGATTGCCGATGTTGTTCGCGAGATGGTGCCTGATCCGTCCCGCTTCGCACATCCCCGAGGAGGCGATGATGATGCACGGGTCCGTCCGCTCGTTGAGCTTCTTCGATTCCTCAACGTCCCGGATGTAGGTGAGCCTCTGAAAGCCGAACGGGTCCTCCTCTTTTTTCAGAAGCTCGAGGGTTTCGTTGTCGAAGCATTCCGGGTGCTTCCGGAACACCTCCGTGGCACTTGTCGAAAGCGGACTGTCGACGTAAACGGGGATGTTTGCGAGACGCCCCTGATCTTTGAGAAGATGCATGGTGTAAACAAGGTCCTGCGTGCGGCCGACGCTAAACGCCGGGATGATGACCTTCCCTCCGCGCTGTGCGGTTCTCTCGACGACCTCCTCGAACTTTTGAGGCATCTCGTCGACCGAGGCGTGATACCTTCCCCCATAGGTGCTCTCGCTGATGAGGGCATCGACGTCCCCCATGAACTCAGGGTCCCTGAGAATCGGGAGGTTCGGCCTTCCGAGGTCGCCCGTGAACCCGAACTTCACCTCATGGCTGAACGAGCTTTTGCCGTTTCCCCCTTCGGAGATGGTGAGAACGATCGACGCCGAACCGAGGATGTGTCCGGCATCGACAAACTCCGCCTGCACTCCCCGGACTACCTCGAACGACTTCCGGTACGGAATCGACTGGAAGAGCGCGAGCGCCGGCGCAACATCCTCGATGGTATAGAGGGGCTCGGGAGGCGGGAGGTGCTTCTTCTTGTGTTTCTTCCCGACAAACTCCACGTCACGCTCCTGGATGTAGGCGCTGTCCTTCAGCATGATATCACTCAGATCGTGCGTTGCCGCGGTGCAGTAGATAGGACCCTCGTATCCCCGCTTGACGAGGTTCGGAAGGTTCCCGGCGTGATCGATGTGGGCATGGGAAAGGATGAGTGCGTCGATCGTCGACGGTTCAAAAGGAAAGTTCTTGTTACGGTCCGCCGTGTCGGCCCGCTTGCCCTGGAAGAGGCCGCAGTCGAGAAGGATGTTTTTTCCGTTGATGTGAAGAAGGTGCATTGACCCGGTCACGGTCCGGGTCGCACCGATGAATTGTACGATCATGAAATCCCTGGGAAAGTGGAAATGAAATTGCTGCTGTACGCCATGATACGAAAAGTAGGAGAGGGATTCAAGGAGACAGAATACAGGACACAGATTACAGGAGACAGGAGAAAGAATAGAGAGCATATCGAAGCTATGGAGAGAAACAATTGGACGCGCTGGCATAAAACGTAAACGCGCGGGAGCGGCTTGTCTTCCCCGCGCGTTCTCAGTTGGGCTGGTCCTCCGGACCGCAGGAGGCCTTGAGCTTTCACTTGCCCGTCTTTTTCTCCTTCGAGTACTTTAGGGCGGCCTTCACAAAATCACGGAAGAGCGGATGAGGGGCCAGAAGACGCGACTTCAGCTCCGGATGAAACTGGCCGGCAACAAACCATGGATGAGAAGGAAGCTCGATGATTTCCACGAGCGATCCGTCGGGCGAAAGACCGCTGAACATCATTCCACCTTCGCTGAGCCTCTTCCGGAATTTATTGTTGACTTCGTACCGATGGCGGTGCCGCTCGTAGATGAGCTCTTTCCGGTATGCCTGGTGTGCCTTTGACTTTTTCTGGAGGATGCACGGATACGCACCGAGCCTCATCGTCCCGCCGAGGTTCTTCACTCCACGCTGGTCGATCATGAGGTCAATGACGTTATACTTGGTTCTCTTGAATTCGGTGCTGTTGGCCCCTTTCATCCCGCAGATGCTTCTGGCAAACTCGATGATTGCGCATTGGAGCCCGAGACAGATCCCGAAGAAGGGGATCTTGTGTTCCCGCACATACCCGATCGCCTTGATCTTCCCTTCGACCCCTCTCCCCCCGAATCCGCCGGGGACAAGAAGCCCGGAGAGATCCCCGAGATAGTCGTCGAGGTTGTTCGCCTCGAGATCCTCGGCCCGGATCCACCGTAGCTCAACCGAAGCATCGTTGTCGGCTCCGGCATGAATAAACGATTCGTTGATGCTCTTGTAGGCGTCTTTGAGGTCGGTGTACTTTCCCACGACACCAATCGTCACCGTTCCGCTCGGATTTTTGATCCTGTTGACGGTCCGGGACCAGTGGCGCAGGTCGGCGTTCCCGCACTTCAGGTTCAACTTTTCGATGACGATCCGGTCGAGTCCCTCCTTCTCAAACATGAGCGGAACCTCATAGATCGAGTCGACATCCTTCCCTTCGATGACCGAGCCAGGCTCAACGTTGCAAAAGAGCGCGATTTTTTCCCTCATCTCCTGCGAAAGCCGGCGTTCGGTCCGGCAGATGAGGATGTCCGGCTGGACCCCGATCTCGAGGAGGGTCTTGACGCTGTGCTGGGTCGGTTTCGTCTTCAGCTCGCCCGCGGACTTGATGTAGGGAACGAGGGTGACGTGAATATTCAACGCGTTGCGCCGGCCGATCGTGAGGGTGAGCTGTCGGATCGCTTCGAGGAACGGAAGGCTCTCGATGTCGCCGACGGTCCCTCCCACCTCGGTGATGATGACGTCGTACTTCCCGGATGCCCCGAGCTGTCCGATCCGCCTCTTGATCTCGTCGGTGATGTGGGGGATCACCTGAACCGTCGCCCCCAGGTAGTCGCCGCGCCGCTCCTTGGAGATCACCTCGTAATAGATCTGTCCGGTCGTCGAGTTGTTCTGCCTCGACGTGCTGATGTCGAGGAACCGTTCATAATGACCCAGGTCCAGGTCGGTCTCCGCGCCGTCGTCGGTAACGTACACTTCGCCGTGTTGAAAGGGATTCATTGTCCCGGGGTCGACGTTGATGTACGGATCGAATTTTTGCACCGTCACCCGGAGCCCCCGCGATTTGAGAAGGAGCCCGAGAGAAGCGGAGGCGATCCCTTTTCCGAGCGACGAGACGACGCCCCCCGTGACGAAGATGTATTTGACATGATTGGCTGCCACGCGATATCCTCAGAGAATATAGGTGTGATGAAACGTTGTGATGACGAGTCTATGTTTTGTCTCTTCCGCGTCCGAAGGCCCGGCCGGAAGCTTCAACGGTGCTCTTTCAACTTCTTCCTTACCCGCTCGAGGTCTTCCTGCGTGTCGACGGGTATCGAATCGTACGAAGTGACGGCGGCCTTGATTCGGTAGCCGTGCTCGAGGATCCGGAGCTGCTCGAGCTTCTCGGCCTGCTCGAGCGGCATCGGCTTCAGCAAAGAATATTCCTGAAGGAAGGCGCTCCGGTAAACGTAAAGGCCGAAATGCTTGTAGAAGACCGCGTCCTTCAGCCAGTCGGTCACGTCCGCCGATTCCCGTACGAACGGGACGAGCGACCGGGTGAAGTAGAGGGCGTAGTTGTTCTTATCGAGGACGACCTTCACGATGTTCGGCGTCAGCAGGTCGTCGAGGGAGGTGATCCTTTTGACGGCCGTCCCGACGACCGCCCTGTCGTCGTCGATGAGAACCTGCACGGTCTCGTCGATGAGCCGGGGGTCGATGAGAGGTTCGTCTCCCTGGACGTTGACAACGATATCGGCGTCGATGCTCTTTGCGACAAGTGCGATCCTGTCGCTCCCGCTCCGTATGTCGGCGGGGGTCATCGCCGCCTTCCCGCCGAAGTGCTTCACCGCCGCCTCGATCCTCGCGTCATCGGTTGCGACGATGACGTCGGTCAGGAGCTTCGTCTCCCGGGCACGCTCGTAAACGTGCTGGATCATCGGCTTCCCCTGGATCTCCGCGAGAGGTTTCGCCGGGAGTCGTTCTGAAGCATACCGGGCCGGGATGATTCCTACAATCTTCACATCGATCTCCACTTTTGTGGGAATGCCGAAGCCGGTCCTTTCATCCGATCACCTTCGGAACCTTGAAAAAGGTATCCTTTTTCGCCGGAGCGTTTTTCAATGCTTCTTCGGCAGGAATGGAGGGCCGCACGACATCCTCCCGGAAGACGTTGCTGAGCTCGATGACATGCGAGAGAGGCTCGACGCTGGAGGTGTCGAGCTCGTTCAGCTTCTCCATATACTTCAGGATCTCGTTCAGCTCCTGGGTCAGCCGCTGTTTCTCGCTCTCGCTGAATTCCAGCCTCGCCAGTTCGGCAATATGCTCGACATCCTTCATCGAAACCGCCATGGTTCTTTCCCTCTTCTAAACGTGAATGGTTTCCCGCTTCTCTTGCGTCGCGACCGGATCCAGGTCTTCCCGGTAGTTTCGCTCGATGATCCCTCTTACTTTGTTCATCATTTCGATCTCCGCCTCCCGGGACGAAATTCCCTTCGTCTCAATCGGCGCTTCCATGACGAGCTCGATCGGACTCGGCCTGATGTCGAGCGAGCTCTTCGGCAGGATCTTGAAGCTCCCGTTGATCGAGATCGGCACGATCGGCACTCCCGATTTGGCGGCAAGGGCAAAGGCTCCCCGTTTGAAGGGAAGGAGTTTGCCATCCCGCGTCCGGGTTCCTTCGGCGAAGAGGATCACCGATCCTCCCGACTTGATCGACTCCGCAGCCCGCTCAAGGCTCTTGATCGCCTCTGTTCCCTTCCCCCTATCGACCATGATATGGTGGCCCCACCGCAGAGCCCAGCCCCAGACGGGAACGTAGGAGAGCTCCTTTTTGAACATGATGCGGACTCTCGGAAGAGTCGACATGATCGCCGGAATATCGAACATGCTCGCATGGTTCGTCACGAAAATGTAGGCCCCGTCCGGCCGCAGATGTTCCCGGCCCCGGACGCGCACATCGATGCCGCAGACTCTGAGGGCAATTTTCGACCAGGTACTTCCCGCCCAGAAATAGCCCCGCCCATCCTTCTCCGTCACGACGCTCGCGAGCGCGACGACCGACAAAAAGAATCCCGCGACGAGAATAACAATAATCCTTCCGAGGGTGAGGATCGCGCGCATCATCCCCTCTCCACGGCTTTGATGCGCTTCTCGATCGACGGATGACTGTAGAACAGAAATTCAACGAGCGGATGGGGTGCTGTGTCGGACAGATTCATCTCGGCAAGCTTCTTCATCGTCAAGATAAAGGCGGATGCATTGCGAGTCTTCGAGACCGCATACCGGTCCGCCTCGAATTCGTACTTCCGGGAGAGCAGGTTTCCCAGAGGCGACGTGACGAGCGAATAGAGACCGAGCCACAGGACGAGGAGCGGCAGCGCCGCCAGCTCGTGGACCGAGGTAAACCCGAACCATCCGAGCGATACCGAAAAAAGTTTCGAGGTGATGAAAAGTCCGAGGTAGATGCTGAGCGTTCCGACGACGATGTTCTTCCGGATATGGCCGTGCACGTAATGCCCTAACTCGTGGGCAAAGACGGTCTCGATTTCGTCGTCGGAGAAATGTTCCATGAGGGTGTCGCCGAGAATGATCCTCTTCGACCTGCCGATCCCGGTGAATCCTGCGTTCGCCTTCTTCGTCGTCTTGCTCAGGTTGAAGGTGAAGATCCCGGTGACGTTCATTTTCGTCGTCCTGCAAAGCGCAAGGATCCTTTCCTTCAGATCGTCGTTCGTGAGCGGCGAGAATTTATAGAAGAGGGGCATGATATAAACCGGCGCGAGCCTCGAGAGAACAACGGAGACAAGAAACATGGAGGTCGCGACGGGAAACCACCAGAGATCGTCGTACTTCCGGAGGAAGAAATAGAAGAGAAGAGCGAGCGGCACGGCGATGGGGACGCTGACGAGGACCCCCTTGGCATGCTCCCACAGCCACTGAAAGAATGTCTGGTTCGAGAGCCCATACCGATGTTCAAGAACGAATCCGGAGTAGAAGCTGAGCGGGAACGAGATGAGACCGTTGAGGAGACCGAAGACCAGGAGAAACAGCAAGAATGAAAAGTATGCCGAGCCGGTGAACCCGTGGACCCAGACGTCGATACGCAAAGAATAGCCGGAGAGGAGGACGGCAAGCGTGAAGAGAAACGAGATGACGGTCGCGACGAGGGAGAAAAGAAGCTTGATCCGGGTATACTCTTTGGCGCGGGGGGACGGTGCCGCAGGATTGTTCAATGCTTCATCCCCGGCACGAACGACGTTCATGGAAGCGACAGCGAGAGGTTTGCTCTTCGGTGGTTTGACTAAAATACAAAACGAGGGGAAGAAAAGCAAAGGAAAGGAGAAAGAACGGAAAAGCTCTGATCACGCGGTACTTCATTTCAACAGACGTGGGTGCGTCGTATTTTGGAACACCCGTACTCGATGCGTGCTCAATCCCGGCTCGTCATTCCCGCGTGCTTTTGGCGGTCCCGACGTGACCCCTTTGGAGAAATCCGTGCCGGAGGCCTTGCGGATACCGGGGGAGACACTACGCGCGCTTCACCGCCACAACGAGAAGCCCGGTTCCTCGCCTGTTCGTGGAGACATAATCGGCGGCCATGAGGAGAAGCGTCGGCCAGATGGCGACGAGATAGTAAAACGGAAGGAGCATAAAGAAACCCTTGCTCTTGTTGAGCATCAGCATCGGGTATTTGATTCCCAGCCGCCAAGCGAAGCTTCCGAGAGGACCGTACGTGTAGGTGACGTGCTCGAGGAGGAATCCGGCGCTCTTAAGCTTCCGGGTGATGTCGTCGACCGAGTAACCGTTCCGCGCATGTTCGCCGATGAAGCTCGCATCCTCTTCATCGTCCGCGTCGGAGCCGCCGAGGTTCGAGGGAGTGTTGATGAGAACCTTTCCGCCGGGCCTGAGCGCCTGAAAGAAATTCCTGAATACCTGGACGTCGTTCTCGATGTGTTCCATGACGTCGACCGAGAGGATGAAGTCGAAGCGTTCGTGGTGTTTTGGCAGGGTGAGATCCTCTACCTCGAAGGTAACATTCTTGAGCTTCCTTGCCGAGAAGAAGGTGCGGCAATCCGCAATCTGTTCTTCTTTAACATCGACCGCGTAAATGTCCGCGTTCGGGAAGTGCTTTGCGCAGTAGTACGTGTACTGCCCGAACCCGCTCCCGGCATCGAACATCGAGAACCGTTCCTTCTTTCCACCGAGAAGATTTCGCAGTGCCCGCTTGACGTACCATTCCCGCAGGAACATGAGGCCAAGGATCGTGTAGAAAAACCTCCGGACGAGAGGGCTCGAACGGGCGACATTGCCGATGACGTTCTTAATCGGATCGTAATGCATGGTCTGATCAGTTCGTGGTACGTGAGTTTGCGCTGGCTCCTGCGAGATCTTCGATCCCGTCCACCATCCTATCCCAGGAGTACTTCCGTTTCTCCGAAGCTGCACCGGCGCTAAGACGGGATTCCAGCCCCTCGGCGTAGAACTTGCGGACGGCTTCGGCGATCGCGTGGGCATCGTTCGGGGGAACGACGAGACCCGAAACGCCGTCGACGACAACCTCCGCCAGACCGCCGACGTTCGTGGCGATCACCGGCTTGTCAAAATTGTAGGCGATCTGCGCGATCCCGCTCTGCGTCGCGGAGAGATAAGGAAGCATGACGACATCGGCGGCGGAAAAATAGTCGCCGACCCGCTCGTTCGGGACGTAATCCGAAACGACGTCGACGACATCCCGGACCTGCGCATCCGAGATATGCCACCGGTACTGCTCCTCGTCGTCGTAGAATTCACCCACAACGAGGAGCTTCACGTTGACCGAGCGCTTCAGCTCTTTCATCGCGTCGATCATCACATGAAGGCCCTTGTAAGACCTGATGTATCCGAAGAAGAGGAGGATGCGCTCATCCCTGATATTGAGGCGGGCCCTGGCGCTCTTCTTTTCGACCGGCGCGCCAAAGATCTCATAAACGGGATGAGGGATCTTCCTGTAGAGAGGGGACTCGACCGTCTCAAGGAGGTCTCTCTCCACCGAATCGGACTGGACGATATAGTAATCGGCGAACGAAAAGGCATACTTCGTGAACATCGTGTCTCCCGGCCGACGCTCATGGGGAATGACGTTGTCGCAGATGATGAGCACCTTCGTCTTCCGCCTCCATTTGAGGATCGCGCAGATCGTTCCGAGGCACGGGCCGAAGAAGGGGAGCCAGTATTTGAAGATGACAAGGTCGGCATTCCGCTTCCGCAGTGCAAGTCCGACGCTCACCCAGTTGAAGGGGTTGACCGAATCGATGAGGGCATCGGCCTCGACCGGAAGCCCGGGGTCTCCCTTTTCTTCCTGCGTCTTTCCTGGAAAGAAGAGTTTCGGGTACTGCCGTGAGAACGAGACGATCCTTACCTCGTGCCTTTTCTTCAGGTACGTGTAGAGGAGCGCGTTGTAGTGCGCAATCCCTCCGCGCAGCGGATACGCCGTCCCAAGGATGAGGATGTTCATGGAGAGCGTACTACCGGGTTTCTTCGAGAAGCTTCCGGACGGTCTTCACGACACGTTCAGGATAGAGATACTGCATGCAGTCGTTCGGGCATGTCGGAGAGAAGAAGCAGGTGCATTCGAAGTCGGGCTCCAGGATCTCCCCGAGTCCGTACAGCTCGAATTCGTGCCTGTTGAAGATATTGTTGAAGAGGACGATCTTCTTGCCGAGCCCGATCGTGAGATGCATCGCCATCGTCACCGCCGTGACGACGAGGTCGCACTGATCGACGAGGTTGATGAACTTTCCGAGCGGGTAGTGTCCGAAGTATTTCGCCCCGCTCGCTTTTGCGAGCCGTCTGTTCTTCGCGTCCTCCTGCTCTCCTCCCAGGAGAAGAACCTCGTAACCGGCTTTCTTCAGCGCCCTGGCCGCCGAGATCCAGTACTTGTCGGGCCAGAGTCTCGACGTCCAACGCCCTCCGCAGCCGGTGTTGAAACCCACGACCTTCTTCTTCCTGCTGAGCCTCCACCGTTTGTCGGTCCACCGTTCGAAGGGGAGTTCGTACTTCTCGCCACGGAATTTGAACCCGCACATCTCAAAGATCTCCTGCGGGTAACTCTTTGTGTTCGCCCTGTTGAGATCGTCGAAGACCCCCGTGAGGAATTTCGCCTCCGCATCCTTGTCGGCGGGAGCGCACTTCCCGTCTTTCAGCGTGAACCCCTTCTTCACGTCCGCGGAGATCTGAACCGACAACGCGCACGCCTCCCGGTCTTTGTCGAGGTTGAAGAGAAGATCGAACTTCACGGAGCGGAGGGCGACAATGTTCTCGATCGAAAACTTCATCCGGACGTCGACGCTGGCGGGGAGCATTTCCGGCGTGTAGGTCAGCCACCAGATCTTCGCGTGCGGGTGAACCTCCTTGATGCGCTGGAGGAGCGGGGTCGTCCGGATGACATCCCCGATCGCTCCCAGCTTGATGATAAGGATGTTCCTGTCGACAGGGTCGTAGTAGGTGCACCCGTCGCAGTGGACCCCGTGCTCCTTATGCGGGCGGCACGGGACGTCGCCACGGAAATATCGGCAATCGGTTTTCAGGATCATCGGTTGTGTGGCAGAACGTGGTGTCGGATGGCTTCGGGACGGCGATTCCCCGCGTTGGCGAAAAGGCTCCGTCTCCTCCCTTCTGAGAGGATCACTTGATGATTTCCCGGATCGCGTATTCTCTCTCGGTGTGTTGCCCCTTCGTGATCATTTCGCCGAGAAGTCCGATCGACACGAACTGGATGCCGACGATGATGAGGATGAGCCCGACGAGGAAAAGAGGCCGGTTGCTCAACGACGTCCTTCCGGTGATCCATTCCTCGACGAGGTACGCGTCGATGCAGAATCCGATGAAGGTCGATGCGATTCCCCAGCCGCCGAAGAGGTGGAGGGGACGGCTGATATAGCGCGTCGTGAAGAGAACGGTCAGGAGATCAAGAAATCCCTTGAAAAACCTCCCGATCCCGAATTTCGTTTTCCCGTACTTTCTCGCCCGGTGCTGAACGACCACCTCCCCAATCCTGTATCCCTGCCAGTGAGCGAGGGCCGGAATGTAGCGGTGGAGCTCGCCGTAGACGTTGACATTCTTCACCACGTCGCGGCGGTAGACCTTGAGGCCGCAGTTGAAATCGTGGATCTTGATACCGGTCATGAAGCTGGTGACGAAGTTGAAGAATCTTGAAGGAATCGTCTTCGTGATCGGGTCGTGGCGCTTCTTCTTCCATCCTGAGACGACGTCGTATCCCGCCTTCACCTGCCTGAGAAGGTTCGGAATCTCCGCCGGGTCGTCCTGAAGATCGGCATCCATCGTCACGACAAACTCCCCCTGTGCGCGCTGAAACCCGACCATGAGCGCGGCGCTCTTGCCGTAATTCCGCCTGAACCTGATCACCTTAATACGGTTGTTCCTGAAATGGAGGTCCCGGAGAATCCGGAAGGAATTGTCAGTGCTCCCGTCGTCGATGAAGATGAGCTCATAGCGGCCGCCGATGCGGACGAGGGTGTTCTTGAGCTGATCCGAAAGCTCCTTGAGCGATTGCTCCTCATTATAGAGAGGGATGACGACCGAGACTTCGATATTCTGCTGGCGTTGATGCCCGCCCTGCTGAGGGGCGCGGTTCTCCTCTGTGGGTGCCGGAGGAGCTTGAGCATCGGCCGGTTGAGTCGGACCGCCGTTCGCCTCCGGAGCGGGTGTCCCTTCGGCGGGGGGAGTTCCTTGCGGTCTTCCATGGGGCCGGCGGTATCGGGAGTGTCTGTGGCGACGGAAGGGTTCTTCCTGCGGCCTCGGTTCGTTCGTTTCTTCTGCCATGTACCGCCGACGATAGTGAGACTCTTTGATTTCACAAAAAGTAATACTATTCGTGTAGAAATGCAACGCGACGGTGGGAGATGGATGAGAAGGAAGAATAAAGGAGAAAGGAGGAAAAGAAGAAAGCAAGTATTGCCCACCTGTTTCTCGGTCACAGAGACAATGGGAAGCTTGACGTGGGGTTGCGTCTCCATGAACTCAGAGCTGAAAGGCCCGGTCCGGCACAATTTTCACTTGCCATTCTGTCCAATCTCTGCTACATTTTCCCGATCGCCGCCGCCGGAACAACCGTTGATCCTCCCTGCAAGGCGGCGATCAATCGATCCCCGGTCAGCTCTCACCCTCTCCCGCGGGACGGGCGGGGAGGAACGCGTCGGTCAGCAAAGCTCAGGCAGCATGCTTCTACACCATCAATTCATCCAGATTGCGAAACAGTTCGAGTCGAAGCTCGCGATCATCGACCGCACGACAAACACCCGCATCACGTACGGCAGAGCGCTCATCGCATCGCTCATCCTCTCGGAGAAATTCAAGAAGTATGACGAAGGCTTCCTCGGCATCATGATCCCCACCTCGGCGGGATGCGCACTTTCGGTCCTCGGCGCCCTCATGAGCGGACGCACGCCGGTCATGATCAACTACTCCACCGGTGCCGCGTCCAATGCCGAGTATGCGCAGAAGAAATGCGCATTCAAGACCATCATCACGTCGAAGGCCCTCCTGGAGAAGATCAATTGCCGCGTCGTCAGCGGTATGGTCTTTATCGAAGACATCATGGCGGACGTTTCGGCCTTCGATAAGATCAGGGCGGCCCTCCGGTCAAAGCTCCCCGCGCAGAACATCATCCGGAAGGTTCACGGGGGAGAGGACGACGATACGCTCTTCATCCTCTTTACAAGCGGGAGCGAGAAGGATCCGAAAGCGGTCCAGCTTTCCCACCGCAACATCACCTCCAACATCGCCGGCCTCGAGAAGGTCTACGAGCTTTCGTCCAATGACATCTTCCTCGCGACGCTTCCGTACTTCCACATTTTCGGCCAGACCGGCAACCTCTGGGCTCCTTTGTTTTTCGGAATGACCATCGTGACGGTCGCGAACCCGCTGGATTTCAAGAGCATCTGCACGGCCGCGCGGGAAGAGAAAGCGACCCTCATGGTCGGGACGCCGACCTTTTTCTGGGGGTACCTGCAGAAGTCTGAACCGGGAGATTTCGCGACGCTAAGGCTCATGATCACCGGCGCCGACAAGTGTCCGGAGAGCGTGAGGCAGGGTTTCATCGAAAAACACGGGAAGACTCTCCTTGAGGCGTACGGCGCGACAGAGACCAGCCCTGCAATCACGGTTAACACACCGTCAAACAACCGCCCTGGAAGCGTCGGGAAAGTGCTGCCGAACGTCCTCGTGAGGATGGAGAACTACGAGACCGGAGAAGAGTGCAAGATCAACGAGATCGGCAAGATCCTCGTGAAGGGGGAGAACGTCATGAAGGGGTACTTCGACGATTTCGAACAGACCTCGCTGAGCATACGGCACGGATGGTACGATACCGGGGATATGGGGTATATGGACGAGGACGGTTACCTCTGGCACGTCGGCAGGCTGAAGCGCTTTATGAAAATCGGCGGTGAGATGGTCTCACTCATCAAGATCGAAGATGTCCTCGAGCGATTCCTTCCCCCCGAGACGCAGTGCTGCGTCGTGGAAGTCCCCGACCCCGTCCGCGGCGCAAAGATCGTTGCCGCAGTAACCCGGCCGATCGACGAAAAAGCCACCTTGAAAAAGATGTCCGAGCACCTCCCGAACATCGCCCTGCCGAAACAGTTTGTCGTCCTCGGCGAGCTGCCGAAGATGGGGAGCGGGAAGATCGACTTCAGAAAGATCACCGACGTCGTCCGGGACATGGTTCAGGGGGGGTGAGTGTCGTAGATCACCGCCTGTGTTCTCCGGGTGCCGTATGTTGTCTCGTCGGTCGGGGCTTCTCTCATCCTTGGGGACATTCTTGATGAACAAGACAATCCTTCTTCTTCTTATCGCTTTCTCATCCTCCGCTTTTTCTCAAGACGATTCGGGCCCTTTCACGATCCTCATGGGGGGACAGATCGGCAGGTTCCTCGTGGACGGCGGGGGAAATTTCGACAAATTTTATCCCGACACAAAACCGTCATACACCGGCCTCTTCGGCCTGGGGAACGGCGCAACATTCGTCATCGCGAAATACCGGATCTTCAGCGCGAGCGGCCAGTCACAGCTCACGAACGTGACGGCCACCGGCGTCGCGGACTGGAAGCAACGGATTCTTTGCGCGGGGTTCCGAATGGGAGGTGGAAAGACTCCTCTCTATTTCGACGCGACGTACGTCCTCAACCACGCGGAAGAAAGCATTTCAACGCTCAATCCCACCGTCGACATTCTCTCCGCAACTCAGAAGATCGATGCAAAGGGAGTGGCGTTTGCCCTCGGACTCTGCCCAAGGCTCGCGGGACCGCTGACGATCGACCTCAGTGTCGAGTACTCATTCATGATTCAATCCCCCCTCAACAGTGCCGGTCGACAGATCCCCAACATCGGAGGATGGTACTACGGCGGAGGATTCAGCTTTTACTTTCATAACTGAGGGATCATGAGAACTTTTTTCATCGGCGCATTCGCGCTCTGTGCCCTCTTCTGGTTCGGATGCCAGCTAAACCAGACGAAAACCTCCCTCCCCAATCTGGCAGCGCTCGCAATCGTCCCGCACCCGGATACGGTGAACCTCGCCGTCAACGCGACTGAGAC
>DATJQP010000070.1:0-4548 GCA_035505655.1 Bacteroidota bacterium
CTACTTCGACCGTGAACGGAATCTTGTTGTTGAGTCCTGCGCTCACATAATGGCTCGGGATGAGTGTAAAATGTGCCTGGTCGGCAAATCCGGCGTGCACAGTGATCTTGACCGGTTGAGAAATGAGCGTGCCTCGCCCGGGAACGATTATGTGTGCGACCACTTGCACGACGCCTGCCTCCGTGCCGCTGATAACCGATGTATGCAACTGCCCGTTATCATCGGTGCTGTCCGTGCTGGGCATGACAGATGGAGGCGTCCCGCCGGCGATCGTCGAGTTCGGGAAGAATTGGATCGTGTACGTTACCCCGACACGGCGCTGGCGGTCAATCGGGATGCCGAGAGAATCGGTGACCTGGTACCCGATGGTCGAATTCTCAACCGCACCCACTCCATCAACAAAGATGTCCGTCGCAGTCGCTCCAAGATACAGAACCTGAGAGGCCAGACGTGATGACGGCGGAATCACAATGTAGACCACCTTTGGCGCCGAGGAGAGTGTGATCGAATCCTGCGTCGTCGTCGCACTGATCAGCACCTCACCGTACTTCGTCCCGCTTGTGATCACTGTGCGCACGTTGCCGCCGGTATCGGTGAGAGCGGTCGGCGGGGAGAGATATTCGCCTCCTCCGAGCGACTGCGGCATACCGAAGGTGACAAGAACATTTTTCGCGGGCAATCCGAAGGTATTATAGACTTTGAAATTGACAGTATCCTTGGTCGTTCCACCCAAACCCGCCACGATGATCGAGTCGGGCGAGGGATTCTGCAGCACGATCCGGCTCACAATGCTGCTGTCGACCCCGACGCCATTCGTGCCGAGGAGGGTCCCTGAGAAGGAAAGCTTCCCGTTCCCGTTCGGGCTCGATACTGTGACCGTCAGGACGAGGGTCTTTGGAGTGTTCGACGCGGTGGTACGGTTGTCAGTGAGGTTGACGCCGAAGAAGGTCGCAAGCGTGTCCTGTGTATCCGGCATCGTCACACTGATGTCACCATCCATCGTCACCGATGCCGCGGCCGGACCGGAGGAAGCGACCTGGATGGAACTCCCTGCAACAAGCGGGTTGCCCATATAGTCGGAGACCCGATAGAGGACCCTGACCGATTGGTTCACCGGTATCTGGAATCCGGCACCCAACGGCGTGATGGCCGTCGGCCCGGAGAACATAACAGTTGTCTGGCGAGAGAAACTTGGCGCATTATTGAGAACCGCGCCGGCGAGTCTTGCGCTTCGGGGACCGTCAAGCAGCATGCCCCCCTTCGTGGAGGTCCCTTTCCTTGAGAGCGAACCCGCCGATCCCGAAGCTGTCGCTCCGACACTGGCGGTGATGACCGCAAGACCGTGTGCCGGGTAAGGCAAACCTGAAATCAGATTCACTCCGGCCGTGCCGTCGGTGGAGGTCGCGACGGACGGAGCAATGACTCCCCCTGTTGAACTGAAGTAGACGACACTCCCGGGCTGAGCCGGATTGCCGTACTTGTCCCCGACAACGAGACCAACGTTATCCGTTAGGCCATAAATTGCCGCCCCGGCAATATTGAGCTTCGACGGCGCGATGGAGAAGTGGAGGCTGTCCGGAAAGCCCCCCGATATCGCAAGCTGCACCGGAGAGGATTTCACCGAGTCTCCGCGGGCGGATGCGGTCACATAGGCAAGTCCCGAATGGGTTCCCGAAGTAAAGCTCGTCGTCACCCTTCCCGTCACCGGGTCGGTGACGGCAACATTCGGCGAGACCCTGGCAGCAGTGTCTCCCTGGAGCGAGAACTTGATCGCAGCGGAATTAGACGCATCGACAGCGTTGCCGAGAGAATCTCTTCCTTCAAACGTGATCGTCGAGGATTCGAGTCCTCCCACTCCGAGGACAGAGAGAGCCGGAGCGGAGACGTTGACCACGGCGATCGATGCGATGATCCCCGTTCTGATGTATATTGTTTTCGGGTTTGAAACTATGGACGAAGTATCTCTCTTCGCCTTTGCCACAATCTGCACAGCTCCGGACCTGATCCCCGCGAAGAGCGTCGTTTGAACGTTACCGTTCGCATCGCTGAGAGCCACGGCCGGGCTGAAGTATTCTCCTCCTCCAACCGACCTCGCAAAGGCAAATTGCACCTGGACGTTTGGCGCCGGGTTTCCACCCGTATTGAGCACCTGGAACCGGATCTGCTCCGACGACACTCCCCCGCCTCCCGTCACCGTGAGGGAATCGACCGAGGTGTTGACCAGTTTCACGGAGGCGGCGCTCGTCGTATCGCTGATTCCGCTCGGGTAGAGTGTTCCGATGAGGTTTCTGGAGACGTTCCCGTTCGGGCTCGTTACGACGATCGAGAGGTTGAAATTCTCGTTTTCGCTCGGTCCAAGCGCGTTGGTGTCGCGGGCGAAGACTGCAAAATTCGTGAAGCTCGTGTCTTTTGTGTCCGGAAGAATCCTGTCGACGTCCCCGGTCAGAGCGACCGCCGATGCTCCCGATCCGGTGGTCGAGACTTTGATCTCCGAGCCCGCGCTCAGCGGATTGCCGTATTTGTCCGCCACTTTGAAATTCAACTGGGTCGGCTTTGAGACGAACACATTGAGCGACGTGTCCGGGATCGAAATGATCGGCGCCCCGGTGAAGAGAACATTGACTGAAACATAGAACATTCCCGCCTCGGCACCCGACGTGACGAGCGCGCCATCCTCGACAGCGGACTTCTTCGCTGCGGTTCGGGAATTCCTGGCGGATACGGACGCCGGCTGCGCTTCAGCGACCTTTGCCTCCGCGCGAGCGACGGTCTTCGCGCTTGCAGCGACGTCGGTGAAGTACTTTGCGGCCGATCTCGTCCCCTCAAAGAGACGCAATGTCTTCGACATCCTCCCCTGCTTTTTTGAGGCACGCGCCGGTGCGTAGGTATCGCCGTCCGTGAGACTCCTCGCCATCCCAACCTTTGCGGCCGGTACGCTCTTCCCAGCCGCTCCTGAGCCTCCCGTCGCGAGTTCCGCGGTCACCGTGACAAGACCACCGACGGGGATCGGGTTCCCCGAGATAAGATTGGAAGAGGCGCTACCATCTGCGGAGCTCGATGAAGAGGCTGGACTTACGAGCCCACCGTTCGTCGTGAAGTAGACGATTGTGCCGGGCTGCGCAGGGTTGCCGTACCGGTCTCCGATGAGCGCGGTGATCGGCGTGATGAGTCCCGTCTGTACACCTCCGGGGATGTTCACCTTCGCTACGCTCATTGAGAAATGGGCACTGTCAGGGTATCCGCCGAAAATCGGGATGTTGACGATCGCCGACATGATGGTGTCAACTTTCGTCGTGTCGGGCGTCTGCTTCACCGCGGCGTACGCCTGGACGGAAGCGATACCGGAGTGAAAACCGGCTCCAAGAAGCACGGTGACGCTTCCCGTCGAGTTCGTCTTCGCACTCGAAATGCTCAGCTGCGTGAATGTGTCGGGCGGAGTGGTCGCAAACCTGAAATGGACCAGCGTCTGGTTCGTTGTATCGACCGGGTTGCCGATCGAATCACGCACCTGGAAGGTCAGCGTCAACGCATCGGTCCCTCCCGCTCCATAGATAGAAAGATTCGGGGCGCTGGCGCCGAGGTAGACGATCTGGCCGGCCCGGAGCGAGGGACGTGTGGGGGCAAGGCTGTCCTGGGCCCCCGAGACACCCTTGAGGACAATCGTGGAAAAAGAAATGGAGGTGTTGGTCGGACTGTAGGAAAAAGCCCGCGTCTGGCTGACAAAGTTGTTGCGGGCGAAGGTGACGGAATCGGTCACGGTACTCTTGTCCTGCGCGGAGAAGCTGAGCGTGAACGAGCCGTCGGATTTCGCAGTGTCCTGAGCGAACGGACTCCACAACACGATGCGGACGCTGTCGAGCCTCGTGGCGACCGTGTTGACAAACGTCCCGCTGAGGGTCACCGTGTACGTCGTGGTAGAGGTCGACGTTGGATTCGCGCACGAGAAAAGTCCCGCGAACACGAGCGTGACGGCGTAGGTGAGATATTGTCGCAATTTCATACGAGCCCTCTTAGAAAATCGTTTCGAACCTCACGGCAACTCCGGCGCCACCATCTCTCCTCTTTTCCGCAACCTGGTTCCGCCTTCCCCGGGCGGTCGCCTCCCCGGTAATCTGTTGAACACCGGGATGAGGTGAGTTGATGATGCTCACACTCGTCCAGACTATTCCGGTTTTGGCCTCCTCCGGGCCAAATCCTCGTCGAATTCCTTCCGGGTTTTCTCGATGAGATTCTCGTTCTGCTTCACCTTTTGCGCAACCCGCTCCTCGATGCTCGGAATGACCTCGGCCTTCAGGAGCACAACGAGCTCCGTCTTGGTGTCGGCCGTCACCTCCGACCCGAAGATATAGCGGAGTCCGAAAAACCACCAGGGCAGATCCCTCAATATCGGGACCCCTTGGCGCGTCGACGACTGGGTCGTCGTGTAGAGCCCGCCGAGAACGGTCTCCTCTCCGTCGTTGAGGAGAAGGTACGTATCGATCGCGGACTTGTCGATGTTCGACCCGTTCTGCTTGCTGTTCTCGACGTGCGTGTCGAGACTGATGAACC
>DATJQP010000071.1:0-3126 GCA_035505655.1 Bacteroidota bacterium
CCGCCTGTGGCGGACTCCACCCCGCGATGAAAAGAACGGTTGAATCAGACTTCCGACGAGCTACTCCGCCTGTGGCGGACTCCACCCCGCGATGGTGTGTCAACAAATATACTCAAAATAAGATGGCAAGTCAAGGACGGAAACTTCGTTCGCGCATCGTGCCCGTACCTGACTCCGAGCTCTACGCGAGCATCGCTTCTTGAACGGGAAACCATCTTTCCCTATATTCAATGGGCAAAAAAGCAGGCAGCGAAGCCGGACAGATGGCAAAACCTACGATACTAATCTCAAACGACGATGGGATCCACGCTCCCGGTATCGCTGCTCTTGTCGAGGAAATCAGGAAGATCGGCGATGTCGTGATCGTTGCCCCGGATAAGCAGCAGAGCGCTGTCGGGCATGCGATCACAATGAATTCGCCGCTGAGAGTCCAGAAAGTGGAGAAGAACGGAGCGTTCTTTGGCTATGCGGTGAGCGGCACTCCCGCCGACGCGGTGAAACTGGCGGTCCGATCCCTTCTCCCTCATTCTCCGGACCTTCTCATCTCGGGGATCAACCACGGCTCGAACACCGCAATCAGCGTCATCTATTCTGGCACCGTCTCCGCCGCAACCGAAGGGACGATCCTCGGTATCCCTTCCTTCGCAGTATCGTTGACCACATACGAAGAGGCCGACTTTTCCTTCGCAGCCGTCTTCTCACGGAAATTGGCTCTCAAAATCCTCGAAAAGGGGCTCCCAAAAGGGACTCTTCTCAACGTCAATGTCCCGCCTGTGCCGGCGTCGGAAATCCGCGGCGCGGTGGTGACAAAGCAGGGAAAATCGGTCTGGAACGACGAATTTGAATCCCGGAGAGACCCGAACGACAGGGAGTATTTCTGGCTGAAGGGAGATCTGCTGGAGCTCGACCACGACGATGACATCGACCAGCGGGCCATCCTCAACAATAAAGTTTCCATCACACCACTACACTACGATCTCACTGACTACGCGACGTTCGATTCGCTGAAGCAGTGGGATGTCAATTCTCTCATCTAAGTACATCAACAGGAGATTACAATGCGAATCGGAATATTAACGGGAGGCGGAGATGTGCCGGGTCTGAATCCGTGCATCAAGTCGGTGGTTTATCTTGCAGCGGACGCGGGCGCGGAGGTGTACGGTATCCGGCGTGGCTGGGGCGGTCTGCTCAACTACAATGTCGACGATACGGAGAGCTTTGCGAAATGGATCCTTCCGCTCTCGAAACAGAATACGAGGACCATCGACCGGTCGGGGGGCACGTTCATTCACACATCCCGCACGAACCCGGGGAAAGTGAGATGGTCGGACATCCCCAAGTTCCTCCAGGATCCGAAGCGTCCCCCGAAAGATGGCGACCCGAATTCCGATTTTACTCCGCACATCCTCCGGAACCTTGAGAAGCTGAAGATCGACGTCCTCATCACGATCGGCGGGGACGACACGCAAAGCTACGCCGTCCGGCTCCATGAAGAGGGTTTCCCGGTCGTCGCAATCCCGAAAACGATGGACAACGATGTGTTCGGGACCGACTACTGCATCGGGTTCTCGACGGCAGTGACAAGGAGCGTTGAGTTCATCACAAACCTGAGGACCTCGGCCGGTTCACACGAGCGCATCGCGGTGATCGAGCTCTTCGGCCGGAACTCGGGAGAGACCTCCCTCATCTCTGCGTACCTCGCGGGAGTCGACAGGGCGGTCATCTCCGAGGTCCACTTCGACCCGGAGAAGCTCGCGAAGCTCCTCATGGACGACAAGAAGGCAAACCCGAGCAACTATGCCATCATGACGATCTCCGAAGGAGCACAGATGATTGCGGGAAAGATCGTCGAATACGGTGAGCAGGATGCGTACGGCCACAAGAAGCTCGGCGGAATCGGGCAAATCACCGGAGAGGCGATTCAGAAGATCACGGGGTCGCATATCATCTATCAGCAGGTTGCCTACCTTATGCGCAGCGGCGAGCCCGATGCGTTGGACCGGATGGTTGCGATCAGTTATGCGAACCTTGCGACTGATCTGGTGCTGAAAAAGAAGACCGGCAACATGGTTGCGCTGAAGGAGGGGAAATACACCACCGTGCCGATTGACACGCTGACGAAAGGGCTGAAACGAGTTGACGTGCTCCAGCTTTACGATGAAGCCCGGTACCTCCCGAAGGTCATCAACATGCTTGGTAAGCCGATGTTTTTGTATTGATTTCGGCGTTATTGCAGGCCCGCGAGGTCATTCCCGGGGCTTCTCTCGTCCCGGCCGGGTGGCTTTCGCGGGCTCTTTTTTTCTCTTTTTGAATAAATAGTCGCCAAAAAAGCTTGACATCTGGACTTTTTGTTAGTATATTAAAAGCCCGTTCAAAAACGGGGTATAAGCGTTACGAGATCTTGTTCTTTGAAAAATAGTGTGCACAGCTTCTAAGTCAATTACGATCAAGGTTTTAACCTTGGCTAATTAAAAGCCAACTTAATCATTCTCTTAGTTGATAACTCAAGACATCGAATTACAACGGAGAGTTTGATCCTGGCTCAGGACGAACGCTGGCGGCGTGCCTAACACATGCAAGTCTGGGAGAATAGGGTAGCAATATCCTTAGTAAACCGGCGCACGGGTGAGTAATACGTAGGTAACCTGCCCTTTGGTCTGGGATAACCCCGCGAAAGCGGGGCTAATACCGGATGATGCAGCGGCTCCACATGGAGATGTTGTTAAATCCCGCAAGGGAGCCAATGGATGGGCCTGCGTCCCATTAGATAGTTGGTGAGGTAACGGCTCACCAAGTCTGCGATGGGTAGCTGATCTGAGAGGATGATCAGCCACACTGGAACTGAGATACGGTCCAGACTCCTACGGGAGGCAGCAGTGAGGAATATTGCGCAATGGAGGAAACTCTGACGCAGCGACGCCGCGTGAAGGATGAAGGCTCTTTGAGTCGTAAACTTCTGTAGAGAGGGAAGAATGTCCCGTTTCACGGGATTGACGGTACCTCTAAAGTAAGGATCGGCCAACTACGTGCCAGCAGCCGCGGTAATACGTAGGATCCGAGCGTTGTCCGGAATCACTGGGTGTAAAGGGAGCGCAGGCGGGCTTTCAAGTCGGTGGTGAAATCTTA
>DATJQP010000072.1:0-3673 GCA_035505655.1 Bacteroidota bacterium
TTCATCGTACCGGGAGTGGCGCTGTTTAACAAGCAGGATTGAGGCGACAACAAGTTTGCGGATCTTGACCGATTGAAAGTTGAGGACGATCGTGCCATTGCACTGTGTGAATGGCACAGATCCCGCAATTGTTCGCGTTGCTCAGCGAGTGCTTCAAACACCTCGCTCCTTTGCCGCATTTATCCTTCCCGATGGGTTCAGTCCTGCGCAATTCGAGCGTGTCCTACATCATGACAATGTTTTCCTAAGACCAAGCGCGTTCTCAGAAAAGCACAATTCATGTAATTGCGAGACCCGATGTTTTCCATCGGGACGAAGCGGCGTTTTTTGTCGTCAGGCCCAGCCTGACAATCCCCTGGATCGATCGTCCTCGGGTTTTCGAATATGGGGATTGCCACGCTGTACGTGGTGGCGAAAGACGCCACTTCGTCGTCTGCCGTACGGCTGACTCCTCGCAATGACCGTGTTTCCCTCTTAGCTCATCAGCAACAGGTCATTCCGGAACACTCTCTTATTGAAAGGCTCAAACGCGGGTGCCACCTTATTCCTCAGCTTCTTTCTTGATGAATTCCGATATACTATATTGGATCATCCTTTTGGGGGGAGGGTAAGGAGTGGGCATGAAGCAAGATCAAGCGAGGCAGGATTTATCGCGGCAACGAGGAGGTGTCAGCAGGCGACACTTTATTAAAGTGACGGGCGCTTCGGCCCTCTGGCTCTCCGCCGTCGGCTCGTTCAATTTCGCATCACGGGGAGTCTCGATCATTGCGGACCCCGCCGATCCGGTTGCCGGCGCACCTCCGTCGATCTGGGCTGCGAATGAGCTTTTGCAGACTCTGACCTCCGGGGGAATAGCCGTCTCCCGATGCGAAAAACTTTCCCAGGCTGGAAGCGGAGATCTCTGCATCCTCGTCGCAGGCTCGGAGTCTCCGCTTGCGCGCCAAATCTTTAGAGACGCAAAGATTGATTTCCCCGTTGCTCCTGAAGCTCTCGGTTTGATTCCCGCGGAATCGGATGGCAGACAGGTTCTGCTGGTCTGCGGGTACGATGCCCGGGGATTAGTCTATGCTCTTCTCGACCTTGCAGACCGCATCGTCTTTTCAGACCATCCTTTCGAATCGCTGACGATTGAAAAGCCGGTCGTCGAACGGCCCGCCAATTCCATCCGAAGTCTTTGCAAGCTCTTCGTGAGCGAGGTCGAGGACAAGCCCTGGTTCTACGACCGAGAGATGTGGCGGGAATATCTTACCATGGCAGCGTCCCAACGGTTCAACCGATTCAACCTGGGACTCGGACTCGGCTACGACTTTCTTCAAGATGTCACCGACGCCTACTTCCTTTTTGCCTATCCATTCTTCATTGACGTTCCGGGCTACAATGTGCGGGTCCCTCAGTTGTCCGAAGCGGAGCGGACGAAAAACCTTGAAACGCTAAGGTTCATCAGCGATGAGACCGTGGCGCGGGGAATGCAGTTCCAGCTCGGGATCTGGATGCACGGATATCAGTGGCTCAATAGTCCATCCCCAAATTACACCATCGAAGGACTGTCGGCCGAGAACCACGGTGCCTACTGCCACGATGCGATCCGGCAACTCCTGCAGACATGTCCCAACATCGGCGGCGTGACGATTCGCACGCACGGTGAAAGCGGCGTCCAGGAGGGAAGCTACAATTTCTGGCGGAAGATTTTCGAGGGAGTGGCCGCATGCGGGCGAACCGTCGGGATCGATCTCCACGCCAAGGGGATCGACCAGACGATGATCGATGGAGCGATTGGGGCCGGGGTGCCGGTCACCGTCTCGCCCAAATACTGGGCGGAACATCTCGGCATGACCTATCACCAGGCCGACATCCGTGCGTTTGAAATTCCGAAGCAGGACCAGAACGTACCCGAGCTGATGAAGCTGAGCGCCGGGACGCGTAGTTTCATGCGATACGGGTACGGCGATTTGCTAAAGGAGGATCGCCGCTATCGGGTTCTCGAGCGGGTCTGGCCGGGAACACAGCGGCTTCTCCTCTGGGGCGATCCTGTGACGGGTGCCGCGCACTCGAAGGCGTTCGGATTCTGCGGGATCGACGGAGTCGAGCTGATGGAACCCCTCTCGTTCAAGGGCCGCCGGGGTTCCGGCGTAGCCGGAGGTCGCTGCGGCTATCAGGATTCATCCCTCACGCCGAGATGGGATTGGGAAAAATTCGCCTACACGCTGAGAGTCTTCGGAAGGATGGCATACAATCCCCACACCGATCCGGAAACATGGCGCCGGTATCTGAGCCGCCAATTCGGAGACGGAGCGCCGGAGGTGGAATCGGCTCTCTCGAACGCGTCGCGGATTCTGCCCATTGTGCTGACGGCCCACGGCGTTTCGGCTGCGAACAATCTCTACTGGCCTGAGCTCTACACAAACTTTTCAATCTGCGACCCGGAGAACGAGAACCCGTACTTCGATACCCCCTCGCCCAAGATCTTCGGGAACGTCAGTCCGATGGATCCGCAGCTCTTCCTGAGGATCAACGATTTCGTCTTGGAGCTACTCAATGGAGACCGAAGCGGCAAATACACCCCGGTCGAATACGCACAATGGGTCGAGGATTACGCGGATGCGGCGGTCGGATATCTGGCAAAGGCGAATGGGACTGTTCGGGATAAGTCGCGGCCGGAGTTCCGACGCATGGCGATCGACGTGGACATTCAGGCGGGACTGGGACATTTCTTCGGCGCGAAGTTCAGGTCGGGAATTCTCTACGCGATCTTCGAGCAGACCGGAGATCGTTCCGCGCTCGAGTTGTCGCTGGAGCTCTACCAAAAAGGACGGAACTATTGGGTTGAACTCGCCAATCGTGCGAAGGATGTCTACAAATCCGATCTCACCGTGGGGGAACAGCCGTACCAGCGGGGCCACTGGCTCGACAGACTACCGGCCCTCGATGCGGACATCGCACTCATGGCCAAAAAATTGTCGCAGACTCCGCCGGGCACGAAACCTCAACCCGACATTGTGCGCAGGGCGATCGAGGAAGCGACGGGACGGCCTCACCGTCCGACAGCGATGTGTCATCATGTTGAGCCGGGAAGTTTCAAACCGGGAGAGCCGATGGAGATCGAGATCGCGGTCAACGCTGAGGTGACTTCGGCCCGGCTCTATTATCGGCACGTGAATCAGGCCGAGCGATGGGTATCGGCTGAGATGCAGCCGACGGGCAAGAGTCATAGGGCAACGATCCCCGCGTCCTATACGAACTCGCCCTATCCGCTTCAATACTATTTTGAGTTGAAGCAAGGACGTACGAAGGCGTGGTTGCATCCGGGATTGGCGAAAGATCTGACGGATCAGCCGTATTTTGTGGTGAGGGGGATCAGGAAAGGATGAGCTGCGCTGCGTCGGCGCAGATGCGCTCGTTCTGGCGTTGAGGAAGGACGACCCGGGTGCACATGCTTGTTGGATCACGTGTGCCTGTTGGAACACCCGTACTTTGCGTGCAACCACCCCGGCTCGTCATTCCCGATGCTTTGATCACGCCAACCGCCAACCCTCGCCCATCCTCGCCTGTTCGCGCCTCCGGACTATCTCCCTCGACTGCGAATCATTCGCGGTATCCCGCTGGTAGTATTTGGCCCAGCCGTTGTTGATCGAAAAGACGAACCGTTTTCCGACGAACTTTTCCATCCACAAAG
>DATJQP010000073.1:0-16931 GCA_035505655.1 Bacteroidota bacterium
CGAATGAAAACAAGCCTCCGATTTGAAGATAGCGATTCCTGAATGACCTGCTATTTTCCACGACAACCTCCTGATTCCATGCTAAAGTGATCAACCCCTCTCCCAGCCTGGAGTGAAAAAAGTTTCCAGCTTTCTTGATCGGCGGTGCAAAACGATCGTATGAATCATTCGCTCTTTCAAACCGACGGTGAAGCAGCAGGCCTGCCGGGACGATTCCTGTCGGAATGGAAAGCACATTCCAAATCGTACTCCATGTTGAGCGCATCGTTAGAGTTCCTGGCGAGCCCCCGGGCGCCTCAGTCTAATTCCTGGTGACAGGAACCGTTCATTCCTTCATCTCTTTCATCACCTTTATACTTGACTTCACCAGCTTCTTCACGAGAGTGACAGGTATTCGTTTCTCCACCGGAAAGCTGACGACGGCTTTTGTCGTCGCGTACCCGGCAAGCTCCTTCTTGTGGTTCTCTATGACCGGCGGACGGACATGGAGCCGGACATGCGGTTTCTTGAAACTGAACCAGGCAAACATCCCGTTATAGTCATACCCCGTGTAGAAGTATCCGGGCATTTCAAAATAGCTGACCGTTTCGATCGATCGCGGCGCCGCATTTTGGATCGCGGACCTCATTTCATGTAACCTCGTTTGAACTTCCCTGGGATGTCGTGCAATATATTCCCTGACTCCGCCGGGTTTTACCGCTCTGGTTGGTTTCATCATCGCCTCAAAAAATAAAATGTCCGTGTTATCGTGCAGAGCATCCAGCAGACTGCTCGGAATGATTACCCTGCGAGCGGAACGGATCGTGTCCGACGTGGAGAAATGTGAAGCGCCGATCATCAGCTTCTGGCTTGCGTGCGAAATTCGCGTCGCGCCACCGCCTTTCCGAGTCCCGCGAAAATGAGCAAAACGAATCCTGTGAACCAGGCGCCGATACTGAACGAACCGGACCAGTACATCGCGATCAGGAGCCCGACGGGATGATCAGGCAGCGGGCGACTGTGCCTGTTCAATGAGACCGAATTGCAGCAAATGATGGTAACAGTGTTTGAAGTGGGATCGTTGCCACTCCTCGGCGCCGAGCGGTCCGAATATCGGATGGACGTGAACGGCCTCCGGTTCCGTCTGAAAATGAAGAAGGTAGCGATCGAGTTCAACGCGGAGGGCAGCCTCTGCCAGGTCCAAACTGGAAAATTGGAGAGGGGGCGGATCCTCGCCGAGCTCGGGGTTCCTGAACCCGTGGGGCGTTTGTCTGTTGTCGTAGAGGAATCGTTTGGCCCGTTCAAGAATAGCATCCGGTGTACGGCAAGCGAGGACGAGTTTGCCGCTGGAGCATTGAAAGGCCCAGTTCAGATGCTCAAGCATGTGCTGGGCAGTCATGTTCCCCCAAAGAGGAGGCGACTGCGCACAAAGGGGAGAGATGGCGTCCGATAGAAGATGATCGAAGAATGATGCACGGAGCTTGCTGTCGTTGACGTCGAACGGGACTGCAATCATTTCAGGTTGATGGCCTTTCTGGTTACGCCTGGGATTAAGCGTATGAATAAATTGCCGGATTCGAAATCGGTTGTGTGAACCCCGTTTTGCCTGGCATCAGGCACCGGGCAGGCGCCCCGAATTGATCAGCCATGTTTCGAGCTGACTGAATGTGGCTTCAAGGAGGAATGTATCACCGTGGAACGCCTTCGCTAGCCGGACGACATTCTTCCCCTTATCCGCCAACGCCTGACATCCCTGCACGATATCCGGAATGTCGCGCTCGCCGTAAAGAATCAGGTCGTTCGCGCCCATGGTTTCATCCACCAGAGGAAGCGACCGTAACAGCCGGAAGTTGGCGTTTTCTTCCTTCTCAATCACCCTGTGTTTCCTCATCCCGTTGGTCAGATTTACGGTCTGGTCAGAAAAAAACTGTGACAGTGCGGGCGAGATTCCAATACGAAAGTCGGCTTCGCTCAGGAGCGCCAACCTGCCTCCCAGCGAATGGCCGATGGTGACCGTCTTATTTGAACCTTTCAGGCTTCTTATGAAGATGTTCAGATCATCGAGAACCTCGATGCCGAGGGGTAGGGTGTTCTCTCCGTGTCCTCTCAGGTCAAGAGTGTAGGCGTCGAGGCCGAGCTCCGCGAGTCGAAACGCGAGGCCGAGCTGCTCTTCTTTACATCCCCCAAAACCATGGATGACGACGGCGTTGCCGATGCGCACATCGGACGATATCGTGATGAGAGGCAATGTGAACCCTTCAAACCTGAACTCGGACCTGGTAACCTGCAAAGTGCTCTCCCTTGGTTGACGATGGAATGATTAGGTTCGAAAATGGAGAGTCGGTCCCCTCGCTCATTTGAGGAGCGTGAGCTTCTTCGTCATCGTATACTCTCCAGCCTGAATGCGGTAGAAATAGACTCCGCTCGGAAGACCGGCTGCGTTGATCGTCACGGAATGTATACCTCCGTTCTGAGGCTCGTTGAGAGGAAGATGCTGTTTTGCGCTATGGCAAAAATTCTCCCGTTGCTCACAGAGAAAGAGCGGATGTGCCGGCTATAGGGGCCGTTCGCTTGAATCCACTGTGCCGAGGAGGTATTCAGCGTAACAAAGAGGAAAAAGGTCGTCGACGAAAATGCGATACTGATCTTCATACCGATTCTCCTTGCTCGATGGTCGTTGGGCAATTTCGCCCCACGTCCAGCCGCATCACGCCGTGCCGCCAATCCTTTATATCGAAGTTGACGGCAGGGCGGAGCGAGTCCGTCGTTTGGAGAATGACAAGCAACGCGATACAGCATGAGAGTCGAAGTTGCCCGTTCCGTCATTTGAGCAACAAGAGCTTCTTGACGTCATGGTGCGCTCCGGCATCAAGCCTGTAGAAGTAGACTCCACTCGACAGTCTGCCCGCGTCAAAGGTCACCGACTTGTCTCCGGCGGTTTCGTTCTTGTCGACCAATGCTGCAACCTCTCTACCAAGAAGGTCGTAGATCTTCAGCGTCACATGACTGTTGACCGGCAACTGGTACTCGATCGTGGTCGACGGATTGAACGGATTCGGATAGTTCTGGAACAAACGGAATGTTGCGGGGATCCGGGCTTCCGTCTCTCCGACTCTCATAGGGAATTCCCACAAGGGAATCTTCCAGACCCCGCCGCCATACGTTCCGGCGTAAAGATATCCGTCGCTGATGAGCAGCGATTGGACATTCATATCTGGCAATCCGGAATTGATCGGTGCCCACGTCCATCCGCAGTCGGTGGAAAGAGAGACACCCAAATTGGAGCCGGCAAAAAGGTTTGTCCCGTTCGCTGCGAAGCTTGTGAAGATCTGGCACAGAGAAGTAGACCTCATCACGGCGTTCCAGCTTCTCCCGTCGTCAGTGGAAAGATAAATCCCGCTGCAGAGCTCACCATAGACCGGATGAGTCCAGTAGAAACCGCCAGCCACGATGTTTGTGCCGCCTTTTCCATCGGAGACAAACCCAAGCTGCTGGAAATTTCCCAGGATTGGTGGATTGATTGTGTCCGAGGGGACAAAGACGCACGCCCAGTGCGCACCATTGTCGGTCGTACGATAGGTGCCGCCCGTAGAAGTGGTGAGATTGCCGGTGAGAGCATAAAGGGTTGTGGATCCGGTCTTGCTCGAGTCGATGAGCAGTGCGTCGAGCTCACCTCCGCCCGATGGCCCGCAACCAAGACGATCACTGATGGCAATCGGTGACCAGGTCATCCCGTCGTCCGCGAGATGATAGACAGGCGCGTATTTGACTGTAAAGCGTCGTACTCGGCCAGCGACCAAGGAATCGAAAGTAAGGATAGTTTCTCCTCCTCCGGCGAAGATGTTCTTTCCGTCGGCGGCCATCGCCGTAATATACGGCCCGGGTGTTCCCGCTGTCAGTCCCGTATCTCTTGGGCTCCAGCTCGTGCCGTAGTTCGTCGAGAGGAACAAGCCACTGGCCGTTCCCGCGTAGACATTCGCGCCATTGGCGACAAGAGCACCGATCCCAAGGTTTGTTATACCCGAATTAATTGCACGCCAGCCGCCGCCGATAGTACTCGAAGAATAGACCCCGGCAGGCGTACCCGCATAGATCGTTGTTCCTCCAATTCCGTCAGGTCCCGCTGATAGGGCTGCGACGTTTGAGGCCGGCACATCCAGAACCGCTTTGCTCCAGCTTGTCCCATTATCCGATGAAATGAAAACTCCGCTCTTTGTCCCGGCAAAAACATGTGCTCCGATGGCGGCAAGAGCCGTGATGTTCGTGTCGGTCAGGCCCGAGCTCGCTGCACTCCAGGTCGTGCCGTTGTTCGTCGACAAGAAGACGCCGCTGGTTGTTCCCGCATAGACTCCGGCGCCGGAAACGGCAAACGTATTGATGCCCGGATACGGGTGTGGAATATCCTGGTAAGGGTCCGGTTGCACGGGGTTTGTCGGAAGTCCGTCGTTGACAATACTCCAGGTTGCCCCGTAATCCGTCGAGAGCAGGATTCCGCCGGTACTGTACCCGGATTCACCCGGCGGCAGGGAAGTCCCTACAAAGATATTCATACCGCCCGCCCCGTTATTGCTCACCGCAAGAGCGCTGAAATACCAGTTGCCCGGACTCATTTGCGTTCCCCCCGCCAATGGCCAGGTTGTTCCGTTGTCGGTTGAGAGATAAAGATACCCGCTGCAAGCAAGGAAGTTTGTGCCCCCTGCTCCATTCGGAGTGGTTGCAAATGCCGCGACATTCCCGGGCCACAGTGCTCCCATATTTGTCCAGCTGGTCCCATCGTCTCTCGAAAGGAAGGTGGAGAATCGGGTTCCGGCAAAAACGTCGGTGCCGCCTGAACTATCGGGGGAGAACGCAAAGCAATAGACCGGGGAGCCGAGTCCATTATGGCGGTCAATACTATCGACAAGAACTTTTATCCAGGTCGCACCGTTGTTGGTCGACCGGAAAACATATCCGCCGAAGGTCACAGGATTTGAGCAGCCGGCAAGTAGAGTGGTGTTTCCCGCGCCATTGGAGGTAACGGCGAGCGTCAGGACATCCAAGCCGGATAATGCCTCACCGATGTTGGTCCAGCTTGTCCCGTTGTCCGTCGAAAGAAAAACGCCGCCGCCGGTCCCGGCATAGAGATTCGGGCCGTTGACGGCAAGGCAGTGAACCGCACCGCCGTAGGGTCCGTTTGTTGGAAGCCACTGCGAAAACGACGCAGGGGAGAAGGCGATCGCAAAAAAAGCCGCCACAAACAACTGAGATATTGATTTCATCGAAGTTCCGTCTTGAGTTCACAGCAGTCATTGCAGATGAAGTTCCGGAGATTGCCGAACGGTTGGTATACGTGCCCGCCAGCCTTGAAGAGAGCCCCCGGTTGAAGAATTTATGCAAAATTTTCGGAAAACGCTCAACGGGCTCCTCTTCCTTTTCGTCGCGATGACTTTGCATGCCATCGCACCCATTCTCCGTTCAAGAAAGAGATCCGCTGGCGTGTGCCCCGGAGTCACGTCGAAAGCTCCGCCCGCTGATCCTGAGACGAAATGCTATTACGGGAGAAGGATAATCCTGCGACCTCTGGCATCGCCCTGAGCCCACGCTTTGGCGACGTCCGCGAGGGGAATTTCTACGATATCGATCCTCAGTTTGCCCAGCGCGGCGAGAGACCACACCTGTGGGATGGCCTCAAAAATTGCGCGGGGCGGAACGATGCCGCCTCCTCCACTTCCATAGAATTCAATTCCGGAACTTCGAAGCACCTCCCCCCGAAGGCTGACGGCCGGACCGGCCACATCGCCGATCTCTATGAAACGTATACGACCTGATACCGCGAGCGTGTCATGCCCTGTTAAAGCATCCAGCAACAGTTCCGTCGGATGTCCCCAGAGGTAATCCAGGACAACGTCGAAATGACTGAGTTTTGCTTCTTGAAGGAAAGCATCACGGACCTCTCTATCGGGAAGGTCGAGGGAAATCGTCGCATCGGCACCGAGCTCATGAAGAGACGTCAGCGTATCCCGGTTGCGCCCCGCGGCGACGACACGCCCTGCACCCAAATGTTTCGCGATCTGGATCGCGAGCTTCCCGGCAACACCCGTCGCACCGAGAATAAGGACCGTTTCCCCCTTTTTGAGTTGTGCACGCCAGACGAGCGGCAGCCAGGAGGAGAGTGCAGGATTGGGGAGTGCCGCTGCTATTTCATCGCTGATGTCATCCGGAACCGGCATACACCTGACGCGTGACACCACTGTCCGTTCCGCCATCATTCCAAACGGTGGCCGGGGACCGCCGCAGAATACGCGTCTTCCATCTTCGAGAAGACCGACGCCGTCAATCCCGCAGACGACCGGCAAGACCGAATAGCGATCATAGTGGGTTCCGCCTGCCATCATCCTGTCAAATCTTTTCAATGAGGCGGCCTTGACCCGGACTAACGCTTCATCCTGAGCGGCCTCGGGCTCCATGAAATCAGCGTAGCGAGGCAGTTCACCCAATGCATACAAGACTGCGGCCTTCATATCATCCCTCAGCGATAGTACAATGCTGCTTTTGTCTGATCTCCGGACAAAGGGTCGTCACGCCGATTCGGCGCTTGCCTGGTGCATGCGGAGATTTCGGTGATCAGTATTTGCGGCATGAGATGGATCGGCCTGTTGTTCCGTCGACGATCAAGTGTGCAAACGTATCCGGCCGCTGCTCTTTGTAGTACTGGTCTTCAGCCGGTATCCATTCAGTCGTCCAGATCGAGCGCATAGACTCACCATCCCTGGCAAGACCTCGTCTCAAGCGCTCTTCGGCCGGACAATCCACCCAGATGAGGAAGTCATAAAACTCCCGGAGCTCCGTCCGTGTGGAGTAGACCCCTTCGATCAGGATGACTCCTCGCGGTTGAACCTCATGCTCCTCGGCCAGGCGATCGGACGGCCAATCGTACCGGCGATACTTCGCGCTCAGGCCAGATTTCAGTGGCTTGAGGATCTGCTCGCTGAATCGCCCCCAGTCAAAGTCTCCGCCGATCGGTTTGAGATCTGCGGGTTGTAGAGATCGGCTCCCCGATGGCAGGTAAAAATCGTCATGATGGACGATGTCAGCGAGCACTCCCTTTTTCTCCAATTCCTGCCGGATTTCCTTCGCTAGCACGCTCTTTCCGGAACCTCCGAGTCCATCGATCCCAACCAGAAAAGCGCGGTTGGGAGAGGTCTTTCGGCTCATCTGAGAAGCCAGTTCGCCTATTGGATTGCTCATCTGCTCTTGCCGCTTCCGTAGTTCTGTCCCGCCGCAAACTTTCTTCCGGTTTTCAATCGGCCGATTCCCGCCTCAGTCAGAGACCTTTCGCTTTAACCTCCCCCCGAAAAGTTGCGCTGTGTTACCTGTTTTTCGTAATGATGTCGAAGGGGATTTTCGCATCACAGTATACTTCCCACAACCTGATTTTGTTGCTGCTGACTACGGCTTTCCAGGATGCAGGAAGGCGCCAATAATTTTCGTTCGTCTCTGTTTTCTTCCCTTTGAATGTCCCCCCTGCATAGCCGAAGGCGGCAAGTGTATCACCATTGGAGAAAATGTCCGTAACCTCAATCGTATAGTCAGGAAACAATTGAAAATAGCCAATCCAGGCCGCTTTCATTTTTTCTTTGCCGACAGTTTCGTTGCCGTGTGAATCAATAAACCTGTGGTCATCGGTCATCAAAGAGCAAATCGTTTCAGCGTTATGGCCGTTGATTGCATCGACAAATTCGTAAACCGCCTTTTTATTCATTGCGTCATGTTCCTTCTGGTTTTGCATGGAAGCATCTGGTTAGATCCAAAGAGAGGAAGGTAAGAACCCAAATGATATGTGCTATCGGCGGCAAAGTAGGGTTATTGTGAACGAATATCAAATCACTGAGCAAGAGAAAAGAGAGAAGAGTACGACGGGCAGTGTCAGGAGTGAGTGAAATTCAAAAAGCAAAAAATATAGGGAACGATGAAGAGCTGGGGCTAAGAGAAACGAGAATATTACGATGCAGAGTGTTGTCCCATGGACGGGTTTGAGGTCACTTTTGCGCGGAGGGGGCATCAATCTCGCGGAGTCAGGGAAGCGAACTCAGGAACCGTTTGACCACGGCGGCGAAGCGATCGGGCTGGTCGTACTGGATTCCGTGTCCCGCGTCGGGGATCTCCTCGACCTGGATCTTTGAGTTAACGCGCTGCAGTTCCATGGCCAGCGAAGGAGAGACCACGCCCGCGTCGCCAATCACAAGTAGTGTCCGGACCCCAATCGCGCGAACGAGCTCCGCGTAGTCAGGGTTCGGGGGCGTAAGGATATCGAAAGCATGGATGCTGGTTTGAAGGCGGGCCCGGGCGATGAGCTCAACGGTTTCCGACGAACGGCCGGGGTGTCGTCTCCCGCCATCTGCAACCAGCTCGTCGAGGGATCTGCTCAGCATCTGTCGGTGCCGATCGGACGAATCGCCCTCGAAGACCTGGCGCTGAACTTCCGGGTCCAGGAAGGTCGGATCTGCCAGGACCAGTCCACGGAGAAGATTAGGTTTGCGGCTTGCCACGACGGCCGCCGTCAATCCTCCCATCGAATGTCCGAGCAATACCGAAGAATGAACTCCGAGCGTTTTCAGAAGACCTGTGACATCGTTCGCGAGCTCTTCGTACCGATAACCTTTTTCGGCGGCCGTGGATTTTCCATGACCCCGGGCATCGGGCATGATGACGTCGTAGTCCTCCTCCAAAGCGCGCGCCAAAGGAGCCCAGCACGATCCATTTGCAGCCAGCCCGTGGAGCAGGATGAGAGGTGGCTTCTTGCCGCCGGTTCTTGTGTAGTGGAGCTCGATTCCGTTTGTTTTGCAGGACGAGGTCGGCCAGTGACTCATTAGTGCTCGCAGGGTAAGTTCGGGTCTTCGAAGAGGGGAATTGTCAGGCGACACGGAGCAGAGCTTCGTCGTCCGCCGTCGGTCGGACGAGTCGATGGGCGCACACTACTTCGTCGTCTTTGTGCCGAGCTGGTTCCCCATCTTTTCATACACATCGTCATTCGGCTCCCACAGCTCCACTTTGTTTCCCTCCAGGTCCAGAATATGAACGAACTTTCCGTAATCAACCGATTCGATCGTATCCAGGACCGTCACTCCTTCCTTTCTGAACTCATCCACGAGTGCGACGAGGTTCTCAACCCGGTAGTTGATCATGAAGTCCTTCGTCGAAGGGTCAAAGTATTTCGTCGTCTCTTTGAAAGGACTCCATTGAGTGAACCCCTTCTTCGTGCTGTCCGCACCCTGATACCACTCGAAGACCGCCCCGTACTGATTCGTGTTCAACCCAAGATGAGTCTGATACCATTCCCTCATTTTCTTCGGGTCCTTGCACTTGAAGAAAATGCCTCCGATCCCCGTGACTCTTTTCGATTCATCGGCAAGGCTGTCCCGCTTCGATGTCTGGGCTGGAAGAGAATCGGAAAAGATCGCGAGGAGGTAAATGGAAATCAGAGCATACCAGCATTTCTGAATCTTTCTCACGGTGCCTTGCCCCTTTCGATTGGTTTGATTGGATCACGACCCGCTGGGATTTTGGTTTGACTTTTCTCTTCCACCTTGGGCCGCGAACTATCCTTTGTGTTCGACCGCGGACTTAATGTCGTTGAGGTCTTTCAGGATGGCTTTCTTCGCAACTCCCTTAAAGAGCGGCCCCATGACGATCATGACGAATGTTCGGACGAACCCATCGGCTTTGGAATCGTGAGCAGCGGTCAAGGTTACGGTGCCGGCGCCGGTCTCTGCGATGCTCATTGCAGAGACGAACACTTGTCCGTCGCTTTCTGCTCTCGTCTTGTAGGATGTATTCTCAGCGGCATCGGTGATCCACTTTTCCACCGTAGCCGGCTTCCCGAAGAACAGCCTGGTCTCCCGCCACCGCAATCCCACGAGCCCCTTTGCCGGCTTTTCAACAATCTCAATCTTCTGGATTCCGGTAATGATCGTGGCGGCCCCTTCGATATTGGTGATTGCCGCCCAGACCGCCTCTTTGGATCCGTTGACGGTAACCGTTGCTTCGACAATCATAGCATGCCTCCTGACGATTGAGTAGTGGGCGAATGAATCGAGGACGGATGAAGGACAAGATCAAAAATCAAAGAGGAAAAAGCAAAAACAGGATTTATAGAGCAAGCACCGCGGTGTGAACAGGTTCCAAAGTGACCGGGGAATGCGCTGTTTGACAGAAGAAGTTCGTCACCCCGAGGTCTCTCTTTGGGACGCTCTCCGACGCAACGGGTTGACGACAACACCTTGTGGGTCACCCTCACCTCTTGCGTGCTCTTCCTTGGCGGACCATTCCCAGGCGCTTGTGACGGTGCCGTAGGTCCGAAGGACGCATTCGGAGTATCCTGTCGGGAGAATCGATATACTCTCGGACGCGTGCTCGATGACGGGTGGCTTCTTCTGACCTTCCCCCCGTCCCGTTGCGAACGCCACTAAGCGAAGCTCCGCTTCACGCAAGGAGAGCTTGGCATGATTTGCGTTCCCAAACGTAGTTTGGGAACGAGAAAATGAACTGCTTTTTCTTTCCCCACATGTAGCATCCCCCCTAAAACAGTTCGACCTCCTTCATTCCGCACGGCGGAAATTCAGAGGTCTGCAAAAAAGGGGCAAATGAAAATCCCCCCTGAAAGTCATTCCGCCTGATTTGTCGGCGGCAAGGCGGGAGTTTTGCGGATAATTTTCAAATAGCGGGAAACGGAACCAAGATTGAAGATCAAATAGCAAGAAGCAAAAATACAAATCAAAGAAGAAAAAGGCTGGGCGCGCGGAAGTTGCTATTTGATTTGGCCAAAGGTTGTGCGGTGTCAGGATCGCAATTTCGATCCGGACAAGGTGTGTGGTGCCGGCGAGTGAGATATCTTTTTGCCCTCTACCCAAGAAGAATGCCGGAGACCCGGGCAAGGAGCTCCGAAGGCCTGTAGGGCTTCTTGATGAATCCGGTCGGACGGACCTCCCCGAACCCGGATTGCATCTCTTCCTCCGAATATCCGGAACAGAGGAGAACCCTGACCTCCTTGTTGATCTTCACCAACTCTTCGAATGTGGCCTTCCCGTCTATGTTGGGCATCGAGTAGTCGAGGACTACCAGCGCGATCTCCTTGTGATGTTCACGATAAATGCTGATTCCGTCGATCGGGTCGAGGGCCTGGAGCACTTTGAACTCCGCGCCGGTGAGAACGTCGTTCAACAGATCCACCACCGATTCCTCATCGTCGATCACAAGAATTGTCCGTCCCGCACCGTCCATGGGGAGCATCTCCCTGCTCGCCTGATTTTCAGCTTTCGCGGCTCCGCTCGCCAACGGGAATACGATCTCGAACGTTGTTCCTCTTCCCACCTCGCTTTCAATCCGAACGCCCCCCTTGTGTCCTCTCACGATTCCGAGAACGGCGGCGAGTCCAAGCCCGCGTCCGGTGAACTTCGTGGTAAAGAACGGGTCGAAGATGCGGGCCATGACGTCTTTGGACATCCCGCCACCGGTATCGGTGACCTGAAGAAGGACATACCTGCCCGGGGGAAGCAGATCGCCGGTATATTGGTTGTACCTTGCGCTGTCGTCGGCGATCTCAATATGATTTGTGCGGATGGTAATCGACCCCGGGTTCGACCCCATCGCCTCACTCGCGTTGATGATGAGGTTCATAATTACCTGCTGGATCTGGCCGACGTCTCCGTGAACAAAAAGAGGCGAAGGGTGCATCTCATACTTCAGTTGGGCGGTCTTTGAGACCGAGACCCGCAGTAACTGGGCATTCTCCTGCACAAGGAGGTTGAGGTCGAACTCCTCGGTAACGAATTTGCCTTTTCCCGAGTAGGCGAGCAACTGCCTTGTCAAATCGGCCGCCCGATCGGCCGCCTGGATCGATTTTTCAATGTGATACTTTGCCCGGCTGTCCGCGGGGAGCTTGCCGAGAGCGAGCGCCGACTGTCCCAACATCGCGTTGAGAAGGTTGTTGAAGTCGTGCGCAATCCCTCCGGCCAACGTGCCGATGCTCTCGAGCTTCTGAGCGCGGCGAAGAGCGTCCTCCGCCTTTTTCCGGTCGGTGATGTCCTGTCCTACTCCGATGAGTTCCCCTCCGACCCCCTTCGAATCCTGCCAGAGAATCCACCGTGTCTCGCCCTCTTTCGTTTTCTCCATGGTTTCGTACGCCTCTTCCCTGATGGGAATTTCTCCCGCGGCCGTCCGCGCTACTTTCTCCTTCGCCTCCTCTTGTTCACGCGGGTTGTCCTGTGACAAGCGCCACCAACCGTCCCCGAGAACCTCCGCGGCCTCGTAACCGAGGAGCGGCTTGAGGGATGGGCTTGCATAAGTGATCTGACCGTTGGCGTCCGCGATGAGGATCAACGAGTTGACCCGCTTGATGATCTCGTCCGAACGTCGAAGCTTCTCTTCGGCCGACTTGCGTTCGGTAATGTCGCGGTCAATGCCGAAGACCAGTTGGCGCCCCCGGAAGGTCATGATCGAATTGGAGACCTCGATGGGAAAAAGATGTCCGTCGCTGTGGCGATGGGTCGCCTCAAATCGCAGGATCTTCCCCTGTCGAATGCCCTTGAGGTACGCCTCGCGCCCTTCGTGCGTTTCCTGGATCGGATCAAGAAAATAGACGGACTTGCCGATGAGCTCCTCGCGCGTGTACCCGTTCATCTCGCACGCGCTTTGGTTACAGTCCAAAATCGGCCATTCGGTCTCGCTGCTGAAAGGATCGAAGATAAGAAATGCATCGGGCGAGAGGTCGAATAAACGATGGAATCGCTCCTCACTCTCACGCAGGGCCGTCTCCGCGCGCTTTCGGTCTGTAATATCGCTTCCGATCGTCGACACGCCGATGATATTGCCCTCCTTGTCCTTGATGGACGAAACAGTCAAGGACATCTCAATGAGTTGTCCGTTCTTTGCCTGCCGCACCGTCTCAAAACGGCTCAAGCGCTCCCCGGATTTTATTTTTTTGAGCACTTCGGCCATTTCGTCTGTGCGATCGGGAGGGAAGAGAACGGTGATCGGTTTCCCGACGATTTCTCGTTCATTGTATCCGTAGATTTTCTCTGCCCCCGCATTCCAACTTGTGATGACGGCGTCCAGTGTCGTGCTGATGACGACTTCATCCGAGGATTCGACGATGGCGGCAAGCTGGGCCGACTTCGCCTCCTCTTTTCTTTGCTCGGTAACGTCTTCGATGAGAATATTCATCATCATCGTACGATGTGCGGTATCAAGGATGGGAACATACCGTAACCGCATTTGGATCGTTTTACCCCATTTGGTGACGTAGCGGTATTCATCGAAATTGCCCCTGCCGGAATCGACACAATGTTTCAGGGCCGCCGAGATGCCGGACGTCACGAGAGGAGGAAATGTCAGGATGTTGATTGCCTTTGTTGCCTCGGCAGAGGGGAGGCCGAGGATCTGAAGCGCGAGGGGGTTCACCTCGAGGATCTGTCCTTCCCGATCCGCGAGGATGACTCCGACCGGCGTATGCTCGAAGAGCAATCGATTACGCTCGCGGCTGATCCTGAGCGCTTCCTCCGCCTGCTTGCGGTCACTGATGTCGCGGAGATTGCACTGCATCACGTGCTGATGATCCACGTCATAGACGCTGATCACGAACTCCACGTTTATCCGCCGCCCGTCGCCCGCCTCCAGGGCGACATCGTCGTGTCGAATGTATCTCTTCTGCCGCAATTCCAGAAAATGATCCCGGCTGGCGATGATATGCTTCAGGAACTCAAGCTCCCACGCTTTCTTATTGACGAGCTCCTCACGCGAAGAACCGAGCATGTGCAGCAATGACGGATTGACGTCCACGAACATCCCCGATTCGGCGTCGAGGATCAGGATCCCGTCTTTCGCCGCTTCGAAGAGGCGCCGGTAGCGCAATTCCGAATCTTTCAGAGAGGAGTTCGACTTTTCGAGCTCTCTTGTCCGTTCCGAGATGATCCGTTCGAGCAGCTTGTTGCGTTCTTCCAGCCCTTTGAGAGGATATATTTCGCCTTTGCCGACCAGCGCGTAGGGGACGGAAATGCTGCTGTGCGCAATTTTCCATCCTCCGTCCCGCTTGTGAAAAATGAGGACGAGCCTCACGGTCTCTCTGGAAAAATAGTCGTCCTCGATCGGCAATTTGATGGTAAAGAAACTTGTCGCGACGGCAACATCTTCCGAGAGCGATTGGATTGCGAGGTCCTTGATGTCGATGAGGAGCCTCTCCTTCACCTGCGCAAAATCCTGCCGGGTGACGGCGATCCATTCTTTCATATCCTTGACGAGAACATCGCTGCCGCCGGCAAACCCGGAGAAGTCCGGGCTGAAGTGATTTGTCAGCTTGTCATTTCTCGACGAATACATCTCGATGTAATCGTCAAAGAGGTTCTTGATCACGTTGTATGTTGCAGAATCCATATGGCCCTCCCTTTGGGCGCAACCGCTTACCGTACCAGCTCCGCTCGCTACGGGTTCCTGTTTCGCTACAGACAGACAAGATCAGCTGCCAGCGGAACAATTCCGAAAATCTCCGACAGGTCTTCTTCACATTCCATTCCGCCCCGGCGAATGCAGGTGCACATTCGGAGTGTGTGCTTTACAGACGCAGAGGTGGTGGGTTCTTCTGGAGGCCGCGAATCACCAACGGATCACCGCGCGAATGCCGCAGGCAAAATCCGCGGGCATGACGAGCGCTCTTATGCCATCATCCCCGGCCATTGTTGCCGGTCCTGAAGGAGCCCGTCCGGGGGAATCCACTTCCGTGTTCTTCCGGCGTTCAAGTGACCCCGTTATCCGAGCAAAGGACTCATGCCCTGAGGTGTATTCGCGACCTCTATTCCGGGCATGATAATGCCAAGCTCATAATAATGGGCCGGAATTATTTATGCAACAACCATGCCGCGACTGCATAAGGTCCGATGAGCGGAAGGAACGCAGAAAAATGCGGATGAAAAGAGCGGGGATTGCGGGAGATGTGGGAACGTGTCAATACACGCCAGGCATTGACACCTCCGCGATCGACCGCCCCGGCGATCTCATCGCACGAAACAAAAGCGACGCTGAGATCCCGCTGAGGATGGCTTTGACGCAGGTGGCCAATAGTCACCAACGGAAAAAAAGTCAATAGAGAAAAGATTTCGGCGCGCGCGGACGGAAGATGCGAGGGATTGGGAACGAGAGTAGCGGTCCGGAGTGCAGTTGTGGTTCGGCGAGAGTCCTGTTCCTAAGGCAATTCTCCTTTGTCGTTTTATTCCCCAATGGTACCTGTCTTGGTTTTTCCGGCCCTCCTGTAATTGGCAAAAATCACACCGGCTGGTGTAATCAGATTCTCTGTCAACGTGAAGGCCGCCGGAATCGTACCGTTGTCAAACAGTCTCTTTCCCTTGCCGAGCGTCAACGGGTAGATCTTGTGCCAGAGTTCATCCACTGAATCATTCGTCAGCAATAACTGGACAAGCTTGCCGCTTCCCCACATTTTGATACCGGAGCCTTTGGATTTCTTGAGCCTCTTAAGGTCTACCAGACTTTTGAGAAAGACTGAGTTTTTCCAGCCTGACTTTTTGAAGGTTTTCGAGAAGACATTTTTCGTGACGCCATTGACACCCGGCCACAATTCTGCGTGTTCAGGCCAGAAAGATTCCCAGATCTGAAATGTCTTCCTACCCAAAAGAAGGTCCGCAGGTTTCATCTGTTTTTGCGTGGCTTTCCGCCGACATCGTCTCCATACGGTGCACTCCAACCGCCATAGCTGAAACCGGCGGATCTTTCTTCATCGGGTCCGCCCGGCGCCTGCAAGACTCCGTCAAGTGAAATCATTTCCAAGACGATGATTCTTCTCATCCGATTTTTCTCCTTCGTTGGAAGTTGGCTGCGTTCATCATTTCGGCCCCGCTATTTGCAGCCGTGTCCGGCCTCCCACACCGGAAGAGCGCTCTGCATAAAGCGAAAATCAAAAATCAAACGTCCAAAAGCAGAAAAACAGAGCAAAGAGGAGGAGGGCAAGAGAAAAAGGGGAGTTGTTCATTTTCATACTGTCATTGCGGACCCAAGGGACTAAACCAATCCCATGGTCAGAAAACTTTCGCCTCGCACAGGTGCGCACCATAACAGTTATGTTCCCACTTTCTCCGGCCACAGAGAAAGTAGGAACGCGCATGTAGAGACGCCGCTCCTCATCAATCACCGCAAAACAGGGATCGATGCATCTGAGGCTCCGAAGAAACCAATCTGCTGGCGTTTCAAACTAATGCCGCTTCCAAAAAGTAATATTGTGTTTTGATCGAGCGCTGGGGCAGTTTGGAGCGGCACTGTGCGTAGTTGAATACAAGACCCTTTAGTAGAAGGGGCGCCGGGACACTGCTCCGCCTGCGATACCCGGGAGGGGGCGAGTAAACCGAGGAAGCGGGCCTTTGCAGGATCCCCAGATCATCCGAGGTTCACCCCTGCCTGTCATCCGCGCAACGGGCGTCCGTACCGCCCTGGCAGGGATCCATATGGCGAGGCAGTCACTTCTGGGAGAAGAGGATCATTTAAATATCTCCGGGCGTCAGGGGATCGTTGCGGGTCAGGGCGCCGAGTTCACGTCTATCGAGATCGACTCTTCTAAACCTCAGAGCTCTCATCGGCTGGGAAATCCGGGCGGGGTGATGCCGTATCTGCCTGCGAATCTCGATTCAGCGAGTAGAAGAGCGCGATCGTGAGCAAACTTAGCGCCTCGACCGGCACATCGATCATTGCATGATCAAGGGTAAACTCGCCAAGATGCACGGAGACAAGATCGAGGATTATCGCCAGGATATTCCCGAGCGCCATGACGATTGCCGCCCATCTCCGCTCAAGAGGCTTCAGGGCGATGAGGATATAAAAGAGTGTGGCCCCGATGATGGAACCTCCCGTACCGCGGATGATTCCTATGATCGCGGGTTGTTGAGCCCCCAGACTTTTCGTGGCGAGGTCGGGAAGGA
>DATJQP010000074.1:0-36213 GCA_035505655.1 Bacteroidota bacterium
TGCGAACTTCGGCGACACCCTCTTTCAGGGGTCGACGATGTTCTTCGCATTCCTCGTCTTCGCCCTGGTCTTCCTCATGGCGTACGAGATGTTTCAGGGATCGGGTCTGTCGATAGCAAAGTTCGGATGGTCGTTCCTTTCGCGCGAAGTTTGGGATCCTGTGCGCGAGGACTATGGCGCGCTTGTTTTCATTTACGGAACGGTGGTCTCGTCCCTCGTCGCCCTTGTTATCGCCCTCCCCTTGGGCCTCGGCGTGGCGATTTTCCTCTCGGAACTCGCCCCGTCCTGGGTTGAAAGACCGATGTCGTTTCTCGTCGAGCTTCTCGCGGCAATCCCGAGCATCGTCTATGGCCTCTGGGGTATCTTCGTTCTCGTCCCCTGGCTTAGGGTCTCGGTCGAGCCGGCGCTTTCGAAGAACCTGAAGTTCCTTCCCCTCTTCACAGGGACACCGTACGGGTTCGGAATGCTCGCAGCCGGAATCATTCTCTCAATCATGGTCCTGCCGATCATTACCTCGATCTCGCGCGACGTTCTCAAGGCGATTCCCACCACCCAACGGGAAGCGGCGCTGGCGCTCGGGGCGACGAAGTGGGAGACGACGAGGATTATTCTCTCCGATGCGAGGTCCGGGTTGCTCGGCGCAACGTTGCTCGGGCTTGGCCGCGCGGTGGGAGAGACGATGGCAGTCACGATGGTGATCGGGAACCGGCCCGAAATTTCCGCTTCGCTCCTGGCTCCCGGGTACACGATGGCGAGCGTCATCGCGAACGAATTCACCGAGGCGACGAGCGACATGTACGTGAGTTCGCTCATTGAAATCGCCTTACTGCTTTTTGTCGTTACCGTCCTTCTCAACGCGGCTGCCAGGCTCATCGTCTGGAGCGTCACCAAGAAATTTAAGACAGCATGAAAGCCGGCTACTCAAAACTCCATTACTGGCGGAAATCGAAGAGTGCGATCACGACGGCGCTCTGCGTTTTCAGCGCGCTCGTGGCCGTTGTTCCTCTCTTCCTCATTTTTTTCTATTCGCTTTCGCAGGGCATTGGCGCGCTGAACCTCGATTTTTTTATCAAGATGCCGAAGCCGGTCGGGGAGAGCGGGGGAGGAATGGCGAACGCGATCGTCGGCACTGCGATTCTTCTCGGTCTCGGAAGCCTCTTCGGCCTTCCGGTCAGCATCATGGCGGGAATCTATCTGGCGGAGCACAAGCACGGCACGTTCGCGACCATCGTGCGGTTCCTCACGGATGTTCTCAGCGGTGTTCCCTCTATCGTCGTCGGCGTCGTGGCGTACATCATCGTTGTCCTTCCGATGAAGCGGTTTTCCGCCCTCGCAGGGGGCGTTGCGCTTGGGATCCTCATGATTCCGACGGCAACGCGCACGACTGAAGAGATGCTTCTCCTGGTCCCGCAGTCGATCCGTGAGGCCGCGCTTGCCCTCGGCATTGCCCGCTGGAAAGTGACCCTGCGGGTCATTCTCCCGACGGCCCTTCGGGGGATCATGACGGGAATTCTCCTTGCGCTTGCACGCGCGGCAGGAGAAACGGCTCCACTCCTTTTCACGGCGCTGGGAAATCGCTTCTGGTCGACCGATATCGGGCAGCCGATCGCCGCGCTGAGCGTGTTTGTCTATGATTACGCGAAGGCTCCGTTTTCCGACTGGAATCGGCAGGCATGGGCCGCCGCGTTTGTTCTGATATTTCTTATCACGGTCATTAATGTTACATTCAGATTCGTAACGAGAGGACGCTATGCAGGAACAGGCAACGGCCATTGACGAAACGGTCGAGAAGGGACCTCTTGTCATCGGTTCAACACGGGCACCTGAGCATATGAGCGAGACCAAGATGTCGTCAAAAAATGTCGAAGCGTACTTCGGCAAGAGTCAGGCGCTCTTCGGCATTTCGCTCGACATTCCGACCAACAGCGTTGTCGCCATCATCGGTCCTTCGGGGTGCGGCAAGTCGACGTACCTCCGCTGCCTCAACAGAATGCACGAAGTCGCCGGCGGAAGCCGCAAAGGATCCATCATACTCGACGGCGAAGATGTCGATTCATATGACCCGGTTGTGCTCCGGCGCAGGGTCGGCATGGTGTTCCAGAAGCCAAATCCCTTTCCGACGATGTCGATCTTCGACAACGTCGCGGCGGGCCTCCGGCTCAACGGGACGACAAAGAAGAAAGCTCTTGAGGAGATTGTCGAGCGAAGCCTCCGCCAGGCGGCGCTCTTCGACGAGGTCAAGGACATCCTTGACAGGTCCGGGGTGAGTCTCTCGGGGGGTCAACAACAGCGGCTCTGCATTGCCCGGGCACTGGCGGTGGATCCGGAGGTTATTCTTATGGATGAGCCGGCGAGCGCGCTCGATCCGATCGCTACCGCGAAGATCGAGGAGCTCATCCAGGAATTGAAGAAGAACTACACGATCGTCATCGTAACCCATAACATGCAGCAGGCGGCGAGGGTGAGCAACCTGACGGCGTTCTTCTATCTCGGCAAGCTTATCGAATTCGACGAGACCGAACGTCTTTTCACCTCTCCGCAGAAGAAGCAGACCGAGGACTACATCACAGGCCGCTTCGGCTGATCCACCGGAATTCAGGATCGTTCATTATCAATTCTTAGCTCGCCTCATGCACCGTCATTTTGAAATAGAACTCGACCAGCTCCGCACCAACATCATCAAGATGGGGAGTCTCGTCGACGAACAGATCGACCTCGCCACCGCCGCGCTCATCGAGTCGAACCCGGAACGGGCGCGCCTTGTCATCGAGAGGGACAAGAAAGTCGACGAGTTCGACAACCTCATCGACCAGCAGTGCGAGCGGATTTTCGTCCTCACGCAGCCGGTGGCGATGGACCTGCGCCTTATCATGGCCGCGTTGAAGATCAACCATGAGCTCGAGCGGATGGGCGACATCGCCGTCAACATTGCTGAGCGGGCGATCCCTCTTCAGTATCATATCGACCTGCTCCGGAAATCGCGGGTGATCGAAATGTCGAGCATTTCCCGCGAGATGGTGAAGCGGGCGATCGACTCGTTCGTCAACAACGACCCCGAGCTCGCACGGGAAATCCTTCCGAAAGACGACCTCGTCGACAACCTCAACCGGGATATCTTCAATTTCCTCGTCCAGGAGATGAAATCGGATCCTGCGATCATCGAGCAGGCGGCGCACATCATCGTTCTCTCGCGTCATCTCGAGCGGCTCGCCGACCACGCGACGAACATCGGCGAGGATGTCGTCTATCTCGTCGACGCGAAAATCGTCAAGCACCACGCCGAGCAGTCGGAATAGCTCTCGCTTCCTTCTCTCGATCGACATCCGTCCAATCGGGGGTGGCATGTTTTGGTCTGGACTCCCTGCGTCCCTTGCCGCCATCCTTCGCCTTACGCCCCCGTCTTCCCCTGGGCAAGGCCTCCTTGTGACTTTTTCTCTCTGCTGTCTGCTTTCTTCTTCCACTTTCCACTTTTTACTTTCTACTTTCTTCTGTCTCCTTGCATCCTTCCTTCAATTTTGATATACTTTACTCTGTCAACCTCCCCCTTCATCTATTTGGAGCAACGGCCCGATGCCAAGCATCACGCTTTCGAACGAAGGCAAGACCATAGAAGTGCCGGTCGGCGCGAACCTGAGGCGCGCACTTCTCAACAACGGTATCTCCCCCTACATCGGCATCGCCAAACTCATCAACTGCCGCGGGCATGAGCTGTGCGGCACCTGCCGGGTGGAGGTTGTGGACGGAAAGGGAGCGTCACCGCGGAGGGAGGACGAAGAGTCGACCCTCGTGAGCAGCACCCCGTTCTATGCGCGGAAGATCGAGAAAAATGTCCGGCTGGCATGTCAGACCTCTGTCACCGGCGATATTACCGTGAAGACGCGCCCGAACGTCGTCCTTGACGTCGCGCGGACAAAGGAAATGATGGTCAAGTCCGGAATCTCGGCCGCATTCATTGTCGTCTTCGCCTCCTTCTTCCTCGCGATTTTTCTGGACATGATCAAAATCATCTAGGCGCCACCGATTCAGAGGGTAGCTCTTGCTCGGAGAGCCCGCGCCCGCTCTTTCGAACTCCCCTCACGCGTCGATCCCTTCAATGAAACCTCTCCGGGAATACGTTCACGATCGCTCTATCCGGACCTCGGCGCTAGTCTATTTTCTTCTCGCAGGGGCTCTCTCCCAGGCGCCGCTCTTCAACTACCTCGGCTACGAGTTCTCGGCCGCCATGACGATTCCCGCGGCCCTGATCTCCGGGATTGTGACGATCGGCTTTGTGCGCGATGATATCCATATGCCCCTCTCGCGGCGGGCCTTTATGCCGCGGCTCGGCGGATACTTCGTGGTTCACCTGCTCCTGCTTCTTATCCCCCTCGTCGTCATTTCGGCAAACGCGTTTGTGGTGAAGAACTGTTCCTTTCCGGGAGGACTCGCCTATTTTGCGCTCCTCCCCGTCTGCACGGTCCTTTTTTCCGTCTCGCTCGGAGCGTTGCTCGCGGTTCTTTTCAGGAGGGCGCGAATCGTTTTCGTGGGGCTGGTCCTCCTTATCCTTTGCCAGATCCTCTTTATCACATACACGGAGCCGCAGTTATTCGCCTACAACTTCATCCTCGGATATTTTCCGGGAATTACGTACGATGAGACGCTCAATGGGTTCTCGACCCTGGTTGCCTACAGGGAGTTCACCCTTGTCGCCGCGCTCCTCTTCCTCATCCTCTTTTTCCTTTGCGTCCGGATGGTCTGGCCAGACTACAAGGTCTATGAGAACGTTCAGGCGTTCCGGTTGAGGAGGGGAGATGCAGCACTTTACGTCGGCGCATTTCTCTGCATTGCAGTTCTCCTCTTCGGTCATTTTTTTGGAAACGTCTTCGGGTTCCAGTATTCCGCGGGCGACATCCAGGAGGAGCTGGGGGGAATGGCGACAACCGCTCATTTCACCATCTTCTATCCCAGGGAGGCTCTTCAGGGGCGGGATCTCGAAATACTGAAGGGGGAGGCGGAATTCCATTATGCGGTCGATGCGGATCGGCTCAAGGAGGGGCTAAGACCTGGAGAGAAGATTTCAGTCTATCTTTATCCCGACGCCGAGACGAAGCGGCAATTCATCGGAACGTCGACGACAAACATCGCCAAGCCGTGGCGAAGAGAGATCCATCTCACCCTCGATTCCTTCGATGAAACTTTCCGTCACGAGGTTGTCCATGTCCTTGCGCAGGGGATCGGGTTGCCGATCGTCGGTGCGAGCGATCGGATGGCCCTCAACGAAGGATGCGCGGAAGCGATCGACTGGCAGTGGGGACGATTCTCTCCTCATGAGTACGCAGCCGCTCTTCTGAGGGATTCGATGCTCGGCTCGCCGGAGGCTCTTTTTGGCTACACCGGATTTGCGACACAGCAGGGTTCGTACGCATATATCGTCGCCGGATCATTCGTCCGTTATCTCATCGACCGTTACGGTATCGCCAGCTTCAAGGAGGTGTTTCCCTCGGGGCAGTTCTTCGCGGTATATGGCGCACCGTTACGAACTCTTCTTGATGATTGGAAGGGCTTCCTCAGGACGGTGGATGTCTCCTCGCTTCCACCCGAGACCGTGCGGGCGATTTTCGGCCAGCAGTCAATTTTCCGGAAGACCTGCGCACGCGTCACCGCGGAACGGAATGCCCGCGGCGTTCGGGCGATGAGAGTGAAGAACTATGCCGAGGCGGAGGGAGAATTCGCCGCCTCCTTTGAAGATGTCCGTACACCGTTTGCGCTCCGGGGACTTCTCCAGTCCCTCCTCAACGAGGGTAAATTCGCGGAGGGGATTGCGCTCTATGAACAGATCGACGGGCATTCTCTTCTTCGTTTGGATCCGGGTGCACGGTTCCTCTACGGAGACGCCCTCTGGCTTCATGGCGATCCCGCACAGGCACTGAAGATCTTCAGAGAGATCGAAGGGATGAATTATAGCGAAGGATATTCCGAAGGAGCTTCGCTGAGATGCGAGATCGTGAAGGAACCGAGGCTCGACGCGGCGCTCGGGGTTTACTTCTACGGTTCGATGAGGGACTCGGCGAAACTTGCTCTCCTCAGGGAACTCCGGAGCTACCCGGATTCGAAAGACGCGGCGATGTACCTCGTTGCCGGGCGGCTCCTCGCGAAGAAAGAGTACGATGAGGCCGGAAAGGCGTACCAGGAGGTCTCGACGAGCTTTGGGGACCCGGTGCTCCACTATGCGCGCTCCATGAACGGAGGAGAGGCGTTCTATCACGCGGCGGAGTTTGAGCGGGCAAAGGGGATGTTCTGGGAGGCCCAGAACTTTGCCGCCTCCTCCACCCGAGTGAGAAAGATTCAAGAATGGATCGACCGATGCGATTTTGTCTCCGCGGCGATGGACTAGGGCGCACCTCTTCAACGACGGCGTGGTGCCTCATTGTCCTTTCGACGGTGCTCTTCCTGGGTGGCTGTGCGACGACCCAGGAAGGAACCGGGCAGTGCTACTACACGCTGAAGTCTTCACAACGGGCGCTCCCGAAATTCGAGGCCTATGCCATCAACGTCGAATCGAAGGAGGGGAGCCGGCTCGACGTCTACCTTGAGCTCTCCTATCGCCGGATCCACTTCGAGAAAGAACAGGAACTCTTCACCGGGTCGTACAGCGTTTCGTTCGTCCTGCGGGGAGCCGACGAATCTGTCGTGCGCACGCGGGATATCGACCGCACGGTTGTCGCGCGGACCTACACCGAGTCGGTTTCGGCGAACCACGACGCGTTCCTCGAAGAATTCCCGGTTCCACCCGGAGTCTACAGCCTTTCCATCGTTGCTACCGACAACCGATCGAAACTTCAATCCCGTCGGCGATTGAAGCTGACGGCGCGGGATTTCACGAAAGGGGGAATTGCGATGAGCGACTATCTTCTCTTCGAACGAGGGCGCCACGAAAACGGAGTCATCTCCATCACGCCTCTCTTCCCGGCAGATCTTTCCGTTGCGCAGGATACGATTGGGATGTTTCAGGAGCTTTATCATGTGGATCGGGGGGATACCGTGGTCCTTCAGACCCGGTATGCCGTCAACGCCCGGAAGGAAGGTTTCGGAGTCATGCATCCGACCTTCTCGCCGCCGTACAGTCCCGAGTTGCCCGATTGCAGGAGGGAAATCGATTCGACGTACTACTCGTCCGATTCCGCATTCGTTGTCGTGGCCGGAGGGAACATTCAAATCTTCCAGTACCTCCCCCGACCGCGGGAGGGAGTCACTGCGCTCGTGCGGAAGGTGTACAGGCTTCATAACGGGTTCGTCGACAGCGTGACCACCCTTCAGAAACTTCCAGTCTACTCCCGCTCGTTTCCACGGCTCCGCGGCATCGACGAGGAGATCACGGCGATATCGCTCATCGCGCGCCCCGACGAGTATGACCTCTTCGCGCGCGATTCAACGCCGGCTCTGCGAACAGCCGAGTTGGAGAGATTCTGGGAACAACATGGAGGCGGCATACGGAGGAAGGAGTTTCTCGACCGGATCACCGAGGCGAATGAACTCTTTTCGTCCTGTTCGGTGGGATGGAAGACGCCGATGGGGATTGTCTACATCGTCTGCGGTCCGCCCGATTACGTCGAATGCCGCAACACAACCGATGAGATCTGGGCCTATGATCTTGGGGAGAATGTCCCCCTGACGTTTACCTTCCGCCAGAATCTCGCGGTCGATGTCGACAAGTATTTTGACCTGGTTCCCTTTTCAGTCAACGGGATCATCTGGGGCCAGCTCCTTGAGCGGTGGAGGAGACAATAGTCCCGATCACGCCCCAGGTCCGGATCCTTTTGCGCCGCAGACAAAAAATTCTCGCCAACGAATGACCGACGCCTATCATCGGATTCTTCTCACTCGCCTGAAATTCATCGGCGATATTGTTCTGACAACTCCGCATATCCGGACGCTTCGCGAGACCTTCCCCGACGCGTATATCGCGTACCTCGGAGACCGGGAGGCGGTGAGGCTTCTTGAGGGAAACCCGGACCTCAACGAGATAATCCCGATTGATCTTTCGAGGGGAGGGTTCTTCAGCAGGATGTCGCTCTTCTACACGCTCCGGCGCCGCAAGTTCGACCTCGTCATCGACCTCTTCGCGAATCCCCGAAGCGCTCTCCTGACGTTTGCGACGGGGGCTCGCGTAAGAGTCGGCGGCGACTTTCAGGGCAGGGGAAAGCTCTACACCGTCCGGATCAGGGATGACGGAGCGCCGAAGACCGCAATCGAATTTCACTACCAATCGCTGCGGGCCGTCGGGATCGAGCCGCGATCGTTTGAAACAAAGGTCTACCTGTCGGACGATGAGAGGCGGGAGGCCCGGAGATACCTGGAGTGGCAGGATGTGGACTTCACGAAGCCGGTCGTTGCGCTCCATCCCGGAGGAACATGGCCTTCGAAGCTCTGGGGAGCGGAGCGATTTGCGGGGCTCGCCGACCTTCTCCGTGCAAAGACCGGGGCGCAACTGATTCTGACTCAAGGACCCGGCGACGCGGAGACGGTGAAGGATACCGAACATTCCATTGTCGGACACCTCCTGACTCTTCCCGTTCTTCCGTTGCGTCAGCTCGCGGGGATTCTCTCCCAATGCTCGGCCTTCGTCACGAACGATTGCGGACCCATGCATCTGTCGGTCGCGGTGGGAACGCCGACGATCGGACTGTTCGGTCCCGGCGAGGAATCGATCTGGTTTCCGTACACCGAAAGATTTCCCGGCGGATCGAAGAAGCACGTCGCCCTCCGCCGCGATGTCGCCTGTCATCCCTGTCACCTCAATGCCTGCAATCGTCCCGGGGACGAGAACATGGAATGCATGAAACTTCTCACGGTCGAGGACGTCTTCGCCGCCGTCCGCGAGCGTCTCTAGGACCGCACGCATGCCAGACCCACGATCACCGCAGACGGAATCCCTCCACGGCACGCTCCTCAAGATCATCTTCTCCAACAATGAAAACGGGTACCTCATCGGCCTGTTGAAGACGGAGAAAGGATCCGTTTCCATCGTCGGCCATATCCTCGAGCCGAGGGAGGGGGACGACTATGTCGTGACGGGATCGTGGACAACCCACCCGAAGTACGGAAGACAATTCAAGGTGGAAAGCTATTCGCTCAAGGAGCCGACCACACTCCACGGTGTTGAGGAGTACCTCGCCTCCGGTCTCATCCACGGAGTAGGTCCCGCCCTTGCATCGAGGATCGTGAAGACCTTCGGGACAAAAACGCTCGACGTGCTCAACCGGACGCCGGACCGGCTCCTCGAGGTCGAAGGCGTGGGGAAAAAGAAACTCGCCAAAATCGTCGAGTCCGCCTCCTCGATCCGCGACATGCAGGAAGTGATGACTTTTCTGAAATCGTACCACATCACGACAAGCCAGGCGATCAAGATCTTCAAACAGTACGGCAAGGGTGCCCCCGGGGTTGTGAAGAACAACCCGTACCAATTGATCGACGACGTCCAGGGGATCGGTTTTCAGATTGCCGATTCGATCGCCCAAAAAGTCGGGGTGCAACCGGAGAGTCCTTATCGCCTCGAAGCCGGCATTCGCTTTGTCCTTAATGACGCCTGCCGGACCGCCGGCCACTGCTATCTTCCGCGCGAGGAGCTTGCACGGCGGGCGGCGGAGTTGCTCGTCATCGATGAGGCGAAAGCCGAACGGGCCATTGACGCCACCGTGGGGACGGGGTACCTCATTGCCGAGGGGGACAAACTTTTCCCCTTCCAACTCCACAGGGCCGAGACGGAGGCGGCGGAGAGGATCGGATCGTTGCTCCGGAAGGGGACGAGGCCTTTCTCCGAGAGGAAACTCTACGATTCGCTTATCCGGATCGAGCGTCGCCACGGTCTCGAATTCGATACCAAACAGCGGAACGCGATTCTCCACTCAATCCAGAAGCCGATCACGATCCTGACGGGGGGACCCGGGACCGGCAAGACCCTCTGCGTCAACGGCATTATCGAACTGGCAGATGAGATCGGGATCCGGTATCTCCTCTGTGCGCCGACCGGAAGGGCGGCAAAACGACTCTCGGAGCTTTCGAGCCGGGAGGCCAAAACCATCCATCGCCTTCTTGAATTTGAGCCCCAATCGGGTCTCTTTCGCCGGGATGCTCAGACGCCGCTCGACTGCGACATGGTGATCGTCGATGAAGTCTCGATGGTCGATATCGAGCTCTTCGCGTTTCTTCTAGACGCCGTGAAGCCGGAGTCGCAACTCGTCCTTGTCGGCGACGTCGACCAGCTTCCCTCCGTCGGACCCGGGCAGGTGCTGAGGGACCTCATCGAGGCGGGGACAATAGGGACCGTGCGTCTCGACACCATTTTCCGGCAATCCGAGGAGAGCACGATCATCTCCAATTCGCACCGGATCAACGCTGGCGAGATGCCCCTCTTTTCATCCGATTTCAAATTGATCGAGGAGGCCACTCCCGAGGCCATCCAGTCGACGATTGTCCGGCTCTCTTCGACGATCCTCCCGCAAAACCATCGTTATGATCCCTTCGACGACGTTCAGGTTCTCGCCCCGATGCACAACGGTGCGGCGGGAGTGCGGGATCTCAACAAAGAGCTGCAGAAAGCCCTTAACGGACACTCGAGGGTCTGTTGGCAGGGGAGCGAGCGGAAGTTTCTCATGGGGGACAAGGTGATGCAGGTGAAGAACAATTATGACAAGGATGTCTTCAACGGGGATCTTGGAAGAGTCTCGGGAGTGGAGAAGGAGAACGGACTGCTTCTTGTCAATTTTTACGGCAAAGCAGTCGAGTATACGTTTGAAGAGCTCGACGAACTCACACTTGCCTATGCGATGACGATTCACAAAAGCCAGGGGAACGAATTCAAGGCGGTCATCGTGCCGGTGGCGATGTCCCACTATATTATGCTTCAGCGCAACCTTCTCTATACCGCTGTCACCCGTGCCCGTGAACTAATCATCGTCGTAGGGGAAATGAAGGCGCTCGCCATCGCCGTTCGCAACGACGAAGTGCGGGAGAGGAATACGATGCTGAGCAAGAGGCTCAAAGAGTAAGAAGTAAGAAACAAGATATAAGAGAGAAGAAAGAGGAATCCCAACGCAACCGCAGCTCTTTACTGTCTACGGTCTCCTTAATTCTGTATTCTTTCTTTCTGTTCCCCGTCACACGTCCTGAGCAGAGGCTTGACATTCCCCGCCCCATTGTCTAATTTGCGCAGAGAAGAAGTTCTTGCCGCCCTGCCGACCATACGATCCCTGAGAGTTTGAAAGCCCCAACTTATGCCTATCAATCGAGAAAGGACATACCGATGAAGAATTTTACTGCCGTATTCATAGTGTTCGTTCTTCTTGCGACGTTGAGCTCGTTCGCATCGGGCGGCACGTTTACGAGCGTCAACTCCGGAGGCCGGTGGGATATTGGCTCGACCTGGGTCGGGGGCGTGGCGCCGGGTCCAACGGACGACGCTGTAATAGTCGGCACGGGGACCGTCTACCTCGCCGCGGACGCGCAGATTCAGAACTGCACCGTTCAGTCCTCAACCGCGGAGCTCGACGCCGGAGGTCACACCTTGACGGTGACGGGGGATCTTTCCAATGCAGGGACCCTCGTCGGATGTGAGTCCGGCGAAAACACCGCCGGGGTCTATGCCATCAGCGGCAACCTCACGAACACGGGGACAATCCAGGTCGGTGGCGGTGGAGGTTCGCTTACCCTTGGCTTCCTCGGTTCCTCAGCCCAGTCCGTCAACGGTACGCCGGTGGTCTTTCAGATAAACGGCATCAGCGTCAACAACTCTGCGGGAGTGACCCTGAACTCCGATGTTGAGATCTACAGCGGAACGCTCTCGCTTCTCAACGGCACCTTGAATAACGGTGCCCACCTCATCTTCGATGCAAGCGAAAACATCGTGCGCTCAGCCGGTACGCTTGGCACCGCGCCGACCTTCGTCGCCGGAATAAACGTGACATACACCGGAAACGTCACGACCGCCAATGAGTTGCCGACCGATGCGTTCGACCTTGGCGATCTAACGATTAACACCAGCGGCACGGTAACCCTTAGCGCTTCCATTACGGTGAACGGAGCGCTTACTTTCACGAGCGGTAAGCTCGCCACGAGCTCCCACTCGGTTACTCTTGCCCCGACCAAGACAATCATCGGTGAGACCGCGGGGAACTATCTCGTCGGCACTCTCATTACGACCCAGTCGGTAGGCTCCGGATCTTCAACTCTAGGAGGAATCGGAGTATCACTCGATGCGGGAGTCGACAACCTCGGGAATGTCACGGTCACACGCATCAGCGGAAGCGGCGGCGCTGTCACTTCCGCCGGCAAGACCGGTATTAATCGAAAATGGATCATCAGCTCGGACACTCCGCCCACTTCCGGACGCACGCTGAGCCTTTCATGGATCTCGGACGACGACAATGGCAAGAACCTGACAACGGCCGGGATGTGGCGAAGCACAAACGGCGGGACAACGTGGGGCGCAGTTGGCGCTCCGACCGACGCCTCAAGTTCCCGGACAGTGAGCGCCTCGGTGACACAGTTCGGGCAATTTACTGTTAGCGATGCCTCCGATCTCCTCCCCGTTGAACTAACATCCTTCACAGTAACCCCTTCTGATGGGAAAGTCCTTATCGCATGGAATACCGCCACCGAGACGAACAACTCCGGCTTCGAAGTTGAACGCGGAACGGCGAGCGGGACTCAATCGACGGTGAGCGATTGGTCAAAGATCGGATTTGTCGATGGGCATGGCACGACAAGTACGCCGCAGACTTACTCCTTCACCGACGCAACGGCGAGGATCGGAAAATACTCGTATCGCCTAAAACAGATCGACCGCGACGGAAAGTTTGTCTATCATCAGGCGGTCGAGGTAAGCGTAGGCATTTCGCCGAGCACCGTCTTCCTCGACAATAATTACCCCAACCCGTTTAATCCCTCCACGAAGATCTCTTTTGTTCTTGGGACTTCGGGACGTGCGACGCTGAAAGTCTTCAATATCCTCGGCCAGGAGGTTGCCACGCTCGCCGACGGCAACTTCAGCGCCGGAGATCTCCAGGAAGTGACGTTCGACGCTTCGCGCCTCTCGAGCGGCGTCTACTTCTACCAGTTGAGAACCGCCACCAGGACGGAGATCAAAAGGATGCTCCTGATGAAGTAGTCGGCGTGATCCGGACAAGGAGATGATTCGAAAAGCCTCAGCGACCCTGAGGCTTTTCCTTTTCCCGGCAGTGTCCCGATATTGCATCACTTCTCCATCCTCGGTATATTCAATGGACCTATCGCCGAAAGGAACATATGGAGCGTCTTTTCTCGCCGTGGCGGTCGCACTACATCGCCTCATTTTCCCGTGGTTCCTCCCGGAAGGATGAAGGATGTCTTTTCTGCAGGATCGCGAAGGAGCGGCGGGACACCGCCAACCTGGTCCTCATGCGCCGGAAAAAATGTTTTGTCATGATGAATCTCTACCCGTATAACAGCGGCCATACGATGATCGTACCGTACACTCACACGTCGGAGATCGGTCATCTCTCGAAGGAAGAGTATGCGGACATCATGAGCGCCGCGGCGATGGTCATCGGTGCTCTCGAGGAAACGATGGAACCCCATGGCTTCAATTTCGGAGCCAACCTCGGTCGCGTTGCCGGCGCCGGGATCGATCAGCATGTTCACTTCCATCTTGTGCCGAGGTGGAACGGGGACACGAATTTTATGCCTACACTGGCCGACACAAAGCTGGTGTCGGAATCTCTCACCGCGAGCTACCGGAAACTAAAGAAGAAGCTCGCACGCCGGTCATAGCTTACACTTTTCTCCGACGATCAAGCCCCCGCCCGGAGTCGATCAGGACGCGCGACTTCCTGCCGCAGGATGATCATGGCCGGTGAACGAACACTACATGGAGCACGATTGAAAATCCCGGTTTTTCACAAGCGAGCTATGCCTATCGAATCCGCTGCATCTCGGACCTTCTCCGCCGTTTTCGTGGTGGTGTTTTTCCTCTCTTCGGCGACGGCCCACGCCCAGATCTCGTACACGCAACAGGCCGGTGAACTGACCAAAAAAGGTCTCAGAGAGCTGGGGGCCTACTCTCTCCTTTCCGAGCTCAGCGGGAAGATTGGAAACCGGCTGAGCGGATCTCCCAATGCGGCAAGGGCCGTTCAATGGGGGAACAAAGCAATGCGGAATCTCGGGTTCGAAAAAGTCCACCTCGAGCCTGTCATGGTCCCGCATTGGGTGAGGGGGAGCGTGGAGCGGGCCGCGGTCATCGACGGAAAGAAGATAACCCCGATCGCCATCTGCGCACTCGGAGGCAGCATCGCAACTCCAAAAAAGGGAATCACCGCCGAGGTCGTTGAGGTGCATTCTCTCGCAGAAACGAAAAGTCTCGGGGAAGGAGCGAGAGGGAAAATAGTCTTTTACAATCGTCCAATGGATCCGACGAAGGTGAACACCTTCGAGGCGTACGGCGGAGCTGTTGACCAGCGTTCTGAGGGGGCGGTGGAGGCGGCAAAGGTCGGCGCCGTCGCGGTGCTCGTTCGATCGATGACCCTTGTCATCGACAATGTGCCTCACACCGGGGCAATGCACTATGTTGACGGGGTGCGGGAAATCCCTGCAGCCGCGGTGAGCACCGTCGCCGCGGAAAAGATCAACTCACTCCTCATGAAAGGAAAAAAGGTCCGGGTGAAGCTGGTCCTGAGCTGCAAGACTCTCCCCGACGTCGAATCCGACAACGTTGTTGGCGAGATCAGAGGAACCGAGAAACCGGACGAAGTGGTCGTGATCGGGGGACATCTCGACAGCTGGGATAAAGGGAAGGGAGCGCATGACGACGGAGCCGGGGTTTCACAATCGCTCGAGGCTTTGCGCCTCATCTCTTCGCTCGGACTGAAACCCAAACGGACAATCCGGTGCGTTCTCTTCATGAATGAGGAGAACGGACTCAGAGGAGGAATCGCATACGCCGCACAAAAGAGGAGCCCGGCCGAACATCACATCGCCGCGATCGAGAGCGATGCCGGCGGCTTTGCTCCGGTCGGTTTCGGAGTCAACGCGGATTCCGTGACGTTCGAGAAGATCAGGCGCTGCTCGGAGGCTCTTGCGGAAGTCGGGGCCGACAGGATCCAGAGAGGAGGAGGGGGAGGCGACATCTCGCCCCTCGCGAACTCGGGGGTGCCGCTCATCGGACTCATCCCGGAGAACCAGCGCTACTTCGATTATCACCACTCCGATAAAGACACCATCGAAAAGGTCAATCCACGCGAACTTGAGCTTGGAGCCGTCGCAATGGCGATTTTCGCGTACGAACTGGCTCAGGAGGGACTCTGAGCAAATCCGCGCCCGGCGGCAGACTGAGCGGAGGCCGCACGTGATCACGAAGCTCGACAACATTCCTCTCCTCGGCAATCTTTCGGTCGAGCGGTTCCAGCTAGGGAATGGATTGAGCGTGGGCATTGTCCCCGATACCACTACCCCCATTTTTACCTATCAAACCTGGTTCAAGGTCGGCTCGGCCGATGAAGCGCCGGGGCGTCAGGGCCTTGCCCACCTCTTCGAGCACATGATGTTCCGCGAGACATCGACAAGAGCGATGGGAGAGTTCGAGCGGATCGTCAACCAGAACGGGGGGACCGGCATCAATGCCTACACCTCCCGGGATCAGACGGTCTACTTTTTCACGTTCCCCGCGGAAAAGCTCCCTCTCGCTGCCGACCTCGAAGCGGACAGGATGGTCAACCTCTCCATCAACGATGCAATGTTCGAGACGGAGAAAGGGGCGGTGCTCACCGAGAAGAATCGCGGGCTCGACGACCCGAATCGTCTCCTCTGGGAGACGGTGTACGACGCCGCCTATACGCATCACACCTACCGGTATTCAACGATCGGAACGGTCGAATCGATCAGGGGATTCAGCGCGTCTGAGGCGCGCTCATTCTACAAAAGCTACTATTCGCCCGACAACGCGCTGGTCATCATCGTGGGAGATGTCCGTGCTGAAGAGGTTGTACTGCACCTGGAGCGGGAGTATGGAGGGATCGCGCCCTCCCGGACGCTGAGAAGCGCGAGGGTACCCGAGCCTCTCCAGACTGAAAAGCGAAGCCGGACGATCACGCACCCGAAGGCAACGCGACGCATGATCGCCAAGGCATGGCACATTCCCTCCATGACTCACTCCGATTTTCCTCTTCTCGCCGTCGTCGGGCGTCTCCTCACCTCCGGTAAATCGGCGATCCTGAACAGACGCATCCTCAATACCGCGAAGGCAACTGAGCTCTTTGCCGATGTCTTCATCTCGAGGGACTGCGGGACTTTTGAGCTCTTCGTCCAACCCTCCGACGGTGAGTCGTTTGAGGAGATCGAGAAGATTTTTCTCTCCTCCGTCACGGAGCTTGCGGAAGGGAACGTGAGCGAAGATCAGCTTCTCATCGTGAAGAACGGACTGCTGAGGGAGCTTTACCGCGCCGTCACTTCGCCGCAGCAGTTGGCCCGTCTGATCGGAGACGGGTTCATTTATGCGGACGATCCTGCGGCCCGGATCCACGCGCTCGCCCGGCAGGAGCAGGTAACCGCTGACGACGTCGGCAGAGTCGTGCGCGAATACATTCTCGATGCCAATGAGACGACGGTCTACCTTCTTCCTGAACACTCCTCCTGAGCCGAACAATGCCGGTTCGCAATAACGATATCTATTATGAGCAAGACCGCCGCGCGCCGACGACGCACCTCACGATGGTCTTTCATGGTGCGGGGACGCAGCAAGACCCGGAGGGAAAGTGCGGCCTTGCGCGTTTCGCCGCCAAACTCCTTTTTCGCGGGACGCAGAAGATGGGCAGGGAGGAAATCGCCCGGCGTCTGGAGTTGCTTGGCGCGGACGCCGGCGCGTTTGTCACGGAGACCGATTTTGTCGTCTCTCTCCACGGCTTTACGAAATCACTCGGTGAGGCTCTGGAGCTGGTGGCAACGATCCTGTCTGATGCCGCGTTCCCCGAAGACGAACTCGCTCTTCTCAAGAAGTCGGAGCTCAATCAGCTCGAGGCGCTCTTCCAGGATCCGGAGAGGTTTCTTTCAGCCGGCCATCAGTTTGTCGTCTATGACGGGAAAGAGATCGGCAAGGTCGGGTCGAGGGAGGGAATCGCATCGATCTCGCGGGAGGATGTCCTCGAATTCTTCCGGAAGGCAAAAGCCTCCGCTGTGCTCTATTTCACCGCGATCTCCGACCTTCCCGAGGGTGAACTAGAGCAGTTCCTCGCCCGGATCATCGACGAAAGGAGAACTGACGGATTCACGATTCTCCCTGAGGTGCACTTCACGGAGCCGGAGACGAGGAGAGCGGCGATCATCCATTCAGCCGAGGCAAAGAACGACCGACTAATCTGGTCGCACGCGGGGATCGGGGCAGCCGATGAGCGGCGATTTGCGCTCGGGCTCGTCGTCGATGCCCTGGGAAGTTTCGAAGGGTATCTCTTCGACGAGCTCCGGAACAAGAAAGGGTGGTGCTACGGTGCGTATGCGTACGTCGTTCCGGGTACCACACGACCGGGACGGATCGGATATTACGCCGATCCGGCGCAAGAGAACTCCGTGCTCCTCATCCCGGAGCTTCTTCGGCTGTTGCGGGAGTTTCCCGCATCCGAGGGATTTCTCGGCCGCCTGAGGGAGCGGAATGAGACGTTCAAGAACCGCTACGCCTATCAGCTCGACCCAAAGTTCAGGCTGGCGAGCCGGGTTCACTTCGACCGCTATGGGGTCCCCATTCTCGGCAGGAAGGAGTATAACGACCGCATCGATGCGGTGACGATTGAGAGCGTGCAGCGGGTGGTGGGGGAGCTCTTTGACACATCGCGGATGGCGATGGTCTTTCACGGCGATCGTGACCGGATCACCCGGGCGCTCGCGGCAGCCGACCCCGAAATTGCGGTTACAGTCCTCCAGAAGGAGGAGCTCGTCGCGTGAGAGGCGGGTTGAAAAAAATCCAAGAAAGTACTTGACAAGCAGTCGAAAATATACTAAATTTAAATAGTTCAAATTCAAACAATTTACTCTTGAAGACGACCCGAAAATACGGCAAGAAAGCGGACCTGGCCCTAAGCATGTGGGTGAAGCTGGCCCGGGCGAGCGCTACCTTTGGGAAGCTGACCTCCACGGACATCCTTCGCTATGGGCTCACGCCGCCGCAGTTTTCGGTCATCGAGACCCTTGGACACCTTGGCCCGATGCGGATGGGGGGATTCTGCAGTAAGCTCCTCACAAGCGGCGGAAACATCACGGTCGTCATCGACAATCTCGAGAAAGACAATCTCGTCGAGCGCGTTCCGTCTCCGGAGGACCGACGGGCGATCATGATCCGGCTGACTCCAAAGGGGGAAAAACTGTTCGGGGAGATTTTTGTCCGGCATGCGAAGTATGTGACGAAGATTGCCTCGGTCCTTACGGAAGAGGAACAGGTTCAGCTTTCGGTTCTCCTGAAGAAACTCGGGGTTTCGCTCATGGAACAGCTCTAATTTTTTTTGCTCCGATACTTTAAATTTAAATAATTCACACTCAAAACTAATAAATCGCAAGGAGGTTTGTCATGGTTACATCGTTGGATCATCTTTCCATGGGGCTCATGCTCCTGAGGCTTGTCCTCGGCGCAGTGTTCTTCGCGCACGGTGCGCAAAAGGTGTTCGGCTGGTTTGGCGGATACGGTCTGAGCGGAACCGTCGGTTACTTCAGGAATGTTGTCCACGTGCCCGCGCCGCTCGCCTATCTCGGACCCTTCGTCGAATTTGTCGGCGGGGTCGCGCTCATCCTCGGTATCTTCACGAAATTCGCGGCCCTCGGCATTTTCCTCATGATGCTCGTCGCGACGATCAAGGTCCACCTCCCCGCCGGATTCTTTCTCAGCGGCAAGGGAGACGGAAAAGGCCAGGGCTACGAGTTCACGCTGACGCTTGCGGTCGTCTCGCTTGTCCTCGTCATTCTCGGAGGGGGAATCTACAGCCTCGATAACCTCATCTGACCCGGCCGAAGGAAGGACCGATTGTGAACTTTTCGTCGTCAAATATTGTCAGTACCGGAAAACGAACCATGAACACTCTTCATTCCACAACGCCACTCCGCGAGGGCGGTATCCCGCCTCGCGGAGAGGGCTATCGCCTTCCGGCCGTGACGCAGATCGGATACGTCCACCTTCAGGTCTCCGACCTTGAGCGTTCAGTCCGGTTCTACGGGAATCTCGTCGGGCTTAAAGGAGTGATCGTGGAAGGGAATACGGCCTACCTCTCGGCGGCCGAAGGTTCTCCGATTCTCATTCTCCTCAGCGAGTTGCGGAGTGCCCGTCCGAAGCCGGCCCGGAGTACCGGGCTCTATCACACGGCCATCCGATTTCCAGAGAGACGGGAGCTCGCAAAAGCCTTCTTCCGGCTCTACAGGAACGGGGTGGCCTTTCAGGGATTCTCGGACCACCTCGTAAGCGAGGCGATCTATCTTGCCGACCCCGACGAAAACGGAGTCGAGCTCTACTGCGACCGGCCGCGAACCGAATGGGTGATGGAACAAGGCCAGCTCAGGATGGCTACGGAACCGCTTGACCTCGAATCCCTTGTGCGCGAGTTGTCGGAGGAAGACAAGGCCGCCGAGGTGGCAGATCCGCGGACCGATGTCGGACACATTCATCTTCATGTCTCCGACCTGGGACTGGCCGAAGGATTTTTCGCCGGACTCCTCGGCTTCGATGTCACGCAGCGATCGTACCCCGGAGCGCTCTTTCTCTCCGCGGGGGGGTACCATCATCATGTGGGTGTCAACATCTGGGCCGGTCGCGGAGCGCCCCCGCCACCGTCTGACGCCGTTGGCCTTCTTCGGGTCGGCATCAGCCTCCCCTCCGGGCAGGAGTTCGATGAAGTCGAGCGCCGGCTGACAAAGGAAGGGACGACCCCCGAGAGGCTCGATGAGCATCTGCTCGGCGAGCGGCTCCTGAGGGTCAAGAGCCCCGACGGACTTTCGGTGGAGTTTTTCAATCACGCAACGACATCACTGACCGCACAACGATCGAGAAAGGAAACATTGTGAAACGTCTATTGTTGTTTGTCCTCGGCCTGTTTATGATTTTCGCCGGCGCGAACGCCGCATCGCCGGCATGGACGCTCGACAAGGCTCATTCGAACATCATCTTCAGCGTCCGCCACATGGTCATCTCCGAGGTGACCGGGACGTTCAAAGATTTCAACGTCTCGCTCCAATCGGTGAAAGAGGATTTCGGGGATGCAGAGATCAATGCGACGATCAATGTCAACAGCATCAACACGGAGAACGACCGGAGAGATGCTCATCTCAAGACCGACGATTTCTTCAACGCGGAAAAATATCCGACCATCACCTTCAAGAGCGATTCGGTGGAAAAGATCGGAGAGGGACACTTCGTCATCAAGGGACTCCTCACGATCAGGGACTCGACGCATGAAGTATCCATCGATGCCGTACACAACGGGACGTTGATGTCCAAAAACGGCGAGCGGGCGGGGTGGAAAGCAACCCTGACGATCAATAGATTCGACTACGGCCTTCGCTGGAACCAGGCGTTGGAAGCGGGCGGACTGATCGCCGGATCGGACGTCACAATCGTCTTTAACCTCGAGTTTGTCCGAAGCTAGCGTCGTATCCCCCTCTCATTGGCCCCGGCATTCTGCCTCACGCCACCTCGCCCCCAATAGCGGGGGCGGAAGTGGCGAATGAGACTCCCACCGGCGTGCCGGATGTGCGAACGATTCCGGGCTCACCTTCCTTGCCAATGGCCGCGGAGAATCACACCTGCAGTTTTCTCTTCCTATGCTCTCTGCCCCTTGCGACCTCCAGATATGACGGCCAGCCGGCCGAGTGAGACTTCCCTCGGCGGCACCTATACGGCCGAGAGCAGCCACTCCTCAGGATCGATTTTCTTATTTATGAAAAAAGTGGTACAATACACCCGGCAGAGACTGAAACCGGCCTCGGCTGCCGGTTTTCGGCTGAGCCTTCTGTTCACGACTCCCCAACGCGATGGATCCGATTAACGACAGGTACGACAAGGTCTTCGATCTGGCGCCAGAGATGATTCTCGTCCTCGATCGGGACGGGACGATCCTCGACTACAACGCCAATGTTGCCAGGTTGCTCCTCAATAACGGCGAAGAAGCAGCGCCGAAGTCGATCCTCGAGTTTACGAAGTCGGGAGAGCGCGAGAAATTCGCCGACGTACTTCGAAATTTCAGGAACGCCGTAGAATTCCGCTCGCAGTTTTCCGTCATGGGGGGAAAGATCATGGATGTTGAGTTGACCCTCAAGGTGCTGGATGCGAAGGGGCCGGACGTTGTCGTGATGTTCTGCACAGACGTCACCGAGCAGGAGAGGATGGAACTTGAATTGCTTCGTTTCTCCGAAGTGATGCAGCACACCCTGAGTCCTATCCAGATCACCGATGCCCAGGGGAAGATCGTTTTTGTCAATCCTGCCTTCGAGCGTGTGAGCGGGTATAGCGGAGCGGAGCTCATCGGAAAGAACCCGAGCATTCTCAACAGCGGAAAGCAGGGGGGCGATTTTTGGAAGCAGGCCTGGGAGAACATCCTCGCCGGAAAAGAGTGGGTCGGGCAGATTCAGAACAAGCGCAAGACCGGGGAACTGTTCCACACGGAGCTTGTCATCTCGCCGATCATCGATTCGCACGGGTCGGTTGTCGGTTTCCTTGGCTCGCACCGGGACATCACGGAGCAGAAGCTCCTCGAGCAGCAGCTCGTCCGCTCGCAAAAAATGGAAACGTTCGGCACCCTTGCGGCCGGCATCGCCCATGAAGTCGGCAATCCCCTCACCTCCATCTCGTCAATCGTCCAGGTCATCCAGCGGACGACGAAGGATCATTTCGCCCAGGAGAAGCTCGAGCTGGTCAAGAACCAGGTCAATCGCATCGCGAAGATCATCCGCGAACTCGTCGATTTCTCCCGGCCCTCGGCGTACGAAGTGAAGGAGGCCGACATCAACACCATCATCCGGGATGCCGTCAACATCGTCCAGTACGGAAAGAAGGTCCACGATATCACGTTCCTCATCGACCTCGACGAGAACATCCCGCAGGTCTCAGTCGTCCACGACCAGCTTGTCCAGGTCTTCCTCAACATTGCCATGAACGCCGTCGATGCCTGCGAAGGGAAGCCGGGGACCATCCGGATCTCGAGTGCCGCCCGAGACGAAAGCATCGAGGTCGTCATCGAGGACACCGGGAAGGGAATCCCCGAGGCCGATTTCGTAAAGATCTTCGACCCCTTCTACACGACAAAGGCGGTCGGAAAAGGAACGGGGCTGGGTCTCTGGGTGAGCTACGGGATCGTTAAGAATTTCGGCGGCGATATCCGCGTCGAGAGCAAGGAAGGAAAAGGAAGCATCTTCACTGTTGAACTCCCTCTGAAAGGATCTCCCAATGTCTGAGCGCATTCTCATCGTCGATGATGAAGAGATCATCCGCGACTCCCTCACGTTCATTCTCCGGAAAGAAGGGTACGAGGTCGACGAGGCCAGGAACGGAGCGCAGGCCCTCGAGAAAGCGATGAACACGGCGTACGACATCGTCATCACCGACATTGAGATGCCGGAGATGCGCGGGACGGAGCTTCTCGACAAGATCTCCCTCCGGTCTCCGCAGACGTTCGTCATCATCATCACCGCCTATGGGTCCATTGAAACCGCGATCGAGGCGCTCCGGAAGGGGGCCTACGATTATGTCCTCAAGCCGATCGAGTTCGACGATCTCATCCTCCGGGTAAAAAAGCTCCTCGAGCATCGGTCCCTTTCGCTCGAAAATACGCTCCTCCGGAAAGAGCTGAACCGGCAGTACGATTTCCATAACATCATCGGCCAGAGCACGGCGATGAAGAAGGTCTTTCAGACGATCGAGAAGGTCGCCGCGAGCGATGGGACCGTCCTTATCACGGGGAAAAGCGGCACCGGGAAGGAGCTCGTGGCGCGGGCGATCCACTTCAACAGCAAGAGGGCGGGAAAGCGCTTCGCAGCGATCAACTGCGGCGCGATTGTCGAGACCCTCGTCGAGAGCGAGCTTTTCGGGCACAAGAAGGGCTCCTTCACCGGCGCCGTCGCCGACAAGGACGGGGTCTTCAAGGTCGCGGACGGAGGGACACTCCTCCTCGACGAGATCAGCGAAATGCCGCTCCACCTCCAGGTGAAGCTTCTCCGGGCGATCGAACAGCGCGAGATCTTCCCGGTCGGTTCCAATGACCCGTTCAGATACAACGTGCGCCTCATCGCATCGACGAACCGGAACCTCCGTGAGGAGGTGGCGAACAACAAGTTCCGCGAGGACCTGTTCTATCGTCTCAACGTCGTTGAGATCCATATGCCCTCCCTCACGGAGCGGGTGGACGATATTCCTCTCCTCGTGAATCATTTCATCAGCGTCTACCGTAACCAGATGGGGAAAAGTATCAAGGGAGTGACGAACCAGGCGATGAACGTCCTCATGCATTACCAGTGGAAGGGGGAAGTGCGGGAGCTGCAAAATGTCATCGAACGGGCGATGATTTTCTGTGAAAGCGATTTCGTCGATATCGCCCATCTCCCCGACAATATGCAGAAGCTCACCTTCGGCGAAGAGGCCGCGCCGGCCGGCGGGTCGTCCCTCAAGGATGCAACGAGGAGCTTCGAGCGGCGCTTCATCGAGGAGACGCTCCAGCACCACGACTTCAACAAGGAGACCGCGGCGCGCGAGCTGGGGATCAGCCTATCGTCGCTCTACCGGAAGATGGAGGAGCTGAAACTCCCCGTGAAGCACTCACCGACTGCGAAGGAAGAGTAGATGGAGCAGATCGCCTTTTTCGAGACGACGAAGCCGGAGGAACACTTTCTCCGGAAGCGCCTGCCGAAAAATATCTCGGCCCAGTTTTTTTCGGAGCCGATCCAGGAGGTTCCGGTTTCGAAGTTCGCGAAGGCGGATGCCGTCTCGGTGTTCATCTACTCGGCAATGAAGAAGGACCTGATCCGGAGCCTGAAGAAACTTCGCCTCATCGCGACCCGAAGCACGGGATTCAATCACATCGACATTCACGAGGCGAGGAGGCGTGCCATCGCCGTCTGCAACGTTCCGTACTACGGGGAGAACACCGTCGCCGAACACACCTTCGCGCTCATCCTTTCCCTCTCCAGGAACGTTCATAAAGCGTACGTCAGAACCCTCCGGAATGATTTCACCCTCGACGGTCTTCGCGGGTTCGACCTTAAAGGGAAGACGATCGGCGTCGTCGGTGCCGGAAGCATCGGCCTCCACGTGATCAGGATGGCGAAAGGGTTCGGGCTCAACGTCATCGCCTTCGACCTGCGTCAGAACCATTTTCTCGCCGAGACGCTGGACTTCACGTACACCTCTCTCGACGACCTTCTCTCGCGTTCGGATATCGTCACGCTTCACTGCCCATCGAACGAGCAGACGTATCACCTCCTCAACATGAAGAACATCTCGAGGGTAAAGAAGGGAGCGCTCTTCATCAATACGGCGAGGGGAGACCTCATCGAAACGCAGGCGCTCCACTACGCCCTCAACTCCGGCATTTTTGCCGGGGCCGGCCTCGACGTCTTCGAAGGCGAAGAGCTCGTGAAGGAGGAGAACCAGATGCTGAGCAAGAACGTCCCGGTCGAGAAGCTCCACGCGCTCCTTCAGAAAAACATCCTCCTGAAGATGGAAAACGTCATCCTGACGCCGCACATGGCGTTCGACAGCGTCGAGGCGGTGGAGCGCATCCTTCAAACCACGATCGACAATATCCTGGCGTTCGATAACAAGAAGCCGCAATTCGTCGTCAACGGCGCATAGACGTCGCCGTGCTCCGCGTGGGTGACCGTGCGGGTGCCGGCCTCCACGCGGAGGACAAACTTCATCCTACGAACTTGAACAATCTTACCTCTCTCAAGAGAGTCTCATTCATTCTCCTCCTCGTTGTTCTTCTCCCGGCGCTCTTCTACTCCGGCTATGAGATCAGCACGCTCAGCTCCAGCGAACGCATTTTCGGAGCGATGTACCGGCAGCAGCTCGATGCCCTCCTCTTCTCGCTCAACCAGTATTCGTGGGATGCCGTTTCCGCCTGGGCCGGGGGACTCCAGAATATCGTTTCGGATCGGTCCTCCGCCTCGGACGCCGGCCTCGAACGGGGCGTGGACAAGCTCCTTGCGACGAGGAACACCATCCAGGCAGTATTCGTCAGCGATACCGCCTTCCGGAAGATCTCCACGATCGTTCCGCAGGGAGGGGGCGCTCCCCCTTCGTTTCTCACCGAAGACGGTGTGAGGGGGGTTCTCAGGAAGAACAGCGCGAAGATCGAACGGCTCATCGAGTACCAGGCTGTCGAGTACCGGAAGCTCGAGCCGCTCCCGGTCGACGATCCGGAGGATGGCGAGGCACCTCTTCTCCTCGCCTTCATCGCGAGAGACTTTTCGTCGACTCCGCGGGTTATCGGGATTGTGTTCCGTCCGGCTGACTTCATCTCGAAGGTCCTCTCCCGCAAACTCTCGGAGGCGGCGGGGAGCGAGTTTGTCCTCGCCGTTGTCGATACAAGAACGCACCGGGTTCTGCGATCCACGGAGGAAGTTCAGCCGTCGGAGCTGAAGCAACAGAAGGCGCTCTGGCTCTTTCCGAACCTTGCGCTCGGCATTCGTCTCAAGGGAAGCACGGTCGACGAGCTCGTTGAATCGCGGGCCTACCGGAACCTCGGGATCATCGCGGTCCTCGACATCCTTCTCCTCAGCGGGGCGTGGCTGGTCTACCGTACGATGCGGCGCGAAATGGAGCTCATACAGTTGAAATCTGATTTCATCTCCAACGTCTCGCACGAGCTCCGCACCCCGCTCTCGCTCATACGGATGTTTGCGGAGACACTGGAGATGAAGCGTGTCAAGACGGAGAAACAGAGGTTCGAATACTACAGGACGATCATCCAGGAAACGGAACGACTGAGCCGGCTTGTCAACAACCTCCTGAATTTTTCGAGGATGGACGCCGGACGGCGGAGTTACAACATGCAACCCACCGACCTCAACGAGCTCGTATCGAAGGTCGTCGGGTTCTACACTATCCAGCTCCGGAACCACGAGTTCGAGCTTGTCGTTGACCTTGCGACATCCCTCCCCCCGGTCCCCGCCGACGGTGAGGCGATTGCCGAAGCTCTGCACAATCTTATCGACAACGCGGTAAAATATAGCACCGACGACAAATATATCCGGATCGCGACCGGCGTGGAAGCCGGAGTTGCATTCGTCGAGGTCCAGGACAAGGGCATCGGCATTGCGCCGGAGAACCACGGAAAGATTTTCGAGAAGTTCTACCGCGTTTCCAGCGGGCTTGTCCACACGACGAAGGGGAGCGGACTCGGCCTGGCCCTCGTCGACCACATCATCGGTGCGCACGGCGGAAGGGTGGAAGTGAGGAGCGCTCTCGGACAGGGAAGCACGTTCCGGCTTCTTCTGCCCCTCGCCGCGATTCCGTCAGACAGCGTCACCAAACGGAGAACGTAGCATGGCCTCGATACTTCTCGTTGAAGATGAGCCGGAGATGCAACGCGGGCTGAAAGACAACCTCGAGTTCGAAGGGTACACCGTCCACGTTGTGGGGGACGGCAAGGAGGGGCTCAAGAAGTTGCTGAACCGGACGTATGACCTCATTCTCCTCGATGTCATGCTCCCCGGCATGTCGGGGTTCGATGTCTGCAAACGGGCCCGTGAGAAGGGAGTGCGCTCGCCGATCATCATGCTCACGGCGAAGGGGGAAGAGGTCGACAAAGTATTGGGGCTGGAGCTCGGGGCAGACGACTACATCACGAAGCCTTTCAGCCTGCGGGAGCTTCTTGCGAGGATCAAGGCGGTCCTCCGGCGTAAAGAAGCTGGCCCGGCGGGGGAGGTTGGAAAAACGAAAATCGGCAATGTTGAGATTGATTTTGCCACGTACACCGTCACCCGCAAAGGAAAACCGCTCGACATGACGCCGAAGGAATGCGAGATCCTTCGGTTCCTCTGGACCCACAAGAACCAGGTTGTCAGCCGGGACGCGCTCCTCACGAACGTGTGGGGGTACGACGATTCGATCAGTTCGCGCACCGTCGACAACTTCATCCTGAAGCTTCGACAAAAGGTGGAGACATCTCCCTCGAAACCGACCAATATTCTCACCATCCACGGGACCGGGTATAAGCTCATCGTCCGGAAAGAGGGTTAAGACCCTCATTTCCAGTCTCTCTCGCCTCCCGCCGCCGTGACATCTTTTTACATCTCTTTACCCCCCGGAGACACAATTTCCATCCTCCCCTCGTAAATTAGACTGTCAATTAAGAGTACGAGGCAAACATGGAAACCATGACAAAATCGCTCATCGACAAGTGCTTTTCAAAAGTCGTTTGGATTCCCGCGGAACCGAACCAGCAGGAAACAGAACCGACAGCGACCCTACCGCAGCCCCCCGCTGAGGAACAGGCCGGTCCGGGCACTCGCTCACTTCTTCTCCGACGACTGACGCCCAAGGTCGTTCTCAAAGTGATGATCCTTTTCGGGGCGCTTCTGGCGTTTGCGCGTCCGGCTCCCGCGCAAGACTGGAAGTTGGTGGAGGATTTCCGTGGACATTGGAAGTTTAAATTGGGCGACAATGAACTCTGGGCGGACCCGAAGTACGACGACGGTAAGTGGGATGAGATCTTTGTCCCCGCGAACTGGGAGGATGAAGGTTACCCCGGGTACGACGGCTATGCGTGGTACCGGAAACACTTCACCGTCTCGTCCGACATCAAGGACAAGCCGGCCTACATCCACATCGGCTACGTCGACGACGTCAGCGAGGTCTACCTCAACGGTCACTTCGTCTGCTTCACCGGTTCCCTCCCTCCCAACTACATCACCGCCTACAACGTCGAAGAGAAGTTCCCCATCCCCATGGAGTACATCAACTTCTCGGGTGACAATCTCCTCGCGGTCCGCGTCTACGACGACCAGGGGTACGGAGGAATCAACAAAGGAAAACCGGGTATTTTCATCCAGGAAGACTACCTTTCTCCCGACGTCGACATTGCGGGGACCTGGAAGCTGAAAGTCGGAGACGATGATGATTGGGCGAAGCCGAGCTTCGACGATTCGCGCTGGAAAGAAGTACGGGTCCCGGCCGACTGGGAAACGCAGGGGCACAAGGATTATGACGGCGTCGGGTGGTACCGTATCGAGTTTACATACCCGGCTGCATACCGGGGGCAGGATATGGTTCTTCTTGTTGGAAGGATCGACGATGTCGACGAGACATATCTCAACGGCGAGCGGGTCGGGCGGACGGGAGGGAGACGCGTCCGCGGCGACGAATACCAGAAGCTGCGAGCGTATGCCGTGCCGGCGGATGTCATCAATGCCGGAGGGAAGAATGTCCTGGCGGTACGGGTCTACGACAATTTCCTCAACGGCGGTATCTACGACGGGCCTATCGGATTCGTCACCCGTGACCACTACCGCAAGTGGGCGCGCAAGCATGCTCAGCATAACGACAACTCGTGGGATTTCTTTGACATCTTTCGCTGACGCAATTTCTTCTTTCTCCTACCGTGCGTGCGGCTCAAGAAACATGTTGAGCCGCACGTTTCGTTGTACCCCGATCCGTGACATTTCGTGACAACTCTTTACGCGGCGAAGACATCTTCCGTTGTTGCTTCGCGTACATCTAGTTGGAATAAGAAATTGATCCACTCATCGGTACCCTACAACCAACGGAGGCAGTCATGAAAAAGCACACAATGATCGCAGCGGCCGTGGCAGCCGTTCTCTTCAGTGCCACAGCGATTGCACAACCAGTGACCAATAAACATTGCTGCACCTCGGAACGGGCCAAGGTGAACTACCTCATCGGCGCTCGATCGGATAACGAAGGGCTCAGCGAATCCTCGTTGATGGAGACCGCGAAGGTGAAAATGCTCCATCCCGATGCGAACCTCCAGGAGATCAAGTCTGTCGCCGACAGCCTTGCGCTGAACGGAAGCACTCCTTCGCTCCGATACATGGCCTACCTCGCTTCCAACGTCCTCGAGAACCCGGGTTGGTTCGGAGGTAAGACGGCAGCAGGAGCGGAGACGCCCGACAAGTTCTTTGCCTCAATCGCCACCGAGTTGCAGGAGCGAGTTCTCGGCTCAAGGGCGAACTAAACCGACCTCCGAGTTCGCCCAAGAGAGCGGAGCACCCCCGAGAGAGGGTGCTCCGCTTTTCTGTTGCACGCGGTGCAAATTGTCGCTACCTTCACATCATCCTCGGAAAACTCCCATGAGCCCGGACCGGCGCAAGACTCCCATCCTGCTTTTCCCCTTCGTGATCCTCTGGGGGATCTTCAGCTTCTTCGTGCGGCTGACCGGCCGCCTCATCGCGGCGATTCTCGGCTTGCTCCTTGTCGCGCTCGGTCTTCTTCTCACCCTCACGCTCTTTGCCGCTCCCATAGGCGTGCCGCTCATCATTTTCGGCGTTTTGTTGATGATTCGCAGCATCTTCTGAGTGTCCCCGCACTCATCGTTCAGGCCCCAACTATTCTGCCATACCCAAGTCTAATCTCTTAAGCACAGTACCGTATGGCGTCAGCAGACACTGAACTCATCCTACGAGCCCAACAGGGCGACTTCTCGGCTTTCGAGGAGCTTGTCTATCGCTACGACAAGCAAGTCCTCACCCTTGCGGCACGCTTTGTCCGAAGCTCGGACGATGCGAAGGATATCTACCAGGAAGTCTTCCTTCGGGTCTACCAGGGGTTGAAACGATTCAAGCTCCAGAGCGAGTTCGCCACCTGGCTCTACAGGATCACGACCAACGTTTGCCTCACCCATCGGTCGCGGGGGAGAAAGAGATCGCATGAATCGCTCGAGGAGGGGTTTGAGGATCAGGATGGAGAGCCGCACGGGTCGAAGGATCATGCTTCGAGCGAACCGCTCCCCGATCAGAAAGTCATCGACCGGGAAACGGAAGACGAGTTAAGCATGGCAATGGAGCGCCTCTCTCCCCAACAGCGAATGGTCTTCACGTTGAAGCACTACCAGGGATTGAAGCTTCGCGAGATTTCGGAGATTCTCGAATGTTCGGAGGGGACCGTCAAGAAGCACCTTTTTACCGCAACGCAACGGCTGCGGCAGTTGTTGGCGCACCTGATTGAAGCATGATTGAAGAAGGAGAAGAACGATGAAACATCGTCAATGGAGAGAATTGATTCAGCTCTCCGTGGCCGGAGAACTGAATGCCGAGCAGCAGGAAGCTCTCGACAATCATGTGAAAGGTTGCACCCGCTGCAGGGAAGAACTCTCTGGAGTTCGGCGGCTCGCCTCGGCCGTCACCGCGCATCCGCCGCTCGAGGTAACCGACGAACTGCTTGGTGAGGCGCGGCGTCAGTTGAGGGCTGCGCTCCTTGAACGACGGCTGAAGGTCTCCTTCCTCGCGAGGGCGCGCCGATTCGTAGGGGACTTTATCCTCGAGGAGTACCGTGTTGCGCTCGGCGGAGCCTTCATGCTCCTCGTCGGCGCAGGAATCGGGTACTCCGTCTTTCACCATCCTCAGATATCGAGCGAAACAGCCCGACCGGTCGAACCGGCGCCGGTTCAGCAGGTGGTGAGGGAAACCGTTACCCCAAGGGAGTCGTTCACGCAGGGAGATACCCGGACGGCGAATGTCCGGATGATCGACGCCGACGGGACCGATGGAAATGTTGAGTTCACCTTCGACGCGATCACGCCGATGCATGTCCGTGGAAACATCAACGACGAGAAAGTCCAGAAGGTCCTCGCCCGTGCTCTCATGACCGAGGATAATCCGGGGGTGAGGATCAAGACGGTCAACGCGATCGGATCGCAGCTCCCGAGCGCGAAGGCCCCCGATCCCGGCATCAAGACGGCGCTCCTCTCCGCCTTGAGGAATGACGACAACCCAGGGGTTCGCCAGGAGGCTCTTCGGGTCCTTCTGCGGTATCCGTTCGACAGGGAAATCCGGGATGCTCTCGTCTATACGCTCGGCCATGACAAGAATTCCGGGATGCGGATCGCCGCCGTCAACGGGCTCGCCGTCGCGACTCTCGACGGCCATGAAATGAACCAGGATGTTCTTGAGGTGTTGAAGAAGAGGATGCATTCAGATGACAATAATTACGTTCGCCGACAGGCGCAAACAGTACTGGAGGAGGTATCACACCGATGAAAAAATCAATGATCATAGCGCTGATGCTGCTCGCAGCTCCTTTTGTGAAGGATTACGCACTGCGGGCGGATGACACCGACGACACCAAAGCAACGAAAACCTTCACCGTCACCAAAGGAGGGGAGCTTGAACTCAGTGTGAACTGCGGAGATGTGAAGCTGAAAACGTGGGACAAGGACCAGGTGAGCATCACCGTCGAAGGGATCGACGGAGAGGACCTTGACGATGTCCACATGACCCAATCGGGGAACACCGTTCGGGTGGAATACCGCCCACGCTGGAATTGGCAAAAAGATGTTACCTTCCGCGTCAGTCTCCCCGAGCAATTCGATGCCGACGTGCACACGTCGGGCGGGAACATCGACGTGCGCGGCACGATGAAGGGGAAACTCACGGGCTACACTTCAGGCGGCGATATCAGCACTGAGAAAATCGAGGGGGCAACGACGCTGAAGACGTCAGGAGGGGATATCACGCTCGGCGATGTCGGAGGAGAGGCCGATGTCCGGACCTCCGGCGGTGAGATCAAGGTCGAGCGGGTTGGCAAGTCGCTCAAGGCGTCGACCGCCGGCGGAGATGTCGAAGTGGGAGACGTGGGAGGGGATGCAGTCCTTTCTTCGAGCGGAGGAGAGGTCAAAGTCGGAAAGGTCTCCGGCAGCGCAACACTGAGAACCGCCGGGGGCGATGTCGAGCTGCGAAGTGCGAGCGGGGACGTCGAGGCAAAAACCGCCGGCGGCAACATCAGGCTTGAGAACATCACCGGCTCGATCTCCGCGAAGACCGCGGGAGGAGATATCCTCGCGGAGCTCATGCCGAGCGGGAAAGGTATGAGCGAACTGCGTTCGTCCGGCGGAAACGTCGTTCTCTCCCTCCCCGAAAAATCGAACGCGACGATTGACGCAACAATCAAAATCCAGGGTCGCTGGATGCGCCGGAGCGAAGAGTATGACATCCGTTCCGATTTTGCCGCCGAGTCCAAGAATGTCGATAAGGATGAGGAGGAGATCCACGCGGTCTACAAGCTCAACGGCGGCGGCGAGAGGATCACGATCGAGACGACGAACGGAAACATCGACATCCGAAAGTTGTCCGGCAAATAGGGACACACCGGGCAGGTCCGGGATTCTCCTCCCCTCCCGGGTAGAGGAGGTTCCCGGACCGGAAATAACTCTGCAACAAAGAAGAGGGATGTCCGTCTACAAAAACGCCGGGGTGATGAAACCTCGCTCCCGGAGAAAGAGGCACCGGGAAGGATCACTCACTACTCCACAGTCATGAAATTTCCTCTTCTTTAGTCATGAAAGTTCCTCTTCTTTTCGTTCTCTGCGCCACTCTCGCATACGGCGGTTCTCCCGATAAGGTCGCTCCCCCGATTCTCCGGGTCCAGGCGGTCAGGCTGACGCGGCCGATCACCATCGACGGCCTTCTCAACGAACCGGACTGGCAGAAAGCGCCGGTGTTCTCCACCTTCAGGCAATCCGAGCCGAATCAGGGAGCGGAGGCGACGCTGAAAACGGAAGTGCGCATCCTCTACGACGACGCCGCCATCTATGTCGGGGCGAGGATGTATGATCCCTCCCCCGATTCCATCATGCCGATCCTCAGCAGAAGAGATCAGTACCCGGTCGCCGATTGGTTCGGGGTCTTTCTTGATGCGTACCACGATCAGCGCACGGGGAACCTTTTCGCCCTCAGCGCCGGCGGCTCCGTCATCGACGGTGTCCTCTACAACGACGATTGGAACGACAACTCATGGGACGGCGTGTGGCAGGGCAGATCCCATATCGATAAGAACGGGTGGACGGCGGAAATGCGCATTCCCTACTCGCAGCTTCGCTTTCACGATTCGAAGACACAGGTTTGGGGGATCAATTTTCAGAGGGACATCGGACGAAAGAGGGAGACCGATTGCCTCGTTTACACACCACGGAACCAAAGCGGGTTCGTTTCGCGCTTTGGCGAGCTCGTCGGGATCAGCAACATCCACCCGCCTAGCAGGGTCGAAGTGTTGCCATATGTCACCGAGAAGGGAGAGTACACGCATCCGGCGGCCAACGATCCGTTCAACGACGGATCGCGATACTCTACCGGTGCAGGAGCCGATTTCAAGATTGGCCTCGGCAACAATGTCACCCTCAACGGTACCGTCAACCCCGATTTCGGTCAGGTCGAAGTCGACCCCGCTGTCGTCAACCTTAGCGACGTGGAGAGCTATTTCGATGAGAAGCGGCCTTTCTTCCTCGAGGGAGCGACGATTTTCAACTTCGGACAGGGAGGGGCGCGCAACTACTGGAGTTTCAACTGGCCCCAGCCCACGCTCTTCTACAGCCGCCGCATCGGCAGGGCTCCGCAAGGGAGTGTGCCTGACGCAGACTTCGCCGACGTTCCCCAGGCAACGCACATTCTCGGCGCCGCAAAACTCACGGGAAAGGTGATCGACGGTTGGAATGTCGGGGCGATCGAGGCGGTCACGCAACGGGAGATCGCGGACCTCGACACCACGGGGCACAAATTTCACGCCGAGGTGGAACCGGCCGCGTACTATGGAGTCCTTCGAGCGCAGAAGGATTTCAACGACAGTAAGCAGGGGCTTGGATTTATCTCGACGGTGTCGGCGCGGGATTTCAGCGACCCCAGGCTCAGAGATGACCTCAACAGCAACAGCGAGGTTCTCGGAATGGATGGGTGGACATTCCTCGATGCCGACAAAGTCTGGGTGGTGAGCGGATGGGCGGGGCTTTCGCATGTCGAAGGAGATTCGGCGAGGATGCTCTCTCTTCAGACAAATTCGCAGCACTATTTTCAGCGACCCGATGCCCCTTACCTCGGAGTTGACAGCTCGATAACGTCGATGACCGGATACGGGGCTCGGATATCGCTCAACAAGAACAAAGGGAAGTTTTTCGCAAACTCCGCCCTCGGCATCCTCAGCCCCGGCTTCGACGTCAATGACCTCGGATTTCAGTCACGATCGGACGTCATCAACATGCACGCCGGATGCGGGTATTCGTGGAGCGATCCGGGCAAAGTGTTCCGCTATGCCGAAACGGGCGGCGCACTCTTCCAGAACTATGACTACGGCGGCAACGTGGGGTGGAGGGGGTTCTTCGAATACGGGAATCTTGAGTTCCTCAACTACTATTGGTTCAACTGGAACGTCGCCTACAACCCGACCACCGTCAACAATACAAGGACGCGCGGTGGACCTTTGACGCTCAATCCTCCGGGGAGGCAATTAAACCTCGACGTGACGACCGACACGAGACAGAAGTGGGATGCGGAAGTGAGCATGTTCACGTACCAGTCAATATGGGAGAGGGACGTGCAGGAATACGTTGCGGTCTCGTGGAGACCGGTGTCGAATGTTTCCCTGAGCGTCGCGCCCATGTTGGACCATGACTACGAAGCGGCGCAATGGGTCACCTCGACGACCGATCCGACCGCCTCGGCGACGTACGGCGGACGATACATCTTCGCCGACATGCTCCTGAAGACACTCTCCGCGAGCATCAGGCTGAATTGGACATTCACTCCGACGTTAAGCCTGCAACTGTATCTCCAGCCCCTTATCTCTTCAGGCGACTACACGCACTTTAAGGAATTGGCCCGTCCGCGCTCATTTGATTTCACAGTGTACGGAACCGGCTCATCGACACTGGCGGAGGTCAAATCTTCGGACGGGTCAGTTTCCTTTACCGCCGATCCTGACGGTCCCGGGCCTGCCCCGCCGATCACGTTCAGCAACCCGGATTTCAACACAAAATCGCTCCGCGGAAATGCCGTCCTGCGTTGGGAATTTGTCCCCGGCTCAGTCGCCTATCTCGTCTGGACGCAGACCAGGTTCAACCAGACAACGATCGACGGCAATTTTGAGCTCCAGAACTCTGTCGACCGGCTCTTCACCACCGTCGCGGACAACATTTTCCTCGTGAAGTTCTCTTACTGGTTTAATGTGTGATGGGGGAAGGAGTAAGGAGAAGGTAGAAAGGAGAAAGGGGATAGTGGTATCCAGGAGGCAGTTCAATTCTCCTGATTGGTGGCGGGGTGTTTTGGCTCGATTAGAATGATGAGGATGGATTCCCGATAGAATCATTCGGGAATATTGCTCCTGAAGCAGTCGCAACACCGGCGGATCTCGGGTATCCGCATAACCCCGCTGCCTCCTGCTTGCTTTCGTCTGTTGATCCCGTCTGTCTACTTTCTACTTTGTTCTTTTCTCCATACCTTTCCCTCAACATCGCTTACCCGGCTCCGTGATCGAACGCGACTACATCATGAGGATGATCCAGATGCTTAGCCAGGCGCTGGCGGCAATCCTCTTTTGGAAGAGACAGAAGGAGTACCCGAAAGCGGCGGGTGAGATACGGAAGGTCTCGAAGCAACTCCTGGGCATCGAACTTGAAGTCCTTGGCAAACTTTCAGATGCCCAGATGATTGGTCTTCTGTCGCTCGATCCGATGCTCGGGATCGGAAGATGTTACGCCGCGGGAATGCTCCTGAAGGAGGAGGGAGAGATTGCGGTCCTCGCGGACCGGGTCGATGAGGGACATGCGGCGCTCCTCAAGTCGCTCAGCCTCCTTGCCGAGTCCGGACTCAGGAACCGCGGCCCCTTTGAAGCCGCTCACTCCGCTGCCGTGGATGACGTCATCAGGGAGCTTGAAGGAGCAGAGGTTCCCGTCCACACGCTCAAGAAACTCTTTTCCTACTATGATCTCACCGGCCAGTTCGCCAAGGCCGCGCCGATTCTCGACCGGGCCGTGGAACTCGAGCCAGGCTTTGCTGTGGAAGGATCGAAGTTCTATTCGCGTCTTGCCGCCAGGATTGGGAACGAGCCTCAGGAAGGGGGGCTGGCGAAAGAGCAGATCGAAGCAGGGCTCTCCAAATATCCCTCCAAATCCTAATCCGGCGCTCCCTCCCCAACGCCAAAAGCTCCAATCGTCCCCTTGGCTATCTCCGTCCTGAGTCATTCTTTGTGGGTTGAATCTTCGAACGAGACTCGCGGGAATACTGCTTTCCGGGGCGGGAAATTTC
>DATJQP010000075.1:0-20511 GCA_035505655.1 Bacteroidota bacterium
CGCGAAGTTCAGGTCGGGAATTCTCTACGCGATCTTCGAGCAGACCGGAGATCGTTCCGCGCTCGAGTTATCGCTGGAGCTCTACCAAAAGGGACGGAACTATTGGGTTGAACTCGCCAATCGTGCGAAGGATGTCTACAAATCCGATCTCACCGTGGGGGAGCAGCCGTACCAGCGGGGCCACTGGCTCGACAGACTACCGGCCCTCGATGCGGACATCGCACTCATGGCCAAAAAATTGTCGCAGACTCCGCCGGGCACGAAACCTCAACCCGACATTGTACGCAGGGCGATCGAGGAAGCGACGGGACGGCCTCACCGTCCGACAGCGATGTGTCATCATGTTGAGCCGGGAAGTTTCAAACCGGGAGAGCCGATGGAGATCGAGATCGCGGTCGACGCCGAGGTGACTTCGGCCCGGCTCTATTATCGGCACGTGAATCAGGCCGAGCGATGGGTATCGGCTGAGATGCAGCCGACGGGCAAGAGTCATAGGGCAACGATCCCTGCGTCCTATACGAACTCGCCCTATCCACTTCAATACTATTTTGAGTTGAAGCAAGGACGTACGAAGGCGAGGTTGCATCCGGGATTGGCGAAAGATCTGACGGATCAGCCGTATTTTGTGGTGAGGGGGATCAGGAAAGGATGAGCTGCGCTCCGTCAGCGCAGATGCGCTCGTTCTGGTGTTGAGGAAGGACGACCCGGGTGCACATGCTTGTTGGATCACGTGTGCTTGTTGGAACACCCGTACTTTGCGCGCAACCACCCCGGCTAGTCATTCCCGCGCGCTTTAGGCGGGGACCCATACACTGACGGAGAGATCAATTATGCTGAGCCTCTCCTGTCTGCCGGGATATTTCTTCACCCCCGATGGTTTGATCACGCCAACCGCCCACCCTCCCCCATCCTCGCCTGTTCGCGCTTCCGGACTATCTCCCTCGACTGCGAATCATTCGCGGTATCCCGCTGGTAGTATTTGGCCCAGCCGTTGTTGATCGAAAAGACGAACCGTTTTCCGACGAACTTTTCCATCCACAAAGGAAGGAAGAACCTTCGCCCGGCGCGGAAGTATTCGTAGTAATGGCCGTCGTTGCACGCCGAATCGTCGAAGGCGTGCCGCGCTGCAAAGTCGCCGCAGAAGGTTGCCCACGGCAGCCCCACACACCCGAGCACAAAGTGGAACCATGGCCTCTTCTCTCCTCGGACGATCGTGGGAAGAAGATCCCTCGTCGTATCGATCCTCCCCGGCCAATACTGAATGAACTTCAAATCTTTCAAGGTGGGGAATGCCTCTTTGAACCTCCGGATGACGCCGTCGATGACCCTCGAGGAGTTGACGTCGTTTTTGGAGAACGTGGTGAGCATGTCCCCGCCGCCGAGGAGAATCCTGTTGTTGCCCGTGAGGCGGAAATAACTGTAGACAAGCGTGGAATCCCAGCACTGAAACCTTCCCCCCGGAAACATCTCGTTGACCATCCCATCGCTGAGCGGCTCGCTGATCGAAAGGAACGTCTGCGCGTGATAGACATGGTCGGCAAAATGTGTGACGGAGGGCTTCAACTTGTCGGCGCAGAAGATGATCTGGTCGGCGGTGACGGACCCGAGGTGAGTCTTCGCGCAGTGCCCGTCGATGGAGAGGACCTCCGACGCTTCGTAGATCCGTATACCGGCGTCGAGGAGAACTCTTTTCATTCCCTGACAATAAAGGAGCGCGTCGACGCCAAACGTGCCGGGGTAACGGACCGCTCCCGAATAGTAGTCCGACCCGATGACGCTCCTCACCGACTTCTTGTCGTACAAGGTTTGTTGGAAGCCGAGAGACTTGCGCGCTTCCATCTCTTCCTTGATGTCGCTCCAACCGCTTTCGCCGATTCCCAGGAAGAGGCTGTCCTGGACCTGAAAGTCGCAATCCAGACTGTGGCGTGCGATCCGGTCCGCCATCATCCTGACGCCGGTTGTCGCAACGCTCCAGAGGTCGGCGGCACCGGTCTTGCCAAACCTTCTGATAAGCTGGGAAAGCTCGAGCTCGCTGTCGGGAGTCAGGAATCCGGCGCTCTTGCCGGAGGAGCTCCCACCGCAGATGTTCTTTTCCACCACGACGACGGTGAGCCCTTTGCCGATGAAGTGATAGGCCGCCGAGAGGCCGGCGGCGCCGGCGCCAACAATCAAGACATCAGCCTTAATATCTTTCTGAAGCGGGGGCCGGATCGGCTCTTTGATGCCGAGCAGCGTCGTAAACCACCAGTTCTGCAGTATCATCTCTCCAAATCCTCCTCGTCGTGGCAGGCCGGTCCTTGCGGTGAGTCCGGTATCTCTTTCAACAACTCTTGATAGGTCTGAAGTTTCATGGGGGCATGAAGATCGAGGAAGTAAGATCTTTCTGCCCGCTACGATCGAGCATCTCCAGCCCACGAGGCTGTGGGAAAAGAGCCGGGCAGTTCAGTCATTTTGGAGAGGGTTCAATTGTACCCGAAATCAGCGACGACGGAGCATCGGAGTTATCACGCCGTGGAGCAACAAAAAAGCCCCTGTTCTTAGCAGGGGCTTTTGCTTACTGCGGAATTGCTACCCACCGACCACCCACTCCATCCTACTTCAACAGCAGCATCTTCTTCACCATCATCTTCCCGTTAAACTCCAGCCGCGAGAAATAGATCCCGCTCGCCAGGCGGGAACCATCGAATGTCACCTGGTGATATTCTCCCGCATCGGTGGTGCCGTCGAAAAGTGTCGCGACTTCCTGTCCGAGAGTGTTGTAGATTCTGAGCGTTGTTCTTCCGTCAACCGGGATCGTGAACTGGATGTTCGTCGAAGGGTTGAACGGATTGGGAAAGTTCTGCGACAGATCGAGCACCCTCGGCGCCGCCCCCACATCGACCGAGACTTCCTGTGAATAGGTGAATGCTCCGTTACGGTCGATCTGCTTCAGCCTGTAGGAATATTTTCCGGCTGAGAGGTTTTTATCCACGAAAGAATATACTTTCGGAGCGTTCGAGCTGCCGCTTCCCGCGACTGACCCGACGGCAATCCACTGGCCGTTGCTCGCCGTCGATTGATCGTTGTTGGTCAGTCGCCGTTCAACGCTGAAGGATGAACTGCTCACTTCCGTTGCGGTCTTCCACGTCAGCTCTGCGCTCAAACGATCCGATGTTGCGGTGAAGGAGGCAAGTTGAACCGGCAGCGGATCGTCAGTCCCGATCGAGAACTGGCCGAGGGACGATATTCCGCTGAATGAGACTGTGGAATCCGTCACGGACGAGGCACCGGTCATGACCGGAGCCCACGCTCCATCGTTCACGGATCCGCGCTGGTAGAGGGTATAGGATGAGGCGTTCGCGGCTCCGCTGTTCGTGAAACTGCTTGGCACTGTGAAGGTGAGGTTTGCACTGTAAGTCCCGGGCGTACCGAAAACATCTATCGCCCAGTACCGGTCGGCAAGAACGGTTCCGGATCCGGTGGGAAGCGAATCGGGGGCCGCAAGGATCTCCGTCGCCGTCAGGTCGCTCTGGTTGTCGAATGCATTGGTGAACGCGGCGGATACTCCAGAAAGGCTCGCCGTCGTGTCGGTCGATACCGCAAAGAGACTCGAGCTCTGCCCGCCGCCAAACGGCGCGGTCGAAGTGATCCACGCCGGACCATTAATAAGGGTCCCGTGATTCCCCCCGATCGAATCGGCGGCAACGGTTCCCGATCCTTCATTGAATTGCCAGTAGGAGATGAGCCCTTTCTCGGTCCCGGTCAGCGTCCGGTGCATGCTCTCGCGGATCTGCTGCTGCGTCCGGGGAACGCCCCAGACGCGGACTTCATCGATTTTTCCCTGGAAGAAATTGCAGTCGCAGTTTCCCGGTGCCTGCTTGCCGATGGCAAACTCTCCCGTGTTGGTGGTCAACGCACCGGACGCCGTGTTTTGACTCAACAATGAACCGTTCAGATAAAACTTCACTCCGTTCGTTCCTGTCTGGAAGACCACGGCGATGTGAGACCACTGATTCAATGGAACGGTGCCGCCGCTGTAGATCCAGCCCCACGCCGCATTATAGAGCCCCAGACCCGATTGTCCGTTCGGCCGGATTTCAAAACAATAGTTGTAGTTCCCTTTGTCGATCACCGTCATGTTTCCCGATCCTGTCGGATAGACCCACGCTTCCAGTGTAAGACTGTCGGTGAGCCTCAGCGATGCGTTGTCCGGAACGGAAACGTACTGGCTTGAACCGGAATTGAACGAGAGGGCCGTCCCCGGCACCGTCGCCAACTGCGGCGGCTGCTTCGTGTGAAGACTCAACTCGCTCCCGCGGGAGTAGCCCGAATCGTTGACCGCCGAGATGCGGTAATAATAGATTTGATTCGGCGTCAGACCGGTCAGCGTTGCCGAGACCGAATCGGCGACGATCAACCGACCCGGCGATGCCAACACGCTGTCTGTATAAACTCCAGCGGCAACGCCGTACAAGAACCGCACGGTGGCAGTATCTCCGTTTGGGTTCACGAAGCCGTTCACCGCGGCCGTGGTATATTGTGCGGTGAACTGGAAATCTGTCGTTACAGTCGGGCGTGTGGCGAGCAGCGTCGCGAAACTTACCTGGTCTCCGCGCAGATATGCCGTCCCTTTCGTCGCCGAAACGCAGCAATAAAATGTGGAGCCCGATTTCAAACCCGAAAGCGATGCGGAAACCTGAATGGAATCCCACGGGACAAGCGGGCTCGATGATACCGTGACGCTGTCGGTATAAGAAGCCGGAGTCGTTCCGTATAAGAAACGAACGACGGTTGTGTCACCTCCTGCATTCACGATCCCGTTGAGAGTTGCCGTTGTGTACTTGATGTTTGTCGCCGATCCTGTCAGAGCGTACAGAGTCGATGGAGCCGGAGTGGAGAACTGAGTTACGCCCGGCAGGTACGGGTATCCGTTGTTGATGGCGCCATACATTGCCCATCCTGAGGTCGAAAAGGTCCATCCTGCATTGATGAAGGTTTCCGGTGCGTTCATTTGTATTGTCGTCATCCCTGTGCCATCGGCGCTGGAGCCTCCGAAGTTGTCCGTGTTCCAGAAACAACTTGTCACCGAGCTGCCGTTATCGAAGCCCGTGAACCCGCCGATATAGTTTGTGCCGCTGACGCCTCCGGTGCTGTAGCAATTTGTCAGGGTGACGGAACTAACGTCTCCTGCGAATCCGGCGGCATAGACCGAGCCGTAAGAACCGCCCACATTTCCGGTGGCATAACAATTGGTCAATGTGCAACTGACCATCGATCCTCCAAATCCGCCGAAGTGAGAATACTGACAACTGACGCTCCCGGTGCAGAAGCAGTTTTCGAACACCGAGCCGACATCTGCATAGCCGACAAAACCGGCGATATAGGTCTGGCCGTTGGCATTCACGGTACTGTAACTGCGGCTCACAGTTTCATAGGCACTTCCCCCGATAAGTCCGCCGACATAACTGCCGTAATTGGAGCCATCGTAGAAGTAGCTGCCGGTCACGGATCCACTGCTCGAGCAGTTGGTAACTGTTCCATAGGTCGCGTCGCCGATAAGCCCGCCGACGCCCACATGCCCCGTGACGTTCACATTTTTCAGGGAGATATTTTCTATCGTCGCGGAAGAGGTGTAGCCGAACAATCCGACGTAGTAGGTCGAGCTCCTGTTGATATACAAATTGGTGATCGAGTGGCCGCCGCCGTCATACGTCCCTTTGAAGTTTGTCGTGTTGTTCCCTATCGGGGTGAATCCCTGCTCTGAATCCCAACCCGTATCGGGGGTTGCGTCGATATCGGCGGTCTGTAGGAAATGTGAATTCCAGGAGGTGGAATTCTGTGTTACCCAATAGAGGTTTGCAAGCGAAGCTATTTGGTATGGATCGCCCGACGTTCCGCTGCCGGATGGAGCGGTTGAAGTCTGCGAAAACGCGCATGAAGCGACACACAAGACCAGGAACAATACGCCAACAGTTGGATATCCATTCCTCTCCATAGGCAGTCCTTTCCCGCGTTGGATACGCCGTCTCTACAATTGTTTCGGCATTGGTCGAAAAATGGAGGAAGGGCTCCTCCAATGGCATAGGGAGAAAATAGCAAACGTGGAAGCGGTAGTCAAGGTGCGGAGTGCGGCAGTTTGGATTCTTCGCAATTCCCAAAGATGGATTCCCGACAAAAGCGTTCGGGAATGACGATACTCCAGCACTCGTCAAGCCCGCGGATTTTTAGCGGGCATCCACGCAGGAAGACATTTCATGGATCTCGAGGTGACTCCGCTAATAACGAATCTTCACCAGAGATACCGCCTGACGAGGCAATTGCATTCTTAGCGTTGCCACGGAGTTTGTTATTCCTACCTCCACAGGTTCCCCGATCGTTTCGAGCCGGCCTGCCTCTTCGAGCCTCGCAATCTGATCGGCGGTTGGGTTCTGCGGCAAACCAAACTTTTTCCATACCGTGTAAGCATTGCTGTGGTCCTCGTCGATGCGGTAGTGTGTTACTTGCGCTCGCTCCGCCGGTATCCCCCTGATAGTGAGGATTACCGGAGAGCCGTTGTCGTGAAGATCCAGATCGTGGTAGTTCCAGAGGAGCACCGTGATGACGTTTCCGTCTTTGCACGCGAAGGCGTTGATGTCCGTCTGTTTACCCGCGACGCCGGAATCGCAGATGGATTTGAAATCGTACCTCAGATTCCCCGAAACTTCAACGCGGGAGCCTGACATCATCCCGAGCATCCGGAACACATTGAGCACCGGCTTATCGACACCGTGCGTTGCCACGCTTCGAAGACCGGCAAACCAGGGTTGGTCCTCAAACTCAAACGACCAGTTAACGGCGCCAAGCAGCTTTATTCCAAAATAGTCGGCCATGTCGTAAATCCGCGGGATCGATGCGGCCTCATAGCTCGAATAAAGAGTGCCGTTCCGATAGGCATTCTCCGGATTTGTCATGACGCCGCAGGCCGCACATCCTTCGGGGTCGGATTCTCCGATGATCACCGGAAGATTCCTGATTTCGGGGAACGAAGCGATCACCGAGAAATTATCCCGGATGTTATCGAGTTGCGATTTCATCCCCATGCGAACCACCCCGTTCACAACCCTGGGAGATCCTTTTGCGTGAAATGAGACGAAGTCGAGCGGAGCTCCGATCCTTCCCGTGGCAGCGTTGGAATCCGAGAGGCAATGCCGGATAAATTGCCGCAAGAACCAGGCGCCCCCTCCGGTGGTATGCGGACCGCCGATACGCGCAGTGGGCAACGCACGTTTTACCGCATCCGACGCGTAGTCGTACATCCTGCAGTAGGTTGCCACTCTGTCGTCGGAGACGAGGTAGAAGATGTCAGGCTCATTCCAGACTTCCCAGTACCAGCTCTCAACTTCCGCTTTGCCGTACCGGTCGATGGAATGCCGCACCCATTGGTAGATAAGTTCGGCCCACTTCCTGTAATCTTTGGGGGGATAGGCCCAGCCGGTTTCGAGCGGGCTGGTGCCGCCGGGAGTCCAGTGATGCTGGTACGGTTCGGGGTGAGTTGAAAGCGCTCGCGGCATGAAACCAATTTCAACGAGAGGTTTCATTTTCCGATCGATGTACGTATCGAAGATCCTGTCGACAATCGTCCAGTCATAAATCGGATTCCCGAGGCTGTCCTCGGTATACATGTTCGTGGATCCCCACTTGAGAGCCGGCGTCCCGTCGCCGGTCGTCATGAGATTGTGAGTCCGGACATGAACGGGAACAGGGCTCAGATCTGCTAATTCCGACAACAGCTTTTTTCCGTTCTTCATGTAGGTATAGTTCGGCTCATCGTAGCCGAACCATGCCCAGATATAGCTCATCGGCCCTTTGTCTTTTGTGATGTCGACGGTGACAGAAACGGAGTCGGTCTGCGAAAAAGAGCTAGCGCAGAGAAAGAGAAGAAGGTATGCGGTCTTGATGTTCATTTCTGATTTCCCGTCGAGTGGCCTGGACGCAATGAATCACGGTCGGTTCGTGAGAGCCTCCGTGACATTGTGAGCCGCAACAAATGATCCAATATAGTGGATCTGAAGCCGTCAAAAAAGAGGGCAAGGAATGAGTCGAGAGGGTATACGTCGGGGCAGATCATCAGTATAATGAGTGAGGCAGAAGAGTTGCGGAGTTGTCGAAGCCGCGATGGAGTGGGTTAGGAATGCCCGAGTGAGTCGGTCGACATTTGCTAAGCTACTGGATCTTTCGTGGTTCTTTTCATCTCGCTCCCAAGCTCTGAGACTGTGTGAAAACTCGATTGTGCAGCAGAAAGATCTCCTTTTCCTCTCGGATTCGGCACACGCAAATCAGAAAATGGACTTTTCACACAACCTCGGACGTTGGGAACGAGATGGAACCGGACGGTGTCCGAAAACGCAGTAGTGTACCCCTCTCTCTTGCGTCTTGCGTTTGAAGCGTTTAAGGTGTAATTTTTTCGCATGCTGAATGAATGGCACGACTTCTTTTCCATGGTAGGCACCGGCGCTGCAGCGCTTGCGGGGCTGATCTTCGTCGCCATGGCGATCAATATTGAGGTCATCCTCCGCAACACGACCCATAGAAATCGGGCGATCAACATGCTTTCCGGATTCACTGCGGTCTTCATGGCATGCAGTTGCGTCCTTATCGGAAACCAAAGCCTTCGCGCTCTCGGCGTTGAGTGGCTCATTCTATGGCTCATCGCAACCGCCATCTTCGTCAGGGGCTATGCAAGAGCTATCCGGGCGGGCATGAGCTCCGTCGGACTGACCGTCCCACGACTCGCGGGTGGCACACTCTGTTACCTGGCAGAGGTTGCAGCTGCTCTGCTCCTCATCTTCGGCTTTGACGCAGGCCTTTACGTCGCGGCCATCGCAGTGATCCTCCTCTTCGCGTCTCTCATTTCGGGCGCATGGCTACTAATGATCGGCATCTACGAAGCTCAGGCGAAGCGCTGACTGCCAGATCGCAGGTCAGTTTCTCTTGATCCCAACGTCTCCTTGGGAGCGTAAATCCCGTGAGCCGAGCTCACGGCAAGCGGAGCTTCCCGGAGTGCAGTCCCAACGGGACGTTGGGAACGGGAAGCAACGAGGGGGGAATCTCCGCCATGCCGTTAATCACTTTTTCACGCCGACGTTATTCAACCATTGCACTCTCAGCGGCAAGTCACAGCGTTTGCCTGAGTGTGTCACGAATGAATCTCAAGAGGCTCTCAGAAGTATACGGCTTGGGAAGGAATGCGTTGATCCCGCTGGCTTCAAATTTGGACCGTTCTTCCGAGCCGCTCGAGCCGACAATCCTCGCGGAATTATTCATCTTACGCAGTACCTGCACGAGAACATCGCCGTTCATGGAGGGCATTTCAAAATCGGTAATGACGAGGCTGACCTCGTGCATGTGTTTGCCGTAGAGACCGATTGCTTCGGTTCCATCCGCCGCGTTCAGGACTTTGTACCCCGCAGCCCGCATAGAGATTGTGGCGATTTCTCGGATGATCGCATCGTTGTCCACCAGAAGGATTAATTCTCCGTTGCCTTGGACGGCTTCCAACATCTCGCGCTGAGTATGTACGGCCGATTCCGATTCGACGGCGGGCAAATATATCCTGAATTGCGTTCCCTTCCCAACCTCACTGTACACGTCAAGGAAACCCCCGTGATTTCTGACGATAGTCGAGACGGTCGATAGACCGAGGCCCGTCCCTTTTCCGACCTCCTTGGTTGTGAAGAACGGATCGAAGATCTTTTCTCTGATCTCGGGTGTCATTCCCATGCCCTCGTCGGAAACCTTCAGGAGCACATAGAGTCCTGCGTTCAGTCCCCTGAACAACCGGGAATCGTCCTGAGTGATCGAGGCGTTCTCCGCTTCAAATGCCAGTTCTCCCCCGTTGGGCATCGCATCGCGCGCGTTCACCGAGAGATTCATCAGGAGCTGATGGACCTGCGTGGCGTCGGCAGAGATATGCCATAGTCCCTTCGGCATCTCCAGACGGCAAAGGATATTCGCCGGGAATGTCGACTCGATGAGTTTGTTGACCTCCTTCACGACAAGTCCCAGGTCAAGGGGGGCGCGTTTCATTTCGGAACCTCTGGCAAAGGTCAGGATCTGTCTCGAGAGATCAGCCGCCCTCTTTGCGTTCGTCTCCAACAGCTCAACAATGTGTTTATCTCCCGGTTCGGAGATCTTCCTTTTGATAATTGTCAGCGCCATCAGAATCGGACCCAGGATATTATTCATGTCATGTACTATGCCTCCGGCCAGCGAGCCGATCGTGTCGAGACGCTGTAGTTGTAGGTTCTGCTCATAGAGCTTCTTCTGCTCGGTGATATCCACGATGGTTGCGACCATGCAGGCTTCATTTTGAATCTCGACGGCCTCCCAGGAAAAGAGAACCTCCCGAATCTCGCCGGAAGGCCTCCGGAGCTGAAGAGGATGGTTGCGAAGGCTGTTGTGAGTCTTCAAGGTCTCCAGGAGTCCGCGACGAGCCTCGGCCTCCAAGATGCCAAGTTCGACCGAGGTCTTTCCGATAATCTCATCGCGGGTAAATCCATAGATGCGGCATGTCTCCTCATTCACATCGATGAATTTGCCGTCATGCTTTCGCGATAGAGCGATGCCCGCAGGGCTGGAATGGAAGGCGGCATTCAGACGGTCCTCGGCTTCTCGCCGGCCCCGCTCCGCCTCCTTTTGCGACGTCGTGTCCTGCGAGAGGAGCAGAAGGAATTCGTTCTGCGGCATGACTTTCAACTCGAGCACACGGCGGCTCCCATCGTTGAGTGGAGTGGCAACTTCGACACTCTTTTCACGCCGCCCTCCCAGGCAGTCATGAATGACAGATACCGCATCAGCGAACTCAACGCCTCGGAAAATATCGGGATACGATGCGCCGATGAGTTCGTGTTGTGGACGACGCAGATGTTCCATGGCCGCGTGATTCACATAGACGCATCGGCCTTCAGCGTCGAGGATCAAACATCCCTCGATGAAATGGTCCATGATGTTCTGCCAATCCCCACGGTACTGATCTACTGCGTTCTGTTCCATCGATCTGCCTTTTTAGGAAAATTGCACATCGAATCGACGCTGAACATCGGAATCAGAAATTGCCCTCACGATCGGAAGCTTGAATCGCCGCTCGTCAAGCGGCTGTAAGAGTTGAGGCACGCGGGTTTGCCTCCCCAGGGCGTGCCGATGGTCTTCATACCATCAAAAAATGTCGGCACACGAACGTGCCTCCCTTTTTGATGAATGGAACGCATCTCGTGTGGCGTCAAAAATCTCCACGGAAAACGGAACGGCGCTTCCGGCAAAGCCGGAATCCTTTGCGCGACTTCCGACCTCATTACAAACTTATCCGATCCGGCTGAACGAGACGAGGGACAGTCTGTATTATTTTAGAGTATTGTTCGGCACTATCAAGGAAGGTGGATGAAGCTGATACTCAGGAATCTAGCAGATCTGCAATTTTCCACAATACCTCGTTTGAGGTATTCTATTTCCCCCGTTTCTTCAGGATTTGGATGCAAGAAGAGAATTGAGTAAGATACCCGACGCATTCGATTGCCGGCGTATGCGAGGTGAGCGGCGAGAAAAGGTACCTTCCATGCCTTTGGAAATCTCGGTATCTTCTTTTTAGCCCAAACACATTCAAGGGGCAATCGTGCCCGGTGTATCCTGTAACAGGTCTTGGATTGTCGAGGCCAGAATACCTCGGCCGACATTTTCTACGGGGTCTACCCCTCTTGTTTTGAACTGTCGGACAGTTGACACGAAGCGATCCTCATACCTGATCAACATAGTCCAACAAGAGTCTTAGTCACCTCGCTCCCAAGCTCTGCCTGGGATCGTAAATCCCGTGAGCTCCGCTCACGGCAAGCGGAGCTTCCCTGAGAGCCACATTCCCAACGAGACGTCGGGAAGGAGATCCTCAACGATCACCAACAACAAGAGATTGTTCTCCATGAAGAACTCATTCATCGTCGCCCTCCAGTGCCTCTCTTTCGTGGCGCTTGCGGTCGCTCAAGGAGAGCCAGCCATGCCCGATCAGACTGACAAGACAAACCCGGTGCTCCATCTTCAGGAAGTTTACAAAACAGTCGACACCCTGAAGCTCACGCTCGATATCTTTTATGCGAAGCGATCGTTCGATAGGGAGAAGAACACAGCCATTGTTTTCTTTCACGGTGGCGGATGGGCCTTTGGCACTCCCAGTGAGTTTTTTACGACCTGTGAACGCTATGCGAAGATGGGAATTGTGACGTTTTCTGTGGGGTACCGGTTGTCGGCAGAGAACGGGGCAACAGCCGGCAGATCGGTCAGCCCGATCGAGTGTGTGATGGATGCACGATCGTCGATGAGATGGGTTCGGGAAAACGCCGGGAAATTCCACCTTGACAAAAATAAAATCGTCGCTGCAGGTCAGTCTGCAGGTGGTCAGCTGGCATTAAGCACCGCCATGATCGATGGATACAACGAACGATCGGACGATCTCAGCGTTAGCTGCCGCCCGGATGCGGTTCTGCTCTTTTCATCGTGTGTAAATACCGTGGAAGGCTGGTGCGACCATTTGTTAGCTGACCGCCGGAACACAATATGGAGCATCTCTCCGACCCACAACATCAAGAGAGGATTGCCTCCGATGATTGAGTTCCATGGCGAGTATGATGACCAGGTTCCCATCTGGACGGTGCAATTCTTTGAGTCCGAGATGAAGAAGCAGGGCAACTACATGGAATTGCACATCTACAAGGGGAGAAGACACTATCTCGGCGGAGAAGACCTGGAATATTCCCGCTACTTCGATGATGACATACTGAAGGTGGCAGATGAGTTTCTTCGGAAATTCCATTTCCTGGAGTAGAGCATCACTTCATTCATCCCGCTCCCAAGCTCTGCTTGGGAGCGTAAATCCAGCGAGCTCCGCTCGCAGAAAGCAGAGTATCCCGGAGAGCAGGATGTCGAGACGTTGGAGACGAGATGCAAAGAATCAGTTCTGGCGCGGGGCTGGGGGGGGGGTGAAAATCGTGGTTGAATGAAATACCGAACTTAGATATTTTTGAGAAGTCTTGGTTGTCCCCGTAGCTCAACTGGATGGAGCGCCAGCCTTCTAAAAACCTAGAACAATAAAAAAGCCCCTGCATTTGCAGGGGCTTTTGCTTTCACGCGATCGTGGAATAGCCAAAATGGAGATGATCCTAGACAGAATTCTCCTCATCTCTGTCCAGCGCATCCAAGCACGTCGCCCTATTTTATCACCATCAATTTCCTCGTCTGCACAAACCCGCCTGTCTCCAGTCGATAGAGATACACACCAGATGCAAGCCCGCCCGCGTCAAACGTGACCGTGTAGGTCCCCGCGATCTTTTCAGCATCCACGAGTTCAGCCACTTCCTGCCCGAGGGTATTGAAAACTCGGAGCGTTACGTGGGAACGAATGGGGATCGCATAGCGAATCGTCGTCGTCGGGTTGAACGGGTTTGGAAAGTTTTGATTCAATTCAAAACGATCCGCGATGCCACGAGCGGGTCCCTCTTGTACCGTAGTCACGCCACTATTCGTGGTTGAACAAAGCCCTCCCTCTCCCCCTGCCAGCCAGCCGTTCTTGGCATCGACAAAACAAAGGCCCGAAATTCCATACTGTATTCCAGTCGCTTCCGTCGACCACGATACTCCTCCGTCCGTCGTATACAAGACAACGCTTGTGTCGGGATACGTAGTTGACGATTGACTGCCGATCCATCCAGTGTCTGCATTGAGGAAAAACAGAGCATGTTGCGTCGATGAAGAGGGAGAAATGCCGGTATTCGGCAACATGCTCCAGGTTGTCCCGCCGTCAGTGGTGTGACAAATTTCTCCGCCCCCCACAACCCAACCATGCTTCGTATCTGTGAACTGCAGTGCACAGAGGCCTCCGTACATCGTGTTGGATTGAGAGAACTGAGTGGTCCATGTTGAGCCTCCGTTTGTCGTATGGAGGATCCAACAGGGTGTTCCCGCCACGGAATCAAGTATGGCCCATCCGTTCTCAGGATCGGTGAAGTATGGGTCGAAGAATTTTCCGTCGGCACTGTCTGAATGACTGAGGGCCCAATCGCTTCCGCCGTTGGTCGTATGGACAACTGACCAAATGAAGTTCGGGGCAGGGTTGTTTACCACCGTCGCCCACCCATTGTTCGCATCGACAAATTGCACCGCGACTCCGTTTGACCACCCCTTCACCAGTTGTTTTGTCCACGATGAACCGCTGTTGGTTGTCGAATAAATGACCGCTCCTCGAGGGTCGGCAGGATCTCCCAATTCGCCGATCACCCATCCGGTGGCGGCGTTGACAAAACACAACGGCCTCCCGGCCAGGCTGTTGACATTGAAGGAGACGGTATCGCTTCCCCCCGGTTTTACAGTAGACCAATTCGCCCCGAAATTTGTTGTATGCAGCAACTCTCCGCCTGCCGAGACGATCCATCCCTCACTCGCCGAAACGAATTGAATTTGTCCGAGAGCCTCTTGACCAAGGGGCGATGTCTGTGACACCCAGCCTGGTTGAGGGCTTATGGTTTGAAAGGAAGCAAACACTGCAATCATCAAGAACGAAAACAGGGGCATGATTTTCATAGACTTTTCCTCTCACGTAATGGTCAAACACAAGTGCATCCGACGTCAGTGACTGCGCTATAGCTCATCCTTTCGTTAAGTCGAATCGTGCAAAAACTGTGGCGCAAGAAACTATTTTATCACCATCAATTTCCTTGTCTGCACAAACCCGCCCGCCTCCATCCGATACAGATACACGCCCGATGCAAGTCCACGCGCGTCGAACGTGACAACGTAGGTTCCCGCCTCCTTTTCACCGTTCACGAGTTCGGCTACTCTCTCCCCGAGAGTGTTAAAGACCGAGAGAACTACATGTGAACGACCCGGGATATCGTAGCTGAGTGTTGTCGTAGGATTGAACGGGTTCGGATAATTCTGGGAAAGATGATATTCTGCCGGCGGGGAAACGACTGTTTGCACGATGTCCGAGTACGAAAACGCGCCATCGCGGTCGATTTGCCTGAGCCGGTATCCGCGACCTCCCGGAATCGTAAAGGGGTCGGCGAAGATATACTCGTGGGGGGAGTTGCTCGACCCGTGGCCGGGGACGAAGCCAATGCGTTTCCAGGGACCCGGGGTCGCGCGATCGTTGACGGACTGAGTTCTTCGCTCGATATCAAACCCGTAGTTGTTCGCCTCCGTTGCAGTTTGCCATCGCAAAACGACGAGACCGTCCGACAGGGTTGCGCCGAAGCCGGTTAACTCCACCGGTAGCGTACCGGCGTCCGCCATATAAATGCGGCCGCTCATTGTCCCTGCGTACACCGTCGATCCGTGCACGGCCAGACACGACACCTGCGTGTCAGCGAGTCCAACGTTGACGGCCGACCAAGAAGTGCCGTGGTTGGTCGAACGGTAGACTCCGCAGTTGGTCCCGGCGAAGAGCGTGGTTCCGGTTCCCTGGAGCGACCATATCTGCCTGGCTGTGATTCCAGTGCCGGCCGATGTCCAGTTCGAGCCGTTATTCGATGAACGCAAGACCTCTCCGGCGAGCGTCCCTGCGAACAGATACTGATCCTGGACGGCAAAACAAGAGATGGCGCCGCCCGTCAGCCCTTTCGATGTCCATGAAGTTTCTCCGATCGGTGAGGCATACACTCCATTGTTTGTTCCCGCAAAAACGAGCGTGTCGGCGCATCGGGGCTTGATGGCAAGGGCGTTGACGATGGAATGCTCCGGCAGACCGGTGCTCACATCGCCCCAGCGATCGCCGTCTGTTGTCGAGCAGATGACACCGACGGCGGACCCTGCATACGCAATCGTGCCGCCGGAGGCTGCGGAGCAGACCGCGAAAGCCTCTGCATCGCCGTTAGAGACGCCGCCCCAGCTTACCCCATTGTCGGTGGAAAGCTCGATGGCGAAATTGGTGCCGAGAAGGACGCGCGAACTGTCTTCGATCACCGCAAGCGCGGAATAGACGCCGTCCCCCAGTCCGGTGTTCAGGTCCCAGGTTGCGCCGTTGTCCGTCGACATATAGACACCGCATGCCCATACCCCTGCAAAGATCTTGTTCCCACTCACTGCGAGGCATTCCACCTGGCCGGCCGCAGCTCCTTTGATTTCCGACCATTGAGCGAACGCAGGATTGGCGGCAAGCAAGACAAAGAAAAGAAGCGCCAAGCCCCGCATTGCAGCGTCTCTTGTTTTTGTCACATGATTGGAAAGGAAATTTGGATCTTCCGGCGTGGTCGGACTATTGAGGTATGGATGCATCTTTGTCCTGCCCGGTGAGAAGCGGAGTTGAAGAGGGATGCCGGCACCGTACAACCCCGCTGAAAACACAAAAGCCTCCATCATCGCTATCGCGCATCCAGAGGCTTCACATTTCTATCTTCACAACCTCGTCCTCCCCCGGACTCGGTCAGTATGTGGGCGCTATGGTACCTGTATAATCGGCTAATGTCAAGACGCGTCGAGATGCTCGTGGTGGGGTCTTTCGCCGAACTCAAGCGCGGGAAATCGGCGCGTTCATTGGTTCATACGACATTGATTTCAGGAAAAGGATCCGTTTCTGTGTGGGAGGGTGTGTGGCAAACACATCACCCAAGAAATTCTCTCCGGAATTCAGGGGTTTGTCCACGGGGTCGATGATGCAGAGATGAGAAACATTGCGTTTGAGTGTCGAGTCCGGCTCCGCTGCCGATTGGATTTTTCCGAGAGCCTTCGCCAGCCCCAACGGATTGCGCGTGAGCTCCGCCCCCGACGCATCGGCTAAATATTCCCGATGGCGGGAAACGAGAACCACTAGCATCCGTGCAATGACAGGCGCTGCCAACAATGCTGCCACCCATACGATCGTGAGGATCGGGCGGAACATTCCGCGAAGTCCCGCCAGGTTCGCTTTTGGAATTCCGCTGAACATGGTATATCGGCGCGCTCCGTCCGAAAAGAGCATGACGGAGCCGAACAGTGCGGTGATAACGGTTTTCAAACGAATATCATAGTTCTTAATGTGGCTCATCTCGTGCGCGATGACGCCCTGAAGTTCGTCGCGGTCCAGCAAATCGAGCAATCCCTGCGTGACAACGATGCTGGCATGTTTGGGACTCCTTCCGATGGCGAAGGCGTTCGGAGCGCCGTCGTGAAGAACATAAATTTCAGGAGCGGGAATACCTGCAGCAATCTTCATCTCATCAACGACGTCCAGCAGCTGATGCTCGCGATCGTTCGAAGGATCGGCATGCGTAGCGCCGAGTGAATGAAGAATGGAATCTGCTCCCCAGTGAAGCGTCGAAAGAGCGACGACAGCCCCAATCACAAACGCCGCCATCGTCCCGATGCGAAACGTATTTTCAAAATGAAAGAGTTGAAACTCCACCGGTGGCGTTTCCCACACAGCCATCTCAACCAGAATGACCATGCACACGATCGTAAACTTGAACAACAAGAGATACACCTTTCGATTTTCTTCCTCTATGGGGAGGTCGAAGTCTCTTTCTGCATCCGGCGCGAAGAAAGCGAATCGCCGGCTTATTCCATTGACGAATTTGATCAACAGGGAACCGGCGAGATAGATAATGACGGGAACCTCAATCGTCTGGATAGTGCCCCCCATTGCTATGAGGTAATCAAAGCCGGCGCCCAGCAATCCGAGCAACGCGATAAAAACGAGGATGACCAGAGTTGTCCATCGCTTGTTCCGGGCCTTTTGTTCGTAGATATCGCGAGACTCCAGGAGAAAGTTCATGGTGGGTTAAAGTGAGAGGTTGGGCGAGATGCCATCTACGACAGTTGGCTTCGTCAGCTTGTCGAAGCCTGGATTCGAGATCCCGCGTTCCTCAAAACCCGTCCGCAGTTTACGTGCCGGTGCGTAGCCTATTAATGGTCGTCACAGATCTCTCGCCTTCCGAAAGAGGCTTACTTTACGACGACCAACTTTTTCGTCTCCACGAAACTGCCAGCCTGGATCCGATACAGATACACGCCCGATGCAAGTCCCGAAACAGCGAACATCACATGGTAAGAACCTGCCTCTTGGTCGCCGTTGACAAGTTCACTGATTTCCTGCCCGAGGGTATTGAAAACTCGGAGCGTTACGTGGGAACGAATGGGGATCGCATAGCGAATCGTCGTTGACGGGTTGAATGGGTTCGGATAGTTTTGCAGCAATGAATACGATCTCGGCAGTTCAAACCCAGTTACCCGGACCCCTGTCGGTACCTTCGCATACGTTGTAGGGGCTGAGAACGTTGTTGGCGTTGGAACAACCGGCAAACCGGTATACCAGTACCCCTCCATCTGCAGAGATTCAGAGTCCGCTGAAACCTGATATACTCCGCGCCAGCCTACCACTCCTCCCTGGGAAAGGTCAATTCCTCTGAGAGGAGATGAAGAAACCGGGAAGGTCGTGTAACTGGCTGTGTCGGGCGCCATGGTACTGTGGATCACCACAACCGTGGAGCTCGTCAGGAAGTCATATCTTGTTGGATCGCCCGGACCGGAGACTTTGCTCCATATCCCGATCAGGGACGGAGAGATGACAATCATCTCCGACAATTGCCGCCTCCAGACGCCGCCCCCATAAGTGCCGGCAAAGATATTTCCGCCGAGGACGGTGAGAGACAAGACCGCAGGGTTCGTCAAGCCTGTGCCTGCCGGAGACCAGCTTGTCCCGTTGTTGGTGGAAAGGAAGATGCCGCCGCCATTCGTCCCGGCAAAGAGATTTGTCCCTGCAACAGCAAGCGCGCGAACATCGCCGTTTGTCAGGCCGGAACCGGCTGCGGACCAGCTGGTGCCGTTATCGGTGGAAAGAAAGACCCCGCCGCCCCCTGTCCCGGCAAAGAGATTTGTGCCGGAGACGGCAAGGGTTTGCACGGCCATGTTCGTCAAGCCGGTATTGACTTCTGTCCAGCTCGTGCCGTTGTCGGTCGAGAGAAAAACCCCGCCGCCTCTCGTGCCGGCAAAAATATTGGCGCCGCCGGTCCCGCTAGAGGAAACGGTTACAGAAAAGACAGGAGCACCTGGCAATCCTGTGCTGACGGGAGACCAGCTTGTGCCGTTGTTGGTGGAAAGGAAGACGGAGCCGTCATTAGTCCCGGCAAAGAGGTTTGTGCCGGAGACTGCAAGAGACCGGACCGCGATGCTCGTTAACCCTGTGTTCACCGCAGACCAGCTTGTGCCGTTGTCGGCCGAAAGAAAGACGCCGGCCAAATACGTCCCGGCGAAGAGGTTTGTGCCTGAGACGGCAAGAGCCTGAACATCAGTATTCGCCAGGCTCGTATCGTTCGCAGACCAGCTTATGCCGTTGTCGGTTGAAAGAAAAACGTCGCCGCCGTACGTCCCCGCGAAGAGACTTGTGCCGTGGACGGCAAGAGCCTGGACGGCAGTGACCGTCAACCCGGAATTGACAGCACGCCAGTTCGTCCCGTTGTTGGTGGAAAGAAAGATGCCTCCCGTTGTCCCGGCAAGGATTTCTGAGCCGGACGCCTCAAGAGACCAGACGTAAGAATGCGTTAAGCCGGTATTGACCGGAGTCCAGCTTGTGCCGTTGTTGGTCGAGAGAAAGACGCCCCCCAAATACGTCCCTGCATAGAGGTTTGAGCCCGAGAGGGCGAGAGCTTGTACATAAAGGTTCGTCAGACCCGTATTGACTGGGTTCCAGGTTGTACCCATGTCGGTAGAAAGATAGACGCCGGCGACATCCGTCCCGGCGAAGATATTGGCGCCCGAGATGGCGAAAGCCTGTACTACGCCGTTTGTGAAGCCGGTACTGGCCCAGCTTGTGCCGTTGTTGGTGGAGAGAAAAACGCCGTCGCCGTTAGTCCCCGCGAAGAGGTTTGTGCCTGAGACGGCAAGAGCGCGAACATCACGGTTTGTGAGACCGGAATTGACCGCAGACCAGCTCGCCCCGTTGTTGGTGGAAAGGAAGACGCCGCCATCGGCCGCGGCAAAGAGATTCGTGCCGGACACGGCAAGACATTGGACAAATGTGTTCAACCCCGTATTGACAGGAGACCAGCTGGCGCCGTTGTCGGTGGAAAGAAAGACTCCGCCTCCCCAGGTACCGGCGAAGAGGTTTGAGCCTGAAATGGCAAGCGCGTGGATATAGATGTTCGTCAAACCGGAATTGACTGCGGACCAGCTTGAGCCGTTGTTGGTAGAGAGGAAGACGCCGCCGCTGAGACCCCCGGCAAAGAGATATGAGCCGTTCGCAGCGAGCGCCGCAACCGTTCCTCCGTAAGGCCCGTTGGTTTGCATCCATTGAGCATGCAATGGATGCGTCTCTATAGATAGGCAATACATTGCAAAAAGTAGTCTGCAGATATTTTTCATTTCATCCTGCTTTCGTTAACTAGTGAGAGGATTTTGCAGTTCCCTGCGGGACCTTGCACATCTTCCCCTTCCTCAGCAGGCTGTCCGCAGGATCTCCGTATCGTTTCTCAAGCTGTCCATAAATGCAGAAGCCTCTTTCATCGCCGTTGCGAATCCAGAGGCATCTCCAAAGTCATTCTCACA
>DATJQP010000076.1:0-16308 GCA_035505655.1 Bacteroidota bacterium
CGGCCGGCACTTCCAGGGGGACGCGTGGACGCTCTGAAGAATGTGGTGCCGTGTCACATCGCCTCGTAGATGGCGTAATCGACCTGCTTGCCGATCGGTGCTGATTTCGCCCCGGTCTGAAGTTTCCTGAGCAAACGCTTCGCCATCGCCTGAATCACCGGAAGTTCGAAGTACCCCGGACTCTCCGTCTTGAAAATGCATCTCTTTCGAACGGCTTCAAATCCCTCCTCCCGTGCCATCGGAAGCAAAAGAAACAAGTCTCCCGGCCGGAGGTCCGATGCGCCGGCCTGCACCGGGATCGTCCAGTTCTGAACCCGGGCATCGTAGAGATAGCTGATGGAATCGCCGGCAATCCGAAAGCTCTGAGGGTTCGTCCAATTCCTTTCAAAGGTGGAATCGTTTTCGGCGAGTGCATATCCACGGAAATGGAGCATGTTAAGGTTCATCCGCTCAAGATACAGCGCCGTCTCATAGTTCCAGCCGGGATATGAGATGCGGATCGGTTCCCTACCGGAGGCCAGCCTGGAATCAACGACGCCAAGGAGAGCATCGTTGAATCTGGTGAAATTGTACGAATTGAATTTGTCGTAGACGGCAACATTGATCGCATAGATCATGGAATTCAGGACCGCAACTCCGACAATAAGCCCCGCCCCCCACCGAATCATCCGGCGACCCCTTGGCACCGCGAATCCCGGCCGGCCTTCATACCAGAGATGACCGTACCCCATGAGCGCGACAAGCGCAAATGGATACGCGGGGAGAAGATACCGATCCTCGTAGAGACCCAGCGTGACGAAGCTCAGCACATAGACGAGGGCACAAACGGCAAGCGAATCCGACAAAAGCAAAACATTCCGGTTCTTCATCGCCGCGGACGGGCCGGCGCGGCGGAGCGTACGGTGCGCGGAAAACGAACCGAGGGGCATCGCGAGAAGGATGAGCGGATCGTTTTTCACGTACATGAGGAGTGCATGGAGAGAATACCGGGCCCTCGGAATAATCCCCCATTCGGGTGTGCGAGCGGTCAGGTAGCTGTGGCTATCCCGAAAATGAGTAAAATAAAGGTATTGGATGAAGAATATGAAGGAGCTTGCCAACAACAAGACGAGAAAAAGGTTAAACTTCGTAACGTAAGTGCCACGCCCTGTTTCCCGGAGCGCGGTGTGGTCGGATCGATAATTGTTGATGGCCAGCAGGGCAAAGGCGAACATCGAGAGAAGGACGAGGCTATTCTCGATATAATAGAGAGCGATGTTTGCCGGTATCAGCGCCAGGAAGATCCGGTTCGACGGATTACGGAGATTCTCGGACATCGGGACCATGACGAGCGCAAGAAAGGCGGACCACAACAGGAGGAGTTCCTTCTGTGTGAAGATAACGTAGAAATGGGAAGAAAAGGCGGGGGTGAGGATCACCAGGAGCGGCACAAGGGAGACCTTCGGATAGAGCCTGCGGCCGATCCAGATCAAGGTCAAGACCGACATGAGCGCCGTCAGGTAATTGCCGAGAAAAAAGAGGGTCGGCGTGATCGCGATCCCGGCCATGATCCGGTTCAAGCTCGCGGACAGCGGCATGAACCTGTCTCCCACGGCCATGTACCAGTCCGCGATTGATTGCCACGATTTGTACTTCAGCGTCGAGAGCATCCAGTAGGTATCGTCCGGAAGCCATCCCGGGTAGACAAGGATCGGCGAAAGGAGAAGGACGACGCCCAGGATCACTGCCGCGTCTCTTGTCGATTTTTTCATCATGTGGGGAGAGTTCAGTTGCCTCCCGTTTCCCGGGACAGCGTATTGTCGCCATCATCCGCTTGCGTTACGGCAACGGTCACTGAAAAACGAAGAATCTGTTGAACGAGTACGATACCGTCACGATCAACGGCATGCATAAGAGCTGACTCGTGTATGCCGTCAGGCCACGGTCAAGCAGGAAGCCAATGAGTAGAACGTTCGCACCATAGACCAATCCGTATGAGACAACGAACTTTGCAATGAGTGCGTTCTTCTTCGACTTGAACACAAGACGGCTTACGGTGAAGAAATTGAAGAGCACGCCAAGAATTGTCGAACAAAGCACCGCCCATTGGTATGCGAGCCCCGTATAGACAAGCAGCGCAAAGACTGCATAGCCAAAAACCGTGTTGAGACCGCCCACCGCGAGGTAGCGAATGAATCGGTTTCTCAGTAGCTCCGCCGGATTCAGCCTCTCAATCATTTATTCGGCTCCCGGCGGCCGAGGACGGATGCCTCGTCCAAATCTCCCGCTGCGCCGGTCATTTGGATCCCCTGATGAAAAGCGACTGGCTCATCATTCTCACCATCGGAATCTTTTCAAGAACGTCGCCGACGAGGACCGTCGGGAGGATGAGCGAACTGGGGATGATCGGAACCAGGAAATCCCTGTACTCCACTTTGGTGTCGCGGAATCCCGATTCCGCAAGGATCCTTTCGATGAATCTCTTCGTGAACGCCATCTCGGCGGGTTCAAGACGGGCGAGCCGCCTGAGAAAAGGAAACGTGAAGATCGCGTAGCAATAGGGGTTCAGGAGGTTCGGTTCCAAAAAAAGGATCTTTCCGCCTTCGTTCAGCAGATCCATGAGATTCCTGAGTGCTGCCCCAAGACCGTGATAAAGATGATGAAGGATGCCGTTCCCGACGATGTAATCGAATCGCCTGGGTCCGAGGGATTCCGGCCGGGTGAAATCGAGAACCTGAAATTCCAGATTCCGCAGTGTGTACATCTGTCGGGCCTCTTCGATGAACGGAACGCAGAGATCGGTGCCGAGGACGTGATTGTTCGCGTGCTCCGCCAGCAGAGCGGACAGCTCCCCCAGCCCGCAACCGATTTCGAGAACTTCGTTCGGCTTCGACAGATCCATCTCGGCAAGGATATACCGGCTCCTTCTGCGGGTGCGTACCTCGACCGTCTTCGACGGTTTGAATCCCTGGTTGTATCCCCGATCATCCCTGACGCTACTCACGGCGACCCCGGGGAGTTCTGTTTTCGCCGATCTTCTTCAACAGTTCCATGATCGTGGGTTCATCGGTGTACGTCTTGCCATTGTAGAACACCTTGCTGCGGATGAATTTCGGGCGATTTTTCACCTCCTCGATCACCTTCCCCAGGTAATCGCCAAGGACGCTGATCGAGATAAGCTGGAATCCACCCAACCCGAGCATGATGAGAATAATCGTTGGAACGCCGCGAGCATTCTCCGGAGGATTGACAAAGTACTCGAGCAGGTAGAAGGCGCTCATGAGGATTGTGGCGAAGAACACGATGAGACCGAGAGTCTGAATGTACTGGAGTGGCTTCCGGCTGAACGAAAAGATCCCCTTCTTTGCCCACCAGAAGTTCTTGGCGAGGCTGTTCGTGCTTCTTCCAAAGAGCCTCTCGGGCCTGAGGTACGGCACCCCTGTTTGCTTGAACCCGACCCACGCCCGGAGGCCACGTAGGAAGATGTCTTTTTCCGTGAAGCGAAGAAGGTACTGCACGACTTTTCTGTCGATGAGGGAGAAGTCCCCGGCGTCGACCGGGATGGATACTTCCGACAGGCCGTGAAAAATCCTGTAGAACAGTTTGTAGAACACCTGCATGTAGAACGGGGCAACCCTCTTGATCCTCCGCCCATAGACCACGTCGAACCCTTCTTCCCACTTTGCGATGAACTCAGCAATGACCTCGGGAGGATCCTGCCCGTCACCGTCCATAAGGACAACGGCGTCGCCGGTCGACAGGTCCATCCCGCTGACGAATGCGGATTGCGATCCGAAGTTCCTGGAGTGGGAAATCCCGACGACGTGGTTATCATGATAGCAGAGGCGCGCGATGACCTCTTCATCGTTCAGCGGACTTGAATCGTTGACAAAGATGATCTCATAGTCGTACCGCGAGCTCGAGAGAGCACTCGTCAGGCGTTCGTAGAGGATGGGAATCGACTCGTTGTCTCTGTAGCAGGCGACGACAACGGAGAGCTTCTTCTCGCTTTTTGGCACGACGACGAAATGGGTCGTCGCCGCGAATTCTTTCTCCCACCTGGCGGTGACTTCGATTCCTTCGGCGAATGGAGTTTTCGCCTTCCACCGGAGCAACCGTTCTGCGAGGGATGGGTCTCCGTACCATTCCGCCAGGTCCCATCGCCTGTTTTGCATCGACCCGAACACGGGGGTCCCGGGGATCTTGAAGACTTTCTGTGCGGTTCCGGCCACTTCCTCGATCGTCGTTTTCACGCCGGTGGCGACGTTGATCGAGATCCCGGGGTGCTCAATGCAGAGGGTGAGCGCAGCTTTGACCATGGCGTTCGTGCAATCGTCGACGTAGACGAAGTCACGCGAGATCCGCTTGTCCGTAAAGAGCGGGAATTTCCCCGCGAGACCGTTCAGGATGAGGGTCGGGATAAGACGATCGCGTTCTTCCCACGGCCCGTAGACCGAATAGATCCTTAAGTTCACTCCGGGAAAATTGAAGACTCTTCCGAAATATTTTATCAGATAGGATGCCGACACTTTCGAAACAGCATAATCGCTGTTCGGGATGAGTTCCGCCTCTTCCGTGGGCTTTGCGCAATTCAGGCCGTATTCGGATGAGGTCCCCGCATGGACGTAGGCGGCGACACCTGCTTCCGAGAGACACTTCAGAATATTAAATGAGCCCATGTAGTTCGTCGCGTGAATCTTCGACGCATCGTTCTGCCTTGAGTACGCCCCGTACGCCGCGAGGTTGAAAACCGTGGCGGGTTTGAACTCCTGCACGACATCCCGCACCCCGTCAAAGTCGGTGACGTCCAGATTGATCAACTGTTGCGAGGCGACACCAGCGAGTCTCCAGCTTTTCTCGGGGCTCCGGGAGCAAGCGTACACGTCGCCCCGGACTGCGCTGAGGCTCCGAAACAAGTTCGCGCCGATGAACCCGGAAGCACCAACAACAAAGATCGGCCCTTTCAGGCGTAGGGCTTCCGCGAGCTCTGCTTCACCCCACAGATCCTTCCACGCGGGCATGCTATTCATACGTCAATTTCTTGATTTCTGAGAGTATGGCGTCGGGACTGAGATTGTTTACTTCCAGATGGTATGCCTGGTTGCCGTAAAGACCGTTGGGATACCCCGCCACGGAGAGGTGCGTGGACTTGCAGTGTGCGGCTGATTCCAGGAGAAAGGCGGCGAGGTGTTCCCCGAGCCCCCCCCTCCGCACGTGCTCTTCGATCGTCAGTAGTTTCCCGGTTTTTTGAACGCTCTCCGTCAATTCCGGCGACAGTGTCGCCAGCGGCAATTCGGAAACGGCAAAAACGTCGCACGCGATATCCCCTCCGCGTTTAAGAGCCTCAAACACGTTGAGCAGCACAGGCCCGATACCGACGATGGTCGCCCGGTCTCCCGAGGCAAGTTTACGAACGGGCAAAAACGCCGGAAGCTCGGTCCCTTCCGGTTTCGGGCCGAAACCGAGCCGGAGATACGACGGACCTTTGTATTCCATCATGGCGTCGATCGCCCCACGGACATCCTCGTTGCAGAAGGGGACCACGCATCGCATGTTTTGCAGGGAGCTGAGGAAGGCAAGGTCTTCGATGGCGTGATGCGTCGCACCCATGATGCCATAACCGAAGCCGCCTCCGTTTCCTACGAGCTTGACGTTGAGGTTGTGAAGGCAGACGTCGACTCGGATTTGTTCAGCGGGGCGGAAGACCGCGAACGGCGCAATACTGTAGCACAGGGGCGTCAATCCTTCGTACGCCAGGCTCGCCGCCATCGACACCATGTTTTGTTCGCTCACTCCCGAATTGATGAAGCGATCCCCCATGGCAGAGCGGAGGCTTTCGAGCGCGAGAAATCCAAGATCTCCGGTCAGGAAAATCACATTCGGATCCCGGCGGGCGATCGTTTCAATATGTTGTGCAAATTCCTTGCGCACCTACGTCCTTTCGATCTCCTCGATGGCTCGGGCATACTGTTCGTCGCTCATGGGAAGGTAGTGCCACTCGAGACGGTTTTCCATGAACGAAACCCCGCTCCCCTTCACCGTCCGCGCAATGAGACATCTCGGCTTTTTCTCCTCTGTCCTATCGAGCTCGGCGAAGGCCGCATCGATTGAGGCGAAATCGTTCCCCCGAGCGGCGACGGCGACGCTGAAATTGAACGAACGCCACTTGTCGGCGAGCGGTTCCAGGTTCATCACCTCGTCCGTCCGTCCGAAACCCTGGAGGTTGTTGTTGTCGACGATCACGGTAAGGTTCTCGAGCCGGTGATGTGCCGCAAAAAGGGCGGCCTCCCATGTTGAGCCTTCGTCGCAGTCGCCGTCCGAGAGCAGGCAGTAGACGTTGTTCTTCCTTCCCGTGAAGTGTCCTGAGAATGCGAAACCGTTGGCCAGCGAGAGACCGTGCCCCAGACTGCCGGTGCCGAAATCTACTCCTGGGAGTCGCCGGCTGCAGGGTGGGTGGGCCGCCAGCAGTGTCCCGTTCGCATAGAACGTGTCAAGAAGGGAAGCGTCAATGATCCCCGCCTTCGAAAGGACGACGTAAAAGGCTAGGGCCGCATGCCCCTTCGAAAGCACAAACCGGTCCCCCTCACGCATGCGATTGAAGTAAAGGTACACGAGAATATCGAGGCATGACAGCGACGTGCCAATATGCCCTGCGTTCGCCTCCCTGGAGCGGTAGAGGACTTCCCTCAGGCATTCGTGCCTTAATACTTCGAGCTCCTTCAGGTTCATCACGCACCTTTCAATGGTGTCCATGTCGCAAGGGACGCCCGGAAAGAGCCCCTTCGCGGTCACGTTTTATCTAGAAACGGATCGGGTCTGCCGGAGCAACAGTCTGGAGATGGTCGAGCGAGCACGCGGATGCTCGCCGAAGTAGTTTGCCACATCGTCCTCCGTGAACACTTGAAGGAACCGATACGCCACAATGGCGGAGATCGCAACCACGATCGGGAGGATTGAGACCTTTGCAATGTCGGACTGCAGGCCGACGCTCAGAAGCAGCGAGATCACGAAGCAGCTCGCGAGAATTGTCATGAGTTTGAAGAAATCGCCGAACGAAGAGAAGACAATCGTCTCAAGAAACTTCTTCTGATAGTAATTAAGCAAGAGGAAACTGCAGAAAATTCCCAGGCCGGTCCCCAGAAGCGCGGAGGGAAAGCCCAGGGCTTTGTACGTTAGGAGGAAAACGGCAAAGCTTGGGCACGCGTTTGCCAGCTGACTGTAGATCATCACTTCGGTGTGGCTCTTTGCTGTCATGTAGTGATAGATAGGGATCACCGAAACACTGAACAGCAGGTTGGCGACGACAACCACCGCAACGGCGGCAGAAATCTCCGGCGCGTCCATGCCAATCCATATCCTCACAAACGGCCCGACGGCGAAGACAATCACGGCAGTGCACGGCACTACGAGGAAGAGAATTTTCTGTTGGAGGTCGGTAACGATGAGTTTGATCTTGGCCGCATCCGCCAGTTTCGAGAAAAACGGAAAGAGAGGATAGAATACCTTCGCAGCTATTCCCACGACCTGCCCCTTCGCTTTCAAGGCGATATCAAAGTAACCTACTTCGCGGATTCCAATGAAGTGTGAGATCAGTATGCGGGTCACCGGCTCATAAAAAAAATTCGTGACGCCCGACAGATAGATATTCTTCCCGTAAGAGATCTGTTTGCGGGCAATACGCGGGAAATTCCTCAGAAGACCCTCGATTTCGAGCTTCCCCCATGAGATTCGTGTCGCAATTCCTGTCGCAGCGAACCACACGAAGCCCGCAAAGAAGACGAACATTCCCAGCTCACCAAGAGTGCAGCCGAAAAGGACAGCAGTCGTGATCAGACCCCAGTAGAAAATGTTGTACGTGAGCTGAAGGATATTCGTCAGATAGATTTTTTGCTGGGAATCCAGGATCGCGGAGAAAGTCTGCCCGAGAAAGATGAGACAGTTCGCCCACAACGCATAGAGAAAAAGCGCACGCGCCGCGTTCAACAGATGAAGGGGAACATTCAGAATGCCTACAAGAACGAAGCGATGGAAGCACGCCAGAAGCGCCGTCACAGGCACAATCACCACCGCGCTGATCGCCAGCGTTACGACGATGTCATAGTGCGAATCTCTCCTCTTGCCCTGCTCCGCCAGGAATTTCACGAGGCTGGCGTTCAGTCCCAGGTTGGCAAAGACGTTGACGCTGCCGACAATGGAGATGATAGAGAAAACGCCGTAGCTCTCTGTTCCGAGCTTGCGCACGAGAATTGGGATGGCGAGCAGGAGCAGCAGCGTGCTCACGACAAACTGAATGACACCCGATGCGGAATTTCTCAGCAACTGTTTCTTCAACCGAGGCACCTACGATCGCACGACATCGAATTCAATACCATGAGAGTTCCACACGCGACCCCAGTCGGCACGGTGAGCCGCGACGGCGAACTGCTCGCCGTCGACAGGAAGCCCAGAGGAGGTTTGCCTTTCTTCTTGCCGCGGTGCGTGGAAACACGGAGACGCCGTGCCACGTAACACCGAGAGGCCTATCATGGAATCTCGCCTTGTCGCCGCCCGGAGGCACAGATCGGCCTCTTAGGATGGAGCGTAATCGCTCGCCGCAGATGGTCACGCCCCGCGCACCAGGCGACGGAATGCCAGCAAGGAGTGTTCAATCTGGACGGCGTACTTGCGGCGAAAATAGACGTACCCGACGGCGCCGATCAAAGAAATGAAAAATGTATCGATGACAATAATGCTTCTTCGCGGTCGTTCTTTTCGAGCGGCGGGTCGTCCGGGGTCGAGAACATTGATGATGGGGATGTTCTTGATCTCCTCGATCTTGATGAGCTCGTACTGTTTCTTGAGCTCGGTATAGAGCGTCGAGTTTATTTGTAACTCCCGGACCAACCGGTCCTGTTCCAGAAGTAGTTCGGGTGAGTCGATGATCCGCCGGTTCTTCTCCCTGAATTCCTTCAAGGACTCTTCACTCTTCGCGAGGTCCGCTTCCACCTCCGAGAGACGTGTTTCAATCCATTTACGTTGTTCGGAGGCATTGGTGATTCTCTTTGTCCGAATGAATCGGTCCAGCTCTTCCGTTACCTTGTTGACGATCGCCGCCGAGACCCCTGGTTCTCTGGTATCAATCGAGATGGTGACAACCAGGGTTTTCGGGTCCATCCCCACTTCCAGCTGCTCGCGGAGCGTCTTCAGTGTCTTCTCGTAGATGAGCTCAGGATTCTTTTCATCGATCTCCCAGAACTGAACGAGATTCACAGAATCATTCATCCGGCGGGAGTAATATCGAGCATAGATGACGTTCCGAAGAACAGATTCGCTCGAAATGATCCGAGGATATAGTTTGACGAGCGATCCCTCTCCGGTTTCGATTCCCGCGAGGGACGCCAGATCCGAGAGGTTGCCAAGCGAAGGAAGCTTGCTTCGCTCGGTCTCGGGGAGGATCGTTGCCGTCGATCGGAAGTAATCGGGTAACAACAGGCTCCCCGCGGCCACCGTGAGCGTTATCGCCCCGACGATCGCCGCGACGCGCTTTCTTGATTTCCAGGCCGCCGCGATCACGTCTTTCGCCACACCGGAGAGCTTCACCTGCTCGAGCATCAACGGGTCGTGTTCCAAAGGGGGTACGTGCGCCTCAGTGATGTGAATGTGAGCCGAAGGACTTACTTGGTGATTTGGACAATCGCAATGGTGATCGCCGCAAGGCTCGCCATCACCGTAGCCCATGCGCTAACGATCGGAAGAGTCTTGTCCTCTCTTTCGACTTTCTGGGGGACATAGACCAGACTGCCCGGCAGGATCTCAGGGTCTGGAAACGGCCAGGACCGCGGTTCCCATTTCTTGCCGCCGGGAAGGAAGACGACGACCTTCCCTTTGTCGGCTGCATCCGTAAACCCACCTGCCTGGGTGATATAGTAATCGAGGCTCTCGTGACGTTTGTAGACCACCGGAGAGGGAATGAACACCTGGCCCTTGACGTACACCAGATCCTCCAAGTAGGCGACGTTGATCGAGTCGCCCGCTTCCAAGACAATGTTCTCCCGGGAGCTCGGGTCGTCTATCGCCCGCTTAAAATCAATCGGGATCCATCCAACACCGGCCTCCTCGTTAACCTTGTTTGCCTGGCGCAATGAATCCAGGAGGGAGGTGTTTTTCGTTGTCGTGATCTTTGGTTCGCTTGGGGTCCACGTTGCATCCGTAAGTTTGCGGACGAATTTCGATCCCTCAAGATAGGCTCCGGGCCTCATACCCCCTGCGCGCGCGATCACCTCCGCCAATCTCTCCCCCTCATTTCTGATCGCGTAGGTACCCGGGTACATCACATACCCCGTCACCTTAACGGTTTTGATCCTGGAAAACCGTGGATTCGCGGGAACAAATACGTGATCAAAGTCTTCCAGAGGAAATTTCGACGAGCCTGTGTCGTTCCAATACTCACGCGGCAGATCCAATGTATACACATGACTGTACGTCTGCAGGCTTGTCGAATCAATTCGCGACACGGTCCACCCCGTCGTCATCGCATCCTCCGTGAGCCCCCCGGCGAGGACGGCGAGGTCGCCGGCCGTCATACTCTCGACACGGAGATATTCCCCGGGATTCCGCACTGCCCCCGATATCGTTACCCGGTGCTCCGGAAAGAATTCACTTTCCTTGTACAGGATCACACTATCCTCATTCTGCAGGACAATGTTATTTTGTGGATCATGCGCGAGCGCGAGCCGGGGATTGAAGGCGATGATCTCCCTCCGTAAGCTCGGAAGCAACCGAATAAGATTACCACGCTCCTCAAAGGTGTTGCGGTCAAGGCTGTCAGCAGCCATGATCAGATCCGCGATCCTCATTTCCGGAGTGAGCTCGAAAACGCCGGGTTTCCTGACGTTTCCCAGCACCGTGACCCGATTGTTGGGGATATCAGATATTTTGAGCACCGTGACAACGTCGCCGTCCTCGATCGGCTCCTTGCTTCCCATCAGTTCTCCGATGGTTTTGAACTTAACATCCAGATCGATCACGTCCTTGCTGTATTTTGGGCGTTCGGCAAACGGAACGATCCTTTCGATGTGGATCCTGTCGAGATAGGCGTCGAAACGGAGTCCGCCGGCGAGTTGAATCAGGTCCCCCAGGGTCTCCCCATTTCCCAGTTCATAGATCGCCGGTCGGACAACTTCGCCCGCCACGGCAGCACGCCTCCCGGCCGGGGAGACGAAGACCACGTCGCCATTCTGGAGACGGGTGTCGTTCGTTTTATCTCCCCTGATAATGTAATCATAGAGATCGTACCTGATCGGTTGTTTTCCTGCGCGGATGATCTGGACATTTCTCATCGTGCCGTTCGATGTCGGACCTCCGGCCAGATAGAGCGCGTGGAGCGTCGTCGACATCGAGGAGAGGGTGTAGCCTCCCGGCTTTGCCGCTTCTCCAAGCACGAAGACCTGTATGGTACGAAGTTTCCCTATCGAGACATCGAGAAAGGCGGTGGGACCATTCTTCTGCGCGTTTAACCCGGAGTAGATCTCTGACATCCTCTTGAGCAGCCTCTCGCGGAATTGCTGGATCGTGTACCCGTTTGCCCCGATGGGGCCGACGTCGGGGACAAGGAGGTTGCCGTCTCGATTCACCTGGAGCTGATAGTAGAGCTTAGTGTCGCCCCACACGGTGATCACCAACTGGTCGCCCGGGCCCAGCTGGTACGATTCGGGTGTTGCAGCGTTAAGGGTCGGTTCGAACGTTGAAGGAGGATTCTGAAAGATCTCGTACCCATACGGAAGGAGATTTTCCGCCCCTTTTCTGAGTCTAAACGCGCCGTACTCGGGTTTGTTCGCCTTCGCTGGCTCCTGCCGCGGAAGAACCTGGCGGCGTTCCTGAGGGGGCTGAACCTCGGGGGCCGAGGTTGCTGCGGCCGGATTCTGAGTTCCACTTGACAAATAATCTTCAAGGCTGATATTGAGTTCCGACGCTCTTCTGATCGCCTCGTCCCGCGTAATTCCCATCTCTTTGAGTTTGCGGTCAATCTCCTCCGGAGTCATCCGCTGCAGCGCCGATTCAGCCGTTGATCGGAGCTGATCGTTCGTCTGAGCGGGCAAACTTGCGGTAAGAAGACTGAGGGCCAGAAAGAGGAGCAGAAGTGCGTGCTCGATTCGTTCCATTTCCGAGGGGGAGATGTTAGGGACTGTGTCCGCTCTGAAGGCCGGCGTTTGCAGGTCAGTCGACCCGCCGCCCTGAACTGCAATCCAGAGAGTCTGTTGCGAAAACCGGGACTGTCCAAAAGATAGAAATTCCCGGCGATTTTTCCAAGCAAATAGTTGCCGTTCTCTACCCGCTTGTCGGCATATCGGAGTTCCGTTTTTCAATTGCCCCCTCATCCCGCTTCCGTCTGGAACCGGAAGCCGTTCTTGAGGGAGGTCCAAATCAGACTGAAAATGAGTGCAACGAAAGGCCCCCCAGGGTTTCATTCACATCGCGGAAAAAGGCAGGCATGGCCCCCGACGACACCTGTCGAGGAAGAGGAAACAACTTACAGCCGGAGGATCCATCTTTTTGAAAGCGCCCCCAGACCGCCAAAGAGGAAATGGTTCTGAAGGGAAAAAGCGGTCTGCACGCTTCCGCACATCTTCCCTCCGAATCTTCTTTCAACCGGGGAATCGCTCCCCGGCAGTTCGGACTGAATCACCCGCTATCGCAGTACCAGAAGCCTTCTTGTCGACAAATAGTCCCCCGCCTGCAATCGGTAGAAGTACGCCCCGCTCGAGAGGCTGCTCGCGTCAAGCACTGATTCATATCGCCCTGCTTCCCGCCGGTCATTCACTAGCACAGCAACTTCCTGGCCGAGGATGTTATAGAGTTTCAACGTCACCCAGCAGCTTGCCGGAATCTGGAATGCGATGATGGTCGTCGGGTTGAACGGGTTCGGGTAGTTCTGGCTGAGGGAAAAAGCGACAGGCGACTCGGTCTGCTGGACGCGGCGGGTCACCGAGGCCGCTTTTTTCAGAAGGACGCTGTTGGCTCTCTGGGGAATGACATCGAACATGACATATTTTGTTCCGCCGATCTCCACGATCTGGGAGTTGAGCAACTTGCCGTTTTCGATGACGATGGAAGAGTCCCATCCGGCGGGGAGGAGTCGCCGAATCGTGAGAGGACAATTGTAGATTGAATTATCGAGGGTGTCGGTCACCTGCACGACGATCGAGTCCGGATGGATCGAGAGTTCCGAGACCGAGGCCGAGTTTCTCTCCTTGATGTACTTCGCCACGACACCGAACGGAGCTACCCAAAATATCTCCTGATGTGCCTTCAAGTACGCGAGGCTGGCCCGGAGCGTGTCCGACGGTAGAGGCGACGCCCCCTTTTCCTTGTCGAGGGCGTGAACAACGTAGACGCACCAGCCGTTTTTTCGAGCCGCTCTGTTGGAGAATGTATCGAAATCCGCAGTCGTACGCACAGTTCCCTGCGCCCCGCACATGATTCCGCCGATAGCCATGAAGTTGGCAGGAGTGGGGGGTGAGATGATTGTCTGGCACGTACGTGCTGCGATATAGAACTGTCGGACCATGTTGGTGTCGCCGATATGACCGTACGGGTAGGCCAAGGTCACGCAGCGCTGTCCCGTGACGCGGGCGTTAAGGGCATCCTCAGATCCTTTGATCTCTGCAAGCTGTTCGCTCTCCGTGAGCGAGTCGAGGTAGGGGTGCCCGACCGTGTGGCTTCCCACTTCGTGCCCGTTCGCGACAGCGTTCTGCCATCCCTTCCAGTAGGGCCAGACGTTCGTGATGCCAAAGAGCGTCAGATGCAACCCGCACGAATCGAACATCGGGAGGGCGACTGAGAAATGGCTTGGACAGTTATCGTCGAACGTGTAGCTGATAGCGGCGGAGCGAAATCCCTGCCACGTTCCGATTTCATAGGCCGTCGTTGTCGATTGCGGAAGGCACCGGCCGGAGCAGAGAATGACTGTGGCGGATAACAATATATAGCACGGTCGCTTCATAACGCCTGTCCTTTAGAAATTCCCGGATGAGAAATTAGTGCCGCTTGCTGCTACTGACGCCGCCGGTCAAAGCCCTTTCACGTTCTGGATACTTCGGGCGTTCGATGACCTACGAGGTCCCGTCACCGTCACCCCGTATCACCGCATACTATCTTAGGATCACCAATTTCTTTGTGTCGGTGAGCGAACCAGCCTGGAGGCAGCAGAAGTAGACGCCGCTTGGAATCCCTGAAGCATCCCACAGCACCCTGTGCGCTCCACCCGCCTGCCGCTCACTCAACAATTTCCGCACCTTGCGACCCAGAACGTCGTAGACAATGAGAACCACATCGGTGCTCGCATCCAGATCGTATTCGATGAGCGTCGATCCGTTGAATGGGTTCGGAAAATTCTGCCGCAGGTTGATCCTCGTCAACGGACCCGTTGTGAGGTTTGGTCCGAGCGTGACCAGCTCGGTGAGCGGGCGACGCCAGACACCCGTGCCGTCCGTTCCGGCGTAGAGCGCGGTACCGTCTGCGGCCAATGAGAGGATTGAATTGCCAGACATCCCGACTGCGTTCCAGGTCCGCCCCGCGTCGGACGAAACGAACACCCCTCCGCCAGCGGTCCCGCAAAATACGTATTGCCCGTACGACATCAGGGATAGCACAAAGGTGTTTGTGAGCCCCGAATCTGATTGGATCCATGACGCCCCATTATTCGTCGAGAGAAAAACTCCCGAGGCGGTCCCGGCAAACAGGTCGCCGCTCGACGACAGTAGCGCTAAGATCACGCCTCCCGCCAAACCTGAATCGACTGAAGCCCAGACGGCACCTCCGTTCGAGGAGATGAAAACGCCCGCAGAGGTTCCCACAAACACGCACGAGTCCTTTGTCGTGAGCGACCAGACCGGAATTTTTCCCAGCCCGGAATCGCTGAGCGTCCATTTCGTACCGTTATTGGACGATCGAAATACTCCAATGGAAGTCCCTGCAAACACACATGAGTCTTTCGCCGCGATCGACCAGACGAGTCTTGTCGTCAACCCCGAATCGATCGGAGACCATGTTGCGGCATTATTCGTGGAGAGATAGATGCCGGCTGAGGTGGCGGCGAAGAGGTTTGTGCCGTTCGCCGAGAGTGCGTACACGACACTGCTCGATATCCCGGAGTCGCGGGGAGCCCACGTCGTTCCGCCGTCAACCGATGCAAAAATATCGGACGTAGTCCCTGCATAGAGAGTGGATCCATACGAAAGGAGGGAATTGATGAGGCCGACGTTCATCGGGCCGCCCGTGACTTTCCATTGGGCGAGGAGACAGTCGTGGCAATTGCAGAGCACACCGACAATGAACAGGGCGGAGAGGAGAAATTTCTTCACTGGACTCAATCCGTGAATTCGGTCCGTCACAGAACCGGGATATCTATTTCCGCAAGTGATGTCCGATTGCACCACTCCGGTCTTTGTGCCGAGCTCCTCTTCCCTTCAACCAACACATGGTACTCCCTGCAGGAGGACGATGTGAGGCAGGCATCGGGAGAGACATCTTGTCACCGAGAAAACAAGTCGTTGTTCCCGTTTCCGCCTCAAAATCAGCATAGTATAGCCAGAGAGGGAATGAGTTGCAAGTGCAAAAATGCGGAATCTGGGTCAATGTGACGGGCGAGATTCTTCATCCCCCCAGGCAGAAACGCCCCCAGAACGAAAAGGGCGGGGAGAGCCTGACAAGGCGGAGGCCACCCGGGCGATGGGGAGATAAAGGGCGAATCCGGGCGGAGGCGGTTTCAGGAGGGTACAGCCGTTGGAGGAGCCTCCGACGAGGGCAAAAAAAATGCCCTTCAGAGGTCTGAAGGGCATTTCAAAAATAAATCAGGCATCGACCTACTCTCCCGTACAGTTACCCGTACAGTACCATCGGCTCGGCGGGGCTTAACTACTCTGTTCGGAATGGGAAGAGGTGTAACACCCGCGATATAGACACCTGAAGTTGAATTTCACAATCGAGATCGAAACCGTCCGGCATTACGGATGCATGAGCGGACTTTCCAATTAGGTTTATTGACGCACCCGTTGTGTAGTCAATAAAAAATAATTGGCAAGTCGCACGACTTATTAGTACTACTCGACTCGTGCCTTGCGGCACTTACATCTGTAGCCTATCAACCAAGTCATCTCCTTGGAGTCTTTAGGGGCTTACGCCCGGGAAGCCTAATCTTGAGGCGGGTTTCGCACTTAGATGCTTTCAGTGCTTATCCCATCCGGACATGGCTACTCTGCGATGCCACTGGCGTGACAACAGATACACCGTCGGTCCGTTCATTCCGGTCCTCTCGTACTAAGAACGACACCTCTCAAGCTTCCTGCGCCC
>DATJQP010000077.1:0-41080 GCA_035505655.1 Bacteroidota bacterium
GCAATAAATCGTCAACATCTTCGGGTGATCCTATGCTTAAGCAAATTCTCAACGATGGGGATGTACGCATGCGGAAGGCCGTCGACGTCGTGAGGACGGAACTTTCAAAGATCAGAACGGGGAAGGCAACGACGGCCCTCCTCGATGCCGTCAAGGTGGACTACTATGGCACGCCGACTCCTCTCAACCAGGTCGGGAGCGTCAGTGTACCGGATGTCCATCTTGTCACCGTTACCCCCTGGGACAAGGGGATGCTTCCGCACATCGAGAAGGCGATCATCGCGGCCAACCTGGGGCTGAACCCGAACAACGACGGGACGGTCATTCGTGTTCCGATCCCGCCGCTTAATGAGGAGAGACGAAAAGAGCTGGCGAAACTCGTGAAAAAATTCGGCGAAGAGGGAAAGGTCGCCATCCGGAACATCCGCCGGGACACAAATGAGCATCTGAAAAAGGCGGAGAAAGAGGAGCATTTTTCCGAGGACGACCGGAAACGAGGAGAGATCGAGGTTCAGAAATACACGGACAACCATATCAAGGAAATTGACAGCCTCCTGACTCTCAAAGAGAAAGAGATCATGGAGGTGTAAGCGCGGGTTGGGCGCGGAACGAAAGCCTCACAGACGCTGTGGGGCTTTTTTTGTTTGCCATCCGGAAGGGGATCCTTCGGGGCCCGGAGGGCCGGGGCTGTAACAATCGGCGGAAACGGCCGTAGTATGGTGTGGAGGTCGTATTCTCGAAGTCTCACTCACGGATAGCTGAGGCGACCATGGAACCGAAACGATTAGTCAAATCGCAGACGAACAAGATCATCGCAGGGGTGTGCGGCGGCCTCGCAGAGTATTTCGAGGTCGACACGGTGATCATGAGGGTCCTTTTTGTCCTGCTCGCCTTTTTCGGCGGAACGGGGTTCATCCTCTATCTCGCGTGCATGATCATCATGCCGAAGAGGGTGATGTTTACCGAGGGCGGGCCGGATGAGGCAGGGGCGCGCTCGTCAAACGCAAGGAAGCTCTTCGGAATCATGATGATCCTGGGAGGCGCGATCATCCTCTTCGCGAATCTCGGATTCTTCTCCTTCTTCCATATCTGGAGGATCTCATGGAGCTTCGTCTTCCCGATCCTTCTCATCATCCTCGGGATGGCGATCATTTACTACCGGCAGGCCGAACGGAGTGACACGACCGATGTTCCCCCCGGCGACACTTCCGGTGAACCGGCTCCTCCGCGCGCTGCTCGCGCCTTCAGGCGGTCGCTCACGGACAAGAAACTCTTCGGCGTTTGCGGCGGCCTTGCAAGCTACTTCTCCATCGACTCGACGCTCCTGAGGATCCTCTATATTATCCTCTGCCTCGCCTCGTTCGGCGCCGGAGCCGTGCTATACCTCACGCTGGTGCTGCTGGTTCCGTACGATCGTCAGCCAATCTCCTAAGCACTTTTCGACGAGGAACTCTCATGGAACAGAATACTTTTTCGCGATTTCCTATCATCGGCCTCGTAATGGTACTCCTCGGGGTGGCGTTGCTTCTGAACCAGATGGAGGTGATTCACATCGGGGGATGGGCGCTTCTCTGGCTTGGTCTCTTCCTCTATGGTGCCGCCGTCGTCGTCCGGGCTTTCATTTACAACGACCGGAGCAAAGTCTTCTTCGGGACTCTCTGTTTCCTGGCCGGCATCCTCTTCTTTCTGAGGAGACAAAACCTTATCTACGGCTCATTCTCCCTCTACTTCCCCGCCTTCATCGTCATTGTCGGGCTGGCGTTCTTCATGCTCTTCGTTTTCAACGTGAAGGACTGGCATCTGCTTATTCCCGCCCTGATTTTTCTCGGGCTCGGCGCGGCGCTGATGTTAACGCATCTGGGATTTTGGTATAGCAGGGATGTCTGGAGGACCATCGGGTCGTACTGGCCCCTTATCCTGATTCTTATCGGAGGGACAATGTTGATCCGGAGATGGAAGGCGTAGCGAGGGGCGGCTCAGTGGGCTTCGAGCCAGTTTGACCCGGTGCCGATTTCGACTTCGATGGGAACCTTGAGAGGCATCGCGGTGCGCATCTCCTGAGCGACAAGCTTCCTGACGACGTCGAGCTCCTTCTTCTTCACCTCGAACACAAGCTCATCGTGAACCTGCAGCAGCATCAAGCTCTGCAGGTTTTCTTTTTCCAGGGCGTGGTCGATCCGGATCATCGCCAACTTGATCATGTCGGCGGCCGTCCCCTGGATGGGCATATTGATCGCCTGACGCTCCGCGTTCGAACGCAGGTTGGCGTTCTTGCTCTGGACCTCCGGCAGGTAACGCCGTCTCCCCAGGAGCGTCTCAACATATCCTTCCCGCCGTACCGACGCGATCGTGTCGGCGATATACTGGTTCACCTTCGGAAATCGCTCGAAGTACTTCGCGATGATCTCCTTCGCCTCCGTTTGCGTGATCTCGAGTCGCGAGGCGAGCCCGAACGGACCGATGCCGTACATGATCCCGAAGTTCACCTCCTTGGCCTTCCGCCGCATATCGCGGGTGACATCCTCCGGACTTGCCCCGAATACCTTTGCCGCGGTCGTTGCGTGAATGTCTTCCCCGGCTGAGAACGCCTGGAGCAGCCCTTCGTCTGACGAGATGTGGGCCATGATCCGAAGCTCGATCTGGGAATAATCCGCCGACATCATGACCATGCTCTTGTCGCTCGGAATGAACGCCCGCCGGATCTCTCTCCCCATCTCGGTTCTGATCGGAATGTTTTGAAGGTTCGGGTCGCTGCTTGAAAGACGGCCGGTGGCGGCCACAGCCTGATTGAACGAAGTGTGAACCTTGCTGGTTGTGGGATGGATCAATTTCGGAAGCGCGTCGACGTACGTCGATTTCAGTTTCGTGAGCTGCCGATATTCGAGGAGCCGCTCGACGATCGGATGCTCTCCTCGGAGCGTCTCGAGCACCCCCACGTCCGTCGAGAAGCCGGTCTTCGTCTTCCGTACAGGGTTGAGCTTCAGCCTCTCGAAGAGAATTGTGGAAAGCTGCTGGGTGGAATTGATGTTGAATCGTTCCCCGGCATCGTCATAGATGCCGGCGACGAGACCGTCCAACTGACGCTCCATCTCCTTCGACATCCCGGCCAGAAGATCCGTATCGATCGTGATGCCGTTGAATTCCATTCTCGCGAGAACCGGGACAAGTGGAAACTCGACCTTGTCGCATAATTCCGCCATACCCTGCGCGGCGATCTTATCGTGGAGAAGGTCGACGAGCTGAAAGGTGACATCCGCATCCTCAGCAGAGTAATTGCCGACGTCGAGCAGGGGAATCTCACGGATATCCCTTTTCTCCTTCCCGGTGCCGGTGAGCTCCTCGAAGGAGACCATTTTGTAGCTCAGATACTCTTTCGCAAGGACGTCGAGGTTGTGCTGTCCCTCCGACCGGAGGGCGTAGCTGGCGATCATCGTGTCGAATTCGATTCCACGAACCCAGATTCCCTTCCGCGAAAGGGCGAGCATGTCGTATTTCGCGTTTTGGCCGTACTTTTTCACCCGCTCGTTTTCGAAGGTCGGCTTGAGATCCCGGACGACTTTCTCCAGGGGGTATCCGGACCATCGTGCGCTTCCGCTCGTCTCGAGCGATTCCGGAAACAGCGCCTCTCCTGCCGGTCGTGCCTCCTTCTCAGGCATCACGGGAAGATAATAGGCTTTGTGGGGCTCGAAACAGAAAGAGATGCCGACGAGAATCGATTGCAGGGCATCGGTGGAGGTGGTCTCAGTGTCGAACACGAACGCTTTGGATCTCCTGAGGTCGGACATGAGACGAAGATACTTCTCGTCGGAATCGACGATGACATATTCATGCGACGAAGTTTTTATGTCGACTGTCTCTGGTTGCGGCGAAACGACCTCATCCTTCTCCAGGACCGGCGTACCCTCCTCGCTCAGTCTCCGTGCGAGGTTGCGAAACTCAAGCTCGTTGTAGAGAGAGAGCAGCGCAGCGGTGTTCTTCGGGGCGGCCTTCAACCGATGAAAATCCATTTTCAGCGGCGCATTGGTATCGATCGTCACAAGCCGTTTCGAGAGGAGGGCAAGTTCCCTGTTCGTGCCGAGCTTCTCCCGAAGCCCCTTTTGCGGGATCTCATCGACATGGGCGAGGATATTCTCAATGGAGCCGTACTTCTGGACGAGCGGCGCCGCCGTTTTGGGGCCGACTCCCGGCACTCCCGGCACGTTATCGGACTGATCGCCGGTCAACCCCAGCACCTCGATGACCTGATCTGGCGGGACGCCAAATTTCTCGATCACTCCGCTCTCTTCGATCACTTCGTCGTCATCTCCACCTTTTCCCGGACGATAAATCTTCACGCTCGGCGAGACAAGCTGCATGAAGTCTTTGTCGCTCGTGACGAGGTAGGTCTCCACCTTCTCCGATTCGGCCCTTCGCGCGAGGGTCCCCATGATATCATCGGCTTCAAAGCCCGGCAGCTCGAGGACGGGGACGTTGAACGCCCTGACGACCTCTTTGAGTTTCCCCATCATCGTCGACATGTCTTCGGGCATCTTCTGGCGGGTTGCCTTGTACTCGGCGTACTCCTTGTGCCGGAAGGTCGGTTCGATCGTGTCGAAGACGACCGCGAGGTAATCGGGCTTCCTCTCTTCGAGGATCTTGTTCATGTAGTTGACGAACCCGAAGATCGAGCTCGTGTTCTCTCCCTTTGAATTGAAGAGAGGATTCCGGATGAAGGCGTAGTACGATCTGTACGCCAGCGCCATCCCGTCGATAAGATAGAGAGTCGGCTTCTGCTTCATTGTATGGCAGGTTGAACTTCAGGAGTCCCGAAAATATACCGAACGAGTCCACGAATAGCAAAGCGCGATGCGAAGGAGGGAGCCCTCTTTTGAAATGGGGGTCATCTTCCGTATATTCCCAATGCTTTTACCTACTCCGATGATCTACATTCTTATTTTCATACAGGTACTCTTATCCAGCGGGACTCATCTTGTCGCCAAGGCCGTGGTCGCCGACGTCGAACCGGTGACCTTGACCTTCCTTCGGACGTGGGTATCGACGGCGGCGCTGGGGGCGATTTTTCTCATCAGGGAAAAGCGTATCAAGGTGCGGCGAGAGGACTTCGGGATGATGCTGTGGCTCTCCTTCATCGTCATTCCCGTGAATCAGTTTCTCTTTCTTTACGGCATCAAATTCACGACGGCGGCGAACGCAGCCCTCCTCTATGCCATGACCCCTGTCCTCGTCCTCATTTTCTCTTATGTGATGATGGGTGAGCGGATGAGCCGGCGAAAGGTGGTGGGAGTCCTCCTCGCGTTCTGCGGAGTTGCCGTCGTGGTTTTTGAACACGGGGTCAGCCTCTCCTCGGACTACACCTATGGAAACCTGGTTATGTTCGTGGCCGTTGTGGCCTTCTCGCTGTATACGATACAGGGTAAAAGGATGGTGGTGAAATATGGAGCATTTCACGTTGCCTCCCTGACGATGATCGGAGGAGCCATCATGTTCCTCCCGATAGGTCTTTACGGTCTCACGAATTTCAACCTCTCCACGCTCACCGCCGCGCACTGGGAAGGGATTTGCTACCTGGGGCTGGGGACATCGGTGGCCTCCTATTTTCTCTGGTACTATGCGCTCGGCAAAATTGAAACTACCAAAGTGGCCGTCTTCGCGAACGCTCAGCCGGTTGTTACAAGCACACTTTCCTTTCTGCTTCTTCACCAGTCCATCACCTTCAACTTCGTCGTCGGCGGTATCGTGACGCTGGCAGGGGTCCTGATTACAGAATTAGGGTAACGACCGTAACAGGCTTCCGCGAGCCGCGAGAGACCGCGCAATCCCGCCATCTGCGCGATCTTACTATCACTTCCGCGAATTCGTTCATATTGTCCCTTGACTTTATTTCATTGTTTGGTATATTTCTATGTAGATAAGGCCAGCGGACCGACTTCTGAGGAGTAATGTCCAGACTTATAGTTGGGTTACTGTTTTTAGGCAGTTTGGCAGGAAATCGGGGAGATACCACCCAGGTACCTCGCGTTCCCGCCGACAGACTGAATTTGCAGAATACGGCCGTCCCCTCGCCTGCATCCACCGCTTCCGAGTCCTCCGTTGGCACTCATCCCGCACTGGCTCACCCAGACACCTCCACCCGACAGGCACTCGCGCCCTTGGTCAAGGCAGGCTCTGATACACTGGCTTCGACGGCCTCCGATTCCGCAGACTCCCAGGACGAAGTCGTCATCGGGGCGCGCCTCGAGTCGGCCCGGCAGCATTACCTGTCGGCGCTTGAAGCCCAGACTGCCGGGGACTCCGTCCTCTCTTCGGACGAATTCGAACAGGCAATTGGCATCCTGAACGAGGTCAGTTATTATCCTGATATCGAGAACAACCAGGAATACAACGACCTGAGCAGGAGTGTCATTGAGGACTACGAGAAGTACATCGCGAGTATCGATGAACTGGGTCCGGAGAGTTCCGTTTTTGCTCTTCGCGAGAAACTGAATCTCGACGTTGAGAACATCGACATTTCCAAGATCAAAATTCCGGTCGTTTCCATCCCCGAGACGACGGTTCCGATGAAGATGAATGACCTCGTCGAGAAGAACATTCTCTTTTTCATGGACAAGGGGCGTGAACACTTTGAGCGTTGGCTGTACCTTTCCGGCAAATACTTTCCCGTCATTTCGAGAGTCTTCAAGGAGGAGGGAGTTCCCCAGGAGATGATGTATCTGGCCATGATGGAGAGCGGGCTCAATCCGTCCGCCCGTTCCTGGGCCAGGGCGGTCGGGATGTGGCAGTTCATGAAGGGCACCGGAGCGCTGTATGGCTTGAGAGGAAACTACTGGTACGACGAGCGCCGTGATTTTGAGAAGGCGACGCGTGCGGCGGCCCGGTATCTGAAAGACCTTCACGATGAATACGGCGATTGGCAGCTTGCCATCGCCGCTTACAATTCCGGAGGGGGGAGGATTAACCGGGGGATGCGGAGGAGCAAGACGAGCGATTTCTGGTCGATGAGGCGGTATCTCCCGCGTGAGACGAGGAACTACGTTCCACAGTACATCGCCGTTTCGCTGATGGCGATGAACCCGGAAGCCTACGGATTCAAAGGTATTCCGCGTGCTGACAGCCTCGCATACGATTATGTGACTGTCGATGACTGCGTTGATCTGGATGTGCTGGCCGATTGCGCCGGGACGACCGCAGACAAGTTGAAGGAACTCAACCCCGAGCTGATCCAGTGGTGCACTCCCCCGAACTACAGGGGCTATAAGCTCCGCGTACCGGCCGGAACGGCAGAGGCATTCGCCGTGAAGTACGCCCAGATACCCGACGATCAAAAGAGACAATGGGCCGAGCACAAGATCCGGCGCGGAGATACGCCGGGCGGGATTGCCCGCAAATACGGGATCGCGACATCCGTTCTGCTCGAGGTGAACAAGCTCAATCACAGGTCGAGGCTCAAGGTTGGCAACTATCTGATCATTCCCGTCTCGAAAAAGCATCTCATGGCGGCTGCTCAGCAGGAAACGCGCGAAGAGCCGGAACGGCAGCCGGTTCCGAAGGCCGTTCGCCATAGGATTGCGAGGAGGCAGACCCTTGTGCCGGAAGGGCGGGACAAGCTCGCATACCTGGTCAAGAAAGGGGAGACTCTTGGACACATTGCGGAGTGGTTCGACGTGCGTGCGAGCGACCTGAGGAATTGGAACAATATCCCGTATGGCAGGTCAATTTGGGTCGGCGAAACCATCGTCGTCTGGGTTCCCCACGAGAAGTTTCAGCACTACCAGGAAGTTGCAGGGATGAGCTTCGACCAGAAGAACGCCCTCAGGAAACAGCCAGCTTCCCCGAAGCAGGCAACGATTGCCTCGGGCGAAGCCGACGACGAAGGGACTCACTGGGTTCAGCACAGGGTGAGAAGGGGAGAAACGCTCGAGAAGATAGCCAACGATTTCAATGTCGCAATCGTGGATCTCAAGAGCTGGAACAAGCTTCGCCGGAACCGAATCTATGCCGGCCAGACCCTGAACGTTTATGTAGCGACGGCGGCCTCTCCCCTGAAGCCGGCCGTCGAAAAGCGCTCCCAGGCATCCACCTCCGTCCCGGCGAAAATCCGCACGATTCGCCATAGGGTGAAGAGAGGTGAAAGTCTCGAGAAGATTGCCTCGCTTTACAACGTCTCCGTTGCCGACATCAAGAAATGGAACAACCTCTCAGGGTCTCGTGTCGTGGCCGGACGACGACTTAAGATCCAGATGACATCGGATAACCGGGAGTACTACCGGGTGAGGAGCGGAGATACACTTTGGGAACTCTCGAAGAAGTTCGGAGTGTCCGTGACCGACCTTCAGAAATGGAATGAGCTCGCGGACGATATCAAAGAGGGGGACAAGCTGGTCATCTATCACTGACGTTGTTATCACATTATTGCTCATGTGTTAATTTATTACTCCTGCCTTGCTTCTTTTTCCGATTGCACGTATATTTTTCCCCATGAGCAGCCCCTCCCGGGGCCGCTTCACACTTTAGCCTGCTGCGCACACCGTTCAGAATAATTTTCGACAACTTCATCTATTCCCTTTTGGCACTCCTTGCATACGCTCCTTTCACGAAATAGGAGTCCTCTCTCGTCTACGCTCCTCCTCCTTGCGCTCCCGCTTTTCGCCCTGTTTGCGCAACCCGGTACATCCCAGACCCCAGGGCTCCGTAAGACTGCGGACGATGACGCCACCAAGTATACGACCATCGGCAACGTGAGACTAACCATCACGAACTTCGGCACGCTCGGGACGAACTTCAACAACTGGCCTGCGCAGCCGTCGTGCGAGTACCCGAAGGGGTCGAGGATCGAGAACCTGGCGCTCGGAGGACTCTGGATCGGGGGCATCAAGAGATCGGACGGCATCCCGCGGGTTTCGACCGCATGTGCCGACGGAGGAAACCCCCTCACACTTGGGGCAGGGTTCGAGTTCACGAATCCGCCGGGGTCCCAGATCCAGGAACGTTCTTCGCTTTCAGGGGACACGTACTTCAATCTTAACGCGGTGAGCCATCAGGATATTGTGATGGACTTTACCGACCAGAATACGATCGACCCGGCAACGAAACTGCAGATTCCCCAACACACTCCGCTGGGGCTCAACGTCCATCTCGAATCGTACGCATGGAATTTTCCTTTCGCCGATTTTTTCATCATCCTCAGTTACACGATCAGGAACGCAGGTTCCGATACGCTTGACGGAATTTATGTCGGTCTCAGGAACGAAGCTGTCGTTCGAAACATGAACCTTTCAGGATACCAGGCGAGCTCGGCCTTCTTCAGCAGTGCGAAGGGTTACACCGACAGTCTTCGCCTTGCCTACACCTTCGATCTCAACGGCCAGCCGTACGGGCCTCCCGCGAACGGTTACTTCGGACTGAAACTCCTCGGGACAGAACCGTTCCCGCTCAAGAGAGACTCGACAGGAGCGTTCGGATCGTCGAGCATCGACTCGTTGGGAGATCTCTATAAGGATACGTACTACAACGGTTGGAAGTACAACAACACGAGCTCGGGCACCGAAGCGTACTTCTACCCGGACGTGGACAACAATCCTTCAGACGTCTTCCGGGGCAAGTATCAGCGTATGTCGACGATGGAACCCCGGAACTTCATCCAATCGCTCGGCACTCCCATCAACGTGCCGGTGCTCTACGACGGAGTCACGCTCGGCATTGCTCCGGCGAATACGGTCGACCTCCTCTCGGTCGGCCCCTTCCCGTCGCTGGCTCCCGGCGACAGCATCAAAGTGGTCTTTGCGATTGTCTGCGCGAAGAAGAGCGGCTCGGCTGCGGCGAGTGAGGACTACCACAATTCGAGCGTCCGCAAGACGCTGTATGCGAATGCAACCTGGGCGCAGCAGACCTACAACGGGAACGACCTTAACGGAAATGACAAAGTTGATCCCGGAGAAGATATTTTCGGCGACGGGAAAGTTCATCGATATGTCTTGCCGCAGCCGCCGCGTCAACCCCGTGTGCGTGCCGTTGTGGAGAATCAGCGGGCGATCATTTATTGGGACAGGACTCAGGCCGAGGAGAGTTTCAACCCGATCTCGAAGAAATACGATTTTGAAGGATACCGGATCTACCGCTCGTCTGCCGGTGCGGACATCAAAGACCCCACGAACTTCATTCTCTCGATGTCGCTCGTCGGTGACTTCGACCGGGCGGACGACAACATCGGGTACAACACCGGGTTCGGTGCGGTGAAGCTTGATTCGCCAAAAGTATTCAGCGGAGACACCGTCCAGTACTGGTACCGTTTTCCGCCGATCTCGGACAACATCACCAGCCTCAACGGATGGCAATATCTTTACGGGGTTTCCGCTTACAATCAGGGGGATTCCGCGAACCAGCTTCCGAGCCTCGAGAGCGCCAAGGTTATCGTCCGCGTCATTCCGGGAACTCCTCCGGCGCCCGACAAATCGACGGAGGTTGGTGTTTACCCGAACCCGTACTATGCCGGTGCGGCGTGGGACAAGCCCGGCGAACGCGATCGCAAGATTTATTTCTACAACCTTCCCGCACACGCCGAGGTGAAAATCTACACCCTCTCGGGCGACCTTGTCGAAGAGTTCACCCACGACGCGACAACATACAACGGGTCGGGCATTAAATGGTTCGACGATTTTTCGGGCCTTGGGATCCCCGCGCAGTTCGCCGGCGGAGAGCATGCCTGGGATCTGATCTCCCGGTACGATCAGGCCATCGCAACGGGCCTCTATCTGTTTACCGTGAAGGATCTCACGACGGGGACGGTGAAGAGGGGAAAATTTGTCATTGTGAAATGAACCTCCCCCCGTCGACGGCTGCGTCCATCGCGAGTGAGGAGCGAAAGAGTTTACATTCATTGATTCAGTACATTAATCTTCCGGAAAGAGAGGAGCGTGCTATGAAGAGACTTCTACTTGTCGTCGTCCTTGTTGTCCTCGGCGCGGCAGCCGGGTTCGCTGGAACCCATAGGCCGAGCGGAAAGTGGATCCATCACTTGTCGGCCGAACGGATCGCAGCCTATCCGACTGTCACCATCCATGACATTCAGTTCGTGTCGTCCGATTCTCTGAAGCTTGCAGACTCTCTCGGATACAATACCGGATCCCACTGGACCTCGCAAGTGTCCCGCTATATGAACGACACCGTCAATATCGTGGCCCTTGTCACGGTTCCCTATGGAGTCATCAGCTACACCGCTGGCGGCACCACGCTGGGCGTCGTGGATACGGGAGCTCTTGGAACCCAACCATGGGGTGGAGTTCTTGTCCGCTATCCCACCATTAACGGAGGAGTGATCCCGGATACCGATGACTTCTCTGCCGACGGGTTCTACGATGTTGAGCAGGGTGACATCATCGAGATGCAGGGGATCGTCCAGGAGTTTCCAACCACTCAGATGAACAGTCTTACCCAGTTTGCACCCATTGTCGGAACGGGCGTAAACATTATTTCGTCCGACAATCCACTCCCCCCGCCTGTCCATTTGAATATCACCGATTTCAACATCGGCTCGAACCCCGGCGGAAAGATCATGTTTTCGACCGGCGAACAATGGGAATCCCAATACATCTATTTTACGAATGTCACGGTGGTGGCTAACGTCAACACATCCCGGGGCACGTTCATGTTCTCCGATGCCTCCGGTAACCAGCTTTCCGACTACGACTGGTCGTACCATTTTACCAAGAGCCCGAGTGCGCAGCAGCAACCGACGACTCCCGCGGATACGGCATACCATGTCCCGCCTGCGCTGGCCTTCATCGACACGATCCGGGGTTACGTCGCGACGTCGTCGGGGGGTGAATCTGGGCGCGGCTACCGTATCTGCCCGATGTGGCCCGGAGACATTGTTTATGGCCCGACGCCGCCGGGGATCACCACCTCGAGGCGCTATCCGGTCATGGTTCCCAAAGACAGCACGCCTCTCGTTACCGTCAAAGCGTACCAGTCACAAAAGGTGGTGGTAAACACTTATCCCGTCGCTTCGGTGCAGCTCTTTTACAGTGCGAACAACGGAAGCTGGCAATCGGTGGCAATGACGGCGCCGCAGGTAGCAGTCGATTCGACGTACCAGGCGCGCATACCGGTTCAGCCGGCGGGAACCGTCGTCCGCTATTTTTTCAAGGTGACTGATACACAAGCCAATGCCTCGATCCTTGCAAACTCCGGAGGCCTTACTCAATACGACACGAGCAAGGGATTTTTCTTCTACAAATCACTCGACAGATCGGCACAGCGGCTCCTCACCATTCACGACATCCAGTACAATCCGTACGTCTATGGCCGAAGCCCGTATGTTGGAGCCGTCGACTCAACCGGAGGTATTGTCACCGCGGATAGTTCATGCTTGCTGTTGTCTCCGTTGACTTCGGGGGGTACGAACGCCTGGTATATTCAAAGCGGAAACCAGCCCTACAGCGGTTTGTGGGTGACCGGCCCCGATTCGATCCTTGAGCCGGTCGCAAACGGCGACAGCGTTGTCGTGACGGGGCAGGTGTATGAAAGCTTCGACGTTACGCAGTTGGAATACGTTTCGTCTGTCCGGATCGTCTCCCACCACAACCCGATTCCGTCGCCGGTGAAACTCCTCACCTCTGTCTTTGGTCCCGGCATCGGCAACGGAAATCTTGGCGCCGAACCGTACGAAGGAATGTTGGTGGAGTTTGATTCCTGCAGGGTCGGACAGGTCAACCCGGTCTTTGTGGACCCGACGGAGTTCGAAGTCAATAACAGCGGAGCCGCGATCCTCGTTCGGAGAGACGGTCGTAACTTCTACTCAAACGTTCCTGCTGACACCGCCTCCAAGGACCACATTCTCAAGAGCGGCGACTTTATCACGAAGCTGGTCGGCATCATCTATTACAACAACAATAATTACATGGTCGTACCGCGGACAAACGCCGATTATGTTGTGCCGGGCGTGACTTCCGTCGGTGACGCAAAGGTAGTCCTGCCTGCGCAGTACGCGCTGGACCAGAACTATCCGAATCCCTTCAACCCGTCGACAACGATCCGATACTCGGTGCCCGCGGCCGGCAAGGTAACGTTGAAGATCTACAATGTTCTGGGTCAGGAAGTCGCGACGCTTGTCAACACTCTGGAGAATCCGGGCACTCATGCGGTCACATTCGATGCCTCCAGGCTTGCTTCAGGGGTTTATTTTTACAGAATTACCTCCGGCGCGTTCGTTCAGGCGAAGAAGATGCTTCTTTTGAAATAGGCCTCACGCGCAAAGTCGAAGGAATTGCGGAGGGACGATCACAGGATCGCCCTCCGCTCGTCCTGACGACAGATCTTGCCGGAAGGAAGGGAGAAGAGGGCGCACGTCGGCTCTCCAGGCGCTCCGGTGGGTAAATGAGGGAGAGAACGTTGGGCTGACGGATGGCCCACATCAGGAACAATGAAACACTATTTCTCGAAGGCGATACCTTTTCTGGCGTGTCTGCTTCTGTTCGCGGGCTGCACGAAGCGATTCACGAACGAACCGAAAGCCGATCTCGCACCTGCGACAAGGCTCTGGTTGACTCCGGACTCGATCCTCTCTGAGACTTCTTCGCGCCAGCATCTGTACTGGTACGGAGAGGATCCGGACGGCACCGTCAAAGGCTACCTCTTTGCCGTGGGGAATTTCAAGCCGGCTCCGACGAGGATCCCTTCGCCCGATACGATGACGTACACCTGGATGACGACGACCGATACGCTCATCGCGATTCCCTTGCGAGCGATCCGGGACAGTTTTAGCGTTGTTGTTCGCGCGGTCGACAACAAGTTCGCGCAGGCTGCGTCTCTTCCTCAGGGGGCCGTCGTCCGAATGACTCCGCAGCCATACTGGGACAGGGACACGAACGGAGTCTTTGACGCGGGTGATGTGCCCCTCACCACGCTCCAATCCGCGGCAGACCCCAAAGGAGCCATTCTTCTTCTCCCCATCCGCAACACTCCGCCGACGGTTCAATTCGCGGCCAACCCCGTCGATTCGTCGATCATTGAACAGCCCCCGTCGACCTTCACGGTGGCGACCTTCTCGTGGGTCGGGCATGATATCGACGGAGACAACACAATCGTGTCGTATCGTATCGCGCTCAACGACACCAGTTCACCTTCGAGCTGGACAACGCTGACGACCAGATCGACCCTCGTGACCCTTGCGGTTCCCCGGACCGTGAGCGATGCGGCCCCCGATTTCGGGACAGTGACGGCGAACGTCTATACGGGGCAGTTCCCCGGTCTGCAGTTGCAGGGGACAATCGGCGGTCTGAAGCTGAGCGCGCAGAATGTATTGTATGTCGAGGCAAGAGATCTTGCGGGGGAATACAGCAAGGCGGCGCGCATGCCTTCAACGGCGGCGGGATCGTGGTTCGTGAAGAAGCCGAAGGGGAGAATGCTGGTCATCAAGGATGACAACCAGGCGGGCGATTCGGTGGCACTGACGACGTGCCATGTGTTGCTCTCCGATCCAAGTATTGCCGGCGGCTCGTTTGGCACATTTGACACGCTCGACGTCGGTTTCGGCTTGAACAACACGGCGAAACAGACGCAGATTGCGAATCAAACGTACGGAACGTATGTTCCGCAAAACCTCAATCCGGCCTTCATCCTTACGCTTCAACTGTATCCGCTGGTCTTCTGGTACAGCGACCTGTACCCAAGTTACGGACCTGCACAAATCGGGCTGTTCAACTACACGCAGCGGGGCGGAAAGGTCATTTTTTCCACGACATTTCCGGCAAACATCTCGTTCCCCAATGTCAGCGCGCTGAACGATTTCGCCCCGATCGACAGTGTGACGACCGACGCGATCTCGACATCGACGGTGCCGACCAACGCAGATAACCGTCTCCCGGTGGGATCGACGCTCCTTCCGTCCGATCCATCCGGCGGATATCCGGTCCTCACATTCGGCCCCCGGCCGGGCGTGGGAGTTCAAATTCTCAATTTCAGCTGGCGCCGGATTTACAAGAGAATCGATGCCCAGTACCTCTATCAAATTGATTCCGTCTATGCCGATAGTTCTTCTTCTCCTCCTCAGATGAAGAATCAGCGCTTCCTCGGAACCCCTGAGGTCGCCGTCATCGACAATGCGAAGACGTTCGTGTTGATGTCGGTCCCGTTTCATCTGTTGAACGGAGACCCGGCCTCGCTGACGGCATTTTTCCGCAAAGTTATTGTAGATGAATTTGGATTGCATTGATGCTTCCGGTTATTGACCATAAGAACGATCGGCGTACGACAATTCCCGGGATAGGATCCCGCGTCTGGCCGCAGATGTTCGTGAAGCTCACACTCTGTCTCCTGTTGGGGCTTCCACTCGGCGCCGTGGCTCAGACCACCGGATCGATTTCCGGGAAGGTTGTCGACTCAAAGACCGGGGAAGGTCTCCCGAGCGTCAACGTACTCGTCAAGGGAACGTACTACGGCGCGTCGAGCGACATCGACGGAAACTTCAGTATCCCGAAAGTGAACCCCGGAGAGTACACCATCTCGATCACGCTCCTCGGCTACAAGGCGGTCGAGTATACCGGGGTGAAGGTCGAAACCGGGAAGCCGACGACGCTCAGTGTGAAGCTGGAAGAATCCGCCCTCACCCTCGGCAAGGAAGTGGTCATCATCGGGGAGAAGCCCCTCTTCGACATCGAACAGACATCGAGTTCGCGGACGGTCAGCAGCGAAGACCTGAAGGTGTCGGCGGTCAGGACGGTGCAGGATGCCGTCGGTCTTCAGACTGGGGTGGTCCAGAGCGATAATCAGATTCACATCCGCGGGAGCAGGGGGTATGAGAACGCCTACCTTGTCGACGGCGTGCCTGTCCAGGATATCCTCGGTGGAACCGGCTTTGGGTTGCAGGTGAGTCCCGACGCCATCCAGGAGATGGAAGTCATCACCGGCGGTTATAGCGCCGAATACGGCCAGGCGACCTCCGGTGTCATCAACATTACGACAAAGGAGGGGTCGACGTCGTACCACGGGGGAGCGGCATACAAAACCGATCGCATCTGGGGGAACTCCCTCGCCAACTTCAACACCGATATTCTCAGCCTGAATCTCGGCGGACCTGTTCCTCTTGCCACGCTGGTCCTCCCGGGCGAGTTAAGCTTCTTCGCAACCGGAAATGCTAACGTCACTGACGGATACACGAGATGGGTGCAGGTGGTTGGCCAGAATGGGTGGCCGATCGGCTACGAATCGGTCGCTCCCAGGAGGTTGATCTCCTCCATCTTTTACGGCTCGCGGTTTACTCCGCGCATTGCGAACGATTATTCCTGGTCGGGGAAAGTGACCTGGAAACCCGAGGCGACGGAAAAGCTGTCGTACTCCTACAATCAGTCGGTGACGATCGACCAGAATTCTTCCACCATCCAGACGGCGCTCGAATATCAGGACCCGCAGCCGGGGTACCAGTATCAGTTCAAGAACATCCTCGACAGCGCCAACACCTTCACCCAGATCAACATCCAGCAGACCCTGGCCTGGACGCACACGCTGAGCCAGAAAGCGTTCTATGAAATCCGTCTCAGCCGGTACACCGCACACGTTCGCGGCGACGCCAACGGAAACGATTACACGCACTACAATCAACCGCAGGATATTGTTACATATCCGATCCAATACTATAACCTTGGAAAGGACACGGTCGGCGTCATCCCGGGAGACGGGTTCTACGACACCGGCGGGCCGTTCGAATGGCGCGATCATTTCATCAACGACTACAGCGTGAAGGCCGACTTCACGAACCATTTCACGGAGAAGAACAAGTTCAAGACGGGGATTGAGTCGCATTTCCAGAACCTCCAGATGATCGACATCACCGACCCCTGGATCAAGCCTCTCGGGCTTAACAACGATATCTACAATGTCAGCCCCGCCTCTGGTGATCTCTACGCGCAGGACAACCTCACCCTCAACGGGATGATTCTCAACTTCGGTCTCCGGTTCGATTACTGGTTCCCCGGCAAGTACGTCGACGACGCCGTCAACAACCCGAACATTCCGCTTGCATCGGATGCGATCCGCCAGCAGTACATCCAGAGCACGTTCAATTTCTTCGGTCACCGGTGGAAAGGACGGTTGAGTCCCCGTCTCGGGATCTCTCATCCGGTCTCGGATAATCAGACCCTCTTCTTTTCGTACGGGCACTTCTCGAAATTACCTCAGCCGACGTACGTCTATTCAAAGTTGACCTCCAGCAGCGCCCAATCGACGGAGCAGACGATTGGCAATCCCAACCTGAACCCGGAAACGACCGTGGCGTACGAGCTCGGTCTCCGGAACCAGATCACCGAAGACGATGTCCTCACGGTGACGGCGTACTACAAGGATATTTTCGACTACATCACCGCGCGTTCCGTCCAGGCCACGAGCGTTCGTTTCTCGAGTGGCACGTACACGACGTATATCAATTCCGACTACGCCCGCAACCGCGGCATCGAGCTGGAATACAGCAAGCGCATCCACGAGAATTTCCATGCGACCCTCTCCGGTTCGTATTCCATCGCCACCGGAAAGAGCTCCGCGGCAAATCAGGCGCTTTACAACCTTGTGACGGCGGGCGTAGAGACGACGATCAAAGAGACGTATATGCCGTGGGACAGGCCGGTCCAGGGTTCGCTGACCCTCAACTACAAGGTCCCGAAGAACGAACCGCTGTTCGATTTTGCCCCCGGAGTCCTCGACAACTATTCGGTTTTTGTCCGCTTCTTCTACGAGTCCGGCATGCGATACACGCCGCTTCTTCCGGCCGGATTCGACAACACCGGACGCGCGCTTTACGTGACGGACTACAATAACATCGACGGCTCTGTCGGACAGAATTGGTTCTACATCAACCTCAACATCGACAAAGATATCGACCTCGGTGGGGCGCGGATGACGCTGAGCCTCGAGGTGGAAAACGTTCTCAACGATAAGAACACCCAGATCGTCAACGCGGTAACCGGTCGCGCGTTCGAGTATGGCGATAACACGACGGGGAACGATCCCCGCTATCCCCAGCTCCAGGGGACCATCTCGCCCTACCCGTACAACCCGGCCCGCTATCTCACGCCCCGGACGGCAAAAGTCGGCGTCGGCATCCAGTTCTAGAGGAAGCGATTCGATCCAACATGATGTACGCTCTGACCCACAAATACACAAGATTCCTCGAAGGCGCTGCGGCCCTGGCTTTCGTTCTCTTCTCTCATGCCGATGCCCAGCTTGTTCCGAACCTCGGCGGTCAGAGGGCGGGAATCTCGGCGTACCAGTTCCTGAAGATCGGAGCAGATGCGCGCGGTTCCGCGATGGGTGAATCGTACGTCGCCGTCGTCAACGATGTTTCGGCTCTCTTCTGGAATCCGGCGGCTCTCGTCAATTCTGAGACGAATCCCGCGATCGTCCGCGATACCGCTGAGAGCAGCAGCCGGCTCGGCTACCAGGGCCAGGCGGTCTTCTCGCACACCGAATGGCTTGTCGGAGTCCAGCACGAATTCTTCGGGGCGAGTTATTTCCTCACGACGAGCGACGCCTTCGGGCTTGCGGCGACTTCGCTCCACACTGACCCGATGATGGTGACGACGGAGACGCAGCCGACCGGCACGGGCAATTACTTCACCTACGGCGATGTGGCGGTCGCTGCGACCTATTCGAGAAGGATGACGGATCAGTTCAGCTTCGGTGCCACGCTCCGGTATGTGAGGGAGACAATCGATGTTCTCCATATGGACGGGGTACTCGTCGACCTCGGCACGTTCTACAGTCTCGGCCTGGGAACCTCGAGGTTTGCGGTGGTGGTGTCGAATTTCGGCGCAAACGTCCATCCGACCGGAATTGTGACGCGTGAAGACGGTACGACCGTCAACAACTTCCAGTCGTTTTCGCCCCCGACGATGTTTCGCCTGGGATATGCGATGGAGCCCTGGCTTGACGACGATAACCGTTTGACGGTCTCGATCGAACTCAACCATCCGAACGACAACGCGGAGAACCTGAGTGTAGGAACCGAGTACGGTTATGAGAGGATGTTCTTTATCCGCCTCGGAGCCAAACGAACGGTCGGCGAGCCTCTTCTCGGGGCACCTGTCTCATCCGCCGAGAACTTCACCGCCGGGGCAGGAGTGCTCATCCCTCTCGGCGTGACCACGGCGTCGCTTGACTATGCTTTTGCAAATTACGGCGACCTTGGCGCGGTCCATAGGATTACCGTTGCTGTCACCTATTAATGATGATGAAACAGCTCATACCTGTCTGTGCTCTTCTTTTCCTTGCCGCCCTGGGTGGGTGCCAGTCTCCCTACGACATCAACTCCCTCCCGTCGCCGGGAGGCTATGCCTTCAAGGGGGACACATCGTATATTGAGACAGGCGTCTGGGCCGGCTTCAATCGACCCAACAGCATCATCTACGGGAGGGACCAGCTTTTCTATGTGATGGACACGTACAACGATCGTGTGGTAATGCTCAACCAGGCGGGGCTCGAACTGAGCGAACTGAAGATCCTTAAGCCGCTCGCCGCCGCGCAGGATACCCGGCTCGACCTCATCATCGGCGCCTCGGGGTACGATCCGGTTGCCAACGACACGATCTCCATCATCGTCCGTGTCAAGACGGCCCCGGCCGGGGGCGTCCTCTCGAACGCTGAGATCGATACGGTCTGGAGGGAGAGCGGGAAGCCGGAGAGAAAATTTGTAGGGGTGGGTATGCTCCTGAACGACGAGTACCTCGTTGCCCGCGACGGACCGGACAACAGCAGCCCCGTCGATCCGGACGCGAGGATCCTCAGGTTCAGATACGTTCACGAGGGTGCTACGGCCAGGAGAGACTCATTCGTCACTGTCCTCGGCGACCTTCAGACGGGCGTCGGCAGTTCCATCACGTCGCTCAATCATCCGACCGGTCTCGCGACCTTCCCGGGAAAGAACGATTTTGTCGTCGTGCAAAAATCGGAGGGGGTGCAGTACGAGGCGCTGTGGATGGTCTATTCCAGCTCCGTCAATTTTGAAGGATGGCAGCCGAAATTCGACCCGGCAAACGGTCAGGCGGGAATCGACTTTATCCTCCCGAACCGATTTCTCGATGCGGCGGGAGTCGGAATCGATCCCTACCGCTCCGACGTCTTTGTCGTCGATGCGCAGCAGGACAGCGTTGCGCGGTTCAATTCGCGCGGTTTTTTCCAGGCCTCCTCGTTCGGCGCTCTATCTCCACGTATTACCCTCAGCCACCCGCGGGGTGTTTGTGTCGCGCAAGGTGTTCTCTATCTCTGTGACACCGACAACAACCGCATCGTCGTTTACACCTTATCGACGAGTTTCTGACTTCCCTTCCGAACTACCTTCGTTTTTCCTTCGTGCGGGAGCACTGAACTCCAGGATACGCTCTATCACCGCATAGTACCGTCCCCCCATCCTCGACACGGGCTTCAATCGTTTTTGGTCGACGACCCCTTCCGTAAAGAGAGAATCCGCGATATGGTAGCGGCGGATCTCACCGATGAGGAGGTCGAGCGTTTCGTCCGCCAGGGTGATGTGCTTGTAGAGTGTGCATTCGCAGCTTACCGGAGATTCTGCGATTCGAGGAACGGCCACCGACTGGGAAGGGAGGAGCGAGAGGCCGATCTCCTCGACCTTGGAGACCTCCGGGGGGAAGTCCCCTGTTGAGAGGATCATCTTTTCGAGGAGCGATTCGGAGATCAGATTGACGACAAATTCCTTCCGGGAGAGGATATTCTCCGTTGTCCCCTTCTTTGCCCCCTTGCTGCGGGCCGCGGAAACGACGAGGAGGGGCGGCGAGGCGGAGAGCGCGTTAAAGAAACTGTAGGGGGCGGCGTTGACCCTTCCTTTCGTGTTGACCGAAGTGATGAATGCGATCGGTCGCGGGACGATGCAGCTCACAAGCAATCCATAAGCGTCCCTGGAATTGAGCGATTGAGGGTCAATGATCATGCTGGCGCTCCTTCAGTGAAAGCACAAATTCGTCCGCTGTTCTTGCCACCGGCAATATTCCCAGAAGCCGCGAGAAGCGAGCGATCCCCGGCATCCGTGTCTCCGCTCTTTTCAGGACCCCCTCGGCCCTGGGCCTGGTGAGAAATTCCCGTATCGTGTCGTTTGCTGCAACTTCTCCTTTCGCTAGAAGAAGAACGCGTTCGCAATGTCCGAGCGAAAACGACAAATCGTGCGAGATGAGGATGTACCCTCTCTTGCGCTCCCTCACTCGGACAAGCGCGCTCGAGAGAATCTCTTTGTCCGGTGTGCTCAGGCCGGCGGTAGGCTCATCAAGGATCATGAAGGGTGTATCCATTGCGTATGCTGAGGCGAGGGAAAGAAGTTTTCGCCTGGATGGGTGAAGGTCATACGGATGTTTGCCTTGGACATCGGCGAGCGCGAAAAGCTTCATCGAATCGAGCACGAGCGAATCGACTTCCCCCCGGGAGAGGTTCCGCGGACCGAAGGCGATCTCCTCCGCGACCGTCGAATGGAATATCTGGTATTCCGCTTTCTGGGGCGAGACGGCAATATGGCCTGCCATGGTATGGAGCGGTGTTGTGGCGGGGTTGCACCCTGCAACGCAGATTGAACCCCGCGAAGCGTGAAGGATCCCCATGACCAGCTTCAATAGGGAGGTCTTGCCCGCTCCGTTGGCACCGCAAAGGAGGGTCGTCGAAGAGAGATCGAACCCGGCGGACAGCCCCTTGAAGAGGAGAGGCGCTCCCTCGTAACCGAACTCTACTCCTTTTAATGAGATGTAGGGAAGCTCTTCAGCCATCGAAGACTCTGTCGATATGATGTGGTGACGGTGTGGCGATTGAGAAGCCGTTGGATTTCTATCCATGACGGAAGGTCGAGCCCCGCGAGGTCCAGGTGTGAATTCACCAGTTCCTGGAATGGACCGAAGAACACCTGCCTTCCGTCGTTCAGGAATAGCGTACGGTCGGCGAGCCCATCAAGCCATTCGTTGTTCTCATCGATGATGATCACGGCCGCCGACCGGCGCCAGGCTTGGACGGCCTCCCGGAGGAGTCGTAGATTCCGGGCGTCGAGTGCCTGTGAAGGCTCGTCGAGAATAAAGAGCTCCGGATATTTCGCCGCCTCGGCGGCCAGGGCAACTATTTGGGATTCTCCGCCTGAGAGAGAGCCGGGATGCCGATCCCTCAGTGTCTCCAGGCGGAAAATCGATATCTGTTCATCAATTCTTTTTCGGATCTCACCTTCAGGGAGGCCGATCTGTTCGAGGGAGAATCCGATCTCCTCTGCGACACTTTCCGTGATCCCTGAGAGTTGAACACCTGTTTCCTGGAAGACGTATCCAATCCTCGTTGGATCCGCCGAGATGAGGTTCCCCGAGAGCTCGACGATTCCTTCCAACACCCCTCCCCGGAAATGCTTCGCGAGAAGTCCCGCGATGGCGTAACCGAGCGTGCTTTTTCCGGCTCCCGAAGGGCCGATGACGGAAATGATCTCGCGATCTCCAACGTCAAAAGAGACGTTCCGGAGAGCGTATCGATCTGAAGCCGGGTACCGAAAAGAGAAGTCGCGCAGGTGTATCATCGGCGAAATCCCCATGCAATGACGATGGCAAGCGACAGGAGAGAGAGAAGAGTAAGGTGTGCTTTGTCTCTCCCCGCCAGGGGAAGTTTTCGGAGATACGTCTTGGGGCCCGTTCTTTCCAGCCCTTTGAATTCGACGGCCATGCTCTTTTCAAGCCCTTGCGAGACGGCGAAAAGAAGGACGGGCATCAGCATCGGGAAGAGGCTTATCCATCGCCTTATCGGGTTCGCTCCAAGTTGCAGACCCCGGAGCTGCTGCGATATCCGGACACGCTCAAGTTGATTTCGCAGCATCGTCACCATTTCAAGTGAGAGCAGGAAGAGATAATGAATCCGGGGTGGGACGTTGGCGGTCCGAAGAGCCAGTGAAATCCTTCCCGTCGGTGTTGAGAGGACGGCAAGAAGGAGAGGCGCGACGAGGAGTGTAAATCTCATTGCGTAGCGAAAAGCTTCAGCGGACGGGACGCCAAGGAGTATGTTCACAAAAAGAAGAAGGCAATCGAGCGGCACGACGTAGAAGAGGATTCGTTTCCAGAACTTCTTCCATTCGCCGATGAACACACCGGTGATCCCGACGGCGGTGAGAAGCCCGATCTGTGCCGGGAGGATCGCTGTCAGCGCAACGAGGAATGAGAAGAGAACGAACGAGAGTGCGGTAACCGGATGGACTGGGTGGCGCACCGGCTACCTCTTCACGAGCTGGGGAAGCCGACTGCGGAGCGACAAGGGAAGTCTGGCGATCGCAAAGAAAACGAGCAGGTAGGAACAGCATTTGTCCAGCGGGTCCGCGGCGAGCCCCTGATAGAAGACGCTGTTGAGTATACTGTTCCCCATCGACCGGAAATAGAGAACCAGAAAATCGGTCCCTCCCATCGTCAGGCCACCAAAGACAAATGCCGCGATCGGAGCCGAGGCGAAGGCCGTCAGCACGCCCTGGAGAAGTCCGAAGAATCCCGCCTTCCAGTAGCTCGAGAAACCGCCTCTTGATGCGACGAACCCCGAGAATGCTCCGATGATCATCGCCACGGGGGCGAAGAAAATCATTGGCGGGTTGACGAGAATTCCCGCCGCCACGTTCGAGAAGAGACCGCACACCATCCCGGCGTAGGGACCGAAGGTGACGCCGATGAAGACGGTTCCCACGGAGTCGAGGTAGAGAGGAATTCTCAACAGAGAGGTGATTTCTCCCATGACAAGGTTGACTCCGATTCCGACGGCGATGAGAGGAATAGCCGCTCCCTTCGTCTCGTTGAGGAATCGCTCTCTGACCGCTGAGAATGCCATGGAAAGCAAGATAAAAAAAAAGGCTTGAGATTAAAAGATTTAGTTTTGCTATATTCCCGCTGCCGCAGAACGACGAATCCCTCCGGCGGCGGAGCCTTGCGGCATGACACGCTCTCTCATGAACCGGGCCGCCGCGCAGAAGAGTCCATGAACTCAGAAGCTACGACAATAGAATCTCATGAAACCCGACCTGAAGTACAACGACGTCCCGCAAATCTCCTCAGTGCAGGAGATGCTCCTGAAGAGTGCGGCTCGCTACGGCAACAAGCTCGCCCTCGAGGACCTGAAAGACACTCCCATCTCGAAACTGACCTACCAGGCGCTTCTTAAGACAGTGCTGAAGTTTGGCGTGGCGCTCCGGAATCTCGGAATCACTGAGCGGAGCCATATCGCCGTCATCGGGGAGAACAGAGTCCAATGGGGAGTCACCTACCTCACCGCGATGTCCTTCAATCACGTCATCGTCCCGATTGACCGGAACCTGCCGGTGAACGAGGTCCTCAATATCATCCACGAGTCCGACGTCTCGGCGATCGTCTTCTCGGAGCAATTCGAGCCGCTCTTCCGGGAACGGAGATCCTCGCTCCGCAACCTGAAGCACTACATCGGCATGGACCTCCTCGGCGCAAAGGAGGGATTTTACTCGATGAGAGAGCTCATCGAGGCGAGCCCCGGATGCAGGGTGGAGGATCTGCCGGATGTCCAGGCCGAAGAGGTCGGCGAGATCATTTTCACCTCCGGTTCGCTCGGCAGGGCAAAGGGAGTCATGCTGAGCCAGAAGAACCTCGCCTCGAACCTGATGTCGATGACCCGGATGTTCACGATCTACCCGGAGGACAGGTTTCTCTCAGTGCTTCCGATGCACCATACGTACGAGTGCACCTGCGGGTTCCTCTGTCCGATTTTCGGGGGAGCTTCGGCGCATTATGCCCGGTCGCTCAAAACGGTCGTCGAAGACCTTCAGTCCGTCCGCGCGACGATGCTCCTCGGAGTACCGCTCCTCTTTGACAAGATGTTCAAGCGGATCTACAAGGCGATCCACGAAAAGAAGATTACCTCGTTGCTCATCGGCCCTCTGACAAAGATCGGCGATTTCGCCGAACGTGTGGGATGGAAGAGCTTTAAGAAACTGGTCTTCAAGGAGATCCATGAGCGGTTCGGAGGGTCCATCCGATGCTTCATCGCCGGAGGAGCCGCACAGGATCCGATGGTTGCCAAGGGGCTGAGAGAATTCGGCTTCAACTTTGTGCAGGGATACGGTCTCACGGAGACATCCCCGATCCTCGCGCTCAACAGGATCGATGCGTTCAAAGACGATGCCGTGGGTCTCCCCCTCCCGTCGGTCGAAATCACGATCGACCGGTCGGATGCCGAGGGGGTGGGGGAGGTATGGGCGAAGGGACCGAACGTCATGATTGGATACTACAAAAACGACGAGGCGACCAGGAATACTTTTGAGGACGGATGGTTCAAGACGGGGGACCTCGGGAAGATCGACGAGGACGGTTTCCTTCACATCTGCGGAAGGAAGAAGAACGTCATCATTTCAAAAAGCGGGAAGAATGTATTCCCCGAAGAGGTTGAAGATGTTCTCAACAGGAGCCCCTTTGTCCTCGAATCATACGTCTACGGAGAAGAGGATCCGAAACTTGGCGAAATCATCTCGGCGCAGATCGTCGTCGATGCGGAGGCGTTTATCGAGCTCTCCGAGCTGAAGAAGGTCAAGATCACCCCCGACCTCATTCATGAGTCGATCGCCGAGGAGGTGAAAAAGACGAACGCCCAGATTCCCTCTCACAAACAGATAAGAAAATTCTCGATCCGGGAACAGGAGTTCGAGAAAACCACGACACAGAAGATCAAGAGATATCTCGTCCAGAAAGGATAGCGGAGGGGGGATCCTACCGAAGATTGACGCTTGCCGTTAAGCCGGCTCCGCCGCCCGGCATTGGAGAGGCGGAGAGCTTGACGGAGCCCGCGTTGTCCTGCCCGAAGTGCCACACGTCGTACCCGTTGGGATGGACGGCAATCATCCCGAAAGTGTACCCGATCGCCAGTGCAAGGGGATAATCGCTGTACCAATGAATCCCGATGTCGACCATGCTGACGGCTATCAGACCAAGGAGCGTGTATCCAACCGGTCGAATCCAGGTGATCTCCGGATAGTTTTCGGCGATGACGATGACCGTGGAAGTCGAGGTGCAAAGGTGCCCGGAGGGAAAGGCATCATAATGCGGAACCCGTTTCGCGTAATAATACTGGTTCGGAAAGAAGCGCCAGATCCCGGTCGGAGAAGACGAAACGTACGGACTCTCCCTCCCGGTGATATGTTTGAGAACCTGGACGACGAGGCCTCCCGAGAGAAGTGCCTGCACGGTCTGGCTGGCGGTCCGAAGGGCCCGGTCATTGCTGAAGGTCAGACCATAGGCGGCATACGCGGCCGCGAGGGTCATTTGAGCGGCCCCGTCGCCGAAGTCATTCGCGAAGAAGTTGCTCAGCGTCTTCACAGTAGGGTAGGTGCTGTTGAGGCGCTTTGAGAATTGATACGTTCTGTCATCGGTGGCAACGAGCACCCCCGTGACAACCGCAATCCCTCCGTAGTACCCGATCTCTTCTTCACGGAACGTCGCCCTGTAGTACTTCATCCAGTCCCCTGGAAGATTCGTCACCATCCCGTGCCATGTCGGGGGGCCGGTCAGGTCAGGTCCGAGCAAGGGAGGAGGGACACTATCCGTGGCAACAACAGGCGCCTCCACGACCGAGTCGGTGGCAGTTTCTCCAGCAAATGCGAGAGGGCTCAGGATCAAAGCCAACGCGACGATCATCACTCCCCATATCCCTCTCCGAAAGGTCATTCTGTATTCCGCTTCTCTTTCGTGAACGAATGCAATCCGGCTCGCTCATGAGCCACAAATTCATTCAAAAATTACGGAAAAGATTGAAAGGAAACAATGTCATTGGGGAAAGAATACAGAAGACAGGAGGCAAAAAATAAGATTTAAGATATAAGATGTAAGATGAAGGATGTAAGAACGACGTGCCAGATCGGCGAGTTATGTGTAAAGGTTTCCAGCAGAGATCTGCCTTAGCCACGATCGGGTGGAAAATCCGGAAAGAAATCGGATGATCCAGACACCGCACCTCATGCCCGCGGACCATTGGCGGGCAACCAGGAAGCTTGTTAGGCGGGGGATTCCGGTCATAGACAAGCGGGCACACCAAGCCGGGGTGATGTCTGCGTGTGAGACGGTCGCTTCAAGCGCGGAAGGGAATGAGGAGATGCTGGATCAGGGGTAAGAACGAAAGAGGCGGCCGTTGCGGGCCGCCTCTCTGCGCGGGCTCCTCCTTAGACCCGAACGCGGGTCATCGAATTTCTGAAATCTTCTATCCTCTCTCGTAATCCGTCAAGCTGCGGAAGCTGGTTGCGAAGCTCGATGCGCATCCGTTCCATGTCGGGAGTATTGAAATACTGGAAACCGTTCATGTTCCCTCCCGGCATTCCTTCGAACCTGTAGTTGAAGGAAGAAGGGTCGTCGTCGTCGCCGACCTCGACGCTGAGGTTCTGGGTCGAGCCCTTTCGCAACACCTCGACATCGACCTTTTCCGCATCCCCGGCATCCTCAAGAGCGTCGTTGAGATCGGACATATCCTCAATTGCACTCTTGTTGACCTTCGTGATGACATCACCTGCCTTGAATCCTGCCTTGGCGCCGGCGCTTTTCTTGTCGACTCGTTCGACGAGAAGGCCGTGCCCGTTCGGGGCTCCGAAATACTCGCCGAGCTGTTCGTTGAGCTCGGAAAGCTCAAGTCCCCATCGGCCGGTGTGGCTGAAGACCTGAACATGCGGAGCCATCGGCGGCATTGTCATCGAAAAGGACTCACCATGCCTCGGTCTCCGTTCGCGTCCGATCGCGATGTCCATCGTCTTTTTGTCCCCTCCGCGCATGACAAGGATTGAAGTCTTCGTCCCCGGCTTTGTCTTTTGGACCGCCCGCAGAAGGTCGTCGGCATCCTGAATCTTCTTCCCGTTGAATTCAACGATGACATCACCTTCCTTGATCCCCGCGGAATCTGCGGGGCTGTTGTCGACGACATCGCTGACGTACGCTCCCTCGTCGCTTTTCAATCCCTTCTTTTTTGCAAGACGGGATGAAACGTCCTGAATGGCCACCCCCAGCCATCCCCCTTTCGAGTGACCGCCCACGGTCACAACGCTCACATCCCTTTCTTTTTCCTGCGCCGTGGCCCGGCTTCCATCGATTCCGCAGAACGCGAGCAGCGCAAGAACGGCGAACGCAATGTGTTTCATGGTAACTCCTCGTGATTGTTGAATGACACCTCTTCGTCGGCCCATCGTTGAGGATATAGACGTTCGGGGGGAATATTTGTTCCCTGGGGATCTTCGGAGGGATGGAAGAGGATTATCGCGGCCGGGACTCGAACTCCCGCCATGCAAGGCTGAAGCGGGTCAGCTTTTCGTCGGCCAGAGCATTGACCGTTCCCGACGGAAAGGAACCGTCTCTGCGGTCTTTCCCGGCTTCGATACCGGTGAGGATCTCGATCCCCTCGTCGATCGTGCGGGCCGCGAAGACGTGGAATTTCTTCTGCGTGACAGCATCCACGACATCCTCACGAAGCATCAGGTCGCCAATATTCTGCTCAGGGATGAGGACCCCTTGTTTGCCGGTAAGGCCGTACGCACGGCAGACGTCGAAGAATCCTTCGATCTTCAGGTTGACGCCGCCGATCGGCTGGAGCTCCCCCATTTGATTCACGGAACCTGTCACGGCAATATCCTGTCGCAGCGGCAGGCCGGAAAGGCTCGAGAGGATGGCATAGATTTCCGTCGAGGAAGCGCTGTCCCCATCGACCCCGCCATACGACTGCTCGAAGGTAATGCTGGCGTTGACGACGAGCGGCTTGTTCTGTGCGAACCTGCTCTGGAGAAACCCTCCGATGATCGCGACCCCCTTGTTGTGCGTGGGCCCGCTGAGAGCAGCCTCCCGTTCGATGTTAATGATGCCGGTGCGACCGAGAGCGGTCCGCGCCGTGATTCGGGAGGGCCTCCCGAAAGCGTGTTCCCCCACGTCGTAGACTGAAAGGCCGTTGACTTGTCCCACGACGGCCCCCCTGGTGTCGATCATGATCGAGCCGTCGACGATCATCTCCTGGATCTTGTCCTCGACGAGCTTCACGCGATACGTCCTCTCGTCGATGGCCTTCGCAACATGCTTTGCGGAAACCGCCGATGCATTCTCCTTTGCCGCCCAATAATTCGACTCCAGAATGACGTCGGTGATGATATTGAACCGTGTCGAGATCTTCTTCTGGCGTCCCGCGAGTCTCACGCCGAACTCGACGATCTTTGCCATGGCCGGTGCGTCAAAGGGAAGCAGCCCCTCGTCCTGGCAGATCATCGCGATGAAGCGGAGATACTCGCCGACCGCCCCCCCGTTCCGCGGCATCTCGAAATCGAAGTCGGCCCTGATCTTGAATATCTTTTTGAAGTCTTCGTCCCTGAAATAGAGGAGGCGATAGATCTCCGCATCGCCGATCATGATTACCTTGAGGTCGAGCTCGATCGGCTCGGGTTTCATCCCGGATGCTGAGAAGCCAAACATCGGTTCGTAGCTTTGGATTTCCATCTTGCCGGTACGCAGCGTGCGTTTGAGATCCTGCCACACCCCCGGCTCGACGAGCGCATCGAGGGCGTTGAGGACGAGGTAGCCGCCGTTGGCCCGAAGGAGCGAACCGGCCTTGATGTGCGTGAAATCGGCCCTCCAGACGCCTCCCTGTTCCAACTGCCGCTCGATGGTCCCGAAGATGTTCTTATGCTTCGGGTCCGTCTCGACGACGATAGGGACGGTTTTTGAACCGGAGTTGTCGACGATGAGGTTAACCTCAAGTTTCCGCCGCACTCCGTCATCCGCTTTCGCGTCTTGCTTCTCCCCGGGCTCCGACGATTTCTTGAAATGGTCGAGATGCTCGAGAAGGAAATCCCTGATGTCGGAGAGATGGCGGCCGATCTTTTCGTCGGGGAATTGTGTCTTGAGGTTTTCGATCCCTCCGTCGATGAGGGGAGTGACCATCCTCATGTCGAGGTCCCGTAGGGAATCCTGTATCTTCCGTTCGATATTCTGAAGCTCACGGAAGACGGTCGCCATTTGTTTTTCGAGCGAGGCATAGTTTGACCTCATCGCCTCGTACTTTTCGCGGGGGAACTCACCTTTTTGGACGAGGAGGTCGAGCTGCTCAACGCTCACCGGCTTGTTGTCTACCACCGGCACGATGTCCGGCCTGACGATGGAACCGACCTGCACCTGGATCAGGCTGAACCCATTCTGCTCGACCTTCTTCTCGAATTCCGTCAGGACACTCTTTTGTCTTTCGCCGAAGTGCTCCGCGAGCGATTTGCGGGCTGTCTGGTACCGCTGACTCTCGAACATTGCCGGTATGTTCCGGAAGAGCTCCTCGATGAAGGTGTCCATCTCTTCCTTGAACTCCTTTCCATCGCCGGCAGAGAACCTGAGGGCGCGGGGCATGTCGGGGTTCTTGAAATTGAAGACGTAGCAAATGTCGCTCAGCTCGGCCTGGGTCGATTCGAACCGCTGAAGCATCCTTTTGATCGTCGTCGTTCTTCCGGTCCCTGAAAGGCCGGTGAGAAAAATGTTGTACCCGAAATGCTTCATCTCGAGTCCGACGCGGAGCGAACGGAGGGCGCGCTCCTGCCCGACGATGTCCCTGCTCGGTGTCAACTCACTCGAAAGCTTCACTTTCAGCTTCTTCGGGTCGATGTGCCACCGGAGTTTGTCCACGGGGAGCGGAGCGTGTCGGGGTGCAGGAGTTAGGGAGTGCTTGAGTGCTGCGGCTTTTTCTTTCATGATAGTCTCTGCCAAATGTTGCAGGTAACAACGTCGGTGTTCGCACGGCGAGCGTATTCGATCGCAGGGCGAGGCGGCGCGATTTAGTCGCCGAAGCTCGTGCCGAGGTCCCGCGCTGTGAGGATCGTGTCGCAGTCTGTCGGTACGACTCGCATCCTGTGCGTTGCATCGGCCAGCGGGACGTACCGGACGGTCGGCGGATCGAGGGCCACCATGACTCCCGATTGCCCCTCTTCCAAAGCGCGAATGGCCGCCGCGCCGAACCTCAGTGAGATGAGGCGATCGAACGTCGTCGGAGTTCCTCCACGGAGGAGATGCCCAAGGACGACGAGGCGGGTTTCTTTTCCGGTGATCTCCTGGATCTGATGCGCGACGGTTTCGCCTATGCCTCCGAGTCGCTCCGCGCGCCCCAGCTCTTTCTCGACAACCGACGTTTTGCCTCCGGCGGGCTTGGCTCCCTCGGCGACGACGACGATCGAGAAATAACGATGGGCTTTGTCGCGAGCCCGGATTTTTTCACAGACCTTGTTGATGTCGTAAGGGATTTCCGGGATCAGGATCACGTCGGCCGTTCCTGAGACGCCGCTGTTGAGGGCGATCCATCCGGCATACCGTCCCATGACTTCAACGACCATCACCCGCTGGTGAGCCTGTGCGGTGGAATGGAGTTTCCCGATGCACTCGGTCGCGAAGGAGACTGCCGTGTCGAACCCGAAGGTAATGACCGTCTGGTCGAGGTCGTTGTCGATCGTTTTCGGGACTCCGATGACCTTGAGTCCCTGCTTCGCGAATTCGTTGGCGATCGAAAGAGATCCGTCCCCGCCGATCGCGATGAGGGCATCGATCTTATGCTTCCTGAATGCCTTCATGATCTCGCCCGACCGGTCCTTTTCGTACCAATTTCCCTTCTTATCCTGCGTCGGGTACTTCAACGGATTCCCCTTATTCGTCGTTCCGAGGATCGTCCCTCCGAGGTGTGTGATTCCCCGTACCTTATCATGGGTGAGGCGGATCAGTCCACCTTCCGGGTATCGTTCGGGAAGGAAGAGACCGTTGTAGCCGTCGCGGATGCCGATAACTTCCCAGCCCCGTTTTTCCGCAGCGACTGCGGCTGCTCGAATGACTGCGTTAAGGCCCGGTGCGTCTCCGCCGCCGGTGTTGATCGCGATACGTCTGATTTTTGACTTGCTCATTGTCTTGTCTCCGGAGTGTGGTACGCGGTGCGTGCGGTGAGTCTCCTCTCCGCCGGTCGCAATGTAAAGAGAAAACAGATAAGATAGAAGTGAGGAGTAAGGAGAAGGGAGTAAGTAGAAAGGAGAAAGGCTCAGGAAACTTGGCCATTAGACTTGTGGCCATGAGTCAAGAACTGCGAACCAGGAATCAACGACCTTGGACTTTGGACTCAGGGCTTTGGACTCGTGTCTTCGAACTCTTGAATCTCGCGCCGACTTTCTCTACATTTGCCCACCATTCAGGAGCTTCTATGAAAAGATTGCCATCGTTTCTACTTATCCTGTTCCTTTGTTCGATCAGCGCCGCTCAGACGAACGTGGATCGAGTGAAAAGCGCTCTCGACTCCCTTGCCATCCTTTCAATGGACAACTGGAAGATGAGCCCGGACCTGAAGTCCGGCGAGATCGCCGGCGACCCGACAACGTCAGGGTTCGACGATTCCAAGTGGATAAACTTGAAACTCGGGGAGAACGTCTATCCCGATTCGTGCTGGCTTCGCCGGGAAATCGTCCTCCCGGAGAACATCCTCGGGCACCGGGTGAGCGGAGCGGTGAAGCTCCTGGTGTCGGTCGACGACTACGGCTACATGTGGATCAACGGCGTCTCGAAGGGGTATTTCCCCTGGGACGGTACCTTTGTCCTCACGAACAATGCGAAGCCCGGTGACAGGTTCCTTATCGCCATTCGCGCGATCAACACGGGGGGGCCGCTAAGGATCCTTCGGGCCGACGTGGAAACCGAAAATACCGATTCGCTCAGACAGAGTATTGAGGATTTCTCCCTCAGCATCGAGGTCGGTCAGGAGCTCCTGAGTCTCGATACAAAACAGGGAACCTCGTACGGGTCGCTCACTCACGACTACGGTGTCGATCGGTCCAAAATTGACAAGAATGAGAAGAAACGGCTCAACGCTCTGTTGCAGGCCGAAGTCGCAAAACTCGATGTCGACGCCCTCCGCCTTCCGACGATGACAAAGTTTGTCGAGTCGCTCAATTCCGTACGGGCACGGCTCGCTCCTGTCGCCGAGTTCTCCAAGCGGTTCACTCTTTGTTTCGCGTCGAACGCGCACATCGATGCAGCCTGGCTCTGGAGGGACAAAGAGACGGTCGAAATCTGCCACAACACCTTTGCTTCCGTCCTCACGATGATGGACGCCCACCCCGATTTCACCTACACCCAGAGCGCGGCGGCGTACTATGATTGGATGGAACAGAAGTACCCAGACGTCTTCAACCAAATCAAACGGCGCGTGAAGGAAGGTCGATGGGAGATTGTCGGAGGGATGTGGGTCGAACCCGATTGTAACCTCCCGAGCGGCGAGTCATGGATGCACCACCTTCTCCTCTCAAAGGAGTACTTCAAAGACAAATTCGGTGTTGATGTTACGATCGGCTGGAATCCCGACTCATTCGGCTACAACTGGAATATGCCGCAGTTCTACAAGGATGCCGGCATCGACGCATTCATCACTCAGAAGATCGGATGGAACGAGACAAACATCTTCCCGTACCGCGTCTTCTGGTGGGAAGGACCCGACGGCTCGCGGATTCTGACCTATTTTCCGTACGACTATGTGAACGAGATCAACAACCCGTTCCAGCTCGCCGACTGGACCCGGCAATTCGATGCGGCCACGGGCTTCACGAAAATGATGGTCCTCTTCGGAGTGGGAGATCATGGTGGCGGACCCACACCCGAAATGCTCGATCGTATCGATCGCCTCAAACACCTGGATATCTATCCGCGGGTGGAGTATTGTTCCGCGACCCAGTACCTCAACTGGCTGAGGGAGCAGAACCCCGCCGACATTCCGACCTGGAAGGATGAGCTCTATCTCGAGTATCATCAGGGGACCTTCACGACTCAGGCAAACATGAAGATGTACAACAGGCGGGACGAAGCGCTCCTCACGAGCGCCGAGAAGTTCTCGAGCCTCGCGACGTTGTACGGTGCTCAGTATGATGAGACTCTTCTCGACGACGCCTGGAAAAAGGTCCTCTTCAATCAATTCCATGATATTCTCCCCGGCTCCGGGATCCGCGAGAACTATATCGACGCGACTGAGAAATACAAGGATGTCGAGCGAGCCGGTAAATACACGCTCGACAAATCGCTCCAGGCCATCGAGGATGGCATCAACACCTCGAAGGTCAGCAAGGGGAAACCCTTCGTGGTCTTTAATCCGTTGGCATGGGAGCGGACCGACGTTGCCACGCTCCACCTTCCTGAAGGAGACCAGAGCGCATACTCGGTCGTCGATTCCAAAGGAAAAACCATCCCTTCACAGATCATCGACAAAGGATTGCTGAAACGCGATCTCATCTTTATTGCCGACGCGATTCCGTCTCTCGGCTATAAGACCTACGAGCTTCGGAGAGGATCGGAAAAAGCAGAGATCGCCGCGCCGGAGCAGAACGGCGCTGCCATCGAAAACGAATACTTCCGGGTGACCGTTGGAACCGATTCGGGGTGGGTGACAAGCATCTTCGACAAGAAGAACAACCGGGAAATCCTCGGGGGCTCCGGAAATCGTCTCCAACTGCTCGAAGACAAGCCGAAGCAGTGGGATGCGTGGAACATCGGTCTGACTGGACAGGAATATCCGTCACACCTCCGGAGCATCTCGGTCGTCGAGCGTGGTCCCGTCCGGACTGTCATCCGGATCGTGAGGGATTGCCTTGGACCGAGTTTCCAGAGGGACTACCCGACACATGACTTCCCCAGCTCTTTCTTCACACAAGATGTCATCCTTTACAATGGCATCGGGCGAATCGATTTCAGGACCGACGTCGACTGGTGGGAGGAACATACGATGCTGAAAGTTGCCTTCCCCCTGAGCATCGAGGACACCCTGGCGACGTACGAGATTCCGTACGGCTCGATCCAGCGGTCAACCCAGATGCGCAACAGTTGGGAGACGGCGAAGGTGGAGGTCCCCGACGCCCGCTGGGCCGACGTTTCTCAAAGCGACTATGGAGTGAGTCTCGTCAACAACTCGAAATACGGCTACGACATCAAGGGGAAGACGATGCGGTTGTCGCTCCTTCGTTCTCCCAGGTGGCCGGACCCGACGGCCGATCGCGGCAAGCACTCGATCGAATATAGCATCTATCCTCACTCCGGTACGTGGCGGGAGGCGAACACCGAAGCGGTCGGATACGATTTCAACAACCCTCTCATCGTCAGGATGACCACGCCGCACAGAGGGAAACTGGCTGAGTCCGGCTCATTCGTGAAACTGGAACCTTCCAACCTTGTCCTGACGACGATGAAGAAAGAAGAAAAAGGAGACGGGTGGATTGTCCAGTGGTACGACACCCAGGGAAAGGAATCGGAGGCGGTTCTGACCCTTCCATTCATCCCGAAGAGCGTCACGATGTCGAACTTCCTTGAAGCGAGCGGCCAGCCGGTCAGCTTCGAGAAAAACGTCGTCAAAGTGCCGACCGCGAGGAATCAGGTGGTCACGATCAAAGTGATCCGGTAGGCATGAAGATCACCGACATCGGCGGTAGAGTGACTCTCAGGAACGGCGTGAAAATGCCCTATCTTGGACTCGGCGTTTTTCTTGCCAAAGAGGGAACGGAAGTGAAGCAGGCGGTCCGGTGGGCCCTCGAGGCGGGGTATCGTCACATCGACACTGCGGCGCTCTATGGAAATGAAAAAGGAGTGGGGGAGGCGGTCCGTGAAAGCGGCTTCCCTCGCGACGAGATCTTCGTCACGAGCAAAGTGTGGAACTCCGATCAGGGATATGACAAGACGATGCGGGCTTTCGAACGGAGCCTCCGATTGCTCGGCCTTGACCGTCTCGATCTCTACCTGGTTCACTGGCCGGTGAAGGGGAAGTACGTCGAGACGTGGAAGGCCTTGGAGGAGCTGTATCGGCAGGGAGTTGTCCGGTCGATCGGCGTCAGCAACTTCCTCCAGCATCATCTTGAGGATGTTCTCAGGGTGTGCAAAGACGCGCCAATGGTCGACCAACTCGAGTTCCATCCCTTCCTGGTCCAGCAGACGCTTGTCGACTTTTGCTGCGAACGCCAGATCCAGTACGAATCGTGGAGTCCCCTCATGCGTGGGCGAGCCTTCCAGGTCCGCGAGTTGAAGGCGATGGCCGAGAAGTACAACAAGGATGTCGCCCAGGTTGTCCTCCGGTGGAACCTTCAGAAGGGGGTGGTGACGATTCCGAAATCGGTTCAGAAGGAGCGGATAGTTTCCAATTCACAAATCTTTGATTTCGAGATTTCGCCGGAAGACATGCAAGCCATCGACCGGCTCGACCGCCACGAACGGATCGACGCCGATCCGGATAATTTCAATTTCTAGGAACAACTCTGGAAGGAGGGAGGATGCGGTCGCATATTCTTCTCGTCTCACTCCTGCTCCTGGCAGGGAGTCTCAAAGCTCAGCAGGCCGCCTTGACGAAGTTGGGGTCAAAACCCGATTCCGTACCGATTGTCTACGGCGTCGAATCCAGGTTCGAGCGGGTGGTTGTTCTGCGGGTGAAGTACGGCACCGACCTTCTTGCGGGAATCGAAGAAGGAGTGAAGAAGAATCATATCTCCAACGCGGTCATTCTTTCGGGGATCGGATCCGTCACGTCCTACCACTATCATGTTGTCGGAAACACCCAATTTCCGACGAAGAATCTCTTTGTCAAACAGTCAGATTCTCCTGCGGATCTGACCTCGATGAACGGATACGTCATTCAGGTGCGGATCCATGCTCATGCGACCTTTGCCGACACGGCGAAAGTCTTCGGCGGACATCTTGAACCGGGTACATTGGTCTACACCTTCGCGATCGTCACGCTTGGTGTCCTGAGCGACTCGACCGATCTGAGTCACGTGGACGATTCCAACTACCGCTGACGTTTCATCCATCGGAGTTTCAAAAATGAATTTCAATACCGGCCGGCGCTCGTTCCTGGGAAGATTAGGCTCCGTGGCAGCTGTCGCGGGGCTCGCAAAAACCTCGAAAGCCTCAAACCTTTTCGCGGAAGCGTTTGGTTCCACTACGGATTCGGGAAGTGACAATGTCCAACAAGAGTGGACATCGTCGCAGATCACGGGAAAGTATGCCATTCCTCCCGATACCCCGTCATGGGTCCACAACGCGGTCTTTTACCAGATCTACCCACAGAGTTTCTATGATTCGAACGGGGATGGAATAGGAGATCTCCCCGGCATCATCCAAAAGCTCGACTACGTCGCCAGCCTCGGCGTCGATGCCGTCTGGATCAACCCGTTCTTCGTCTCGCCCTTCGGGGACGGAGGCTACGACATCGCGGACTTCTACACGGTGGCGCCACGGTACGGCACGAACGCGGATGCGCGGAGACTTTTTGAAGAGGCCCATAAAAAGGGGTTGAAGATCCTGATCGATTTTGTCGCCAGTTACACGTCAATCGAGCATCAATGGTTTAAGGCATCCGCAGAGCAGAAAAAGAACAAGTACTCGAATTGGTACATCTGGACTGACAATATCTGGAAGAACCCGCCGAAGCAATTTGACAACGCGTTCATTAAGGGGTACGGAACGCGCAACGGCCAGTACATGTTGAATTTTTACTACAGCGAACCCGCGCTCAATTATGGATTCGCGCTCCCCGATCCCGATGAACAGTGGGAACTCCCGAGCGATCATCCGGATGTGAGAGCGATGCGGGAGGAGATGAAGAACGTACTCCGGTTCTGGCTAAAGATGGGGGCGGATGGATTTCGGGCCGACATGGCGGGAGCGTTGGTGAAGTCGTCGGCGGCCGAGGAGAGAAAAAGTGCCGATGGGTCAGGGCAATACTTTGCCAATCACGACAGACTGACGAAGCAGTTCTGGACCGAGATACGGGGGCTACTCAAACAGGAATACCCCGAGGCGTTCATGATCTCGGAGTGGTCGTACCCCGAGTCTGCGCTCGACGGCTGTTTCCATGCAGATTTCTTCCACTGGTTCGACGGATACAACGACCTGTTTCAGAAGGAAAGCTGGAGGATTCTCAACGGCTATTCGGAAGGGCACAGCTATTTTGACGTTGAAGGGAAAGGAAACATCACGTATTTTCTTTCCCGCTTCATGGAGCAGTATGAGCGGACAAAGGGGAAGGGGTACATCTCCCTGCCGCTTGGAAATCATGACAACGCTCGACTGGGAAACAAGAGAAGCGACGACGATCTCGAAATCATCTACGCCTTTGGGCTCACGATGCCCGGAGTGACCTTCGTCTATTATGGAAACGAGATCGGGATGCGCCAGATGCCCGAGGAATGGCCGCAGGTCGAGGGAGCCTATCGTCCCCGGAACGGAGCTCGCACGCCGATGCAGTGGGCTCCCGGGAAGAACCTTGGTTTCTCGACAGCCGCGGAGGAGAAGCTCTATCTACCTGTCGATCCTTCGGCCGATGCACCAACCGTTGAAGCGGCCGAAGGAAAAAGCGATTCGCTTCTCAATAGGACGCGTCGCTTGATCCGTCTGAAACACTCGGAGCCGGCCCTTGCGGCGTACGCGGAGTTCGTTCCGCTCTATGCGAAGAAGGATCACTATCCTTTGATCTTTGCCAGGGCAAAAGAGAAGGATGTCATCCTCGTGGCACTGAACCCTTCCAGTCAAGAGGTCGATGCGGAATTTGACCTGGATATTCCTTCTTCCAAGATGAAGCTTCTCGCTGGGAGGCAGATGAAAGTGGAGAGATCAGGCAGGAAGACGATGGCGCGCATGGCGAGAAGGTCATATGCGATCTATAAGATCATCTAGGAGAATTAACCGAGGAGGAAATTCCCATGGCCACGACGAAGCGATCACAAAGATCCTCCGCGAACCCAGGAGCCGGAGGCAAGAACTCCGCCAGCTTCACCGCCGACGAAAAGGCAGCGATGAAGGCCCGTGCTCTGGAAGTGAAGGCAGAAGCGCGAGCGAATAAAGACAAGGCCGAAGGAGAGAAGCTTGCGCTTGCGGCGATTGCCGCGATGAAGGAACCCGATCGTTCGAAGGCTAAACGGATCCACGAGATCATCAAGGCCCAAGCGCCGGAGCTATGGCCGAAAACCTGGTACGGCATGCCCGCCTATGCCAGGGAGGGAAATGTCGTCTGTTTTTTCCAGGCCGCGGAGAAATTCAAGTCGAGATACGCAACCCTCGGTTTCAGCGACAAGGCCAATCTGGATGACGGGGCCATGTGGCCGACCACCTTCGCTCTTAGGGAATTGAAGCCAGCGGAGGAGGCGAGAATTGTTGCGCTTCTTAAAAAGGCGGTAGGTTGACCGCTGGCACAAGACCTCCTGAAAAGTCGGTTCACAACAGTTTTGGCGGAACTCAAGTGCACCCGGCGTAGTTCTAAACTCAAGCCAGCCCGGATCGCATCTTCGGCCGGGACTCAACCTGACTTCAGCAATCTTCATTGAGGACTATGCGACCTTTTGCAGGCATCCTTACAGTCGTCACTCTGGCGGCCTTTGCCATGACCCCGGCCGCCCGCGCTCAATCCGGGACCGAGGCTCGCGCGACGGTCGTCGCTCCCGATTCGCGGAAAGCGTCGACAGACTCGGTCGTGCATTTCCTGATCGTCTCCGCGGCGACTGACTTTCATTCTCACGGTCCGTCGGGCCCCCTCCACTTTCGGGAAGTGCTGGTCGGACACGTCAAGAGTTCAAGCGGAGAAGCCACCTACTTCTTGAGTGGCAAGTTTCTGCGTGGCCAGGGAGGGGACAACGCCGTGTGGACTCCTTTCCTGACGATCAAGACGTCGGGTTACGAACAATATGTCGGGAAACAAGCTGCGACCTATTTCCAGGACTCACCGATTGTATGGGACAGGCCTGAAGATTTGTCAACGCTCTTGCAGAGCCAGCTTGACGCTTTTCAATAAATGCGATTGCAATCTGGGGGGAATTTCCCTATATTGGACTATTGCTTAAGCAACCGGCAATTTGGGGTCGCAGAGATCCTCGTTAAAGTTGTCGTTGTTGATAAGAAATTCGGGGTCGTAGCTCAGTTTGGTTAGAGCGCCTGCCTGTCACGCAGGAAGTCGAGGGTTCGAGTCCCTTCGGCCCCGCTCCGAAAACACACAGGGTTAGCGTTTTAAGCTAACCCTGATTTGTTTTCAGGACCCCGCCATTTTTTGGGCGGGGTTGGGTCGTTACAGGGTTAGCGCTCTTTGTTAACCCTGATGTGTTTTCAGGATCCTGTCGGAGCGAAGCGCAGACGGGATGGAGAAGAACGGGTTGGCCCTTTTTCTTAACCCTGATGTGTTTTCAAAACTCCGCCGCTTCTCAAGTGATAAGGCAGGGTTGGTTCGCCTGAAAAACCCTTCAGAATGCCCAAAGTGATTTGGGCATTTCTCTTTTGGCATGTTGACATTCCCTCCGGACAAACCTATATTTGCCCGCAGATACTATGGCCCCAGCCCGTCTCAGCAGGGGACTCCTAAGTGTTGGTAATAAAAAGTGAAGGGAATTTAGAAGCCTCTGTTGGCGAAAGCTGGCAGAGGCTTTGATGTTTTATTCCTGAGAACAAGCTGTTGGAGACTGCAAGAGATCGCTACAGAGGTCAATCAATATTTGATTCTTCCGATTCAAGAGATTTCACGCTATAGAATCAAACCCTGAACATTCGGACAAGCGGAAAATGCTCCTCTTGTCACAACGAAATGGTTTTCAACAGACGGGTCTCCTGAGTTATCGCACTCAAGTTGTCATTCTCATCATCTCTCTATTCGTCATCGCGCAAACGCTGAGAGCTCAGACCCCTCGCTTATCCGGTGTGACAATTTCGATCGAAAGAATTTCAACCGAGCAAGGACTCTCGAACAGCTTGGTGCGCGCTATTACACAAGACAAACAGGGATTTATCTGGATTGGGACGGATAATGGCCTGAATAGATATGACGGAAAAGAATTCACGGTCTTCACACACTCTGCCGACACCAACAGCCTCAGCGACAATACCGTCTGGTCATTGTGCGAAGATCGGGAGGGCCTTCTTTGGGTGGGCACAACCCGGGGACTGAACAGGCTTGATCCGAGAACGATGAATTTCAAGAAATATTTCAATGAGCCCAACACCCCGTTAAGTCTTAGCAACGACGAGATCAGGTCCATCTATCAAGATCGGATTGGAGTAATTTGGGTGGGGACGGCGCGCGGGTTGAACAAATTTGAGGAGAGGAC